>SCPZ01000051.1 GCA_004299305.1 Methylobacter sp.
AGCAGTTGCCGAGAGCACAGGGATGTGAATGCTTGATTTCATTGAGCAATTCCTGTGGCGAGACTTGTTGCCTACTTCAGTATGCCATCCATGGCTTCTGGATCCCGGCAATCCCTGCCGAGATGACGTGCTTTGAAATACTTGTGTATAACGATGAGCGCTCCGGCGTGGGAACGATGCAAATGATTTTATGATTGCGGCTATCGCTTTAGCCAATGAAGTCACCTTAATTACTCACAATACCTGCGAATTTAGCCGAGTAAGCGGATTATTAGTGGAAGATTGGTAATTGTAAAAGTAGCGTATTTTCACCTGCGCAACTTTCTATAATGCCGTTTTTCATAAGGAGAAAACCATGCAAATCACCGCCGAATTTGATATTCAACACATTGAAAAACTGCAATCGTTAGAAAAGCTACTCAACAAAAACACCTCTGAAGTTATCGCATTCGCCATTGACGAAATTTACAACATCTATAACAAGGACAACACTATGAACTATTTTACCGATGCGGAATTACAAACCTTATCCGCTGAAATCGACAGCCAATTAATCGAATTAGCCAAAGACCCCGCTGGTGTCGGCATTCACAAACACCTTGGACACACTGTCCCAGCCAAACAAAAACAGCAACTGGAACAGGTCATAGAACAGGATTTAGGCGCAAAAGAAGACGCCGATTCTTTCATGAAGAAATTTACCCGCGCGGCAAAACAAGACTTGTGTGTAGAAGGCGGCGTTTTGTATGGGCAGTGGAAAAAATACGGCGATTTGGAAAATGAAGCCATGCTGAAAACTTTTGGCGGAATTTTAATCGGTATGGGCGTGAGCAATGCGCTGTTAGCCACCGCCGTGGTTGCGGTGAGTGTCATCGTGATTCACATCGGCATTAAAGCTCTTTGTGAAGATTGCGAGTAGCGATAGCTGTAAGCGTCAGCCCCCCTCTTTATCTGCAAACCGGCGCACCTGATTACGACCGCTGTCCTTGGCGACATAAAGCGCCGCATCTGACGCTGCAAGCAGGCTCTGCGCATCGTCGCACTGCCCGCTATCGGCAACTCCGGCACTGAGGGTAACGGTAAAGCTCTGTCCTTTATGACTAAAGCGTATCTCGCCGAATCGCTGTCGAACATCATCCAGCAAGCGCATTGCGTCTGCCGCGTCGCATTCAGGCAGCACCACCGCGAACTCCTCGCCGCCATAGCGACCGATGCTGTCCTGCCGACGCAGGCGCTGACGCAGTAAATGCGCCAAGGTCTTGATAACCTGATCGCCCATCGGGTGACCCCAGGTATCGTTGACCCGTTTGAAATGATCCATATCCACCATGGCCATAGCCATAACCTTGTCATGCCGATGCGCACGCTCGACTTCTTGTACCAGCCGTTCTTTAATGTTGGAATGCTTGAGCAGCCCGGTCAAACTATCCTGGCTCATCAATTCACTGACTTTGCGCGCCCGCGCCGCCCGCGCCCGCACTGTGGCAACCAGTCGTATATCTGAAATAGGCTTGGTCAGGAAATCGTCGCCGCCGTTGTTTAGCGCGTTAACCTGTTCATCCAGGTCATCTTCCGCCGATAGATAAACAATGGGCAAGCTCATCCAGGCGTCTTCATAACGTATTGCAAGAGCCAAATCGGAACCTTTGCAATCGGGCATGTACGAGTCGACAATAAGCAAGTCGGGATGCAGATGTTGTAACGCCGCCAAGGTTTCCTGCGGGCGACACACCTTTTCGGCCAGCATCCCGGCGGCTTCCAGGGTCTGGCGGTAATGCTCGGCCAAGATTTCATCATCATCGACAATCAGCACCCGGTAAGGCGGGTGTTCCCGCTCCCGCAACAGCATTTCGACACGCCCGGCCAGAATGGCAATATCCACCGGTTTAGTCAAAAATGCTTCTCCCCCCGCTTGAGCCGCTGCCAACCTTGCCGAAAAATCCCCCCTTCCGGTCAAAAAAATAGTCGGCAACCGATAACCCAAGCGGTTAAACAAGGGAAGTAAGGCTTCGGTGCTGTCAACCGGGTGATGCCCCGATAACATAATATCTACTATCAACACATCGGGGGCTTCGGCACGTATGAAAAGTTCGGCGGCAGCAAAACTCTTACAGTGGATCACTTCATAACCGAACTGGCTTAAGCCCTTGCTCAATTCATCACCGATGAATTGCTCATCTTCAATCAATAGAATGCGAGCATAGTCCCGCTGATTAGATGCAGGAAATGTTGGCGTCACTCATTATTCTCCGGTTCGGAAAACCGCTCACGAATCTTGAGGATTTCAGGCAGTTGCTCCAAGAACACAACCACCAAGCCAGGATCGAAATGTGTTCCGCTGCTGTCCTTGATCAGGCCGACGGCAGACTCAATCGTCCACGCTTTTTTGTAGGGCCGCACCGACGTCAATGCATCAAATACGTCTGCCAGCGCCGCAATGCGCCCGGTCAATGGAATAGCCTCGCAGGACAAACCGTAAGGATAACCGCTGCCGTCCCATTTCTCGTGATGAGTCAACGCGATTTCGGCTGCACATCTCATCAACTCGGAATCGTCGCCTTCGAGAATGTTGGCTCCGATCACGGCATGGGTTTTCATGATCTCCCATTCTTCCGGTTCGAATTTGCCGGGCTTGAGCAGGATATTGTCAGGAATGCCGATCTTGCCGATGTCGTGCATCGGACTGGCGTGCAACATTAATTCGCAATCGGCCTTGTTCCAGCCGATGGCTTTTGCCAGCAAGGCCGAGATATGGCTCATCCGCAAAATATGGTTGCCGGTTTCGTTATCGCGATATTCGGCGGCGCGGCCCAGCCGCTGTACAACCTGTAACCGGGTGCGCCGCAACTCGTCGGTGCGCACCTGCACCATTTCATCCAGCACGTCTTTCTGCTCATAAACCAAGCGATGCGCCAATTGTGCATCGAGCATGTTGCGTACCCGCGCCAACAGCTCATTACGATCAAAAGGTTTGGTGATGAAATCGCGCGCACCGGCATTTAGCGCACGCAATAAAAAATCCTGGCCGTGTTGTGCGGTGAGGATGACCAGCGGCGGAAACAGCGGGTCATCAAGCGCTTTGAGCTGTTCCATCACGCCAAAGCCATCCAGGTGGGGCATATTGATGTCCAGCAAAATCAGGTCGGTGCGTTGTTGTTTGTAGATCTCCAATACCTGCCTTGGGTCTTGTATCAATACTAGGTTGTTATAACCCTGAGCGGACAGCATTTTATCCAGCAGTTTCAGGTTTACCGGCTCGTCATCTACTATAAGAATACGGGCGGCCTCTTTCTTGTATAGTGTATTTGTCTTCATATTCATCATTTTATAAGTCTGGCTTGATTGTAGATCAAGGCTCCGGTTTTTCAAAGTTTGAGGCTGTTTTTGATCGGGCGCTTATAAATTGTGTGGAAATTACGTAACTATTCAGACCCCGACCCGTATTTAGACCTTCCAGGTTTTTAAAACCTGGAAGGTCTTGGCGTAACAATATATTTTTCAATAGGATGCTTTAGCCATAAAATTTTAAACGAACCGTTTAACCTAAAAACCGCAGTTTATCCACGAAAAGCACGAAAGACACTAAATAAAACAATATGTTGTATTGATTTAGTCACTCACCCTTTGGGTAACGGCCTACGGTTTGATAACCTTTTGAAG
>SCPZ01000052.1 GCA_004299305.1 Methylobacter sp.
TCCAGAGCACAGGGATGTGAATGTTTGATTTAATTGAGCAATTCCTGTGGCGAGACTTGTTGCCTACTTCAGTATGCCATCCATGGCTTCTGGATCCCGGCAATCCCTGCCGGGATGACGCGCTCTTAAAGACTTGTGTATAAAGATGAGCGCTCCGGCGTGGGAACGATAGCTGCGGGGGGTATTATTGCGAGTTACCTAAGGGGACGCATCTATCACGCGTGTTACCCAAACAATGAGTTGTGGTTTTGAAATGAATAAGGGAAATAAAAAATGTTTATAAATATGAAAATAGGGATGCGCCTCGGATTAGGTTTATGTGTGATGCTGCCGTTAATGATCGTCATAATTATTGCAGGCATCAGCGGCATGTCGGCTCAGGATGACAAGCTGGATAAGATCGTTAATGAGAACAACGTTAAAATGGCGTTAAGCAATACCATGTCCAAGAATGTCTACATAGTTTCGCAGGTTTTACATAGCATTATTTTGCTGGAAGACCGGACTGCCATACCGGAGGAAAAGGCTAAACTGGATAAAGCAAGAACCGCATATAACAAAGCCAGGGAAGATCTGGAAAAATTTCCTGCCAATGAACAAGAAAAAGTCATCCTAAAAGCGATTGATAAGGCCGCTACGGATGCCCATGAAGCGAATAACAAAGTTCTCGATCTGGCCTTTGGCGACAAACATGCAGAAGCGCGGACGCAGCTCATGACTAAGGCTGCGCCGCTGGTGACTAAATGGCAGGATGCCCTGGATGACAACCTACAGCGCCAGACAAAGAACAACATCACCGACGCCAAGGCCGCATCGAAGGCGTATAGCGAGTCGTTCAGCCTGATGCTCACCCTGGGCGGGATAGCCATTATTATGGGCATAGCCATCACCTTCTGGATGACGCGCTCAATCACCCTACCGCTAAACATAGCTATGGATACCGCCAAAAAAATTGCTGAGGGCGACCTGACTGCGAAGATCGAAGTGACTTCCACCGATGAGACGGGACAATTGCTAACTGCCATGAGAGCGATACAGGACAACCACAATAATATTATCGCTGAAATCACGAACATCGTCGGCGCCGCCAACAACGGCGACTTTAGCGCTAAGATGAACCTGAACGGTAAGACAGGCTACGCCAAAGAGCTGTCCGAACTGCTCAACCAACTGTCCGACATCGTCGATACCGCTTTCGAGGACACCATCCGCGTGACAAAAGCCATGGCGCATATCAGGGCACATCCAACAAAGTCAAACCAAGCGTCAACACCAGCGCCTACTCCCTCACTCAGATCGTTGGCGAAATCCGTCAGATCGTTGCAGCAGCAGCCGCCGCCGACGGCGACTTCAGCACCGAGATGGACCTGAACGGCAAGGCAGGCTACTCCAAAGAACTGTCGGATAAGTAGTAGAGCATATCTCGTTTAACATTTTTTCTTCGGTAAAGTCGGGATTGAGCGTGTCTTGGTGCGCGCTAAGATCTGGTTTTATAACAAAAAAGTGGGGAGGAACAATGAATATAGAAGAAGCGCTTTTAAAGCATATGGATTGGAAAGCAAGATTCATCAGAGCTGTCTTGGAACAAGAGCACATGAATGAATTAATCATTGGAAGAGATGATTGTTGTGAACTTGGTCAGTGGCTGCAAAATGAAGGTAAACGTAAATACAGTAGTTTAGCGAGTTATAAAACATGCATAAATAAACATACTGCATTTCATGTTGAAGCCCAAAAATTGGTATCTGCTATAAATGAAAGAAGAGACGCTGAAGCCAATGCAATGCTAAAGAGCAATTCGAATCTTTCTATAGCAATCGTTGAGGTTTTTATTGCATTCGTACGCCTTAAACAAGAGGCTGGAGAACGAAATAACGAAGAGTGCGAACTAATCTTCTCAAAAAGCGGCGTTTTTTTTTAATTATCCTAAGAAATATTCCATTTCAAAATCACAGTGTTAAAGAAGCATCAACACCCCCCTAAACTTTCTGCCAATCGTCCAGCCTTCGACAGGCTCAGGCGAACGATTGCCCAGCAGCATTTTTGTTAAAAAACATTTGAACGATTACTTAGTTCGATGATTAGCTGAAATTAATACAAGTTCTCTTAAATCTATAGCGATGAATATGAAACGAAACAAGGCAATTGAAACTTCCAGTCAAGATAATTTAATACACCATAAACAACGTATTGCTTTTCATGAAGCAGGCCATGCGGCGGGTATTCATTTAAATAACAAAGCCAGACAGCTGCCACCGGTTTTTTTTAAAATTATCTTTAAGGAGATGAGCGAGGTGACAGCAGCGGATGCCTTGGCTTATCAATCATCCCATGACGATTGTGTTGCACAAGTCGAAGGCGGTCGGTTAATTGAATTGCTCCCCCCTTCTATTGAGTGTCTGATGCGTGAATTAGAGGAACCCGATGACATCATTGTGCAATTGGCAAAGGATTATATGATAGCTTTTGAAGCGGACATTATTAACCTGCTTATCGGACCATTGGCTGAAGCCAAGCATGTTGCCGATACCGATGATGAGTTATTCAATCATAAGTTAGTCAACCTTAACGCATTAAAAAATTATGGCGGAAGTTTCGATCTTGCCTTGGTCGATGAATATTTACAAAGCTTCTCTACCGATAAGCAACAAAGAGATGACAAATTGGAAGAATTGTTTGCTAGCGCATTTGATTTTATAAACAATGCCGAAAATTGGGCCGCTATCACCAAACTGGTTGATTATATTCTGGCTAGTAGCGAGAATATTATTCACTGCGAAGAGATTGTTTTAATGTTAGATCAGACGGTCGATCATTTTCAAAAAAGGCGTGAGTAGTTACGAAAACCTTACTCATTCAAAGTAAACTTTCACCAACATACATCACTCCCACCAGTACGATCCCATGCCATCCACTCAAAAACCAGCTCTCGTTGATCCGCTTTTGTCGGCATCGCCACGCATCCTGATTATCGACGATACC
The DNA here is from genome assembly GCA_004299305.1 of Methylobacter sp. Classification (GTDB taxonomy): domain Bacteria; phylum Pseudomonadota; class Gammaproteobacteria; order Methylococcales; family Methylomonadaceae; genus Methylobacter_A. The sequence continues at coordinate 2,983 of SCPZ01000052.1, forward strand.
TCGGTCAACCTGGGCGTGATAATAACTAGCCTGGAAAACTGCGGCTACCGGTTAGTGATTGCCCAGGAGGGTTCGGAAGGTCTGCAACGCGCCGCTTTCGTAAAGCCCGACCTGATTTTGCTGGACGTGATGATGCCGGGGATGGACGGTTTTGAGGTCTGCCGCCGCTTAAAGACTAATGCCGACACAGCCGATATACCGGTAATTTTTATGACCGCACTGGCGGAGACCGAACATAAAATCGCCGGCTTTAAAGTGGGCGGCGTCGATTACATTACCAAACCCATACAGATTGACGAAGTCATAGCGCGGGTGGATAAGCATCTCAACTTGAGAGCCCTGCAACGGCAATTGCAAGCCCATCAGGTAGAACTGGAACAGCGTGTTATGCAGCGTACCGCCGAACTGAATGCCAGTAACCGCTTGCTGCGTAAGGAAATCGAGGTGCGCAAGCGCCTTGATGAAGAGCGCCTTAGCCATCTTCACTTCTTTGAAAACATGGATCGTATCAACCAGGCCATACAGGGAACCAACGATCTCGATACCATGATGAGCAATGTCCTTGACGTTATGCTGTCAATCTTCGACTGTGACCGGGCGTTTCTTGCCTATCCCTGCGATCCCGAGGCGGATTCATGGATCGTGCCGTTTGAGTCCACCCGACCTGAATATCCCGGCGCCCTCACCTTGGGTTTGGTTATGCCAATGGATGCCGATGTCGCTACGACATTTCGTATTCTTCTGGATGCCGACGGCCCCGTGACCCAGGGGCCGGGGAACCAGTATTCGCTGCCTAGGGATGTATCGAAGCAATTCGGCTTCAAATCATATATGGCAACGGTCTTCTATCCCAAGGGCGATAAACCCTGGACATTCGGCATTCATCAATGCTCTCGCGCCAGGATCTGGACGCCTGACGAAAAAAAGCTGCTTCAGGAAATAGGCAGGCGTTTGGCCGACGCCCTGACCGGTTTGTTGGCCTACCGAAGCCTGCAAGTCAGTGAACAGGAATACCGGACTCTGGTGGAAAATGCGCCTCACGGTATTGCCCGTTACGATCTGCAAGGCCGCATCAGCTATTTCAATCCGACCCTCGAAAAAGTGCTGCATATCACGACAGCCGAAGCCCGTGGAAAACGGCCGACGGAATGTTTTTCTCAGGATTATTACGAAGACTATGAAAAAACGCTGCTGCAAGTCGCGGCAAGCGGCGAGCCGACTGAGTTCGAATTGCAATATCCAGGCACCGATGGACTGGAGGTCGGCATCATAACCATAGTGGCTGAACGCGGACCGGATGGCGAAATTGTCGGCGTACTGGCCATAGGGTTTGACATTACCAAGCAACGGCGACTGGAAATGGAACTGATTCGAAGCGAGCGGGAGTTCAGATCGCTGGCGGAAAGCTCGCCGGACAACATTTCCCGCTACGACCGGCAAGGCCGCTTGATCTACATGAATCACCGGCTTGAGCAGACGCTGGGCGTATCGTCACAGGCGTTGCTGGGTAAAACCGCCAAGGAAAGCAATCCTGGCGGAGACTATGATGAATATCAGGCTAAAATCGAGGCGGTGATCAAAACCGGGCGGAATGACGAGATGGAGCTAACCCTGCCCGATAAGGTTAACGGCTTACGCTATTATCATATCCGCTTCGTAACCGAATACGGACCGGATGGCGAGATTATCGGAGTCTTGGCGATGGGCCGCAATTTTACCCAAAAACGGCTGATGGAACTGGAGCTGATCCGGCGCGAGCGGGAATTCCGAACGCTGGCGGAAAATTCGCCGGACAGCATCATCCGCTATGACCTGGACTGCCGCCGGACTTACGTCAACCAGGCTTACGAGATAGCGACGAACACCAAGAGGGCCAATATCATCGGCAAAACCCCGCTGGATGATTGGCATTTAGAGGTACCCAATGCGGACGAATATACCAAAATATTACGGCGTGTAATGGCGACCAGAAAAGCAGAGCGTGTGGAAGTACAATTGTTCGATGCCGACGGTAGTCCTCATTACTTTTCCATGCATTTTGTGCCGGAATACAACGAACATGACGAAATCAACGGTGTGTTGTCGTTCGCTACCGACATTACCGAGCTCAAAACCGCCGAACGACGGCGGGTGGAAGCGAGCAAACAAGCGGAACGCCAACTGCGTAAATTCTCCGCGCATCTCCAAGCTGTGCGCGAGAAAGAAAAAACCAGCTTCGCCCGCGAAATTCACGACAACCTGGGCGGCACGCTGGCCGCGCTCAAAATGGATCTTAACTGGCTAATGGACGAGTTGTCCGAGATCGAGGAAACATCATCGCTGCTTAAGCATATCGAATCGATGTCGCAACTGCTCGATAATGCAGCGGTAGCCACACGACAGGTCATCACCGACTTGCGCCCACCTCTACTCGATGATTTCGGACTGTCGGCGGCGCTTGAATGGCAGGCAGAGCAGTTCCACAAACGTACCGGCATTCAATGTAGGGTCGCCTGCGACGAAAGTTGCTCCTACGAATTAGACAAGACACAAACAATTAACCTGTTCCGCATCTTCCAGGAATCCCTTACCAATGTCGTTCGGCATTCCGGCGCATCCAGAGTGGAAGTCGAATTACAGCACAAGAATGCAGCGGTTATTTTGACTATCAGCGACAATGGTTGCGGACTGCCGAAAGGACACATCATTGCCCCGACTTCCTATGGAATGCTTGGCATGAGAGAGCGTACAGAGCAACTGGGTGGCAGGATTAATTTTTACAGCCCGCCTGGCGGCGGATTTAGCATAACGGTGATGCTGCCGCAAGTTACTAAGGAATGAAAACTAAATAACTTGAACAGTACTCCACGGCGGTCGAGGCAATGTCAGCGATCACTACGCATTATCTAATACCGGTTGGGTAGCGGGCAAACTACTCCAGGGCATTACTACTGCCGTCTACCTGTTTTTTCGTATCCTTTATCGCCAGTTGCAGCTCCAGACGTTGTTTTTCAAGCGCCAGCAATTCGATTTCCCGGCGTAGGTAAACATCGGATTCCTTCCTTTTGTTATAACTTTCTTTTTCCATTTCCAGGCGCTGCTGTTCACGGCGTTTTTGATCGTCAACTTCGGTATCGAACTCCAATTGTTTTTGCCGTTGCTCAAACGCTATGTGCTCGGCATGAATCTTATCCTTGGCTTCTCTCCATCTGGCCTGCTGGCTTTCATATTTGGCAATCTCGGCTTCCAGCTCTTTTTCTTTTAGCTTGGCCCGGTGCGCCAATGACTCGATATGGGTGTTTTGTTCTGCAATTCTTAGACGGGCTTCGCGCTTTTGCTGCTCCTGGAGATCGGCTTCCTGGGTCATTTCTTTTAAACTATTATCATGCTTAACTTGTTCGGCATGGAGCCGTTTTTCTATTTCAAATTGCTCCAACAGCTGTTTTTCTTTATCTTCGAGCAACAGCTTTTTATTTAAGGCATCCTGGGCTTGCTTCAAGCGCTCCAATTCGGCATCGTGATGTAATTGATCGAGCTGCTTTTGTTTATGTTCCCGATTTTGCTGTTCTATTTCTTGTTCCTGACGAAATAACTCTTCTCTTTTTGCCTCATTAATCTGAAAACTTTTTTTCAGGACGCATAAATAAACGTTTTCCTGCGCCAGTTGTACATCGGGAAATTCTTCAAATGAAGGTTTTAATGTGCAATGCGCTTGCGCTTGGATATTTTGTAATATCAGCATTTCGCCGACCGCTAAAGAAATTTTCTTTTCAATATCGGTTACGCCTTTTTGTACCCATGCGCCATCCGATAAGCTAAGTAATTCTTTATCTATCAAATTGATAAGCAATTCTTCATAAGCGGTCTTTATATGCTCATTCAAGTCAGGCAAAATATCCATATTGCCCAGGGCATATTTCAATGTGGCCTGAAATTGAATGTCCAGCGCCACATCTATCGTACAAAAACCGTCATAAAGTTCGATTTGTTTGGTAACGAGCCAGCTTTCAACCGGTAATGGATAAACGCGATGATAAAAACGTTTAACAAAACCTTCGGGACGTAGAAATAACTTCCAGTAAGGGCCTATTTTGGTATAAACGATGTGACGATCCGGGTCAAAAACCGGCTCCCAAACATCAGCCAGAGCGAGATCGTCGCTTGCTAGGCTGCCCTCAATAAACCATTTATCAATTTCAGTTCTGGTGCTATTCATCATCTGCTTGCCTGGTAATGTTAGACTCGGCTTTTAACCGGTTAATCTTATCGCCCATTTTCTCGGCAATCAATGGATAAAGATTAGGCGCGAATTCTACGGTTTTATCATCTATTTTTCTTAAAAAACCGCGACTTAACAACAAGCCCACGGCAAACATCCTCGACCAGTCGGAGTAACGCCTCGCCCGTTCCATTTCAGTTTTCTCGATGATCATTTCAAGTTCATCGTTTTTATTGATGCGAAACTCGGTAAACTGTCTTAAGCATTCGAAAACCAAGTCTTCCTCTTCGGCGGTCAATGGGCCGGGCGCGGTAAATTCAAGGCGGTATGACAGTAACACGGTAAAAAAATCAACCATGGCCGCGCAAGTAAACGCGAATAATGAAAAATCAGACCACATCGCGGCTGACGGTTGAACATCGGCGGTAAATTGTTTGTAAGTCATTAACAAAGGCGCTTCCGGTAAAGTCTGCCCGATGTTGCCGGATAACAAGTTAATCTTCAGCTGTACATTCTGGAAGTTCTCCAGCATCGCATAATAGGCGCCTTCAATATTCGTCGCCACATCCAGGTCACTGATGCTGGCTTGCAGTTTTTGAATATCCTTGTCCAATTCGGAAAAGTCATGATCGAACTTGCTCTGCTGTGCTTTTTTCTCTTGGTAAATTTGGTTGTAATGCTTCCAGAAAGGCCCTTCGCCGACTTGATGCTTATAACCTTCAACAATTTGCGCATGGGTTCCGAAATACGCCTGTTGCACATCGAGCGACGCTTTTTCCATATCGGTGCGCTGTTGTTTTAAGACATTGCTTTTAATGGCTAAGACTTGATCTACATAGGTCTTTACATCAGACCTGATTTTATTTAGTCGGTTAATGTGCAGCGTGTCTTGCTCGGAAATTTCATAAAACTTGAAATAAGAAAACGAAACCGAGGCGGTCAGCGCAATTAACAAGGAGCAAACCACCGAAAAATAGCGAATGCGATTGGCCTGCCAATGCATTCCGGCGATTTCCAGCGAACAAATAACAATAATGGATTGAATAGCAACGGTAATAACCAGCGCAATCCACGGGGTGATGAAATGGGACAAACCGTAGTAGGTGGTAAAGCCTGACGCGACACTCAGCATTAATACGATAGGAATCGTCCATATCCTTAACATGCCGACAAATAAAGTCTGGATGCTATTGATCAAATAGCCCACGCCGGAAGCTCTTATTTTTGAGAATTCGGAATTTTTCATTTTAAGGTTATGGTGTTAGGACTTGTTTAGTTGAAGGATTTACTGCGATATTTTGTAACGACTCAGCAGCTGGGCAATGAGTCGTTATAAATAAATGTAGGCTTGCCGAAGCGGCTTTGTTAACCGCTCCGGTAATCTAATATTAATAGATAATCTTTTGATCTTTCAAAACACTGTAAATATCATCAATAGCCTGAGCATCGGTATCGAAACCCATATCCGCCAGCTCGGCATTGCAATTGACACATAAACAAATCAATCCGGCATTCTTGACGGCAACTATCAAAGACGCATTTTGCGTTTCCAGAACAGTCGACGCATGACCGTTATCAAATAATTTCCTTTCCAATTGATAGGCGATTTCTTTGCTGCTTGAACCGTTCAAAGCAATCGCTGTAGCCACTTGACTAAAGCGTGCAGCGCGTTCTGCGGGACTCACAGGTTGCAGACTTTCTGCCTCGGTGCCGCCGGTAATCATGCCTGCGCCGACAGTGCCATTAGTCAGACGGTCGATGATAATGAATGAACCGGTGCCCTTATGGCTAAGGTAATCGTCAAAAACTACCGGCGCGTTCACTGAAACCGTGCAGGAACCGATTTCATTCAATTGCAATTCTGTAGCGTCATGATGTTCCAAGGTATTGACATCGATTCTATGGTGAATTGTAGCGATAGAACCCGACACACTGCGCGTCGCCAGTTTAATAACGTATTGCTTGCCCGGCGCTAGCGCATTTTCAGCCATCCAAACGATAGTGGCTTTGAACTTGTCCGAAACGGTTGCCGATGCCTGTTCGGCGCCGACTATCATATCGCCGCGGCTAATATCAATCTCGTCTTCCAGTGTTAAAGTGACTGCCATCGGTGCAAATGCCTGCTCCAACTCGCCGTCATAGGTCACGATAGCTTTGATTGTGCTGCTTTTACCTGAAGGCAAAGCGGTGATCTGATCGCCTTTTTTGAAGATACCGGAAGCGACCGTGCCGCAAAAGCCGCGAAAATCAAGGTTGGGACGGTTAACGTACTGAACCGGAAAACGGGCGTCGCTGAAATTACGGTCATTGGCAATTTCGATGCTGTTCAGCGCTTCCATCAGCGGCAGGCCGGTAAACCAGGGCATATGTGCGCTGGGATTGACCACGTTATCGCCATCCAGCGCCGACATCGGAATAAAAGTGATGTCCTGTAAAGCCAATGATTCGGTGAAATGCAGATAATCCTGCTTAATTTTGTTAAAGGTCGTTTCGCTGTATTCAACCAAATCCATCTTGTTGACCGCAACAATGATGTGATGAATACCCAGTAACGACGCGATAAAGCTGTGCCGTTTAGTCTGGGTTTGCACGCCGTAACGGGCATCGATCAGGATAATCGCCAGATCGCAAGTTGACGCACCGGTCGCCATGTTACGGGTGTACTGCTCATGCCCAGGGGTGTCGGCAATAATGAATTTACGCGTGGCGGTGGAAAAATAACGGTAGGCCACGTCGATAGTGATGCCTTGTTCGCGTTCGGCTTGCAGACCGTCAACCAGCAAAGCCAAGTCTATCTTGCCTGCGCCGGTGGTGCCTGACTTGACGCTGTCGGCCTGAACTGCGGCCAGCTGATCTTCGTAGATCATTTTGGAGTCATGCAGCAGACGGCCGATCAGCGTACTTTTGCCGTCATCGACATTGCCGCAGGTTAAAAAGCGCAATAATTCCTTGCGTTCGTGTTGCGCCAAATACGCGTCTATATCGGTACTGATTAAATCGGATTGGTGTGACATGTGTTGTCCGTGTATTTTTATAATTAAGCGATGATGGCTTGCGGTTCAAATGAATGCAGCCGAATAATATCTTGTAATAATGGATTTTGTTGCAATTCATGAACAAGATCATCCGTTAGGTTTTTTTTGATAATCGGGTTTTCTGCTAGAAAAAAGGGGCTTTTATTGTCGCCAATCAATTGGTTCAATATCTGCTTAGGCCGATATTTGGCTTGTTGCCACAACTCGTTATCGATTGATTGCCCTATTAACTTTTCGAAAAGATCCTTCTTATAAAAAAACAAAATTTCCATTTCCGGTTTCATAGGAAAAAGCAAAAATTCATTAGCAAATAACTTTTTTAAATAGCTATTAGTAAATTGCTTTTTTTCTTCTATCTTGTCGTCAGAATAGGTGTCAGTATCAAAAAAAAATGAAACAGGTAAGGGTGTTAAAGTAAATAACGACTGTATAACAGATAAGGCCGCGCTATAACCACTGGCTACGATAATCTTTGTATCTTGTAACAATGGCTTGGGTAATAAATGTTGTAAAATAAACTCGTCATTATTTCCTTCTACAACAAAATATCTTGCTGTCATAGTAAATATCCTTCATCAATTGCTGAAAAATTATACATACCTAATTCAATTGCCTTTTGGTACTTTTTAACGAGAGAACTGCAAAAACTTTTATTTTCCAAGCAATAAGTTATTTCGTCTTTTTCCCATGCCAAGATAGTTTGCGGATGAATAAAGTTTAATAAAGTTAAAGCCGGAGCAGTAAAGCCGGCCATACTGAAAATACTCGCAATGGTTGCAGAAGGGCGACGCATTAATTGGCTTCTCAATTTAGCAATAGGCTCAAAATTCATAGGATCAGCATAGTCTTTGCATTCAACAATACACGCGACGCCTTGTGTATAGACAACCCCATCAATTTGCTCCATATCCTGCTTGCTGTTATTGATAGAGACAGTACTCATAGGCACAGAATAAGGATAACGAACATCAGCATTTTCTAATTCAAAAGCACGAAGTATAAGATGCTCAAGTGCTTTACCGGCCGCCCATTCTGAGGTATCTCTCTGTTGAATGTTTTCCCATAAGCCGAGTAATTGCGGCGTGTCATAAGCTTGAATACGTGCTTTATATTCTGATTCAGTAGCCATGAAACTTAGAAATACCCTTCGCGCTTTTTCTGCTCCATAGATCCAGATTGGTCGTGATCTATCAAGCGTCCTTGACGTTCTGAGGTTGTAGTCAACAGCATTTCCTGAATGATTTCCGGCAGCGTAGTTGCAGTTGATTCGACTGCGCCAGTCAACGGATAACAGCCTAAAGTACGGAAACGCACCATCTTCATTTCAACTTTTTCATCAGGGCCGATCGGCATCCGCTCATCGTCAACCATGATTAACATTCCGTCGCGGTCAACAACAGGACGCTCCTTGGCAAAATACAGCGGTACAATCGGGATATTTTCCAGATGGATGTATTGCCAAATGTCCAGCTCCGTCCAATTGGACAACGGAAATACACGAATGCTTTCGCCTTTATCTATTTTGCCGTTGTAGATATTCCATAATTCAGGGCGCTGGTTTTTGGGGTCCCAACGATGATTCTTATCGCGGAACGAATAAACTCGTTCCTTAGCGCGTGATTTTTCCTCATCGCGCCGCGCGCCGCCGAACGCCGCATCGAACTGGTATTTATCCAGAGCCTGTTTTAGGCCGTCGGTTTTCATCACGTCGGTGTGTTTTTTGCTGCCGTGCGTAAAAGGCCCGATGCCCTGATCTATGCCCTCTGGGTTGATATGAATCAGCAGTTCAAGACCCAATTGCTTGACCATCTGGTCGCGAAACTCGATCATTTCCTTAAACTTCCAGGTAGTATCCACATGCAGCAACGGAAAAGGCGGTTTGCCGGGATAAAAGGCTTTCATGGTCAAATGCAACATCACGGCAGAGTCTTTGCCGACGGAATACAACATTACCGGACGTTCAAATTCGGCTGCAACTTCGCGAATAATATGAATACTTTCAGCTTCCAGCTGTTTAAGGTGGGTCAGTTTATAATCAGTCATTAAGAGTCCGTCAGGTTAGGAGATCACGCGTGTTTATCGAATGCGTTCAATAAAAAGACGGATATTTTAATTTGAACGGGCTTTTTATGCCAGATTTGCTTGGAATTATTGATACATGAAGAAAATCAAAATGGTTATTGGGGGAGTTTATTGCCTGGAAATCATCCGATGTTTTAGTTTCCACTTAATTTAGCAACTACCCCGCGAAATCGGGAAGAGCCAATGGAAACCCTTTCAAAAGGGCTGCTACTAAATTCTCTTGTACCCAAATGGGATGTGACTATTGTCCCTGCTACTGGGCAGATTATTTTTTAGCACATCCCTAACGCCTACTTCATTAGCCTTAGCGCGTTTTCATCGTAGTCAAGCTTTATTTCCGAGAAAATGCAACATGAAGACCCTCTATCATTTCCTATAATCCTATCCATCGGAACAGGTGGCAACGTTCTGCAATTCAACTTCGACTTCGCCGATTCCGGCATCACCATCGGACTAGGCTCACTCAAACTCAGCTTTGCCCCTTCGACAGGCTCAGGACAGGTTCGCGACGAACTGCATATCGACAACTTCAATGCCAACGACCCGCTCAACAGCAGTTCGATTGACACCTTTGTATTCGCCGACCGCACCCTGTCCATGCAGGACGTACTCGACATCGGTATGGATGTCGTCGGCACCACCAATGCAGACCTCATTCACGGCACCAGCATAACTCCCATCACAAAAGCGTGGACATTGACCTAGTAGCGCGGTAAAGTCGCGCCTGAGTCGGCTTACTTAAAAATCCAGATACAATCTTCAACAAGGGAGTTAGAAAATGCACAATGAAAGACCTGACCCCATTGCCATGGGTATTACTGGGGCAGCGAGAACGGCGTGTATCGCAGATATAACTAACTTTAACGGTTCGATCTCCACGTTATTGGCAAACTTAAATCAACACTCAGGTCGTAATTTTCTAATGAGTGAAGATGAAATGCATGGAGTTTTCGATATTATTGTTCCCGCAAAGCAGACCATAGCAAATGCGACAAAAAACAATTACCAGCATAAAAATATGGACATTGAATGCGTAGCGAGTTAAGCCCACACCTAAATCAACCCACTAAAAAAACTAGACATTTTTTATGTAAGCGAGTTAAAAAATGCACAATTCAAGACTATATCCTATGAGATTTTTTACAAAAAACGTGGTCTGTCCCCTATTCTCCATAGCCCCATTTTTTATCCCTATCCTTTTATTTTTTGCGGCATCAACAGTAAGTGCCGCTAGTTTTGATTGCACAAAAGCCGCAACCCATATTGAAAAAATAATTTGCTCAAACACCTTTATATCAAAATTGGATGACCGATTGAATATTGATTATCGCGAGGAAATTGAGAAAGCCACAGACGAAGAAAAAACTAATTTGATTAAATATCAAAAGCATTGGCTTAAATTTACCCGTAACCGATGCAAAGATGCCAAATGCGTTAGACACGCCTATTGGTCGAGATCAATTGAATTAGGTTCATTTTCAGTTGTAAGGGGATATGAGAAGAGTGACAGCGATCTAAAACAAATACTCAGTACGGCAAGCTTTTATAGCACGGCCAATGACAATATAACAGCAACGATGTGCCAGGAAATTTTGGATGGATTAAAGCAAGCGAAAGCGATTGATCTCGTTAAACCGAAAATAAGTGTGATGAGTTATGAGGATACGGCTTTAGACCCTTGGAAACAACACTGTAACATCGGTCAAACGCTTGTTGTTTATCCTGATCACGCTTGTTCCAAAATCACATCAAAGTTTGGCACAAAACCAGATGATTGTTTGTTCCAAACCTACGGCCAGCCACCCTTTGAAATTTTTGAAATACCCATCGATAAAACCGATAAACAACGGTATTTGCTTTACATGGATGCAGGGCATGTTACGCCCGATGTAGAAGATGCTGGTAGCGAAGCAGGTGGCAGCGGGGATTCAGGTTTTTTCGATCTGGATACTAAGCAGTGTAAAGCGACACACCTTTGGCCACCCTCCTGGCATGTTTATAGAAGCATTACTAACATCAAAGATAAATACTATTTTTTAGGATTAGATAGAGGAAAACTTTATCAATTGACAATAAGCCCAATTGATAATACCAAGGCAAAATGTGACTGGTCTGCCAAAAACCCCAACCCTTAATTTATGAGATAAATAACATGACTACAATTACCGCAACCCCTCTTGCTGGGGACTTCAACACCGCATTATTCACTTTTCTTAAAACGGTAAAGGGGGCAGGTTACATGATTGAAAAAATGAAAAGTAACCAACCCCCTTTATAGACCCAATGGCCCATGCATCTTTAATGCAAGCGAGTTAAAAAAATGCACAATTCAAGACATGATCCATTTTTTGCTACATTTATCAAAAAATCACTTGCGGTTATACTTTGTTCTACTTTATGTGTGTCACTTTGTACTGCAAATGAAAATATAGATCAGGAAAAATTTAAAAAATGGGATTTTGCAATAGAACAAAAAAAGCGATGTAGTATTTCAAATCAAATAGGAAATAATGATTGTATTAGCCGTGAATATAAGGTTTCAGATACTGAGTTAAATCGTCTATACAAGTTGCTAATTAACGATCTTATTGATCCCAAACCTTTAAAAAAAGCGCAACTAGCCTGGATTAAATTTCGTGATTTATCATGTAAGCATCAGCTTTCTGGTTTGGGCGAAGACGGCAGTGTGTCAGCGTATTCAAAAATAGCTTGTCTAATTAACCTGACAGAAAAAAGAATTCTTGATCTAAAAACTTACTCTACATGGACTTATGATGGAAGTCCTCCAAGAAAGCGTTAATCAATTTACTCCCGTAATTTTAATTCTTAGAAGGTACTGCTATGTCAATTAATTTACAGCTAATTAATAATCAAGACCAATATGACCTCATGCTCTTCTTAACGCTTGCTCAGTTAGAGGGGCGAGGAAAATCAGGAAAACCAGGAGAATTTTATATAGACAGTGCAGGGCATCCCACGATAGGTATTGGGTTTAGTCTAGAACTATTGGGGGTTGACTCCTTTGACCCAAGACCTGCCTCCCTTCTTTGCGTTATCGCGTTACTCTGGTTATTAGGCCTTACAACCTTGGCCCTATGTAGTTTTAACGCACATGCAGACGATATAAAATCAATACACAAGATAGAGTTTAACAAAACGCCACCAAAAGCAATACTTTCGGAATTATTACAATCATCTCATTATGCTAATGAGTCGCCGCCAAATATGGCTTACTATGAAGAATTTGATCTAAATAATGACAACTCAAATGAGTATTTTTTGTATATTAACGATTCTGGTTGGTGTGGTTCCGGTAATTGCCCGATGTTTATATTTGAAAAAAAAAGGGGGATTATAAGACCCCTGCTAGAGGTAAGCAGCGGCCCTATAGTTTACATTCTTAACCATAAAATAAATGGTTACTATGACATATCATTCTTCCCAGATGGCGAAGTTAATCGCAACATTTTCCATTGGAATGGAAAGCAATACAAATAAACATTCAAACACACTAACCAAAAAAAAGAGATTGTCATGACATATCAAGAATTTTTAGATACATTAGGGTTTCAAGAGTCTAGTAATATTTACAACAAAGAAAACTCATTAGGCTATATTGGAAAGTATCAATTTGGAGAAAGCGCGCTAATATATATTGGATATTATGTAGCAGATGGCACCAGTAAAAACGACTGGATTGGAAATTGGACTTTAGCAAGCGGTGTTTCTAGTAAAACAGCTTTTTTAAACAATAACAATGCACAAGAAGCGGCAATTTTAGCCTACATGGCAAAACAATGGAGCTACGTAAATAGCGTTAGACAATATGAAGGACAAATATTAAATGGAGTAAAAATTACCATCTCGGGCATGTTAGCAGGCGCGCATTTGGTTGGACATGTCGGTGAGAAACAATACTTAAACAGTGGTGGAGATGTCGTTCCAGTTGATGGTAACAAAACGCCAATTACAAAATATATGCAACAATTTGCAGGTTATGACACGCCTTTTAGTGTTGATCACAGCATAGATGAAACAATCAAGGGCGGAAAAGGCAACGACACGCTTGACGGCGGAAACGGCTTTGATACTTACATTGCTAGCAATGGCGACACCCTGAACGACACCGACGGCAAAGGCAAGGTTCTCTTCGACAATATCGAACTACGCGGCGGCACCAAAAACTCAGGCGAAACTGAATGGAAAGATGCGGATGGACATACCTACAGCCGCTTGGGCAGTAGACTGTTGATTACAAACAGCGACAAAACCTCAACCCTCACTATCGAAAACTTCAGCAACGACGACTTAGGCATCCATCTCAACGATATAGATCAAGCCACAGCCGACCTCTTCAACGCCGCCACCGCCGTCACCGCCCCCATCCGCTACGACCCTCTAATATTCGACCTAAACGGCAACGGCATAGAATCTACCGGCATTAGCCTCACCAATCCTATCTACTTCGACAACGATGCCGACGGCATCAAAACCGCTACCGGCTGGGTCAGCGTTAACGATGCTTTTCTGGTACTGGATAAAAACAGCAACGGCGCCATCGACGACGGTCGCGAACTGTTCGGCGACGCCATGATTAAAGGCAATGGAGAGCTGGCGACTGACGGCTTCGATGCCTTGCGCGACCTGGATAGCAACGCCGACGGCAAAATCGACAGTAGCGATGCACAATTTGCCAACCTGCGCCTATGGCAAGACCTCAACCAGGACGGCATTAGCCAAAGCGACGAATTGTTCACGCTGGGGAGCCAAAACATCGCCGCCATTAACGTCGGCAGCACCGCTAATAACCAGATACTCAGCAACGGCAACCAACTGGCCGATGTTGGCAGCTTTATTAGAACCGACGGTAGCAGCGGAACTCTGGGCGAGGTGACGGGCAATATCGGCGACATCAACTTGGCGCAAAACACCTTCCTCAGCCAATTTGTCGACCATCTCGACACCAGCGCCGTAACCGGCCTGCCGGACATGCAGGGCGCAGGACAAGTCAGAACGCTGCGCGAAGCCGCCACGCTATCGACCACACTGGCGCAACTGCTCAGCGACTATAGGGCTGCCGGTGATTATAGCACTCGCTTGGCCCTGCTAGACCCCATCCTCACCGCCTGGAGCGACACCAGCACCCTGGCGACCACCTTCAACGGCGCCTACAGCGGCCATCGGCTAACCGTCAACATCGCCGGTAGCGTGCCCGGTAGCGCGCAATATAATGCCGTAGCCAATGAACTGACCATCCTCGAACATTTCAACGGACGTACCTTTAACACTGTGCCAACCGGCACTGAGGCGGTTACGATCACCCTGTGGACCACCACTCAAAGTTTGCTGCAAAACAGCTATGACACGTTAAAACAATCTGTTTACGTCAGTCTGGCATTTCAAACCAATCTCAAACCCTACCTGGATGCCATCAGCCTCGGCGTCAGCGCAACCGGCATAAGTTTGGATTTTACGGGGATGAATGCCTTGCTTGCCAGCAACCAGCAGGCTAACCCGGCCAATGCCTTGTTCGACTTGATCGAACTGAATCGTTACGCCGGTACAAAGCTTTATAGTACTGGTTGGGACGGCATCACCCAGTTGCAAAGCTGGGTTGAACAGGCCAGCGGCGATACGCAGTTACAAACAATTCTGACAACAATGGGCGTCACCTTGGAGCCCGGGAATTTTTCCGGTGGCGGGGCTGATGATATGTTGTTTGGGCAAGGCGGCAATGACACTCTTTATGGTCAGGCAGGTAATGACATTCTGTCCGGCGGTACGGGCAACGACTCCCTGAACGGAGGAAGCGGCAACGACACTCTGTCCGGCGGTACAGGCAACGACACGCTGGTCGGAGAATTCGGCAACGACACGCTGGACGGCGGGGCGAGCAACGATACCCTGATTGGCGGTACCGGCAATAACACCTACCTGTTCGGTATAGGCGACGGCCAGGACGTTATTAACCCAATTTCCAACACGACAGCGGGCAAGCTCAGCACCTTGCAATTCAAGGCCGGAGTTGCTGCTGCGGATGTCGTGATTACTCAGGTCTACGACAATATATTCAACGGCAACCGTGCGTTGCAAATCGCCATCGTCGGCGCCACCGACAACATTATCATCAACGGCTTCTTCTATAACGACGATCCAACCAGCGCCTATAACAGTGTCCAGCAGATTGTGTTTGCCGACGGCGCGGTGTGGAATATTGCGACCATTCAAGCTATGTTGTTTGCAGGCAGTAGCGGTAATGACGCAATTCGCGGTACCACGGCCAACGACAGCCTTACCGGAGGACTAGGCAATGACTCCCTCAACGGTGCTGCGGGTAATGACACGATCAACGGTGGTGACGGCAACGATGATTTGGACGGGAGCGCAGGGATAGATACCCTGCTTGGCGGCGCCGGTGACGATCTTTACCGGATTGGAAACTCCGGCGATGTGATTGTGGAGAACGCGGGCGAAGGCTTTGACGTTGTTCGTGCGACGGCGAGTTTCGTGTTATCGGCGAATGTTGAAAACCTGATTCTCGAAAATGAGGGAGGTAATATCGGCGGCACCGGCAATGCCGATGTTAATTATATAGTCGGGAATAAATACGCCAACCGTCTGGACGGTGCCAAAGGCGCTGATATTCTGGAGGGAGGGGACGGCAACGATACCTATGTGATCGACAATACAATGGATCAGATCATAGAGAATGCGACCGGTGGCAATGATACCGTAGAGAGTTCCATCACCTACACCCTGTCAGACATATTGGAAAACCTAACGCTGACCAGGATGGAAAACCTGAATGCCACGGGTAACAATGACAATAACTATATCAATGGCAACAGCGGCAACAATCAAATCGACGGAGGGCTGGGCGCCGACACTATGGCGGGCAGCGCGGGCGATGATCGTTACATTGCTGTTGATGCGGGTGACAGCATTAATGAATATGTTGGTCAAGGTATCGATACTATTGAGCGTAGTTGCGATACTATCTATATTCTGGAGAACAACGTCGAAAATCTGATTCTGATGGGAACGGTTATTCATGGCAACGGTAACGATCTCGACAACGTTATCATAGGCAACGACGCGGATAACAACCTGTCTGGGCTGGGCGGCAATGACCAGCTAGAAGGCAAGGTAGGCAACGATGCGTTATTTGGTGGGACTGGTGTGGATACGTTGATCGGGGGAACGGGCAACGACTACTACGCAGTCGATGACGTGAACGACATTATTATTGAGGCGACCGGTGAAGGCGATGATATTGTGCGCAGCACCGTAAGCTTCACGTTGGCGGATAATATTGAACGCTTGGCGCTCGACGGCACGGCTGATCTTTCTGCGACAGGCAACGCGCTCGATAACGGTTTGTGGGGCAATATTGGCAATAACATCCTCAACGGAGGGGCCGAAAACGACTATATGGTTGGTAATGCGGGCAATGATGTCTACATTTTTAATCACGGCGACGGTCAGGATACTATCGACAATACCGACCTGTTAACCTCCACCGACACATTGCGTTTCGGCTCGGGTATTGCCGATACCGATGTGTTGGCGTTTCAATCCGGTAATGACCTGTTGCTGAAAATTAAAGGCAGCACCGATCAAATCTATCTTAGCAACTATTATGGCGCGGACGCGGTAAATGGCAGTGAGGTGTCGGATCATAAAATCGACCGTGTGGAATTCGCTAATGCTGTTGTCTGGGATCAGGCTGCATTGCAAACGCAAGTAGACAGGGCAACTTACAATCATGCGCCGACAATCAACACTTACTTGCCTAGCTTAGTCACTCCAATAGATAAATTTTTTACCTATTCCGTCCCTGTTGACACGATTACCGACCCTGATACTTGGGATTCTGTCAGCTACAGTGCAAAACTACCGGATGGGGCGGCATTGCCTACCTGGCTTAACTTTGATGTCGCGACCCGAACATTTTCCGGGACACCGGATGCCAGCAATGTGGGTAGCCTGAAAGTGATGTTATGGGGAACGGATAACTACGGCTCCGCAAGCGGTGAGACTATGATCTTGGACTTTGCTACGCCGCAAACCCTTACCGGTAGCGCAGGGGCCGATATACTGATCGGCGCTTATGGCAACGATACGTTAACCGGCTTGGCGGACAATGATTATCTATCCGGCAAGACTGGCAATGATGTCTACATCTTTAGTCGCGGCGACGGTCAGGATACTATCGACAATACCGACCTGTTAACCGCCACCGACACATTGCGTTTCGGCGCGGGTATTGCCGATACCGATGTGTTGGCGTTCCAATCAGGTAATAACCTGTTGCTGAAAATTAAAGGCAGCACCGATCAAATCTACTTTAGCAATTATTATGGCGCGGACACGGTAAATGGCAGCGAGGTGTCGGATCATAAAATCGACCGTGTGGAATTTACTAATGGCGTAGCCTGGGATCAGACCGCGCTTCAGGTGCAAGTGGATCGATCAACTTACAACCATGCACCGGTAGTTAATGCTTACCTGCCAGCATTGCAAAGTTACGCAGATAATTTTTTCAGCTACGCCGTTCCGCTTGATACCATTATCGATTCCGATGTGGGTGATTCTATCAGCTACAGTGTGGAATTACCGGACGGGTCGGCTCTACCTTCGTGGCTGAGTTTTGATGCGGCAACCCGCACTGTTTCAGGTACGCCCAACAGCAGCCAAGTCGGCAGTTTGAGTTTCATTTTGTGGGGTACGGATAATTACGGCTATTCGGCAGGCGAATATGTAACGCTCAATACGGCATTGCCTAACCATGCGCCGATATTGTCAACCGCTTTAGCGGATCAAGCGGCATCGCAAGGTGTTGCGTTCAGTTATACACTGCCTGCCTCTGCATTTACCGATCCCGATGCAGGCGATACGCTGAGTTACAGCGCCACGCTTGCCGATGGCAGCGCATTGCCTTCATGGCTTGTCTTTAATGCAGCGACACATAAGTTCAGCGGCACGCCCACGACATTGGGAACCACCAGTGTTCAGGTCTCTGCTACGGACAGCGGCGGACTGAAGGTATCCGATATTTTTGACTTGGTAGTTAGCGTTCAAAACCTGACAGTTACTGGCACGAGCGGCGCTGATACGTTGAGCGGCGGTATGGGCCACGATACTTTAAATGGACTGGCTGGCAATGATACGCTCATCGGCAATGCGGGTAACGATACCCTGAATGGCGGCACGGGTAACGATGCGCTAAAAGGCGGCGCGGATGATGACACCTATATCGTTGATAGCGCTACCGATAGTATTACCGAAAATCTTAACGAAGGGTTCGACAGTGTGCAGTCCAGCGTCAGCTACGTTTTGGCAAATAATCTGGAAAACATTCTGTTGACCGGCACAAAAACTATCAACGCTACGGGCAATGCGCTTAATAATGTGCTGACCGGTAATAGCGCCAGCAATACGCTGACTGGTGGCGCGGGTAATGATAGGCTTGATGGTAAAGCAGGGTCTGATAAGTTAATCGGCGGGACGGGAGATGATGTTTATGTGGTCGACATAACGACCGATGTCATTACCGAAAACGCCAATGAGGGTATTGATACTGTGGAATCCAGTATTTCTTTAACACTCGGCGCTAATATGGAAAACCTTACGCTAGCAGGTGCTGCGGCGCTCAACGGCACAGGCAATGCACTCAATAATGTACTGACCGGTAACAATGCCGACAACAGCCTGACCGGAGCTGTCGGCAACGACATCTTAAATGGACAGGGTGGAGTCGACACGCTGTCCGGCGGCGTAGGCAACGATACTTATCTGCTAGGGCGTAGCTACGGTATTGATAGCGTCGTTGAAAATGACAGTACTGCGGGTAATAGTGATATAGCGCAATTTATAGCGGGAGTAACAACCAATCAACTCTGGTTTACTCACATCGCCGCGACTAACAATCTTCAGATCAATATTATCGGTACTTCCGATAGTTTTGTGATTAAAGACTGGTATTTGAGTACGGCGAACCATATCGAGCTATTCAAAACGATTGACGATACAAAAATGCTGACTGATAGCAATGCACAAAATCTGGTCAATGCGATGAGTGCTTTTACACCGCCCGCTTTAGGACAAACAACACTGCCGGATAATTACTTAACTATTCTCGCGCCGATTATTGATAGTAATTGGCTAGTTTACTGATTTTGTACTGTCTCCCAATTTCAAGAATGGTGAAAGTATTATCAAAAACGGTTGAATATTGATAAGAAACAACAAATATAGGCAAATAAATTGTAACTACTCAGCCTTCGCTTGTTTTGCGATTGAGCTGAGTAGTTATTTTTTATCAGCCAAATCCATTTCATCTCAATCTGTAACTCTTGCAAATTACCTAACTCAAATAATCGACTCACCACGAGCAAGTTTAGGTAAATTACCGTCCAATCCCATTGCACTGCGCATCACTTTATTTTTGGCGGGTAAAATCCGCTCGGCTAAGCCCAGTCCCAAGTTGCGTAAAAATTTGATTGGCAATACCTGATTACTGAACACTCGGTAAAAAACATCCATCACTGTCATCATTTTCAGGTTTTCATTGCGGCGCATTTTTTCATAACGCCTTAAAACCGCCAAATCACCTAGCTCAAGACCTTGTTTATCGGCCTCGATCAGCACCTCACCCAATGCCGCAGCATCCAACAAACCGATATTAACCCCCTGCCCTGCCAACGGATTGATCATGTGCGCTGCATCGCCAACGAGGACCACGCCGGGTTTAACATAGTTTTGCGCATGTTGGCGCTTCAACGGAAAACTCGCCGTACCCAAGATAGCATTAACCTTGCCCAGGCAATCAGGAAAGGTTGCCGTCAATTCGCGCAGCAAATCTGCGTTGGACAATGCTTTCAACCGGCGCACCTCATCTGGCGAGTTATACCAAACGATAGAACCATAATGCCCGGTTAACGGTAAAAATGCCTGCGGCCCGCTGGGTACAAAGCGCTGCCAGGTTATATCCTGCTGTCCGTAATCTGTTTCGATATAAATAACCAAGGCATGTTGCTTATAATCCCAACTGGTTACGCCCAATCCCACTGTTTGCCTGACTCGGGACTGACCGCCATCGGCTGCAACCAATAGTTTCGCCGACACAATTCGGCCATCACCTAATTCGATTTCGGTAGGCTTTCCGGTTGCGTAGTTGATTTTATTAATGGTGGCGGGACACATCAGCTCGACATTGGCAAATTCCTGCAAACGATCTAATAATGCCAGCTGGGTCACCCTGTTTTCAACGATATAACCCAATTCGGGATAATTTATATCATCACTGCAAAATTCAGTGTCCCCCGCAGTTTCCCAAACCCGCATCCTACGAAACGGGCAAAGCCTGCGACTAACGACGCCATCCCAGGCGCCCACGGTTTCGAGTATGTTTTTTGACGCAATACTGAGCGCAGAAACCCTTAAATCATGCGACTGATCTGGAGAAAAAGCTTGCGGCAACACAGTCTCTATGACCGCCACCTTCAAGGAACTCCCGCCAAGACTACAGGCAACAGCAGCGCCAACCATGCCACCGCCCACAACTACAACATCGAAATTTTCTTTCATAATTAACCAGTCTTATAACGAGAATTCACTTAAATCACAGCAATGCCTCATCAAAATGAAACGGGCCTGCTTACAAAAACATAAAGAGAAATTCAATAGAAAAAACCAACCGTTTCGCTCCTTGACAACAGCTCCTGCGTTGCTTAAAGCGCCCTCTGCATCCCGCATAACGCCATGAATGGCGTATAGTAGAGTAATGCAGGCGTAAATATCTGTCCATGTAGGTAAAGCAGAAAGATACCACATCTATCTATATAGGATAAGAAAATACCTCCCACGCAACATGATAAAAGATCCCTGCTAATCCTATGCTCGTGAACAACAGCCTGAATGGCCACTGGCACGGACAACAAAAGACAGCGTGACAAAATCACCTTTCATCCGTATAATTAACTGGTTTTGCCGTACCGTGGCCTCTGATCCAGGCATCAAAACAGGTGCGCAATGAGGGCTGTTAAGTTAGAGGATAGCAACCCTTTTGTAATATTTTTTAGAGGTGACAATGAGTCAAAGCACGCTACCGACCAGACAAGGTTTATATGATCCACGCAATGAACATGACGCATGCGGCGTGGGATTTATCGTTCATATAAAGGGTCAAAAAAGCCATGAAATCGTACGTCAGGGT
Organism: Methylobacter sp.; assembly: GCA_004299305.1. GTDB lineage: Bacteria > Pseudomonadota > Gammaproteobacteria > Methylococcales > Methylomonadaceae > Methylobacter_A. The sequence continues at coordinate 24,515 of SCPZ01000052.1, forward strand.
TTGGAATTACTTAAAAACTTGACCCACCGTGGCGCGGTCGGTGCCGACATCTATGCCGGCGATGGCGCGGGCATTTTGATTCAAATGCCCGATACTTTTTTGCGCGCAGAGTGCGCAAAATTAAGCATTTCCCTTCCGGCAGTCGGAGATTATGCGGCAGGCATGGTGTTTTTGCCTCGCGATACCTCCAATCGAGCGACCTGCGAAAAATTATTAACCGACATCATTGCGCGTGAAAAAGCCGTATTGTTAGGTTGGCGCGATGTACCGGTTGACAACCAGTCTTTAGGCGAGACAGTCAAGCTCGTTGAACCGTTTATCCGGCAGATTTTTATTGGTCGCGGTGAAGATTGCATCGATCAGGACGCTTTCGAGCGCAAACTGTTTGTGATTCGCAAACAAGTTGAAAACGCCGTCCGCGATTTAAAGCTGGATCACGGCCATTCTTTCTATATCCCGTCCCTTTCGTCACGCACCATCGTCTATAAAGGCATGTTGCTGGCTGACCAAGTTGGGGCGTTTTATGCCGACTTAAGCGACGAACGCATGGACAGCGCCTTGGCGTTAGTACACCAGCGTTTTTCGACCAACACCTTCCCTACTTGGGACTTGGCGCATCCGTTCCGCCTAATCGCCCATAACGGCGAAATCAACACCTTGCGCGGCAATGTTAACGGCATGGCGGCGCGTCGCCATTCCATCGCATCCAAAGTATTGGGCGACGACATGCACAAGTTGTGGCCGTTGATCGACGAAGCGCAATCGGATTCGGCTTGTTTCGACAATGCGCTGGAATTATTGGTCGCGGGCGGCTATTCGCTGGCTCACGCAATGATGTTGCTGATTCCCGAAGCGTGGGCCGGTAACGTATTAATGGATGAAAAACTACGCGCGTTTTATGAATATAACGCCGCGCTGATGGAACCTTGGGACGGCCCTGCGGCCATTGCCTTCACCGATGGCCGTCAAATCGGCGCAACCTTGGATCGTAACGGCTTGCGTCCTGCGCGTTATCTGGTCACAGATGACGATTTCGTGATCATGGCGTCGGAAATGGGCGTATTGGAAGTCCCCCAACACAAGATCATCAAAAAATGGCGTTTGCAACCGGGCAAAATGCTGCTGATCGACACCGAACAAGGCCGCATTATTGACGATGCGGAATTGAAAGCCAACTTGTCGGCCTGCCATCCTTATGCCGAATGGCTGAGCAAAACGCAAATCCTGCTGTCCGAACTGCCTGCTGAAATTTCGGCAATGGCACCGGATGCGCACACCCTGCTGGATAGACAACAAGCATTCGGTTATACCCGCGAAGATATTGAATTCATCCTGAAACCGATTGCGCAAACCGGACAAGAACCGATCAGCTCCATGGGCATCGATGCTGCGTTGGCGGTATTATCGCAACGTTCGCGTATGCTGTACGATTATTTCAAACAAGGTTTTGCCCAAGTTACCAACCCGGCTATCGACCCTATTCGCGAAGAACTGGTCATGTCGCTGGTTTCGCTGATCGGCCCACGCCCTAATTTATTGGGACTGGACGAAGGCGGCACCCACATGCGTCTGGAAGTCGAGCAACCCATTTTGACCAACCAGGATTTGGAAAAAATTCGCCGCATCGAAACACGCACCGGCGGCGTATTCAAGACCAAAACACTGACGCTGTGCTACCCTTCCGATTTGGGCGCAGGCGGCATGGAAGCGGCGCTCGACAAATTATGTCTTGCAGCAAAACAAGCCGTTGAAGAAGGCAACAATATCCTGGCGCTATCCGACCGCGACTTGGATATTGCCCACATCGCGATACCTGCCCTGCTGGCGACGTCCGCCGTGCATCACTATTTGACCCGCGAAGGCCTGCGCACCAAAGTCGGCTTGGTTGTCGAAACCGGCGAAGCGCGTGAAGTGCATCATTTTGCGTTGCTGGCAGCCTACGGCGCGGAAGCGGTTAACCCTTACCTGGCGTTCGACACGCTTTCAGGGCTATGCCAGGACATCGCCGACCTCAGCGAATACGAAGCACACAAGCGTTATATCAAAGCCGTCTCCAAAGGCCTGCTTAAAGTCATGTCCAAAATGGGCATTTCGACGTACCAGTCTTATTGCGGCGCACAGATTTTCAATGCAATCGGTTTATCGGAACCGTTCCTTGATCGCTATTTCACCGGCACAACCAGCACTGTCGAAGGCGCAGGTTTGGCTGAAATCAGCGAAGAAACCACTCGCCGTCACCGTATCGCTTTCGGCAATGCGCCGTTATACCGCGATGCGCTGGATATTGGCGGGGAATACGCTTACCGTCAACGCGGCGAAGCGCATACCTGGACGCCTGCAACCATCAGCACCTTACAACACGCAACGCGCAGCAACAGCTATGAAAAATATGCTGAATTCTGTCGGCTGATTGATGAGCAAAACGAAGCCTTGCTGACCTTGCGCGGCTTAATGTCATTCAAGGAAGCGGCTACGCCGGTACCGTTGGACGAAGTGGAGTCCGCAGCGGACATCGTCAAGCGTTTTGCCACCGGCGCGATGTCGTTTGGTTCGATTTCTTTTGAGGCACACACCAATTTGGCGATTGCGATGAACCGCATCGGCGGCAAATCCAACACCGGCGAAGGCGGTGAGCTTCCTGAGCGATTCAAACCCTTGCCCAACGGCGACTCAATGCGTTCGGCGATCAAGCAAGTTGCTTCCGGCCGTTTCGGCGTAACCACCGAATACTTGGTCAATGCCGACGACATCCAGATTAAAATCAGCCAAGGTGCGAAACCCGGCGAAGGCGGACAGCTGCCTGGCCATAAAGTCGATGCGGTTATCGCCAGAGTGCGTCATTCGACTCGCGGCGTAGGCTTGATTTCACCGCCGCCGCACCATGACATTTATTCGATTGAAGATTTGGCGCAGTTGATCCATGACTTGAAAAACGTCAATCCCGAAGCACGAATCAGCGTCAAGCTGGTATCGGAAGTTGGTGTCGGCACCGTTGCGGCGGGTGTTTCCAAAGCCCATGCCGATCATGTGACCATTTCCGGCTATGACGGCGGCACCGGCGCAAGCCCGATGACTTCAATCAAACACGCCGGTTTGCCTTGGGAAATCGGCCTTGCCGAAACCCATCAAACATTGGTACTCAACAAACTGCGCGGACGCATAGCCGTCCAAGTCGACGGCGGTTTACGCACGGGACGCGATGTCGTCATCGGCGCATTATTGGGCGCGGACGAGTTCGGCTTTGCCACTGCCCCGTTAATCGTGTCGGGCTGTTTGATGATGCGTAAATGCCATCTGAACACCTGCCCCGTCGGTGTAGCGACGCAAGACCCTGAACTGCGCAAACGCTTTACCGGACAGCCTGAGCATGTGGTCAATTATTTCTTCATGGTCGCGGAAGATGTACGTCAATGGATGGCGAAACTCGGCTTCCGTAATCTTAACGAAATGATCGGCCGCTCCGACTTACTGGACATGCAGCGTTCGCTGAACCATTGGAAAACGCAGGGACTGGATTTTAGCCGGGTTTTCTATAAACCCGAAATTGACGGCGCGACCGCTGTTTATAACACCGAACGCCAAGACCACGGCTTGGATCAAGCACTGGATCATACCTTGATTGCTGCGGCCCAGCCTGCACTGCAAAATGCGCAACCGGTCGTCATTGATACGCCGATTCGCAACATCAACCGCACTTTCGGCGCGATGCTATCCGGTGAAGTGGCTAAGCGTTACGGACACAAAGGCTTGCCTGAAGACACCATTGCGATTCGTGTCAAAGGCACCGCCGGTCAAAGTTTCGGCGCGTTTTTAGCGCAGGGCATCAGCATTGAGCTTGAAGGCGAAGGCAACGATTATGTCGGCAAAGGCATGAGCGGCGGACGTATCGCCATTTATCAGCCTAAAGACTGTCCTATTACGCCTGCGGAAAATATTATCGTCGGCAATACCGTGCTGTATGGCGCGATCAGCGGCGAATGTTATTTCAGCGGCGTTGCGGGCGAACGTTTTGCAGTGCGCAATTCAGGCGCTGTCGCGGTTGTCGAAGGCGTCGGCGACCACGGCTGCGAATACATGACCGGCGGCGTTGTGGTCGTACTCGGACAAACCGGCCGTAACTTTGCAGCGGGTATGTCCGGCGGTGTGGCTTATGTGCTGGATGAAGACTGCAGCTTTGAGAAGCGTTGCAACATGGCAATGGTGGAACTCGAACCTATCCCCGAAGAAGACGATACGCTGGAAGCCATCGCACATCAGGGCGGCGACATGGAAACACATGGACGCGTCCATATCATGTCCGATATGACCCGTTATGATGCGCAACGCTTAAAACATTTTATTGAAAACCATAAGCGTTATACCAACAGCGCAAGAGCGCAGCACATTTTGGATAACTGGCAGGATTATTTGCCGCGCTTTGTTAAAGTCATGCCAGTCGATTACCGCGAAGCGCTCAAACAAATCCAGGCAGAGCAAGTATCCGCGACTGCATAGTTACTTACAAGCAACAATCCACGAAAACCACAAAAAGTACTAAAAACGCTGGTTCCCAAGCGCCTGCTTGGGAACCCAGTTAGCGAAGCTCTCGGCAACCGCTCCTGCGTTGCTCTACCTCTTGCATCCATGCAAGTCGTAGCTTCGCGAGACGGGAAGCTGGAGCTTCCCGTACTGAATTCCCAAACCGACGCTTGGGAACTAGCAAGACACACTATTTAAGTAGAAGGTATTAAAGATGGGTAAACCAACCGGGTTTATGGAACTACCGCGCACCGAGCGGCATTATGCCTCGCCGAGTGACCGTATCCAGCATTATCGCGAATTTACGCTGGCCCCCAGCGATGCCGAAATGGCTGAGCAGGGTTCACGATGCATGGATTGCGGCATCCCTTTTTGCCATAACGGCTGCCCGGTCAACAATATCATCCCGGATTGGAATGACGGCGTTTATCGAGGCGATTGGCAACAGGCACTGGAAATTTTACACAGCACCAACAATTTTCCTGAATTTACCGGACGCATCTGCCCTGCACCCTGCGAAGCGGCTTGCACATTGAACTTGCAAGACCAGCCGGTAACGATTAAATCGATAGAATGCGCAATCATCGACAAAGGCTGGGAAATGGGCTGGGTAAAACCGCAGATTCCGGAACTCCGCACCGGCAAGCGCGTTGCGGTAATAGGTTCTGGACCATCGGGATTGGCCTGCGCCCAGCAGCTGGCACGCGCCGGACACGAAGTCGTGGTCTATGAAAAGAATGATCGTATCGGCGGCTTATTGCGCTACGGCATTCCCGATTTCAAGATGGAAAAATCACATATCGACCGACGCATTGCGCAAATGCAGGCGGAAGGCGTCAGCTTCAGACCCAACAGCCATATCGGTACTGACATTTCCGCGCAAAAAATACTCGCCGAGTACGATGCCGTGGTTTTAGCGGTAGGCTCTGAAAAGCCGCGCGACCTGGAAGTCGAAGGACGCAATGAATATCAAGGCGTTTATTTTGCTATGGACTTTTTACGCCAGCAAAACAAGCGCAACGCAGGCGACACCATAGCGGAAGATATCGCCATCACTGCGACCGACAAGCATGTCGTAGTGATCGGCGGCGGCGATACCGGTTCAGATTGTATCGGAACATCGATACGCCAGGGCGCGGCCTCCGTGGTGCAACTCGAAATTTTGCCGCAACCGCCTGAAAAAGAAAACAAACTGCTCACTTGGCCACTGTGGCCCAACAAGTTGCGCACCACATCGTCTCATGATGAAGGCATCAAAAAGCGTTACTTTAGCGTCAACACCCAAAGCGTTACCGGCAAAGACGGCAAGATAACCCACCTGAACGCGATTGAAGTCGAGTGGAAGCAAGAAGGCGGACAGTGGAAAATGAGCGAGAAACCGGACAGCGCTTTCACACTGGAGGCTGACATCGTATTTTTAGCGATGGGTTTTGTTCATCCGGTACACGAAGGCTTGTTAAAAGAGCTGGGCGTGGAGCTGGAACGCAATAACATCAAAGCCACCGACAAACAGTATCAAACATCGGTCGATAAAGTGTTTGCGGCAGGTGACGGACGACGCGGACAATCGCTGGTAGTCTGGGCGATACGTGAAGGCAGACAAGCCGCCAAGGCGGTAGATGAGTTCCTGATGGGAACATCGGAACTGCCGAGGTAACAAGGCGATTTCCGGCGAAAAATATACCCACCTGACTGGTCTTTTTGCCCGTCTGCTGCGTTGTAAAAATGGTTGCATAGCTCGCTATGCGCCCATTTTTACGCCTCGGCAACTGCTCCATGCGTTGCTCTACCTCCTGCATCCATGCAGTCGTTGCAGACGAACAAAAATCCTGCGCCATTTGGGTATATTTATTCTTGGCAATCGCC
>SCPZ01000053.1 GCA_004299305.1 Methylobacter sp.
TGTGACCACGTCTTCGTGTAGCGGACTGATCTTAGCGGTGCCGCCCAGCTTAGCGACAGTCGTGGCGTCATACACCTTGTTGAGAGCGTTGAGTCCGGTGATTGACAAGTTTGCTTTAGCGATGTCGGCGCTCAATCCGCTTTGTTGTACGAGATTGTAGTTACCGGCATCAATGCCGCTAAGCGTGTTGCCGCTGACGATGACGGTCTTGTCCTTGCCGACATTCTTGTCGGCAAATGCGCCGATAGCGGTGCCCTCCAATGCAACCACGTCCGCGCCTAACGCAGTGATCGTCGCCTTGCCGCTCAGGGGCGCTACGGTAGTGGCGTCATACACCTTGTTGTTGGCGCCAAGGCCCGTTACCTGTAAATTGGCCTTGGCGATGTTGGCGGTCAAGCCGCTTTGTTGCAACAGATGGTAGTTGCCTGCATCAATACCGCTAAGGCTGTTGCCGCTGACGGTGACGGCCTTGCCGGCGCCGACGTTCTTGTCGGCAAACGCGCCTATGGCGGTTCCTCCCAACACGACTACATCGGTGCCTAGCGCATTGATCTTGGCCTTGCCAGCCAAGGTCGCTACAGTAGTGGCGTCATACACTTTGTTGTTGGCGGTGAGGCCTGTTACCGGCAGGTTGGCCGGGGTAATATCGGCGGTCAAGCCGGTGGGTTGTACGAGCTTGTAATTGCCTGCGTCTGCACCGCTGAGGCTATAGCCGCTGACAGTGACAGCCTTGCCGGTGCCGACGTTCTTGTCGGCAAATACGCCGTCGGCAGTGCCGCCCAAGGCGACCAGGTCCGAACCTAGCGCGGTGATCGTTGCCGTGCCTCCTAAGGTGGCTGCGGTGCTGGTGTCATAGACCTTATTGCTTGCAGTCATTCCAGTCACGGCCAAGTTGGCTGCGCTGATGTCGGCGGTTAACCGGCTGGGTTGCAGGAGGCTGTAGTTACCGGCGTCTGCACCGCTGAGGCTATAACCGCTGACGGTGACGTCTTTGCCGACGCCGACGTTCTTGTCGGCGAATACGGCGCTGCCCGTGCCGTCCAATGTGAGTAGGTCCGAACCTAACGCAGTGATCGATGCTGTGCCGCTCAAAGTGGCTGCGGCGGTAGTGTCATACACTTTGTTGTTTGCGCTTAAGCCGTTCAAGGTCAAGCTCTTGACGGTGATGTCCGCCGTGGCGGATGTCTGGCCGGTGATACCGTAGTTGCCGGCATCCGGGCCGGTGTAGCTGCTGTAGAGCGTCACGGCCTTGCCTGCGCCAACGTTTTTGTCTGCAAACATGCCAATGGCATTAACATTCAATATATCTCCGGCAACCAAGCCGGTTAAGCTGGCTGATGCGGTATTCACCGTGGCGGTATTGGTGCCGTCATAGGTTTTGTTGTTTGCAGTCAAACCGCTTACGGTCAAGCCCTTGACCGTGATGTCCGCCGCCGTGCTCGCTACGGTATTGGCGATGTAGTTGTCCGCGTCAATACCGCCGATAGTGATGCCTCTGACCGTGATGGTCTTGCCGGTGGCGGCATTCTTATTGCTAAAGTAGGCGCTCGTGTTGCTAAGGGTCAATACGTCGTCGGCCAAGCGGTTGTCGTTCAACGTGACTGCGGCAGCGGTCGAGCCGTCATAGATTTTGTCTATGCCTGAGGCGGTTACCGTCAACCCCCTGGCCGTGATGTTCGCAGTGGTGGAAGGTTGATCGGTAATGGTGTAGTTATTAACATCGGCGCCGGTGTAGTTGCTGGTCAAGGTGACGGCCTTGTTTGCGGCGACATTCTTGTCGGCAAATATGCCGGTGGCGTTGACCTTCACGGCATCGCCGACGACCAGGCCGGTGTAGATAGCATTCGCCGTGCTCACCGTGGCAGCGGTGCTGGCGTCGTATATCTTGCTGAGTGCGCTTAGGCCGCTCACAGTCAAATCCTTGGCGGTGATATTCGCGGTTTTTGTCCCCCCCGTTAAGGTGTAATTGCTTGCCAGACCGCTGCCATTGACCAATGCCAACGTTCCCGGCGTCACGGTCTGTATGCCTGCGGACACATTCTTGCTGGCGACGCTTCCCGATCCCGACAGCGTCAAGGTTTCGCCAGGCACCAGGTTGCTGACAGTAAATATGCCGGACGATACGGCAGTCGTGCCATCATAAATACGGCTGCCGGTGATATTAACCGGCTTTGGATTTATCGTCATTGTGCCGTTGACATAGTTGATGGCGTAGTTGACGGAACTCAAGCCCGAAGGCGTAATGGCGTAGTTACCGGCGTTGACCGCGCCTTGCGCAGAGCCGCCGAAGGACAGCGTACCGCCCAATACCCCAGTTCCTTCGTCGTTGACAAAGCCGCTGTAGGTAACGCCGTTATTGCCGCTCCAGGCCAGCCCGTCGTAAGTTTTGCTGGCGGCGTTGGCGGCGGTGACGGTCAGGGGCGCTTGGGCTACCGTCAGGTTGCCCGCGTAGAGAATCTGGTAGCCCGTCCCCGTGGCGCCTGCACCGCGCACGGCGCTGGTGGTGCCGGCGGCGGTGGAGGCGCTGGTGCCTGCCGACCAAGTGAGGCCGCCGATGCTTACGAGGCTGTTGGCATTCGCGCCCGTCTGGTCCAGGATGCTGGCGATGCTGAAGCTTGCCGGCGAACCGTAGGTCTGGCTGGCGCTGGCGGTGATGGTGATGTAGGGCAGCGCCTTGATCCCCGGATAGAGGTTGCCCGTTCCCCAATTGGCCGTGCTCCATGCGCCATCGCTGGGGGTAGTGCCAAATGGGCCAAGGGTGGACCATTGGGCGGTGGTCAGCCCGGTGCCGTCGCCGCCCCCGCCGCCGGTGACGTTGGCGCTGGTGGCCTGGCCGGTGGTGGTCTTGTCCCAGTAACTGCTGGTGACCGAACCGCCGCCGCCGTTTGCTTGGCCGACCAGACCGCCCAGTTCGGTGCCGCCGCCGACGGCGCTTACGGCGCCCGTGGCATAGCTGTTGCTGATGCTGCCAACGAAGGCCTGCCTCCCTACCAGCCCACCGATGCCTACGTTGTTGACGGGATTGGCCGCTTTGCCGGTGACGCTGCCGGAGGCATAGCTGTAACTGATGCTGCCGGCGTTCGATCCCACCAGCCCGCCGGCAATGGCGTCGATGGCGCTGCCGCCAACGGAGGATTCAACGCTGACGTTGGCATAGCTGTAACTGATGCTGTCGGTATCAAGAGCAGTCATGCCGACCAGCCCGCCGACGAAGCGGCTGCGCGCTTTCACGCTGCCGCCATCGACGTAGCTGTTGCGCACGGCTGTGCCGCCGGTGAGGGGGTTGCCCATTCTGCCTGCCAGCGCGCCGGTGCCACCCGAGCCGCCGTAGATGTTTACGTTCAGCAGCCCGACGTTTTGCAGCACGTTGTTCTCCGTATTGCCGAACAGCCCCACGGGGAAAGTCACATCGCGATTGATGGACAGGTTGCTGATGGTATGGCCGAGGCCGTCAAATTTGCCGGTGAAGCAAACGCCAACGTTGCAGATATCATTAAACCCCACCGGCGAGAAGCCCTGGTTGGCGTTCCAGGTGCTGGTGCCGCTAGCATTGATGTCGGCGCCCAGAACGTAGTTGCCTGCGCGGTTCGTGTCCATACCTTGCAAGGTCATCGTGGCCGGCGCCACGGTGGCATCGCCCGCTACGCCCACGTCGGTGATGACGGTCCAGTCGATAGCGGCGGCGGCGCCGTTCTTGGTGCTGAAATTGAGGCCCGCCGGCAGACTGACCTTCGCGCCGTTGCCCAGGGAATAATCCCCTCCGCCCCCGCTCTGGCCGTATTGCAGCGCCAGACTCGCCGTACCGGAGCCGTTCAGGTTGGCGTTGATCGCGATGTTGCGATGGGCCGTCAGCGTGAGTTTGTTGGCCGACCATGACACCGCGCTGTTGACGAAGATGTCGCCGTTGCCCGCGGTCGCCGGATCGGTGGCGATGGCTACGTTGCCGCCGCCCAGCGCGGTGGACAGCGTGGATGCGCCGATGCCGGACGTCGTCAAGCCGGCGCTGCCGGCGGCGATGGTGAAGTCCACCGGGTCGATGAGCCAGGTGCCGGATTGGCCGTTGGCGGCTTTGGTGGTGATCTTGGCGTCGTCGGCGATTTTGACATGGGCGGCGGAAGTTTCGATAAAACCGCCGTTAGCCTGGGCTGAGCCTGTCGAAGTCCCGCCGTCGGCTTTGTCGACAGGTTTCATCGTTTCCGCGCTTTGCGTGGGAATGTCTTCGGCTAGGCTCTGTGTCGTGTCGGCGTATCTATGGATGGTGTTCGATGGCGCTGATGTCATTTCGGGATGCGGAGCGTTCGGAAGGGCATTCCCGGAACGATCATTTACGGCAGGCGATGGAGCGGAAGCATCCAAGGTGCCGCCGACATTCACCGTGCCGCTGTCCATATCGCCGAGCAGCTTGATCACGCCGTTGTGTTCTTCGACGGTGCGGGCTTCGATGACGCCTTCGTTGTTGACCACGCTGGCCAGCAGTGTATCGGCGGCCTTGGCCGTCATCAGCACTATGCCGCCATCGGCCTGGATCAATTGTTTGTTTTCTGCCAGCGCTTGCAGCGCGCCTTTATCCACCTGTACGCTGAGCAGTTTGTCACCGGCGAAATCCAGACTGACTTTGTCGCCCGCCGCCAGCGCCACGGCGCCGAGGCGAGCCTGGATAATGCCTTGGTTGCTGACTTGTCCGCCCAGCAGGGCGACATAGCCCCCCTCGGCGGCGGTAATGGCACCTTGGTTGATGATTTTTCCCTTGCCCCCGGCATCCTTGGAGGAGAAGGTTCGTTTGTCGGATGCCGCGTCGGCGTCGGAGATGTCCAAAGTGGACGCCACCAAGCCGCCGACGTTGACTTGAGAGCCTTGGCCGAACAGCACGCCGTTGGGGTTGATGAGGTAAATCTGGCCGTTGGCGTTAAGTCGGCCCATGATCTGGCTGCCGTTGGTATCGGCGATGCGGTTGACGGCGATGGCGTTGGCATTGGGTTGGTGGAAATCGACCTGGGCATTTTGGCCGATGTTGAAGGTCTGCCAGTTGATGCTGGCGTTTTGGCTGGCCTGGTTTACGTCCATCTGAGAACCCCCTCGACAAGGCTCGGGACAGGCGTTAACGGCGATGCTGGCCGAGCCGGATGTGACTTGGCCGCCGCTGGGCAGTTCGGTGGGGGCCGGTGCGGCGAAAGCGGTTGAACTGGAAAGCGCCAGCGCTATCGCTTGCGCCAGTGTCGTACGATGGCTTCGTTGCAGGGCGCATTCAGCTACGGGAAGGCTGTTTTTGACTGCGGTATTAAAATTCAAGCGGCAAGTGTGGTTCATGGGGGGGCTCTCTACAAAAAATTTCGGCGGATCATACGCTTATAGATTGTAGGGTTGTATCCCCTAATTAGGGGGTATGGCAGCTATCGATCGGTTGGTCGTATTGCCGCAGGATGCGGCGAAGGCGTATTGTTGATTAGTAAACCTTAGGCCAGGCGGGGTTTTCAACTCTATCCAGACTCATGATTGGGGGCCTGCAAAAAATGATTTAGCACAGAGCGCGCGAAGGACACGAAGAAAATAATTGTGACCCAGTTCATAGTTCGGGTAGGTAGGCTGTGCGGATAGTAGGGGCTGCTGTTTATCTCGATCTTACATCCCGCCTGTTCAGAACGTTGCAAGTTAGACCTTCCAGGTTTTAAAAACCTGGAAGGTCTGCATATCGGCCTGTTTCTCGCCTAACGCTAGTGCTAGATCAATATTAATATGTCGTGTAAAAATCGTTTAGCTCAGCGTAAACCCGCTCATCCCATTCGACAAACTCATGACAGGCTTCGACAGGCTCAGGACGAATGGATTTACTTTTACCCTGGAAAAATCATGTCGTCCACGAAAAGCACTAAAAACTTCAAAAGGTTATCAAACCATAGGCCGTTATCCAAAGGGTGAGTGACTAAATCAATGCAACATTATCGTGGATAAACTGCGGTTTTTAGGTTTATTGGGAAATGGTGCCAAGTAGGATTAGTGTGCTTGGCCTAGCCATAAGGCCATGAGGGCGGCCCTGTTGTTCACGCCGAACTTGCGATAAATGGATGTGACCCAATCGTGGGTGGTGTGATAGCTGCGTTCCAGTTGTTCAGCGACCAACCTCTCGGAAAGGCCGGTCAGCAACAGGTGCAGCACTCGTCGCTCGGCCGGCGTTAGCTGCGTTACGGCCGCCAGCAGGCCGTGAGAGAGCATCAGCTGCCGATGGAACCACTTGAGGCTGCGCAGGGCGTAGGCGAGCTCATCCCGCTCGGCTTCTGTGAAAGGCGGCTGGTCCGGGCCGCGTAATATGCCGAACCAGGATTCGGTATCCTGGTTTACCGGGGAGGCTACCCAGACGGCATCCTCCGTGCCGACGCCCTGGAAATAGACCCGGTAGTAAGGCGACTCGAACCACTCGGGGCCTACTAAGTCCCGCAAACGGTTGGCGCGAAAAACGCCCGCACCGTCCAGGTTACGGAGGGTGGTCTCGTCAAGGTCCCCCCGCTCCAGCTTGTCCGCCTGTTCCCGGGCAGCGGCGTCCAACGGCGGCGCGGGGTGCAGGTGGCGGATGACGCGCGGTCGCCAGCCCTTCGCTGGATCGTCGGGGAAAAAAGTATCCAGGCGCACCGCCCCAATCCAGGTGATATTCCATGCCCTAGCCAACTCGCACAAGCCGGCCATGAGATAAGTCAACGCTTCTTCGGAATGGCCGGCATCGAAATCGGCCAGTTCGTCCCAGAGTGTGTGAATTTTTGCGAGCTGTTTGTTATTCATCGGCTGTAGGTGATTTCCGAGAAAGGGTATCCCACCAAGAATCTAAAAACATGTCCACGAAAGACACGAAAAAGTAACCGAAAAATTGTGTTACGGTGCTTTTCGTGTCTTTCGTGGACGATTCTTTTGGTAGATTCATTATTGGAAACCGCTTAAGTTACTGAACTGTTCCGGTTGATGTTGATAAGGAACGAGCATGAAATAAAGTCGACAACTGTGTTCAGCAGGAGTGCAAGCTTTGCTTGCGCATGCAGGCGAAGCCTGCACTCCGACTATTGGTAACTTGCCTAAACTATTCCATAGTCATTCCTAAGCTGTTCTTTAGAGATGTTCCCCGGCAATATCCCCGGTAATAAAGTCCATTATTTCCTGTTCATCGTCAAAATTCCCATAAGCCAACAGCAGTTTTACGTAGGCGGCTTCAATCGACATATTCCAGATTATTTTAGCGCCTTGCTCTATTAAGGCTTGGGTGCTTTGGTAGGCATCGGCTGATTTAATCGCCGGTGCCAGATAAACGGTGATTCCTTGTTCTTTGCAACGTTTGATAAACTCAAGTAACGAATAATTTTCACCCCATTGCAAGGATGCGCACGCGGTGCCGGAGTGATATAAGTCATGCAAAACAGCATCGGTATTTTCCAGGTCAAACCTCGCGTAATCCAGTCCAGGATAGGGTTTTATCATTAAGATGCGTTCGGAAAAATTGGCTTTTAACGGGATGTTTCGAGTCGGTATTTGTTTTACAGTCGGCTCCACTAGCGAAAATCGCCGGTTTTCAAATTGCATGTAACTTTTATTTTGAACGCTGAAAAAATCACCGCTTAATTGTAAAGAACAGGCCAAGCGAGTGCCTATATGTAGCTGGGCGGTTTGCTGTTGATTTCGATAAGGCACAAAAACCCCGGCCTGCTTTACCCTTTGATCGGACTCAGGGCAGGTTTGCAGGATAAACTCAACAGCGCAGGTAAAGTTTTCAAGTCCATTGGCTTTAGGGTGACCCAACGGATAATCGCTGGAAGCCAGCAGTATCGGAATTTTGGCGGCATTAAAATAAAAGCTTAACGCAGCGGCTGTATAAGCCAAGGTATCGGTGCCGTGAGCAACGATGATACCGTCGTACTGATCGGGCCGGGCGGCTTCTATGGCTGCAATGATGGTTGTCCAGGCGCGCGGCGCGATGTTTTCGCTCAAAATTTGTATCGGCTGGATAGTATCAAAATGGATTTGCCGGTGATTGTTGTAGTGCTGTTGAAACAGCTGAATCAATTTGAACGATACGGCGTCGGATGTATTGATTGTTCCGTCAGTTGCAACGGAGCCGATAGTCCCGCCGGTAAAGACAACCAGTATGTTTTTCATAACAGCGTTTTTGGTAATAATTATTAAAATTCAATTACTTATAATTATGATCCGCTATAAGCTGAGCACCCGGAAGGTCAACGAGATTACAGTGTCGTGACAGGTTTGCTATACCGTATAGGGGAGTGGGTGCTGGACACTATGTCATCAGCTTTTTTGAACAGGGATTGACGATTGTGCAGGTGGTGCGGCAATTGGATAACAGTTCAGAATTAAATTTTGGGGATCGGTAGTGCTAATTCCCAAGCAGGAGCTCTGGTCTTTATACACAAGTACCTCGTTCCCACGCGGCGCGTGGGAACGAGGAGGAATGGCGATGTCTCGCAGACGCTTGCGTATAACGATGAGCGCAGAGCCTAGCAACGATACAGGTTTCGACTGACCAAATCCTTAGCCCTTAGACGCTCTCTTACGCTCATTTTCAGTTAACAGCTTTTTGCGTAAGCGTATCGATTTTGGCGTGACTTCAACCAATTCATCTTCGGCAATAAATTCCAGCGCTTGCTCCAGGGTCATTTTTTGAATTCTGGCCAATACCAAACTTTCATCCGTGCCGGCCGCTCGAATGTTGGTCAGCGGCTTGGGTTTGCAGGGGTTAACGGTTAAATCGTTGGAACGGGAATGTAATCCGACTAACATGCCTTCGTAAACTTCATCGCCATTGACTAACAGTAAATCGCCGCGCTCTTGTAAGGGATGCAATGAATAAGTGACGGCCTTGCCCGCAACCATTGAAATCAGTACGCCGCGTTGACGACTGCCTACTTCACCCGGTTTCATCGGGCCGTAATGGTCGAATACATGGTACAGCAAACCGGAACCGGAAGTAGCGGTCATAAATTCGGTTTGGAAACCGATCAAGCCGCGTGACGGCATCATGTATTCCAAACGAATACGGCCTTTGCCGTCAGGAACCATATTGGTTAAATCACCTTTACGCTCGCCCAACTTTTCCATGATCGTACCTTGATGGATTTCTTCCACTTCAATGGTGACCATTTCAAACGGTTCGCATTTTTTGCCGTCGATTTCCTTAAGGATAACTTCCGGGCGCGACACGCCCATTTCAAAACCTTCGCGGCGCATGTTTTCAATCAACACCGATAAATGCAACTCGCCACGGCCCGATACCTTGAATTTATCAGGATCGGCGGTGTCTTCAACTTTTAAGGCAACGTTATGTTGTAATTCTTTATCCAATCGGTCGCGGATTTGACGGGTCGTGACAAACTTGCCTTCGCGTCCTGCAAACGGTGAATTATTGACCTGGAAAGTCATCGTTACAGTCGGCTCATCAACGGTTAACGGCGTCATCGCTTCTACTGTATCTGGATGACAGATGGTGTCCGAAATTTCCAGCTTTTCAATACCGGCAAAGGCAATAATATCACCGGCGCGCGCTTCTTGAACTTCAACGCGCTCCAAGCCGTGAAAGCCGTAAACTTGCAACATGCGGCCCTTACGCTCGACGCCTTCCCGGTTAACGATAACCAGCGGCATGTTGGGTTTTACGGTGCCTCGTTGAATCCGGCCGATACCGATAACGCCGGTATAAGTGTTGTAATCCAGACTGGTTACCTGCATTTGGAACGGACCTTCCATATCAACAGGTGGTGGGTTTACTTTGGATACAATCGTTTCAAACAGCGGTGTCATGTCGCCGCCGGTGATGGTGTGTTCCAAACCGGCATAACCATTGATTGCCGAAGCATAAACGATAGGAAAGTCCAGCTGTTCATCGGTTGCGCCCAAACGGTCGAATAAATCGAAGGTTTGATCGACAACCCAGTCGGGACGAGCGCCCGGACGATCGATTTTGTTGATAACTACAATCGGTTTAAGGCCCAAAGCAAAGGCTTTTTGGGTTACAAAACGGGTTTGCGGCATAGGGCCGTCCACCGCATCAACTAACAATAATACCGAATCAACCATCGATAATACCCGCTCCACTTCGCCGCCAAAATCGGCATGGCCTGGGGTGTCGACGATATTGATATGATAGCCGTTCCAATCCAGCGCCGTGTTTTTAGCCAAAATGGTGATACCGCGTTCCTTTTCAATATCGTTGGAGTCCATAATGCGCTCAGTCACTTTAGCATGAGCGGCAAAGGTGCCGGACTGTTGCAATAATTTATCAACCAGGGTCGTCTTACCATGGTCAACGTGGGCAATAATTGCAATGTTTCTTAATTTTTCGATCACTTTTATGGTCTCTAAGGTTTAAATAAAACAAATGTAGAATGCGTTATGCGCACTCTTAAACATGATGAGCGCTAATGCACTCTAATGGGTTAGCTGCGGGGAAAGAAAGGACGGCGTACCGTCATGACTGCTGTTTAGATTTTGTTGGACGCACCCTGCTTGGTCCAATTTGGATATAGGATTAACTCTGCTCCCAAGGCAAGCCCTGAAAGCGCCAGCCGCCAAGATTGCCCCGATGTTTATGCTCATCCAGGGCGCCTTCAAAACCGTCGACAATATTAATTAACAACTGATAACCGGCCTCTTCCAGCGCTTTTGCCGCATCCAGCGAACGTTGCCCGCTACGGCAAAGCAATAAGACCGGTGCATTGCGGTCAACTACAAGTTTTTTAACGTCGTCAACAAACTGCGGATTAAGCTGCCAATCGGGCGCTTCTTTCCAGGGAATCGATATGGCGCCTGGCGGATGACCTACGAAGGAATGTTCAACTTTTGTTCTTACATCCACTAATACCGCATCGGAATTATTTTGTAATAAATCCCACGCTTGCTGTGGATCTAAATTTTCTATCATTGTGTTAATCTCTATGTGCGTTTTTGGCCGATAAATGGATTTCCAGTCGTCAGCACATCCTAATAGCCCTGTTTTTCGCGTAAAAGCCCGATAAAACAGCAATCCATCCGGTTTATAAGCGTCTATTATCGCATCCCCTAAGCCACGGTCAAGAAATCGACTCATGACAATGCGTTCAAAACCGTATTCTATGCAATCGGAACAGGTGATTTTTCTTGGCGGCTATTGATATTAAGCTCTTGCCGGTTTGTATAAGCCCTTTGCTAAACCATTGCTGACGACAAAATATTCAGGCAGTCGCCGCCAAAAATACGCTATCAATCAATTTTATCATTCTGTTCCCGGTCGACTGACCCGGTGTTCCAACCATTCCTGCAAAAAGTCCATAAAACCCCTGACTTTGGCTGACAAATATTTTCGATGCGGATATACGGCATGAACATCCAGCGGGGGCGAGGTATAGTTTTCCAAGACGACTTTCAGCCTGCCCTTTTCAATATCCCTGCCGACAATGTAAGTAGGCAACATCACTAGTCCCAAGCCGTTAATTGCGGCGATTCGTATCGGATCGGCGACATTGGCCTGCATCCGCCCTGAAACGGTGATCCCGGTATATCCGGCGTCGGCTTTGAACAGCCATTTATTCCTCGGCGCGATAGCCCAATTAACCAGGCAGCTGTGATTTTCCAAATCTTCCGGCGTCTGGGGGATGCCGTGTTGCGCAAAGTAGTCCGGCGAGCCGCAAACCACCAACGACGAACTGGCTAACTTCCGTGCAAACATACTGGTATCATCCAGCGCTCCCAACGAAATAGCGAGATCAATGCCTTCATCGATCAAATCGCCGGGGCTGCTCTGCAAAATCATCTCGACGGTCAAATCGGAATGCATTTTTAAAAATTCCGACACCGCGCTGGCGATATGCGTCGCACCAATGACCGGCGGCGCACTGATTCTTAAAACGCCCCTGGGTTCAGTTTGTAAATGCGTTACCGCAGCTTCCATCTCCTCGACTTCAAGCAACACCTGCTGACAGCGTTCCAGATAAGACGCCCCCACATCGGTCAGGCTTAAACTGCGCGTAGTCCGGTTGAATAATCGCGTACCCAATACCCCTTCAAGATGCATAATATGCTTGGTCGCCATGGCCCTGGAAATATCCAGGTCACGCGCCCCGCCAGCGAAGCTCCCAGCTTTTGCGACGCGAACGAAAACATTCATGCTGGTTAATTTATCCATTTGATTCTCTCTTTAAAATCCTGAAAAAGGTAATGGGCTGCTTGCCGCCTTTTAGCCCCAATGTCGGCGGACTGCAATTGAGTAAAGCTCATAAAAACGAAGTGCATTATACAACAATGGGTCTCGCCTCTATAAATACACACAAAACATGCGTTTGACCGGCAAGCAAATCCAAACTATTCGCCGACTTGCTTGCCAATTGGCGGGCGCTTATCCTTTCAATAGACAAGAAATTTAAATTTTATAGGCGTAACATTTAAACTATATTGTTGGAATCTGACCTCCAACAGTACGAAAACGCATGTTAATACTCAGGCAATGCCATGCTTTATAAACGTTTGATATTTTGTAAATTTATAAAAAATCATATTGAAAAACATGCTTGCTAAATTGTTTTAAGAGACTGTTTTTTGGCTAAATCAGGTGTTTTCCTCCTGCTGGATTGATCCTTACGAAAAACCCTTGATTTGCAACATCAACTTTCAAATAGGAAATTACGCCATGGCTGCTATTACGTTTGATACATTAAAATACGCCAACCGGCTCAAGGCTGCCGGGGTTCCTGATAAGCAGGCTGAAGACGAAGCTGCGGTGTTGGCGGAAGCAGCAGCTTTGGAAGTCAATCTAAAGGATTTGAAGGAAGAGTTGCTGGCTCACCAAAGAGCCATGCATCGTGACATTGATGCCTTACGTCATGAAATGGATACCCGATTCGCTCAAGTAGATGCGCGTTTTGTCCAGCTTGAGCAGCGTCTGATCATTAAACTGGGCGCGCTCATGATATTTTCAGTCGGCATTGTTGCTGTTCTTGTTAACTTTGTCGGCTGAGAAACCGCATCATGACCTGTGATTAGCCGCTCACCCGATTCAAATTCATTTACATTTCGTAACCACTCGGCAGCAAAAATACCGGTTGGTCAGTTACTACATTTCCCGGTCAATCAAACCGCCTAAGTTGATTGACGATACTTCTGGTGACGCCGACTTTCAGCTGCTAAGCTAAATTCACTATTTACTATTGGAGAATGCGATGTTTAGCAGCCCCGAGTTAACTACTGATCCCGTGCGCGAACGGCTGCTCAACGCGGCTCTCGACAGTTTTTTGTCCGACGACTACCACAAGGTCACCACCCGCCTGATCGCAGAAAAGGCCGATGCCAACATCTCGATGATCCGTTACTACTTTGGCAACAAAGAGGGCTTATATGAGGAGATGATACGCGACAGCCTAAACCCGCTGCTTAAGGTGTTGGACGGACAGATGTTGGACTCCGTCGATGGCTTTAAAGACTTCTTCTCCCTATATTACGAGACCATGTCCAAACGGCCCGAATTCCCGAAACTAATCCTGAAAGTTATGGCGCTTAACCAAGGACCGGGTCGGCGCTTTATCCAACAGCTACTGGAGCGCGGACGCACCCGAGGCGCAAAAAAGGTCGAAGAGCTGAAGTCCGCCGGACAAATCACACCTTCGTTAGATCCTGACCTCGTTCGTATGGCATTTGTCAGCTTGGCAATGACGCCCATGCTGTTGAAAGATATTTTCGAAGAGCAGATGGGGCGAACAATGGACCCCGCATTCCTGGAAAAATTGGCAGCGTTTAATGGTCGCCTGTTTGCCGCAGGCTTGACGCCGACAACGACTGAATAGCAGGCGGCTTGCGATGTCATTACAAAAAAATTCAGGCTCGGTTCGCCGCTTTGCAAAGCTGATGAAATTTGCCGCCTGGCTACAGAACCTTCCCAACAAGATCACCCCGCCGCCCTTTCGGCTCATCCAGATCGGTTCGGCGTTTTGGCAGTCGCGGGCACTTCATGTCGCTGCACGCCTGGATATTGCATCCGTTCTGGGAGACGGGCGTCTTCCGGTTGAGGCCATTGCGGAACGAGTCTTTGCACAACCGGACGCCGTCTACCGCCTGCTACGAATGCTGGCCGCAATGGATGTGTTTGAAGAAGTCTCGCCCCGGGTTTTCAAGAATAATAGGCTTTCCGCCCAGTTGCGGGAAGATCATCCAAAGAACGTCCGTGCCATGATCTTGATGCACAACTCGGTCGAAATGAGCCTGCCTTGGTATCAGCAACTGGAACAAGGGGTACGTAGCGGGGACATTCCATTCCAAATGTCTCACGGCCTTGAGCTTTATGCCTACATGGACGACCATGCCGAATTCGATGCGCTGTTTGCCGATGCGATGGACAGCGTAGAAGCATTGACCGGCGATAGTTTCGTCACCGACTTCGATTGGGGACGGTTTGATCGAGTCATCGATGTTGGCGGCTCCAAGGGAAGCAAGTCAATAAGCCTGTTAAAGCGGCATTCGCATCTCACGGCTTTAGTGTTCGACCGGAAGCAGGTTGTTCAAACAGCGGCAAGCTATTGGGTCGGCAAAGAATCGCCAGCCCTGCTGTCACGGCTAAGCTATCAAGCGGGGGATTTGCTAGACTCGGTTCCCGTGGCCGAAAACGACAAAGACATCTACTTGTTGAGCGCCGTCCTGCATGGCATGGATGACGAAAATTGCGTCAAAGCGTTGCGTAACCTGGTCGCCGCAAGCGCCGGTAGCGGCGCACGCATTGCGCTAATGGAATTGATTGTGCCGGAATTAAAGGCCGATTTTTCCAGTGCAGCCTTCGATATGCAGATGTTCATGGCTACCCGAGGCAGGGAAAGAACGCTGCCTGAATGGCAAAACCTTTTCGATCGATCAGGATTGATGCTTGAGGAACGGGTAGGGCTTCAATCATTGGCTAAAATACTCGTGCTGAGGCCGAAAGGACGGTGATGCCCCAGACTGTATCGTCAATTCGTTACCGTTACGGGCTATAATTTCAACCATTGCTGTTCCTTGCTCTATTGCAAAATCAACATGATTAAAAAATCAGCGCCCGCACAAAATATGCGTATCATCCTTAACTTTGAAATTTCACAAAAACGCCAAAAAACATGCGCTTGACGGACAAGCAAATCCAGACTATTCGCCGACTTGCTTGCCAACTGGCGGGAAGCCAATCCCGAGTGCGGGTTTTTGGCTCCAGGCTTGATGATTCTGCGCACGGAGGGGATCTTGACCTTATGCTTGAATTGCCGGAACCCGTAGACAACCCGGCACTCATGGCTGCGCAAGTGTCGCGCGCCATGCACGGACGCAAAGTGGATGTACTGATCAGCGCACCTAACCTGATGCAACTGCCCATTCATGAGCTGGCTTTCAAAGAAGGGAAATTACTATGACATTGGAACCGAAAATCTCACTACGCTTGCAATTTTTAGCACGGGTCGTGCGCAAAGAACGCAAACACCTTGCCGCCACCGATCAGCGCCTGTTTGGAACTTTGTTTACCCCGGACCAAGCAGCCGGTCTTGAAGACGAACCCGACCTGGCTGAACGGGTGGAAGCCTTTGTGGGCAGGTTTGGCCGCCTGCAAGACACTATCGGAGATAAGCTGTTGCCGTTACTGTTAACCGCCCTGGGTGAAAAAGCCTCTGCCGCGATCGATAATCTTGACCGAGCCGAACGTTTGGGACTGCTCGAATCTGCCGATGAATGGATGTCCATGCACAACCTCAGAAACCAGATGGTTCACGAATACATTGAAGACCCGGTTATACTCAGTAGCGCCCTGCAAAGCGGCCATACTTTTGTACCGGCGCTCATCGCCACTGCCGACAAAATGCTGGACGAAATGGTACGGCGGGGCTGGGTGTGACGGGCATTAACCATCGGATTGTCGATTAATCTCGAACTTCGTTACAGCGTCGCAGGGCAACAGCTTTTCGTTGCCCGATATTTGATGCATGTTAATGTCGGACATAGACAGCATGCCTGACGGAGGAACTAGTCACCTCGTTTATCGGCGTTTTTTAGGTTTGTTTTTGCCAGGGTTTTTGGCGGGTTGGCGAAAACCTGGACGTATGGGCTTGCTTAACAGTTGTGCGCGTAAACGTTGGAGCTTTTCATGATGCGGATGATCTTTTTTCAGCAAGCTTAATTGCGTATCCAGACGCTTCAAAGCTTCGGGGCGTTGCTTGTTATCCATCAAATAACCAATCAAATTATAATTGGAGAGTACCGTATCGGGATGCACATCGCCGAAAAGTTTTTGGTGTATGAGCCAAGCTTGTTCGCTCAGTTCCAAAGCTTGAGCAAGTTGGCCTAATGCGTGGTAATAAAGTGCAATATTGCCCAACAAGCTTGCCGTATCGGGATGTTCTTCGCCAAATAAAGTGCGCTGAATCCGCAAAGCTTGCTCGCTCAATTCCAAAGCTTGAGCAGGTTTGCCTAATGCGTGGTAATTAAGCGCAACATTGTTCAACGAAGTCGCAGTAGCAGGATGCTCTTCGCCGAATAGTTTGCGCCGAATTTGCAAAGACTGTTCGCCCAGATCCAAGGCTTGAGCAGGTTGGTCTAATACGTAGTAATAACCCGCAATATTGCTCAACGATCTTGCCGTGTCGGGGTGCTGCTCACCAAATAACGTGCGCCGAATTTGCAAAGCCTGTTCGCCCAGATCCAAAGCTTGAGCAGGTTGGCCTAATGCGTTGTAATAAACGGCAACATCGTTCAACGAGTCAGCCGTATCTTGATGTTCCTCGCCAAACAAATCGAGTCGTAGGTTCAAGGCTTCTTCACTTAACGCAAGTGCCGCTTTACTATCACCTAAAGCGTGTTTCATCAGACCCAAGTCATTGAGTAAATGCGCCTTTAAAGCAATATCCACTGTTGGCGATTGAGAAGATAAATCTTGCGCCTGTTCGAGTAGCTGTTGCGCTTCACGATAACGCCCCCAATGCCAAGCGGGATAAGCTTGTAGCCATAAAAGGCGGGCGGCGAGTAATGGCAAGCCTAAGGTCTGGGCATTTTTCTGCCAAGCGGGCAGATGATCAAAATTAGCCTCGAACAAAGCCAAGTCGCTAAAATCTCGCCGATGTTTTTCAAACCACTCGCCCAAACATTCAGCGCAACCTGACATCCACTCAGGCGACCCGGTCAATGGCAATTCGACTCGTCGCACTTCGCGCACTAAACGATGAACGGCGTAAGCGTTTTTATCATCGGATTGTTGCAGTATGCGTAAAGCACAACCCAGACTTAACGCGCCTATTAAATTAGTGGCTTCGCTTTCAGCCAGCAGCGCACATAACAACGATTCTGACATGGCGGTTGAACCGCTCCAGGTTAGCGCGTTCAATAGCGGTTTAAGCAAGGGTTCTTCATTGAACAAGCTTTCATGAATTTTTAGAGTCGAATAAATATCCGCCTCATGCTTCGTCCAGCTGGCATGAGAACTCAAAAAAGCTGCCGGCAGGTTTTTGTGCAATAACTCCGAATACTGCTGCCAACTGACCGTCGTCCGTCGCTGTAAAAAAGCGCCTGCCAATTCTAAAGCCAAGGGCAAACCGTCCAGTTGTTGCACAATGGATGCCGCCGCTTGGTTTTCATCGCTATTTTGCGGTTGTCGCTCAGCTTCCTGTAGCAGTAATTGCAGCCCTTGCTCCGGGCTTAGCGTATCCAGAGGAATCGCTACAAAACCTGTCTGCTCGAAACGGCTGGTAACTAAAATATGGCTGCCTACATTGGCGGCGGGCAAGATTTCCTTGATGGTTTCCAGGTTTTCCAGATTGTCGAAAATAATTAGGCAATCAGGCACTTCGTGTAGACGTTTTATTGCCGTGGTCAATTTAAACGCTTGGTCAGCAACGGGCGACACCCAGCTTTTTTCAGCTAATTGGATAAGTTGGACGTTAAGGTCTTGGTCGGCATTAATCCAAATAACGCCGTTTGTATAATCTTTTTGGTAGGCGTAAGCGTATTCCACCGCCAACTGGGTTTTACCCAGTCCACCCAAACCTTGAAAAGCGGCTGTTTGTCCTATGGCTGTGCGTATGCCGCTATGAAGCTGGTGATGGACTTGTTCCAGAGCCGCCTGCCGCCCTATCATTTGTTCGCCTTTACTGGCAAACGGCACAGAAAACACCGGTTTGGAGGGGCTAAAGCCGCCCTGTTCATCAGAACGAGTGATAGTTGATGTCAGTGTGGATTTGGGTAATGAAAATCGTCTAATATAATCGGGATATTTCGGCGGTAAAAACAAACTGGTATCCAATGTCCATACGGGCTTCGGGCTATCCGTATAGCGAATCGGCTCAACTTCTAGCTCATGTGCAGCAAAATTAACAGTACATAACAGCGCAGTATTCGGATACTGGCGAGTTTGATAGCAAGCCCCCGCCGCCAAATGCAGGCAGTCACCATGGGAGCTGGCAATGGAGGCTATTTCATTTTCGTGCAAATGCCCGCGTAGGATTATATCGACTTGTTCTTGCAGAACCGCTTTGATATTGGAACATTCTGCAGTGTGCAGCCAATCCAGGGGGTGATGAAGAAGAGCGATATTGAAATCCGCATTTAAGGCCTTCAGCTTTTCCAGTGCCGCATCGAGATTACGCCGACCAATCCATAGACTGTTGTGGTCTTGCCTATCGGGTAGACTGAATAAAGCTGAATTAAGCGGCAATACGGCTACGCACAGACCACTATGGGTTTTCAATGTTTCCGGAGCATGACAGGTGGAATCCGGTGGACAGGTTTTTAACCCGCTAAAATAGGCATTGAACCAGTCGCGGAAGGCTTGAAACTTTTCAAAATGATATTTTCGCTTGCCGTCAGCGAAATACCCCACCGACTCTTGCTCATCATCCAGCGTTCGCTTCAGACCAGAACCCGCTTCTTTGTCAAGATCATGATTTCCTGGCACAACAAACAATCGGCTTTTGTTCAAATTGGCGGATTGAAGCAGTGCATCAAAAAAATTGGTGGCTTGTTGGTATTCTTTGACATTGCCAGAGTAGGCGATGTCTCCTGTGACGAACACGGCATCGGCTTGGAAACCGTTATTGCGGCGGCGTTCGATTTCGGAGAGCAAGGGGTTTAATACACTATCGTGCTCATAAGAGTCGGACTGGGTGAAATGAAAATCCGACAAGTGTATCCAACGAAAACTCATATTTGTTCTCTCAAAAAGGTTCTTGGTTGTGCATTAAAAACAATGTGCTCTATTCGCTGCCAGTTATCCACTAAAATCAATTCCCCACTTTCATTGGCAAAATGCCCCGGCAGGCAGCAACAGACTGCCGGGTTTTCCCGGAAGATCAATAAATCCGAAATGTCGATAAAACGCGGCGGTTGAGTTGTCCTTGGCGTCAACGATGATGCCCGCCACTGCTAAAGTATCTCTTGCTCGCCTTACCTTTTGGCAGGCATCGGCCAACAAGATTGACCCCAGTCCTTTGCCTTGAAAGGCTTGATCGACTGCTAAACGCCCGATTAACGCCACCGGCACAGGGTAGCGAGGCAGTTTATGCGCCAGTTTTTCAGGCAAGTCAGAGCAATTGACACTACCGGCACTCAAGGTAAAAAAACCTGCCAAACAACCCAAGTCATCCGTCGGCGTAGCAACAAAGACTCTTGCCAAATCCCGCTTTATATCCTGTAAAGCATAGCGACGAATATAATCATCAAGCGCGGGTTGTCCGCAGCCAAAGTTTTTTGCAGCAATTTTGCCGTCATGCGCCCTAATGATATAGGCCGTCAACGTTCGACCTGTTCACTATGGCGATTGAAGGCGCGGCTTAAAGCAGCAGAGGGCTGTACAGGCCCATCAAGAGCGGCAAGAAAAGCTTCAAAATCTGCCGGATGTAAAGTAATCGATTCATGAGCCTGAATCACTTGTTCGGCAGACGCTAAGGCATGAGACAGTATAAATTCTGAAACGCTGACATGCGCATAGGCAGCCGCTTTATTAAGCATTTGTTTGGCGTGATTATCGCATCGTATGTTGAGACGATTTTCTTTGGCGGTTCTTGCGCTCATTAGGAAGCTCCTAATCCAACAGGTTTGATTGTGCGCCGGTTGTACGGACAATGCAATATCGACATTTACAGATAACATCCCGTTGAGGGATGTTATCTGTCCCGGCTTATGACGGGTGCCGCTAAAGCGCCCGCTTTAAATAATAATTCGGCTTCCTTGACATTTACGTCATCGCTCGTTAGTCGATTCAGGGATGATCAGTTCAACGCCGGGGAAATAGGTGCTGAACCGCCCCTTATCGCGGGAGATTAATTGATAACCGGAGACCGCAGCATGAGCGCCGATAAAAAAGTCCGGAAGCACGTTGCCTTTCTCGCTTTTGCGCCTCTTGTATTGTAAAAAAGCTTTTCCGGCCAGGAATAGAGCTTCTCTCGGAATAGGCTTCATAGCAAAATCCAGGGAGTCAAATAACGCTTCCACTTCTTCAATGCGCGCAAAGCCAACCGAACATTCTGCGTAAATAATCGGGTTGATGACCATTGTGTTGTTTTGATCCAGCCGTTCGAGGGTTGAGGCGCTCCATTCAAACCATGCGCTTTTAGGATCGGCTAAATCGGTGATGATGCAACTGTCGATTAGGATGACGGCCACGATTCGCCCCGCGTTAACGCCATAATGTCATCGGTGCTCATCGTTAGCTTGCCGGATTCATGGGCTGCGCGGAACCGACCGGCTCTTTTTTTAGAGGTTTTGCCTTTGTTGATATACCAGCGGCCGTTCTCGTCCAACAGGAATTCGATCTCGGTTTCAGCGGGCAGAATGCCCATGCTTTCCCTAACGTTTTGCGGGATGGTTACTTGACCTTTGCTTGTTACACGCATGGTGATCGCCTGTTTGTGAGTAATACTTAAATAGTAATACCTTGTTGGCGCGAAAGTAAATAGTTGATCAATGATTTGAATTGTGTGTGTTTGAAAACAACAATGTTGGTTATCCACTAAAATCAAATTGATTTAGATGTCCCTCCACTTTCATTGGCAAAATGCCGCAGCAGGCGGCAACACTTTAGTTTTGAATTAAATCGGTAATTGCGCAAAAACCACCCAATGTGTGAATTAATCCGCCTTAATCTCCCGAAATGTCAAATTGATCCGTGGCGTTTTCAATTTTTTCGTTTTCGGCACCGAATGCATCCAATGGTGCTGCAAGGTTCCGGCCATCACCAATAAATCGCCGTGGCCTAAAACTATATCCAGTTTATCTTTGGTTTTTTTATGATGCAGCTTGAATAAGCGCTGATCGCCCAAGCTTAATGACGCAATCATCGGGTTTTGCCCCAACTCTTTTTCATCATCGGCATGACAGCCCATAGAGTCTTTGCCGTCACGGTACAAATTGGCTAATACGCTATTAAAAGTGCATTGGCATTGCCGCTCCACTTTCTCCCGGATTGCCTGTAATACCGGAGTCCAGGGCATCGGTTGATGGTTAACGCCGGAATAGCGATACCAGGCATCAGGATCGCCGTACCAGCACATCAGGCGGGGCACTTTAACCCACCTGCCATAGATAAAAATGGCTTCTTCCTGCCAGGCCAGCTCGGCTTTAAGCTGCTCAAACAGCAGATCGGCTTCTTGCAAGCCGTAAAAGTTGTTGCATAAATAAAGCTCGCCATCGAAAGGAGCAAGGTTAGTTACGGGATTTAGCACTTCAAACAGTTAATCGATGTATCAAACTAACAATCTTTTAATCCTGCGCAACCTTGCTTGCCAACACCGGCTGATCCAGTAAGCGGGTCAACCAGGCCTCCGCCGTTACGCGATTGGTGTTCAACACGCCATTAGGAAAAAAACCAAATCCCAATATTAGCAATGCCGACACGCACAACAGCGCCAGTTCCCGTGATCGTAAGTCCTGTACCTGCCTGACGCCAACCTGGGTAATGGGGCCGAAAAAAGCGCGGCGGGTAAAGGACAGCATATATGCGGCGCTAAGTATCGCTCCGATCAGGGCTGCAATGCTGATGCTGGGATGCGCCAGCATGGTGCTGACAATTAGCAATAATTCGGCGGGAAATCCGCTGGTTCCGGGCAATCCTATGCTGGCCAAGGCAAATAAAAAATAAAAACAGCTCAGACGCGGCATTACTTTAGCCAAGCCGCCTAGATGGATGGCTTCGGTGCTGCCCAAGCGATGCTGGATAAAACCGGCCACCAGCATCAAAGAGCCTGCCACCATCGTGAAGTTCAGCAATTGAAATATCGCCCCTTGTATGCCCTGCATGTTCAAGGATGCAATGCCGACGATAACCAGACCCACATGGCTGATACTGGCATAAGCCAATAAGCGGCGAAGATTGGTTTGTTGCAACGCAATCAATGCGCTATAAACCAAGGTGATCGCGCCAAGTATGCCAAGCACCCAGCTGTATTGAACGGCAGCGGAAGGCGCCAGCGGCATCGCAAAACGAATGATGCCGAAAGCGCCGAGTTTCAAGCCGGTTAACAAGGCCGTCAGTTGGGTCGGGCCTTCCATGGCGACGGTAGGCAGCCAGGTATGAAAAGGCGCCAACGGCGCTTTAACCGCAAAACCCAGCAGTAATAATAAGAATACCAAGGCCTGCAAGTTATCCGGCAATGATGTTTCCAATAACACCGGCAGGCTGAAGGCCAGGTCTTGAGGAATATTGCCGCCCACTGCGCTAGCGTGATTAACGGCCAGTATGATAATCCCGAACAATAACGGCACACCGCCGAACAGCATGAACAGCGTGTACTTTATCGCCGCGCTACGCCGCGCAGAACCTATGCCCCATAAGCCGATTAAAAAGAAAATCGGCGGCAGGGTCAGTTCCCAGAACAAAAAGAACAGCGCCATATCCAGCGCCAAAAATACGCCGAGGGTGACGCCTTCCAATGCCAGTAATAAGGCAAAATGAAATCGGGCCTGATGTTGCACCGAATTCCATGATGCGATAATCGCCATTAAGGTCAACAACGCGGACATCGGTAAAAACAACACGGAAATACCGTCTATGCCAATCAGGTATTCTATATTCAAGCTAGGTATCCAGGCGTAGCGTTCGACCAATTGAAAATCATTGCCAAGCTCGGCGTTAAACAACTGCACCGCCGCCAGTGTTACGATTAATTCCAGCGCGGCAAACAACAACGCGATGCTTTTTGCGATACGGACGTTACGGCTAAGGGCGACAGCAATCGCACCTAGTAAAGGCAGCAGAATAATCAGGCTTAAGATAGGGAAACTGGTATTACTCATGTTGATCATCCTTGGCGCCGGTTTCATTATCGCTGTCAGGTTGGGCGCCATGCATAGGATATTGCGCCTTGATAGCCGCCGCATCCTGGTCAATAAAATTCAACCACGGCGTCGTGTAAAAGCCGGTGCCGACCAACAACAGACAAATCACCACGGTAATAAAACGCTCCTTCCAAACCGGATGGTGCGCACAGCTGTAAGGTTGCTCGGCTCGTTTAGGCGTCGCCATAAAAATCCGCTGAAAAGCCCATAACAAAAAAGCTGCGGACATCACATTGCCGAGCAAAATAGCGATGGCCAGCAGCCAGCCGTCTTCTTCGATAACACCTTCAACCAGTAAATGCGCCGCGTCGAAGCCCGGCGTACCGGGCATAACCATGGTGCTCAGTGCGGAAATCAGGAACAGCAACGCCAGAGTGCCGTTGGTATCGAACAATCCGCCCAGGCGCGGCAGATAAGAGGTGCGGCAGCGCTCATAAATCAGGCCGACGCTGAACAACATGCCCGCTGTCGCCAGCCCGTATGCCACGGACAGCAACAGGCTGCCTTCCAACCCGTTCTCGTTAAAACAGAAGATGCCTATGACCAGCATCCCCGTTTGACTGATCACCGCAAAAGCCAGTAAGCGGCGAATGTTGATTTGCATCAGCGCCAGCAAGGCACCGTAAAAAATGCTGATCAAGCCCAGCGTCAGCACAAAGCCGGACCATTGTTCGGCAACACCCGGCACCATAGGCAAAATAAAACGGATCACCGCATAAATGCCTAACTTCAAACCCACCAGAAAGATGACCGCACTGGCGACCGTGCCTTGTTCGGCCAACACCGGCAGCCAGCCGTGAAACGGGAATAACGGCATCCGAATCGCAAAGCCGAAAAACAGCAACACAAAAACCAGGACTTCATCGTGCAAATAGGCATTATTCTGTTTCAGCGTCAGCCAATCGAAAGTCAGCGCATGTTCCGAATCGATTAAGCCGAAGGCCAGCAACAAAAAACCGGCCAGCGTCATCAGCAAACCGCTGACCCAGTATTGCAACAACCTTACGACGACCCAACGCCGGTTTTGCCCGGTTCCGGCATGAATGGTCAACAGCGCTACAGGAACGAGTTCCAGCACGCACCAAAACCAGAATTGCATCACATTCAGTGCAACAAAAGCGCCGATCAATATAGTTTCATAGCCCAACAGACAGGCAATGAACAGCCGGTCGGTCACATGCCGGGTAATCAAGGTATAAATTAAAGCCAGCAAGGTTAAAACGGCGGTCAGCGGGAGAAATAAAATATTCGTTCCGTCAACGCCGACACGGTAACTGAATCCTGCGAAATTTAACTGTTCAACCAGGTGGATGCCCGGGCTGGCGGAATCGAAAACAGCTAGCAGATAAACGCTAAGCAATAGCGTCGACAACGCTCCGGCAAAGCCGAATCGCAATGCAACAGCCGAAGACCGGGACAACAAGATAGCGATCATGGTCGCCAACGGAACCAGCGTCAAGGTAGTGAGCAACGGGAAGGCCGCCGATGCAGACCAGGGAGTAACAGTAATATCCATCAGGGCCTCAAAATGCAACGAGCAATGTTATAAACACAAACAACACCAGATAGCGGGGTCTTAGCACCGATTGTTCAAATCTATTGGCGATATGGCCAAGTTCGCGCCCATAATTAATCGTACCTTTTCCGATGCCGCGCAATACAAAGCGATCTTCGAACCAGTGCAAAATAGCGGCCGTCCATTCGGTGAGTTTTCCTGCCAGGCCGCTGCCTTGGGCGAACTCATCGGATTCATTATCCAAATGCGCGCCAATCATCTTTTCTTCCAGTTGCGCCAATGACGATATTGCCCGGATTGCGGGATCTGGAGCCCCCATGACGCGATCAACAATATGATCGTCAAAATAGCTCAGGTCGTGCGCCAAGCCGCGCACCGGCTTGACCAGCGCCCAATCGGTCATCGGGTCCAACCAGAAACGCTGCAATGACGCGACATAAAGCCAGGCGGGAGCGGAAGCTTTGCGTTGTGGAGTCTCTGCGCATACAGCCCGTACATTATGCATCAGCGATGGCGCGGTCAGGAATTGATAACCGCGAACCGCCGCATGAGCGCAAAGATGCCACCCGGCAAGCTGCCAAAAACCCAGGCCGCATTCTAAAAACATCAGGCCCAATTGACCGGATGTCGCAAAAATTAACGAGCTTTTAACATCAGTTTGGCTTAAGCCAACCACAAACCCATAAACAGTTGTGATCAAGCCCACGATAGCGACCACTGCCATAGCCAATGGCGCATGTTCAAAAACCGGTCTTAGCAAAATGACCAAATAAACACCGGCGTGTACCATGACCGCCCCGTAAAATACCGCACTCGATGGCGTAGGCCCTTCCATGGCGCGCGCCAGCCAAGGCGTAAACGGCAGTTGCGCCGATTTGGCAAAAGCGGCGACTGCAAAACACAATGCAATCGCAGTGGCTTCGCCGGGCGTCATTTGTGCAACCGCAGCATTGATATTGCTCCAATTAACGCTATCAAACCAAGCATAACTCAGGCCCGCGCCTAAGATAAAACCGGCGTCACCGATACGATTGGTGACGAAAACGCGCGTTGCATTAGTGACGGCAACCGGGCGGTCATAAGCGTAAGCGATCAAAAAATAGGAACATAATCCTGCAACTTCCCAGCCGATAAAGGTGCCGACCGCATTACCCGCCAGCACCAGCAACAGCATGGCTGAAGCAAACAGGCTCAAGATAAAAAAGAACCGATGATAGCCTGCTTCCCGGTGCATGTAGTCGGTCGAAAAACGGATCACGACAGCCAGCAGCACCGAAAACAGCGCCGCCAAACGGACATTCAAACCGCTGGTGATAAAGTTCACCTGAACATCCAGCGTGTCACTGTTCAGCCAATGCCCTGTCGTGTAAGAACCGGTATTTTTGTCCAGCAAGTCAGCTCCTAACAAGGCCAAGGCCAACAAACAAGACATGCTGATAGCCCACCCGGCAATACCGGCTGTCGTGCTTTCATCGGCTTCGCCGCTGATTATGCCAAACAACTGCCCGATACCGACCACCATAGCGGCGGTCAGCGGCATTAAGGGAATTAAAACAACTAATGCGTCCATTTATTAAACTCCAAACCGCTCAGGTTGTTTGATCAACACCGGCGCGACCGGCAACGTTTGCTCCCGGTAACAATCCGGCGAGTTATCGCGAACCGGCAAATCTTTTGCCTCCGCTTGCCAAAGCGCAAAGCCCGTACCCGTTTGGAACATGAAAATCTCACCACTGTCTGGATCTTTTGCGCTCAACTGCACCCAACCGCCCGCGACCAATTCCCGTATGCTGTCCTGACGGTGATAAATTTGCTCCAGCACCGATGTTTTCGCCTCGACCAGCATCAGAAGCCGCATTGGCTCGTGGATTTCAACCATTTGCTGGGGCAGGCCGGTGCGTAAATCGCTGCTTGCGCCTTCCATAACGCCAAAAAAACCGGTGACGTTATGCGGCACTTTGGAACCACAACCAAAACGCTCATTATTAACGGTGGAAAAATAATATTCCAGGTTAATGCCCGCACCAACCGGGGCCACCGCCAGCAAAATGCCTTCCAGAACCTTACCCTCAGGGTCTTGAGTAGGATCATAAGAAATCAAAAATACCCGGCGGTCAAAGAATGCGCCTTGCGTTAATGAGCGACGACCCACGACCGCCGATGCATTGGTGGCATGGCCCAGCTCCGGGCGAACCTGGGAAAAATCAGCCGCGCGCTGTTCGATATGCGCCAAGGCCTGCTCGGGCGTCGGATTGCGGGGAGCCGAAGCCAGCCTGCGACAGCGTTCGTGCGCCGACATTCGTTGCGCATGTCGCAATTCCTGCTGTAATTTTTCCAACCCGGAGCGTCGTTCGTCTGGAAGCAAATCAAGGTCGTACCAGCTGATTGCTTCATTGCAGGTATTGTGCTCGGAACCGATAAACCAGGTATCGGACGGGATAGTGATGCCGCGCTCTACCAGCAAGCTGCGTATTTCGGGACGATTAGCCATTGCCGCAAATACCCTGGCATTCGGGCCGCCATGCCGACCGCTGCAAGCGCCGCAGTCGTAAGCCGCCAGATGCGGGTTATTCTGGCTGATTGAGCCGTGCCCCATCAACACGACCAGTTCCGAGAACCCATAAGTCAGGCCGATATTGCGTAGAAAACCGGCAACCCGGTCGGCCTGTTCATTATCGGTAAAGCCCAGTTTGGTCAGCTCCGGCGTAGCAACCGCCTGATCCGTAGCCGTAAACATCAATTGTGTGTTCACCTCCGGCGAAGCCAGGTTAGCCATGGCGGAAACCAGTTTTTGCTGGGTTTTGGGCAGCAACGATTTAGCCAATAATCCGGCGAAGCTAATCGGCGCAATCGCATCGATAACCGGATACGACAATAACAAATTACGCCGCAAGCCCTGATGTACCAGCTTGACAAACCATTGGTTCAGTTTACGGCCGCACTTATGCTTGCTCAGCATTGCTTCGCTGCCGGGCGCGGCGACTTCCCAAACTTCATGCGCAGGCGTCACTACCACCGGACACAGCGGGGTTACTTTGCTGTCGTCCAATCCTTTGTAGTTCATCGCAACACCGAAAAACCCGGCGGCGCCCAATGTTTCAATGGCGGGATTAAGCTCTTCCAGATGGCGGCGGATGCCTTCTTCGCGGTCGTCCATGCAGAAGATGATTTGCGCGTCGGGACGATCCCCTCGTTCGGCCCAGCGACCGCGATGGCGATTGGCGCTCACCGCCTGGAAAAAATCCTCCCGATAATGATGTTCGTAAGCCATCAGCCAAACTTTGCTGCGCTCGGTCGGCGTGAATTCATCCAGTACCGACAACATGGCCTGTAAATCATGTGCTTGCAATTGTTGCAGGGCCGCAGCGTTAAGACCCAGATGCTGGCATAAACGAAACAAGCGCCAGCCGCTGTTATGCGGCGCATGGGTGACTGCGTTCTTGTCCGCCAAAGGACTGCTCTGCCAAGTCCAAATCAAGTCGGCAAGTTGCTGCCAATCGGTGCGGTCGTAGCGTTCGGAACCCGCATGTAAAGCCAGGGACTCCGCACGGTGAGCAAGATATTCCGGCAGGCCGTCTTGATACAGGCAGTTGCGCACCATAAATTCCGACAAATTTTTGCGAAAATAGCTTTGGATTGAACTGAGTTTGGCTTCGATTTTCCAGGTGTCGCGACAGACTTGATTCAGCCACAGCCGGTCCAGGGTCAGGCGTATGGCCAGATAATCGGCCAGCGTTGGTGCTGCGTCATTAGCGGTCTGATATTTGGAATGGTGCTGCCGCCAGTTAATCAACCCGGACCAGCCGGGAATTTCCAGCGCCAAGCGGCGAAGATAACCTTCCCATTGGGGTTGCGGTATTTCCAGATGACCGAGTTGCAGGATGATGGTATCAACCGCGTCTTCGGGCAATTCGGCGATAATTTGTTGCCAGTCGCTCAATTCATGCAAAAAGGGGTTGGCGTCATACTTAGCCGTTGCCCGCCAAGCAGCATAAAGTCCCAGCTCGCTACGCCGGGGTAATTGCCATGCCGCCACGCCTTCATCCAGCCCCGATGCGCAAAACCGTATCAGCTGCGAGCGGATAGCATCGAGTATATCGATGCCGGTCAAGGCTTGGATGCATCCCCGCAAGCTGATGTTGCCGCCTGTTTCGTCCAACAGTTCGTCGAACATAGCGCCTGCTTGTTGCCGCATTTGCTGATGAGCCGATTCGCCCTGCCTGTTCTGAGCCGCATCGAAGGACGTCAACCATTCTTCGGCCTGCTCCACCGACAAATCCAACATATCTTCCGGGTGCAAAGCCGCCTGTTCCAATCCGAGCTTGGTTAAAATGCTTTCCCATAAATACCGGATCGCATTACTGCCGTCTGCAAGCAAACGTTGGCGAATCGGCTCCGGCACATCGGTTTGTACAGCCTCCAGCGCCGCCAACTCTTCTATTTGCCAATTCAACTGGCTAACGCTGACCGCTTGTAAATTGAATAACAGTGCAATGCGGTAAATGTCCTGCCGGGTGATAGTCAGGTCTTTTAAGGTGCAAACGATTTGCTTTGCCTGCAAGTTCGGACACTGTGCAAATGCGGCGGACAGATCGCTTTCATCAATGCGTCCCTGCCGATAAAAATCCCGGTTTTTCGTTTCGGAAAGATAGCAGCAAATGCCGGTCAGGGCTTCAAACTCAGCCAAGGCTTCGTCAAACGGCAGATGCTGAAAACCATGTAAGGTATTGTGATGTACGAAATCGAGGATCGGCGCTTGTCCTGGCAGAACGAGATCCAGATGATTTAGCGCAGTAATTATTTGCTCACGTAAATTGTATGGCTCTTGCATCTTGTTATTTGAGTATTTGTAACTATTCAGCGAAAAAAGAAATAGAACACGGATGATACGGATAGGACAGATTTACACAGATTTTTTCAAAATAGTCTGGGTTTTTAATCGGTGATTATCCGTTTAATCAGTGTCATCCGTGTTCCATTAATCATTTTTAGCATACGCTGAATAGTTACGAGTATTTTATTTAAAATTTAGCGCACGGATGCCATCATTACAAAATCCGTTGACTGATCACAGTGTTCATCTGGCTGATGGTTGCTGCGGACAAATCAAGCAATGGCGTGGGCAGTAGGCCGAACAACACAATGCCCGCAACCAGTATGCCGGCCGCCAATAACTCCGGCGTTTTCAAATCTTCAATCTGTTGCATTTGCGATTTTACAGGACCGGTAAACAACAGGCTGATGGTGCGCACCGCGTAGGCGGCGCCTATTAAAACGCTGATGCTGAAAAACACCATCACGCCCATGCCCAGCCCGACGCTTGGGAAAGAGCTAAATCCGCCGATCAGCGTATGCAGCTCGGCGATAAAGCCGACCGAACCGGGCAAACCCATCGCCGCCAATAAGGTTAAGGTCATAAATACGGTGAAACGCGGCATCACTTGAATCAGCGAGCTGTAATCCTGGATATTGCGGGTATGGGTGCGTTCATACAGCAGACCGACCAGCAAAAACAGCGCCCCGGCAATCAGGCCGTGAGCGGTCATTTGCAGTACCGCGCCGGTGATTCCCACCTCATTCAATGTCGCAATGCCCAGCAAAACGATGCCCATGTGGCTGATTGAGGAATAAGCGACCATGGCTTTTAGATCGCTTTGCCGCCAGGCCAGCAAGCCGCCGTAAAGCATTCCGAACAGTCCCAGGAAAATCAGGTAGGGCTGCAACAGTAAGGCAGCCTCCGGCAGCATTACCACCGCCCGGATCAAACCGTAAGCGCCCATTTTCAACAAAATGCCGGACAACAAGATGCTGACCGGACTGGGCGCTTCGACATGGGCCAGCGGCAACCAGCCGTGCAACGGAAAAATCGGCATTTTTACACCGAAACCGACCACAAAACCCAGCAGCACCAAGACCTGCTCAACCCTTGGCATGTCCTGAGCCGCCTGATGCATCGAGGACATTAAGGAGCCGCCGTGTTCAAGATCGTACTGACTGACCGCCAGCAGGCTGATCAGCATAAAAATCGAACCGCCCATCGTGTACAGCACGAAATTTAAGCTTGCCGTGTGCCGTCTCTTGCCGCCCCAGCGGCCAATCAGGAAGAACAGCGGAATTAAGGTTACTTCCCAAAAAATATAGAACAAGGCCCAATCCTGAGCCAGGAACACGCCCAACATACCGAATTCAAGCAACAGTATGCAAATATGGTAACCCTTAATGCTGTTGGACACGGTAAATGAAGCCAGCAAGGCTATCGAGGTGAGCAATGTGGCCATCGCCAGCATCGGCATCGATAAGCCGTCCACGCCCAACGCATAAGCGCTGCCCAATCGGGGATTAAGCGGAAAGTATTCATTAAACTGTAATTCCGCATCGTGCGCGTTATAAATGCTAAGCAGCCAGCAAACCAATAATAAGGCGATAGTGCTAAACAGGTTTGCGAGATAGCGGATTAGCTGAATGTTCCGGCCGGGCGTTAAAGCCAGCAGCAAGACTCCGGCTGCCGGAGTCCAGAGCAATATGCTGAGTATCCCCATGGTTTAAATATTCCTTATGCGCTGTTGTCTGGTGGTTTCAAAGGCTAAATTGTACGTTAAGGCCGAGGCAGTGCAAGCATTAAGCTTGTCTAAAGGACACAACAAGCAGGAGCAGGGGAGGTTTTTCAAATAAATCCTCTTTGCCCTAGGTATCGATAAACGAGTTTAACATTGCAACCTTTCAGCAGCCTTTCAAATTAAATGCAGGAATGGAGTGTCGCATGACTATTGTGATGACAGCGAACATCAGGCTTCAATAACCGTCGGCCGCTATTGCCCTGTTGAGACGGAGCTGAAATCGACGTTTTTAAAGTCTATGGATGCGGATGGAACTGTTACGGTATTGATGTTCGGAAGATTCAACGGCTTCGGCGCTATATCCAAATAGGCCATGAAATGATCTTATCGAATAAGGATGTTGTTTAGGACGGAGGGATAAATGTGGCAGCATACAATGTGCCGGGTATTGCGGAGGAAAAGCCCCGACGCCATATCAGGAAACCGCATGGTATCCTGATATGGTTAGGTGAAGATTAGATTAAGCTTTTCAAAGCTTCAAACTTTTTAGCTGCATCTTTTAATGCTTCTTCCGCTTCACTTGTTTTGCCTTCCTGAGCAAGTTTTCTGGCTGATTTCAGAACGTTGTTAGCTTTTGAACGGGCTATATCAACTTTATCGTTAGCATTGATTTCTTTGCTTCCATCCGATGCTTCTTTGATAAGGTCAGCAAGCGCATCGCCCTGTGTACCGGCAGCTGTAGCCTCAATCGCTACTTTAATTTTTCCAACTACCATATCAATTGCATCAGCAGGAGCATATGTAATTCTACCCTTATCGGTTTCAGCCAATACCGAAGTTGAAACAGCGCCCATAGAAGCTGCAATTAATAAAGATAGTAAGATTTTTTTTAAGATTTTCATATTGCACTCGACCTCAAGTCATTGTTATTTTTTAATTAAATTGGCTGTGTAACTATTGAAATATAATAGTCATAATACCGGAAATAATTTTAACACATATTGAAACCTTTCAACCAGCAGTGGAATGGAGTTTTTGGCGGGGTTTATTTTTGGATTTAAAAATCAGATTCAATTATGTCGAAAACATAATTCAATCGAACTTTATAGCAGTTAATTAGGTCTACATAGACCTGTTTGCAAATCAAGCTCAGTTCTTAGCTCACGCGTTTGTTATGTCGCTTAATTAAAGTAATTTTTCTAGGCCCATGCTAGAATGCGATACAATGTGTATCTGATTTATTACGCATAAACATCAAAATCTACCACTTCCATAAGGAAAAAGTTTAATGACTTTATTGAAAAAATCTGTAATCGCTTTATTTATTGGTACTGCGTTTCTTGCAGCCGCTCCTACTGCGATGGCAAAGCCAGCAGGCAAAATTGAAAATCAAACAGCAGAAGGTGTTCTTGCCGCATTTGATGAAGCTATTGCAGCGGCTGAAGCAGCTGATGCCGGTTTGCAAGCATTGACTGCTGGCGCAAATAACGATGCTGTTTTAGAGCTAATGAAAGAAGCAAAACAAGCACTAAATCATATTGAGAGCGCTACAGTTAATAGAGAAAAGGAAAGAGCAAACGGTTTTCTTAAAGATGCTCGCGGGGCTTTAATCAAAGGTGATCTTACTGCATCAAAAGCTTCAATGACTTTGGCTGTTGAAAAGTTTAAAGAGCTTAAAAAAATATACCTTAGCTTCTAAGTCTATTTTTTAAGATTTAATAAAAAGGGGGGATTGGTTAGCCAATCCCCCCTTTTTTATTTTCTACGCCTAGTAAATGCTACACACTCAATTTTAATTCTGATAGTTAAGCCTTTTTCGTTATCCAGCATTTTGCACAAATGTGTTAGCAGATAATCAGCGATGTTGCATATCACTTATCCATAAAATAGAACTAGACTTTAATCAGCGCGAACTTAGGCGATTTCCTGCGCCATTGGGTATATTTATTCTTGGCAATCACCTTATTCATCATCTCTTTTAACGTCAACAACCATTTCCCCTGCCACATCTTCGGACACAACAAATAAAATCGGCGCACAACAGACCGAGCAGTCTTCGTAATATTGCTGTGACCCTGAACTCGTATCTATCAATACATCCAAAGATTCACCGCAATAGGGACAGACGATAATAATTTCATCTAAAGCATGCATTATTAAACCTTTCTGAGCAAAGCATCCAGCCAAGATATAGGTAGAATGCGTTTAAGAAATGCAAACAAATAAGTTGGAAATGTCACGTAATAACGCGTTTTAGGCCGCTTGGCTTCCAGCGCATGAATAACTTTCTCAGTAACGGCAGATGCAGGCAGGGTAAACGGCGCTGCCGCTCCTTCTTTTTGCAAGCGCGCTTCCATAACTTTATAGATTTCCTTATGGTAGCTGTGCGTTGGGTCTATATTTTTTTTATACAACGCGAAAGCATTTTTCCTGAAGTCGCTTAGGATGGGACCGGGTTCAATCAGTGAAATATGGATATTAGTGCCGTAAAGCTCCAGGCGTAAAGTATCGGCCAAACCTTCCAAGGCAAACTTGCTAGCGTTATAGGCGCCCCGGTAAGTCATAGCGACGAATCCCAATACCGAACTGTTATAAATAATGCGTCCATGTCCCTGTTTACGCATCAACGGTATGATCGAGTTGGTTAATTCATGAGTGCCAAACAGGTTGGTTTCAAACTGGAATCGAAGTACATCACGAGTCAGGTCTTCAACAGCGCCCGG
Source organism: Methylobacter sp. (assembly GCA_004299305.1). GTDB lineage: Bacteria > Pseudomonadota > Gammaproteobacteria > Methylococcales > Methylomonadaceae > Methylobacter_A. Next base: position 34,080 of record SCPZ01000053.1, read on the forward strand.
TTGACCGAAGGCGCCATTATTGAACAGCGCATCAATTTTTCCATCGGTTAATTTAATCGCCAAACTAACAGCTTGCTGAATGCTGTTACTGTCAGCCAAATCCAGCTGGATTGCGGTAAAACCTTCCTGTTGCAACCGGGACACATCTTCCGGTTTTCTTGCCGTGGCGATAACGTTATGCCCGCGTTTTTTTAATTCAAGAGCAGTTGTATAACCAATACCGGTAGAACAACCGGTAATTAATATTGTTTTTAATGGATTCATTTAGGCAATTACTGGTGCTGAGTTTTTCGAATTACTTAGCTAATTCTTGTTCGGTGAAATAAAAACTTTTTCCGTTGCTGCAATCAACTGAAAAGACCAAGGCTTTCTTAGTGCTTTTGCTATGCAATTCCGCTGCTTCAACACGAGGGCATTGGCCTGAAGCCAATGCTTTTTCTGCGGCTTGTCTTCTTAAGCGTTCAATATCGGGAAGCCTGTTCCGGTAATTTTGGACCAAATACGACAATTGCTCGGGATCATAAGGCGGGATCGAAAATGCCGAAAATTTTTCAGGATTATTTTTAATCAGGAACTGGTTTTTTGCACTTTCGTTTAGCGTATCTTGTTTTAGTTGAGCTTGTTTTTTTAATGCTTGTTCCTGTTCAATTTTTTCATTTTGTTCTTGTTGCACTAAAGCCTGTTTTTCTTGATCCGGTTCGGTAGAGCTGCCTGTTTTAACATTAATTTGCAGGGTCTTATGTTCTGGATCACACGGTTTTGATTGGTAATTTGTCTTACCGTCAACGTCTGTACATTTATAAACCTCGGCAAAAGTACAGACCGAAAAAAGGCTTCCTAAAATAAGCAGTGTAATTCTCATTTTTTTCCTCAGTTGCTCTATCGCAAACAATAATTTTTGTAAAAAGTATAGGTGATTAAGGCTGTCAGATAGATTTGTTGTTCAACGTAATAGTAACAAATTAAAAAAATTTAAAATCTATTATTATTACTAGGGCAGTGCAAACCTGTTGATAAGTCATATTTAAAACATTAAATCAACTACTTATATAACATGGTAAAATGCGCTTAAGGTTATCCACATCTTGTGTACAGGTTGTGGATAACTAAGGCTCAAATGTTATCCACACAGCTATGCACAACTTATACATAATTATTTAACAGCTTTACTCTATGTTGCCTTGGGCCATAACTGTATAAAATAGGCCGACTTTCGTTGAAAAATGATTTACAGGCAACATATTGAGCAGATGAACGGGTCCGGTGTTTTATGTGTGGGACTTTAGTACTGTGATTTAAAATTAAACAACCTCATCATGTCAGAACAACTATGTTAGAAAAAAACGGCAATAAACACACCGTTCAACCGGCGTTAATGCAGTTGAAAAACTATATCAATCAGGAAATTATTGGCCAGGATGTGCTGGTCGAACGGATGTTGATCGGCTTGTTGGCCGACGGTCATATCCTGGTTGAAGGCGCTCCGGGCCTTGCCAAGACTCGGGCGATCAACGTATTAAGCAAAGGCATACAAGGCGATTTTCACCGGGTGCAATTCACGCCCGATTTATTACCTGCCGATTTAACCGGCACTGAAATTTACCGCCCCCAGCAAGGCACATTTGAATTCCAAAAAGGGCCGTTGTTTCATAACCTAATATTGGCCGATGAAATCAACCGGTCACCGGCTAAGGTACAGGCGGCTTTATTGGAAGCCATGGCCGAGCGGCAAATAACCGTGGGTCAGGCGACCTATCCATTACCGCAATTATTTATGGTTATGGCGACGCAAAACCCTATTGAGCAGGAAGGCACTTATCCGCTGCCGGAAGCGCAGTTGGATCGTTTTTTACTGCATGTGAAAATCGATTACCCGAAAGCCGAACATGAAAAAAGCATTCTGCATTTAGCCAGAACGGAAGCGCGTTCCGGCTCGGTAAAAAGCGCAGAGCAGTATCAGCCGATTGAGCAAAAGACCTTATTTGCGGCGCGCAATGAAGTGCTGGATTTGCACATGGCGGAAAGCCTTGAAAATTATTTGCTGCAAATTATCCTGGCTACCCGCAATCCCGCAGCCTACGGTCAGGATCTGGCATCCTGGCTGCAATATGGCGCAAGCCCGCGCGCCAGCATAGCGCTGGATCGTTGCTCCAGGGCCAAAGCCTGGTTGGCGCAACGCGATTTTGTCGGCCCGGAAGATATTCAGGACATGGCTTTTGACGTGTTGCGGCATCGCTTGATATTGTCTTACGAAGCCGAGGCGGAAGGCATCACCACCGATCATGTCATTAAAGAACTGATTGCCAGGGTTGCCGTACCTTGATGCTTTTTAGTAAACAAGCCGGACCGGCTAAGCTCCCAGCCAATGAATTGATTGCGGTGTCGTTAAAGACGCTGATCGATTTGGCAGGACCTGCTGCTGGATTAAACCTGAAACATTCAGCCATACGCGCCGGGCAAAGCGGCGCTTATGCATCGCGTTTTAAAGGCCGCGGCATGGAGTTTGAAGAGGCCAGGATGTATCAGCCGGGCGATGACATCCGCAGTATCGATTGGCGGGTCACCGCGCGTACCGGCAAACCCCATACCAAGATATTTCGCGAGGAACGCGAAAGGCCGGTTTTTATTTCCGTGGATAACCGTCCGGCGATGCATTTTGCCACACGAGGCGCTTTTAAATCGGTGTTGGCCGCCAAACTCGCCGGATTGCTGGCCTGGGCCGCCCAGCATCATGGCGACAGAATTGGCGGGCAGATATTTACCGGCAATAGATGCGGTGAATTAAAACCGCAAAACGGCAAACATGCGGTATTGCGGTTTTTAAATGCCATCAGCCTCCAAGATGATGATACGGCAGGTTCCGTGATTACACTGGAACAGGTGCTGTCCAGGCTTATGCAACATGCCCGCCCAGGCAGCTTGGTTTATATTATCAGTGATTTTCGCGGCATGAATGATCAAGTTGAAACTTATCTGGCAAAGCTGTCGCGTCATTGTCAGGTGGTGTTGATTTTTGTTTATGACCCGCTGGAAAGTCATTTGCCGGAAAAAGGTCGCTATCGTTTTATCGCCGGGGATGGCGTGTCTGCCGCAAGCCTGTCTGGAACAGGCGTGGCGACCGATGATAAGCGGGATGTGGTTATCGATACCAGTGACCGGCAACGGCTATTAAGCTATCAACAACATTTTACCCGGCGGCTGGATCAGCTGGAGCAGATAGCCAACAAAATGGGTCTTGCGCTTATTCAATGCAGCACCACAGACGACCCGATACAACGTTTAAGATAAATGACCCCAACTCTTCTTGATTTAAAAGACATACATGAACCTGAAGTTATCGGTTGGTGGCCTCCGGCTATCGGCTGGTGGATCTTGGCTATAGCTATTCCATTACTGATTATTTTTTTGACCTGGTTTTATAAAAGATTGACCCGCAAAACCGCGCTTAAAACAGCCAAAAAAATACTGTTTCAAATCAAACAGGACGTAGCGCGGGATAACCTTCAAAAACTATGCGACCTTTCCGTGCTGGTCAGGCGCGTAGCGATTAGCGTGTCGCCGAGGGCAAAGGCGGCCGGTTTAACCGGACGGCAATGGTTGGAATTTCTCGATAGTTCGGTAAAAGGGACGCCGTTCAGCGAGGGCATCGGTCAACTGTTAGTTGATGCGCCCTATCGAAATACGCAGCCGACTGAAGCGGAAATTTCCCAATTAACCGAACTATGCGAAAACTGGCTTAAAGCCCAGGGAAAAACATGATTCACTTTGAATGGCCCTGGCTATTGGCCGCTTTGCCCTTACCCTTATTAATCCGCTGGTTGGTTCCGGCCAAGATGCCCGTGGAACAAGCGGCATTAAAAGTCCCGTTCCTGGACGATTTTTCCGATGCTGAAACCAGAGCTGTATCCCAAACGAAACAATGGCCGTTGTTGTTGGCGGCGATTGCCTGGCTATTGCTGGTTATCGCCTGCGCTAGGCCTCAGTGGTTGGGCGAGCCGATCGAACAGGCGGTCAGCGGACGGGATTTGATGTTGGCGGTGGATTTGTCCGGCAGTATGGAAGAACAGGATTTTGTGATTAACAAGCGTTCGGTAGACCGATTGACCGCAGCTAAAGGAGTCGCCAGTGATTTTATCAACCGGCGTGTCGGCGACAGGGTGGGCTTGATCCTGTTCGGAACCCAAGCTTATTTGCAAACGCCGTTAACTTTTGACCGAAAAACGGTAATGACCTTATTGAATGAGGCGGTCATCGGTCTTGCCGGCGACAATACCGCGATAGGCGACGCGATAGGTTTGGCGGTCAAGCGTCTTGGAAACGAGCAGGTTAACAGCCGGGTTTTGGTGTTGATGACGGACGGGGCCAATACTGCCGGTGAAGTCTCGCCGTTAAAAGCCGCCGAATTAGCCGCAGCTAAACACCTGAAAATTTACACGATCGGCATAGGCGCGGATGAAATGATAGTGCGCAGCTTTTTCGGCAATCGCAAGATTAACCCGTCGGCCGACCTGGACGAGAAAACTTTGATAAAGATTGCCGAAAGTACCGGCGGCCAATACTACCGGGCCAGAAATACCGATGAGCTGAATAATATTTATATGAGATTGGATGAACTGGAGCCGGTGGAAAAAGATAAACAATATTTCAGGCCCCGTAGCGAATTGTATTACTGGCCGTTGTCGTTGGCGCTGGGCCTGACGGCGGTCATTGCCTTGTCCAGGGTACGGTTCTCATGAATATAAGCGATTTTCATTTTATCAGGCCGTACTGGCTGTTGGCCGTTGTGCCGTATTTGGCGATACTGGTTTTAATGCTTAGAAATAAGCTGAGCCAAGGCAATTGGTCGGCGGTATGCGATGCGGCATTATTACCTTATATATTGCAGGAAAAGGCGGTCAACCAAAGCCGTTGGCCGTTAACAACCGGAGCTGTCGCCGCGCTGTTGGTGATTATTGCGCTGGCCGGGCCAACCTGGGAACGACTGCCGTCTCCGGTATTCAGGAATGATTCGGCCCTGGTTATTGCGCTGGATTTGTCCAGTTCGATGGATGCCGCCGATATTAAACCCAGCCGCTTGATTATGGCGCGTTATAAAATCGCCGACATCCTGAAGCAACGTAAAGACGGCCAGACCGCATTGCTGGTTTATGCCGGTGATGCGTTTACCGTAACGCCGCTGACCGACGACACCGAGACTATCGATAGCCAGTTGTCGGCATTAAACACCGATATTATGCCCAGCCAAGGCAGCGATACGGCCTTGGTGTTGGAAAAAGCCGTTGATTTGTTCAAGCAGGCAGGCTTGCAAACAGGCCGTATCTTGCTGGTCACCGATGGCGTCGATGTAGATAAAACCTTGGCTACAGTAAAATCACTGGATAAGTATCCGTTATCGATATTGGGTGTCGGAACAGACGATGGCGCACCGATAGCATTGCCCGAGGGTGGTTTTGTCAAAGATGAACAAGGCAATATCGTGGTAGCCAAATTAAATTCCGGCGAGCTGGCAAAACTCGCTCAGGCGGGTAACGGCGTTTATCAAACCATAACCGCCAATGACGCCGATATTCAAACCGTACTGGCAAACCTGGATAAATCGGTTCAACAACAGGGCAAGCAAAACGATAACTTGCTATTGGACCAGTGGGCGGATAAAGGCCCCTGGCTGTTATTGCCGGTTTTGCCTCTGGCCGCGCTTATGTTTAGGAAAGGCCTGTTGTGTTTTGCCTTGTTGCTGATCTTGCCGCTGCCTAAAAATAGTTATGCCTTGGATTGGCAGGATTTATGGCAAAGTAAAGACCAACAGGCGCAACAAGCTTATAAAAAGCAGGATTTTGCCAAGGCGGCCGAGCAGTTTGAAAACCCGGATTGGAAAGCGGCGGCGCAATATAAGGCGGGCGAGTATGACAAAGCGCTGGAAAGCCTTAAAAACAGCAAGTCCGCCAGCAGCGCTTATAATCAGGGCAATGCGCAGGCGAAAGCCGGGCAATTAGAAGAGGCTGTAAAGTCTTACGAAAGAGCTCTAGCTATGAACCCCAATGATGCCGATGCCAAACATAACAAGGAAATCGTAGAAAAAGAACTGGAAAAACAGGATCAGCAAAAAAAGGACGATAAACAACAGTCCAAAGGCGATTCCGAGAAAAACAAGGATGGCGAACAATCGGAAAAATCCGACGAACAGCAGCAGGATCAAGATAAAACCGAGGCAAAGCCGGAACAAAAACCTGAGCAAAAGCAATCTGATAAACAACAGTCGGAAGAAAATCAGCAACAGCAGGATAAGGCCGAGGGAAAAAAACCGGAAGACGAAAAGTCCCAGCAAGCCGAACAGGGCAAAGATGAAGCGAAGGAACAAGCCAAACAACAAACGCCTGTTAAGGCCGAACCAACGGATGAACAACAACAAGCTAACGAGCAATGGCTTAAAAGAATACCCGACGATCCGGCCGGTTTGTTACGGCGTAAATTTAAATATCAATACGGCCAGCGCGGTCGTCAAGCGAACGGTGATGCCAGCGGGTGGTAGGCCGTCGTTCTTCGTGGAGAGGAGCTTCTTGCTCCCTCCCCTGGCTTAGGAATGAGCACGAAATAACTTAGGTAAGTTGCCAATAGTCGGAGCTTGCACTCCTGCCGCACACAGTTGTCCACTTTATTTCATACTCGTTCCTTAACCCTTATAATTTGCGGATACTTTATCCTGAAATCCGTAGCTCGGCTGCGTTTTCAGATTTATCTATACACTCCTTTCCCGCCCACATGAATGCTTTTTTAATAGCCTGTACTTTTATATTCAGTGTTACCTTAGCCTTTGCAGATGATGACGATAAGGCGGCTGTCAAACAGCCTGACTTTGCAAAGTCGGGGACTGTTTTCCTGGCTGCCAAAGCACAATCGGTATCAGGCCTGCAGACCGTGACGCTGACTCCGGTTAGCCATCATGCCGAATTCATGGCTTATGGAAAAGCGGTTAATGTGCAACCGTTAATCGAGTTGCGGCATCGCTATTTGCTCGCATTAACCGAGCGTGGCGGTGCTGCGGCAAGGTTTACCCAGGCTGAACAGAACATCAGGCGCCAGCAAGACTTGTACCGTGACGGCGCGACATCGAAACGTAATTTGCAAGTCCAGCAAGCGCAGTGGCAAACCGATAAAGCCCAGCTCGATGCAAGCGGGGTTCAAGCCAAGGCTATTGCCGATGAAGCTCGGCTCAATTGGGGCAAAAAGCTTAGCGAATGGGCCTTAGCTACGGATTCCGAGCTGTTGAGCGCCTTTTTATCCGGCCGACAAACACTGTTGCAAATTACCTTACCGGTTAATAAACAGTTGGCGAGCGATCTCCAGACTATATATGTTGAAGCGTCGGGCAACCGCAGTGCGGCCGGTAAAGCCGGGTTGATTTCCGCCGCTCCGCAAACAGACCTTAGCGCGCAAGGTGAAAGCTATTTTTTTCAAACCGATAATAGCCATATCAGAGTCGGCATGCGTGTTGCGGCATGGATACCCGAACAAGGCGAAAACCAGTCCGGCGTTGTTATCCCTAAATCCGCTTTAATCTGGTACATGGATCAGGCTTTTGTTTACATTAAAACAGCTGAACAACAATTCAGCCGCCGCACTATAGATCAGTATTCGGCAACCACCGGCGGTTATTTTGTCGGCAACGGCATCAATGCCGGTGAGCAGCTCGTTGTTATCGGCGGGCAAATGCTGTTGTCAGAAGAGTTCAGGGGGCAAATCCCGAATGAGGATGATTAGATTTGAATTGTCCCTTGTAGACCGTTAATCCCATGGCGGTGTATCGCCGTTATAAGCAACAAAGTCTTTAATCGTTGCATGAGTTTTGACGCTGCCGGCGGCCTTGATTTTTGAGGATGAAGTTTTCGATCTTGGCTGTTCTACGGCGCTGGATGCGGCCTGCCACTTGGTAAAAAGCGTAACGTCTTTATCTGTCGGGACAAACCATTTCTTTTTGATGGCATCCCACCTCGCACCAAGCGCTTTTGCTTCATCTTTTTGGGCAAAAGGTACATTCAGGTAAATTTTTGAGTCTGCCATTTTATTAGGTGCTGCAACCTGATAGGGTAAATTGCTGTATTATAAATCATTGCCAACGCAGCAGGATTGGATAATTTAGAACGGTGGTCATTCGAGCGGGTACAGCCTCTCCCAAACCAGATATTGATGCGTTAAATCAAGCCTGACCAAAAAGTTAAGGTCTGGCTAAATTGACTTACGTATGAAACAATCGACGCATTAACAGGACTAGCTTAGCGTGTCGGAGCGTGGTCGAACCTCAAGTGGTGTTTTATGAAATTCCTCGATGTAAAAACTGATTTTGCCTTTAAAAAAGTCTTTGGTAGTGCAAATTCAAAAGACATACTCATCAGCTTCCTTAATTCGATAATCGAGTTTGATAACGCTCGAAAAATACAAGATCTCATCATTGTTGATCCATACAGTATTCCCCTGTTAAGAGGGATGAAAGATACTTACGTGGATGTTAAGGCGGAATTGGATGACAACTCGCAGGTAATCATCGAAATGCAGGTTCTTAATCACGAGGGATTGGAAAAAAGAATTCTGTATAATGCGGCAAAAAATTATTCGATACAGCTAAAAAAAGGCGATGCCTATCATTTGCTCAACCCGGTCATTGCATTGACCATCACCGATTTTATCTTGTTTAAAAATAGCGAAGAATTGATAAACAATTTTAAGCTTATCGAAAAAAAGCAATTCATCGAATACAGTGATGATATCGAATTGATTTTTATTGAGTTGCCAAAATATCATAAAACGGAAGCTGAACTGGACACTGTTCAGGACAAATGGCTTTATTTTATAAAAAATGTCGGTAATCTCGATTACATTCCTAAAAATCTCAATCAGGAACTTGAGAAAGCTTTCAATATCGCAAACGAAGCCAATCTGAGCGAGGAAGAGCTAGAGCTTCAGCATAAAAAGAAAGACTGGATCTATATACAAAAAAGTTCAATAGAACTGGCCACCAGAACGGGTTTGCAACAAGGTTTAGAGCAAGGTTTAGAACAAGGCTTGCAACAAGGCTTGCAACAAGGTTTAGTGCAAGGCGAATCGGATGCAATAGTAAAAATGGTGTTAAATGCACAAAAAGTGGGTTTACCCATGCAGACAATCAGCGAGTTAACAGGACTGAATGAAGATAAAATTATGCTTATATTAAGGGAACAGCGGTGAGTGGTGTTTTAGCAATTGCAGGACCGATCGGCCGCTCACCTTTATAAGCACGGCACCGAAATGAAAGCGATTATTCTTGCCGGAGGTTTAGGCACACGGATTAGTGAAGAGACATCAGTTCGACCTAAGCCTATGGTTGAGATTGGCGGTAAGCCTATACTTTGGCACATCATGAAGACTTACTCGGCTCACGGCATACATGACTTTGTTATTTGCTGCGGCTATAAAGGCTATGTGATTAAGGAGTATTTTGCCAACTACTTTTTGCATATGTCCGATGTGACATTCGACATGCAAAGCAACCGGATGGAAGTGCATCAGCGAAATGCTGAGCCGTGGCGCGTAACGCTGATTGATACCGGAGACAACACCCTGACAGGCGGTCGTCTGAAACGCGTGGCAAATTATGTAAAAGATGAAACGTGTTTTTGCTTTACCTACGGTGATGGCGTGGCCGATATTGATATAAGCGCATTGGTAGCTTTTCATAAACAGCATGGCAAGCGTGCGACCGTCACCGCAGTACAGCCAAGCCACCCGGTCGTTATGGTGCGCTTGATATGAATGGAAAATCTGTGCGCGGTTTTATTGAAAAACCCCAAGGCGATGGCGGTTGGATTAACGGCGGATTTTTTGTTTTATTGCCAAGCTGTATAGATTTGACTGTTGACGATAGTTCTTCGTGGGAAGGCGAGCCGCTTAGCAAACTTGCAGCTCAAGGTGAGTTAATGGCTTATGAGCACAGCGGATTCTGGCAACCTATGGATACATTGCGCGACAAGAATCATTTGGAAGAACTTTGGCAAAGCGGCAAAGCGCCATGGAAGGTATGGGAGTGAATCCGAATTTCTGGCGCAATAAGCGCGTCCTTCTGACCGGGCATACCGGCTTCAAAGGTAGTTGGCTGTCGCTCTGGCTGCAAGATATGGGGGCTCAAGTGGTAGGTTATGCGCTTGCCCCGCCAACGAATCCCAGCTTGTTCGAGATTGCCGGGGTCGGTTCCGGCATGACCAGTATTATCGGCGACATACGTGATCTCACCAGGTTGCGCGAAGTGTTCGCCGAGCACCGGCCGGAAATCGTAATCCACATGGCGGCGCAGCCGCTGGTCCGCTATTCCTATGCTGAACCGGTTGAAACCTACTCGACCAATGTCATGGGTACGGTAAATTTGCTGGAAGCGGCGCGTAACACGGTCAGTGTGCGAGCAGTAGTCAATGTCACTACCGACAAATGCTACGAGAATCGTGAATGGCTGTGGGGCTGCCGCGAAAATGAGGCGATGGGCGGATTCGATCCTTATTCCAGCAGCAAGGGCTGTGCCGAATTGGTGACTGCCGCTTATCGGCGTTCTTTTTTTGAACCGGCGGGTATCGCGCTGGCGAGTGCGCGGGCAGGCAACGTCATCGGCGGCGGCGATTGGGCGGAAGACCGCTTGATTCCCGACTTTCTGCGTGCCATTGATGCCGGAGCGACGCTAAAAATTCGTTCCCCTCAATCCACACGCCCTTGGCAGCATGTATTGGAACCGCTATCAGGTTACTTGCAACTTGCCGAATATCTTTTCATGCAAGGCGAAACTTTTGCCGAAGGTTGGAACTTCGGCCCGAACGATGAAGATGCCCGCCCGGTACGCTGGATCGTTGAGCGTTTGGCGCAAATGCACCCAGGAGTTAACTGGGAATGCGACGAAGCACCGCAGCCGCACGAGGCGCATTATCTAAAGCTGGATAGCAGCAAAGCAAAAAGCCGACTAGGTTGGCAAGCGCGTTGGCGTTTGCAAACTGCGCTACAAAAGACCTTGGAATGGCATCAGGCATGGCGCAATGGCGAAGCTATGCAGGCATTGACCTTATCGCAAATTGCCCAATATCAAGCCACCGACACAGTCGATTAACTATGTCCAGATTCAATTTTATTCCAAGCCCGCTAGCAGGGCTGACCTTGGTGCAGCGCAAAGTCGGCGAAGATTATCGGGGGTTTTTGTCCCGGTTTTACTGTGCGGATGAATTCCGGGAGGTCGGCGTCAACAAGCCGGTCGCACAAATCAATCGCACGCTGAACCTTGCCGACCTAACCCTAGGCAGTGGCTGGCCGCTTGCTATCACCGGGATCTCGGAAAAAGACCGTAACCACAACTTGATTGAACAAGGTTTTCAGGGAATTACCTTATGAAATGTCGCCACTGTCAGGCCGAACTGACTTTACCGTTGGTGGATTTAGGCTCGGCGCCCCCGTCCAACGCTTATCTCACCGAACAAACATTGCATGCCCCGGAGAAATACTTTCCATTGCGGGTGCTGGTTTGCACGCAATGCTGGTTGGTTCAGACCGAGGATTACGCCGAGGCCGACGAGCTGTTCAGCTCCGATTACGCCTACTTTTCCAGTACCTCAAGCGGCTGGCTGGCTCATGCGGCGAATTACGCGGAAAAAATGACCCGGAAATTGGGACTCGGCCAAAACAGCCTGGTTATTGAAATTGCTTCCAACGACGGCTATTTGCTCAAAAATTTTGTAGCGACCGGTATTCCCTGCCTGGGCATCGAGCCCACCGCCGGCACCGCTGCTGCGGCCGAAAAACTCGGCATCCCGGTCATGCGCGAGTTTTTTGGCGAGCAACTCGGCAAACAACTCGCAGCTACCGGCAAGCAGGCCGATCTCATTGTCGGCAACAATGTCTATGCCCATGTGCCCAACATTAACGACTTTACCCGAGGTCTGAAAGCCGCGCTTAAACCGACCGGCACTATCACGCTGGAATTTCCGCACCTTTTGAGCTTGATCGAGCACACCCAATTCGACACTATCTATCACGAACATTTTTCTTATCTATCGCTGTACACAGTCGAACGTATCTTCAAGGCTGCCGGTTTGCGTATCTGGGACGTCGAAGAATTATCTACCCATGGCGGCAGCTTGCGAATTTACGGATGTCATAGTGAAGATGACCGCCAGATTTCCCCCGCTGTTAATGCGATGCTGGCAGAAGAAGAGCTGCGCGGCTTGCAAACATCAGCCACCTATCAACACTTTCAGGGCAAAGCCGATCAGGTCAAAAACGATCTTCTGGCTTTCCTGATTGAACAAAAACGCGCAGGCAAAAAAGTGGCCGCTTACGGCGCAGCCGCCAAGGGAAATACCCTGCTGAATTACGCCGGGGTCAAACCCGACCTGTTGCCGTTTGTTTGCGACGCCGCCCCGGCCAAGCAGGGCAAGTTCATGCCGGGCAGCCACATTCCGATTCTTGCACCGGCAGCGCTGGTCGAACATCGCCCTGACTATCTGGTGATACTGCCCTGGAACATAGCCGCCGAGGTTAAACAACAAAACGCCCATTTGGCGGAGCTGGGTACGGCGTTCGTGATTGCCGTGCCGCAGTTGAAGCTTGCATGATTGACGCGCATCGTGATGCTCGCATTTCGGTACCTGGTTATAAAGATGCTTCAGCCATCTCGGCAATTGTTCCTGCATCCATGCAGCTATTATGTTGTTTTCGATACTTTTGTTGAAGATATGCCGAAAGACTTTTTGCATAACAGACCGTGGAACCCTGGCGATAATCTTCAAAAGACAGTGTGGGAATATCTGAAGACCCACCCGGAATTTCAGGTCGATAAAAGCATTCGGCATAAGCTACTGATTACCGTTGCACCGGATAGCTATTTGCAGAGGGTGCGGTAGCAATGCGGTTTAAGCACATGCTGTCTGTTAAATGTCGCTGAAGAAAAACACCATCGCCAATTACCTTGGCCAAGGCTGGACCGCGCTAATGGGGCTGGCCTTTGTGCCTGTGTATATTGACTACTTGGGTGTAGAAGCCTGGGGGCTGGTCGGATTTATGAGTATGTTACAGGCGTGGTTTACTTTGCTCGATATGGGACTCACTCCGACTTTGAACCGCGAGATGGCGCGCTTTCAGGCCGGGGCGCACAGCACGCAATCTATTCGTAACTTGTTGCGCTCGCTGGAGCTGATTTATTGCGGCGTGGCTGTAACAATGGCGGCTATTGTGCGGCTTATAGCGCCATGGGCGGCCATGCACTGGCTCAGCGCCGCACACTTGCCTATCGCATCCGTGGCTCAGGCGATCAGCATGATGGGGCTGGTACTGACCTCGCGTATGGTGGAACAGGTTTACCGTGGTGCGATTCAGGGCTTGCAGCGCCAAGTTTGGCTCAATGGCGTACAAGGCGTACTGGCCACACTGCGTTGGGCCGGAGCAGTCGGCGTGCTGGCCTGGGTGGAACCGAGCATTGAGGCGTTCTTTTTGTGGCAGGGCTTAGTCTCGCTACTGTCAGTATTCGTTCTTGCCCGTCAGACCTACCATTGGCTGCCGCCCGGAACCCATCCCGCACGTTTCGACTTGGCTGCGATTGCGGGCATCCGCCGCTTCGCCGGAGGCATAGCGGCAACCACGTTGCTGGCTTTACTGCTGACGCAGGTTGATAAGCTATTGTTGAGCAAGCTTGTGTCCCTCGAAAATTTCGGCTACTACACTCTCGCAGCATCGGTAGCGGGTGCGCTGAGTTTTCTGGTTGCTCCGATTGCCACAGCTGTTTCGCCCCGTCTAACGGAGTTGGTCGCCAATTCCGAACAAAAGGCGCTCATCGATACTTACCATCGCGCATGTCAATGGTTGGCGGCCATATTGGTCCCGGTCGCACTGGTAATAGCCGTGTTTGCCGAACCGCTACTCTATCTCTGGACAGGTAATGTCAATCTGGCGCAACGGACCGGGTTGTTACTGACTTTGCTTACCCTGGGTTCGCTATGCAACGGTTTCATGCAGATACCCTACATGGCCCAACTCGCGCACGGCTGGACGGGCTTTGCGGTACGCGTCAACATCGTGGCTGTAAGCATTATCATCCCGGCCATATTGTGGGCCGTGCCTCGCTTCGGCACCATCGGCGCGGCTTGGGTGTGGCTGGCGCTGAACGTCGGCTATGTGCTGGTCGGCATGCATTTCATGCATCGCCGACTGCTGCCCCAAGAGAAATGGCGATGGTATCGGGACGCTGTTTTCAAGCCGCTCGTCATAGGAACGATTGCCGTGCTGGCTTTACGTCAATGGATAGTCTTGCCGCAGGATCGCATATTGATGGCTGCGGCCTTGACAGGTATCGTGCTGTTGGTGATGGGAGGAGTGTTGTGGGCAGTGCCGGTTTCGCGGACATTTTTACAACGCCAATTTAAATCGCTTCGAAGCTATGCGCTGAATGGTTGAGCTCCCAAAGCCGGTTTATAACGATCAGGAATGTTTGTTATGCCCATGAATTCTTGAAATACAAAATTATATGAATAATCCTTCAGCAAAAAAAATCCCCCTTGTCAGTATCGGTATGTTTGTTTACAACGGCGAGAGTTGTATTCGTGAAGCGTTAGATTCAATGTTGAGCCAATCCTTTAAGGAATTCGAACTCATTATTTCAGATAACGCTTCGAATGATAAAACGGAAGAAATTTGCCGCGAATACGCAAATAATGACCATCGCATACGTTATATCAGGCAAATTACAAACTTGGGCGCAGAAGCAAATTTACTGTTCGTTCTTGATGAGGCTCAAGGAGAGTACTTTATGTGGGCGGCACATGACGATGTTAAATCGGCCGATTTTATCGAGTGTAATCTTAAATTCCTGCAAGAACATCCGGATTATGTCGCGTCAACATCGCCAGTCAGGTTTAAAGATGGGCTTCCAGACCCGTTGCGGATGGGCGATAAAGCGCTTGACCAAGACTCTTCCGAAGAGCGTTTCCTGACGTGCCTTAAAACTTGGGGCGGTAATGGCCGTTTTTATTCTTTGATGCGTCGATCGGCTGCCATCGATAGTGAAATTATCAGACATCAATCGTATATGGGCGCAGATATCGCTTTTATTATGGAGCTGGCGGTTAATGGGAAATTCAATAGAATGGAACAAGGCTATGCCGCATTGGGACGGCACGGATTAAGCGGCAGCGGAAATGTATATAAAGCTTACCGGACCAGTTTAACAAGCTGGCTTTTGCCTTTGCGTGAGTTTAGTTTGGAAATATGGAGACTATCGGCTTTCTTCTCATTCAAAAGCAGGATTCTTATTGCAACCAGGCTCCTTAAGATAAACTTTGTATCGTTTTTACATCAAATTAAAACCGAAATAAAATTATGGCTGCTTGGAAAAACCGCCTGAGATGTGCGCTATGAATACTATCGCTATAACCGGTGCCTCAGGATTTATCGGAAAACGCTTGGTGGCGGATCTGCTTCGAGAGGGCGGTTATCAAATCAGAGTGCTTTCCAGGGACAAGCAGCGGGATTTGCACGAACAGAGATTCGGCCAAGGCGTGGAGATCTTCGAAGGCGATGTTAGCGACCCAGCGTCATTGAAGGGCTTTCTGACACCGGCCTGTACTGTCATCAACCTGGTATACCTCTGGAATGCAGGAGAAAAGTCGAACTTGGAATGTACGCATAATTTGCTGGCTGCATGTAAGGATGCAAACGTTGCGCGTCTGATTCATTGCAGCACAGCCGATGTAGCCGGACGGGCGCCTGACGACCTGATCGATGAAAAGACTCTATGTCGGCCTATTACCGAATACGGCACGACCAAGTTAAAGATTGAACAAAGCATCATCAATGCTGCGAAGGATCATTTTGATGCGGTCATCCTGAGGCCGACAGCGGTTTTGGGAATCGGCGGTGAACAGTTGAAAAAATTGGCCGCCGATATCGGCAGCAAAAAGCGTTGGAAGAACTACCTGAAATCTTGCTTGTTTGGCAGGCGCAGGATGAACCTGGTGCCTGTAGCAAATGTGTCGGCTGCAATCCTGTTTCTAAGCCGATATACCGGGCGCTTTGAGGGTGAAATATTTATCGTTTCGGATGACGACGATCCGAACAACAACTTCATTGATGTGGAGCAGTTCTTAATGAATGCGCTGGGGCTGAAAAAATATCCTTTGCCACAGCTGCCCATACCCTTAACCTTGCTTAAGTGCTTGCTTATGTTAATGGGCAGAAACAATATCAATCCGCGCAGAAATTTCGACCCTGGCAAGCTGAATAAATTGGGCTTCAAAAAACCGCTCAGCCTGAACGAGGGCTTGGCCGAATATGCAGCTTGGTATCGTGATTCTCACCCCGACGAGAGGGCTTCATGACTATCCGGATACTCAACGTCAACGACAGTCTCGACCTAAAGACCGGCGGCGGGACGGCCGAACGGACTTTTCAGATGAGCCGGTACTTGGCGAGGCAGGGCGCTGTTTGCGAAGTGTTGACGATAGCTTCAGAGCAGCTTGATGAGCAGCGGATCGAGGCGCTCAAACCTGCCAAGGTTTCTGTATTGCCGTGCCTTTGGAGGCGATTCAACGTTCCCCGGTGGAATTGGGAAACGATACGGCGTGCGGTCGAGGGGGCGGACCTTATCCATTTGATGGGGCACTGGAGCGTGCTCAATGCCATGGCTTATCTGGCTATTCGCCGCGCAGCCAAGCCATACGTGGTCTGCCCTGCGGGGGCGCTGCCTTTGTTCGGACGATCCAAATGGTTGAAGCGTTTTTATAACCTTATCGTCGGCAACGCAATCATTGCTAATGCTTCCGGCTGGATCGCCGTAACGGAAGGCGAATTTCCTCAATTCGAAGCATACGGCATCCCTTCTTCCCGGGTGACGGTTATTCCAAACGGCGTCAGCGAGGAAGATTTTCCTGTTGTGGATGCCTCCGAATTCAAGCGTCGACACGGGTTGCCGGATGCTCCAATGATTCTTTTCATGGGGCGGCTGAACCTTATCAAGGGGCCGGATCTGTTGTTGCAAGCGTTCCTGATCGCGCGGCACTCCTTTCCAGAATATCATCTGGTGTTCGCAGGGCCGGACGGCGGGATGCTGGCAAGTTTGCGCGAAACCGTTGAACGGGCCGGAGTAAGCGGGATCGTGCATTTTCCAGGCTATCTGGGAGGCGCGGATAAATCGGTCGCCTACCGCATGGCCAGCCTGTTGGTGGTTCCGTCGCGGCAAGAGGCGATGTCGATCGTCGCGATAGAAGCCGGCATTTGTGGCGTACCGGTACTGCTGACCGATCAATGCGGATTCGGAGAGATACGTTCGCTGGATGCAAGGCTTGAGGTGCCTGCTTCCATAGACGGCATAGCGGACGGATTAACCAGCCTTCTTGCCGAGCCGGAGGTTTTGGATAAGTTGTCCCCGGCTTGGTCAAGCTTCGTTGAGCGGAAGTACTCTTGGGAATCGTTGGTGTCGGAGTACATCAGGCTCTATCAAAATATTGTTACAGGATCGGCGAAGCAATGAAGCTGCTGATCATTTCTCAATATTTCTGGCCGGAAAGCTTTCGCATTAACGAGGTTGCCAGGACTTTGCTGGAGAAGGGTGTCGAGGTCGAAGTATTGACCGGCAAACCGAATTATCCGCGCGGCGAGATATTTTCCGGGTATCGCGCCTGGGGATGCTGGCGGGAAATCTATCAAGGCATGGACATCAACCGCATTCCACTGTTTCCGAGAGGCGGGGGCGGATCGCGTTTGGCGCTGAACTACCTGTCTTTCGTCGTGTCGGGGTTGATATTCGGACCCTGGATGTTGCGCAATAAAAAATATGACGTAATTTTCGTTTATGCGCCTTCGCCGATACTTCAGGCTATCCCGGCGATTTTCATTGGCTGGCTGAAGAGCTGTCCGGTGGTATTGTCGGTGCAGGATTTATGGCCGGAAAGCCTGTCGGCGACCGGCCATGTGCAAAACCGGATGGTACTCAAACTGGTCGAGCAAGCGGTGCGCTTCATCTACAGGCATAGCGATTTGCTGCTGGTGCAGTCGAGAGCTTTTGAAGCGCCGGTTCGCGCGCTGGCAGGAGATACGCCGATCGCCTATTACCCGAATTCCGTGGACGATACCTTCGCCGCTCCGGCCACGGGCAAGCTCCCGGCAGTTGCCGGATTGGATGACGGATTCCCGGTCATGTTCGCGGGCAACATCGGTACTGCGCAGGCGGTCGAGGTAATCGTGGAGGCGGCTTCGTTGTTGAAAGAATATGCGGATATTCATTTTGTCGTGCTCGGAGAAGGAAGCCGCTGGGAGTGGATGCGCCAGGAAGCTCAACGGTGTGGGCTAAATAACTTGCATTTGCCCGGCAGCTTTCCGCTTGAAACCATGCCCGGATTTATGCAGAAGGCATCAGCATTACTGGTGACGCTGGCGGACCGGGAAATATTCAGGGCCACTATTCCCAGTAAAGTGCAAGCTTATTTGGCTGCCGGACGCCCCATTCTGGCATGTCTGAACGGCGAGGGCGCGAATCTGGTCGCCGCGGCCGGTGCCGGGTTGACGGTGCCCGCTGAAAACGGCCGAGCCTTGGCCGACGCAGTCTTGACACTGTATCGCATGTCGCCGCAGCAGCGGGAAACGATGGGTATGCGCGGTCGCTTATACTACAAACAACATTTTGCGCATGACATGCTGGTCGATCAATTGATAGAACATCTGCGCTCCGCGTGCGCTTCTAAAGGGAAATCCGAATGAGAATATTAGTGTTAGGCGCTGGCGGCATGCTCGGGAATGCAATGATCCGGGTGCTAAACGAAAAAAACGATTGGCAGGTTCATGGCACAGTCCGCTCGGAAAGTTCGAAACGATTCTTTGCTGCCGACATCGCCGGGCGTTTGCTTTCAGGCGTAGATGTCGAGCAGCATGATTCGCTGTTGCAAGCCTTGATACGAACCCGCCCCGATGCGGTGATCAATTGTGTCGGCTTGGTCAAACAATTGGCCGATGCGGAAGATCCGTTACAGGCGATACCGATCAATGCGCTGCTGCCGCACAGGCTGGCTAGGTTATGCGAATTATCCGGCGCACGGCTGGTGCATTTCAGCACGGATTGCGTGTTCGCCGGAGACAAGGGTGCTTATCGCGAATCCGACCCCTCGGATGCCAAAGATCTTTACGGCAGATCGAAGTTTTTGGGCGAAACGGCTTATCCGCATACGATCACCTTACGTACTTCGATCATCGGACACGAGTTGCAGAGCGCGCATGGCTTGGTCGGCTGGTTTTTGTCGCAGCAAGGGCGCTGCAACGGGTTTACCCAAGCGATATTTTCCGGCCTGCCTACTGTGGCCTTGGCGCAAATCGTCCGCGACCTGGTAATCCCTCGCGCTGAGCTGTCCGGCGTGTATCATGTCGCCGCACAGCCTATTTCCAAGTACAATCTGCTGCAATTAATTGCCGATGTGTATGGTAAGAAGATTGAAATCGTTGCCAGCGACAGCTTGGTGATAGACCGCTCGCTCAATGCAGACCGATTCCGGGAGGCTACAGGCTACGTCGCTCCGGGCTGGTCCGAATTAATCGAGTTGATGCATGCATATAAATAGGTTCAGGCCCTTATGTTCAAAGACAAAATATTGATGATAACCGGCGGCACCGGGTCTTTCGGGAATACGGTGCTTAAGCGGTTTCTTTCGACAGAGGTGCGCGAGATCCGTATTTTCAGTCGCGACGAAAAAAAGCAGGAAGAAATGCGCATCGCCTTGAACGATCCGAAGCTGAAGTTCTATATCGGCGACGTCCGCGACTATGACAGCATCTATCAGGCGATGAAGGGTGTGGATTATGTGTTCCATGCGGCGGCGCTGAAGCAGGTTCCCTCATGCGAGTTTTATCCGATGGAAGCGGTACGCACCAACGTACTCGGATCCGAGAACGTGATGGAAGCCGCTATTGCCCGCGGCGTGTCTCGGGTGGTGATGTTGAGCACGGATAAGGCGGTGTACCCGATCAATGCGATGGGCATCTCAAAGGCGATGATGGAGAAATTCATGGTTGCCAAAGCGCGGATGCAGGACGAAGGCGAGACCGTATTATGCGCGACGCGTTACGGCAATGTGATGGCATCGCGCGGTTCGGTCATTCCATTGTTCGTATCGCAGCTTAAAGAGGGTAAACCTTTGACCGTCACCGACCCGAACATGACGCGTTTTTTGATGTCGCTGGAAGACTCGGTGGACTTGGTGTTGTACGCATTCGAGCATGGCAAGCAGGGCGATATATTCGTGCAGAAAGCGCCCGCTTCGACGGTGGCCGATCTGGCGCAGGCGCTGAAAGCCTTGTTTAAAAAAGATAATCCGATCTGCATCATCGGCACCCGTCATGGTGAGAAGCTCTATGAGTCGCTGATTTCGCGAGAGGAAATGGCCAAAGCGGAAGATTTCGGCGGCTATTACCGCATCCCGGCGGATAACCGCGATTTGAATTATGCGCAGTACTTTAGCGAGGGCGAAGAAAAAATTTCGCTGCTGGACGACTACACATCCCACAATACCGAGCGTTTGAATGTCGAACAAATCAAAGCCCTGCTGCTGAAACTGGATTTCATTCAGGAAGAATTACATGCTTAAAGTCATGACTATCGTCGGGACTCGTCCCGAGCTGATTAAGATGAGCCGGGTGATAGCGGAGCTCGACCGGAATATGCAGCACATTCTGGTGCATACCGGACAGAATTACGATTACGAATTGAACCAGATTTTTTTTGAAGACCTGGAGATTCGTAAACCCGATTATTTTCTGGAAGCGGTCGGCGAAAATGCCGCGCAAACGATTGCCCAGGTTATCCAGAAGGCCGATGCGGTGATGGAGCAAGAGCTGCCGGACGCGGTATTGTTGTATGGCGACACCAACTCATGTCTGGCCGTCATTGCGGCAAAGCGCCGTAAAATTCCGGTATTCCATATGGAAGCGGGAAACAGGTGCTTCGATCAACGCGTGCCGGAAGAATTGAACCGCAAGGTGCTGGATCATTTGTCGGATATTAATCTGGTGTTAACCGAGCACGCACGGCGTTATTTGATTGCGGAAGGCATTAGCCCGGAAACCATCATCAAGACCGGTTCGCATATGCGCGAGGTGCTGGATTATTATTTGCCGAAAATTTCGGCATCCGATGTCGTTTCCCGCCTGTCTTTGCTGTCCGGAAAATTTTTCCTGGTCAGTGCGCATCGCGAGGAGAATGTCGATTCGCCCGAAGCGTTGCGGGATTTAATGGAAGCGTTGAATGCGCTTGCTGTGAAATACGGCTACCCGATATTGGTTTCCACCCATCCGAGAACCCGCAAACGGCTCGAAGAGCTGGGTATTTCATCTATGGATGAGCGGATTATCTTTGCGAAGCCATTCGGTTTTTTTGATTACATCAAATTACAGATGGAGGCATTCTGCGTTCTTTCCGACAGCGGCACGATTACCGAAGAAACCTCCCTGCTTAATTTGTGCGCAATTACCCTTCGTAATGCGCATGAGCGTCCTGAAGGCATGGATGTCGGTACATTGATTATGAGCGGTTTGAAAAAAAACCGCGTGCTTGAAGCCGTCGAGATTGTGACGTCGCAATACCAGCGCCGCGCCTGCTCCCGGCAGGACGGCATACACACCATCCCAGACGATAAAACAGCGCGCGCGGTTTTACCGATTGCCGATTACGAAAATCCCCATGTTTCGACACAGATCGTAAGAGTTGTGGCAAGCTATGTGGATTATATAAACAGGGTCGTGTGGTCCAAGCCTGATGCAAAATAATATCCGTGATGATTCCCCTTCGGTGCTGGTTACCGGCGCCAATGGTTTTATAGGCAGGCCGCTCTGCGCAGAATTGTCCAGGCAAGGCCAATCCGTTCGCGCGGCAGTGCGTTCCAAGAATTTACCGATCGAAAATGTCGAGACTGTGCCTGTCGGCGTTATAGATGGCGAAACAGATTGGACCAATGCATTGCCCGGGATAAAGGTGGTTGTTCATCTTGCCGCGCGTGTACATGTAATGAAGGCTAACGCATCCGATCCGGTGGATGAGTTGCACAAGGTAAATGTCGAGGGCGCTTGGAACCTCGCTCGGCAAGCGCACGATGCCGGTGTGCAACGCTTCGTTTTCATCAGCTCGATTAAGGTGAATGGCGACTCTACTCCGTTGGGACAGCCTTATACCGCTGAAAATCAACCGGCGCCGATGGACTGTTACGGCATTTCCAAGTGCGAGGCCGAAGACGCATTGCGGCAGTTGGCTGATGAAACCGGCATGGAACTGGTGATCATTCGCCCGCCCTTAGTTTACGGTCCGGGTGTGAAGGCTAATTTCCACAGCATGATGTATTGGTTGAATAAGGGTGTTCCCCTACCTTTGGGAGCTATCCAAAATAAACGCAGTTTTGTTGCCTTGGATAATTTGATCGACTTGATCATAACCTGTATCGATCATCCGGCGGCGGCTAACCAGACCTTTTTGGCCGGGGACGGCGAGGATTTATCGACCACCGAATTGTTGCAACGCTTAGGCAAAGCCTTGGGTAAGCCCGCTAGATTGTTCCCCATGCCTATCTGGGCGTTAAAAGCCGGTGCTACGCTATTGGGTAAGCGAGATATGGCGCAGCGATTGTGTAATTCGCTTCAAGTCGACATCAGCAAAGCCTGCGACCTGTTGGGTTGGCAACCGCCAGTGAGCGTGGATGACGCTTTAAGAAAAACCGCAGCAGATTTTCTACAAAAATCGTAATTGGGCAACTCACTTAAGGCGGGACATAAGTCAGGCTTAAGCTGTCCCGCTTTAAGTGGATAGCCTTAGGTAACGCACAGAAAATAAACTACCGCATCCTAATAATCTTGACACCTTGGCAGCTAGAAAAATGGAACACGGATGCCAAAAGTAGGCGTCTCTAGGCGACACAGATAGAACGGATAATCACTGATTAAAAGCGCAGAATGTTCTAAAAAATCCGTGTAAATCCGTCTTATCTGTGTCATCCGTGTTCTATTGTATTTAACACGGTATTTTATTTATTGCGAGTTGCCTTACTTCCCACTAACCGGCACTTATTTAGAAAAGGTACAAATGATTTTTTGGTGGTTTCTTTTACTGGCCAGTGCAGTGTCTTGGGCGCTCACCGGTTTTTTGCTCCGGTACGCCTTGGCGAAAAATTTAATCGATATTCCTAATGAGCGCAGCTCGCATTCGGTGCCGACGCCTCGCGGCGGCGGCGTTGCCATTGTGCTGTCATTTCTGGCGGCTCTTCCCGTTTTAAACAGTTTTGATTTGCTTTCTACTCCTATTTGCTTGGCCTTATCGGGCGCTGGTAGCGCCGTTGCAATAACCGGCTTCCTGGATGATCACGGGCATATTGCCGCGCGTTGGCGCTTATTGGTACATTTTGGCGCGGCGGCTTGGGGGCTTTATTGGTTGGGCGGTTTTCCTCCACTCGCGGCTTTTGGTTATATATTGGATTTGGGATGGCTGGGCTACCTCTGTGCGGCGTTTTATATAGTCTGGTTGCTCAATCTGTACAATTTCATGGATGGCATCGACGGCCTTGCCGGTATTGAAGCGATCACCGCCTGTTGCAGCGGCGCGTTGCTGACATGGCTCGCTGCACCGGATTCAAGCGCCGTTCTGCTGCCGGTTCTTTTGGCCTCGGCGGTTTTAGGCTTTCTTGTTTGGAATTTTCCGCCCGCCCGTATTTTTATGGGCGATGCCGGCAGCGGTTTTTTGGGCATTATGCTGGCTCTGCTTTCGGTACAGGCCGCTTCAGTTGAACCACGGTTATTCTGGGTGTGGTTAATCCTGCTCGGCGTGTTCATTGTCGATGCAACCCTAACCTTATGCCGTCGCGTACTGCGCGGCGAGAAATTTTACGAGGCGCATCGCAGCCATGCCTATCAATATGCATCGCGCATCTTGGGCGCTCATTGGCCCGTTACATTGGCAATAGGCGCTATTAATGTCTTGTGGCTAACCCCTGTTGCCGGTTTAGTTGCATTGGAGAAACTGGACGGCATTGCGGGCCTTATGCTGGCGTATTCGCCGTTAATATTATTGGCCTATCGTTATAAAGCGGGCGCTAGCCAGGACGCATCATGAGATCGGACGCACGCACTTGGTTTATCGGCCTGTCCCGGCAAAAAAAGGCTTTCATCCTCATTAGCGCCGATGTGTTTTTTGCGATGTTCGCCCTCTGGGCGGCTTTTTCCCTGCGTTGGGGCGAGTGGTATATCCCTAAAACCGATGAATGGTATTTATTTGCTGCGGCGCCTGTCATTGCCGTGCCGATTTTTATTAAGCTGGGTTTGTACCGGGCCATTATTCGTTACATAGAGGTCAGGGCGTTATGGACCATCATTCAGGCGACTACGCTTTATGCGCTGGTTTTTGCGTTTATCCTGCATGAGTCCGGCATCATGGGCGTTCCCCGGACGGTGTTGCCGCTAAACTGGTTGAATATGATGCTGTTGGTCGGCGGCAGTCGTTTTTTTGCGCGCTGGTGGCTGGGCGAAGTCTATTTAAATTTGGGCGGAGGCCGCGGGGTAAAAAATCACAGCAAAAAAAATGTGGTGATCTACGGCGCGGGCAATGCCGGGGTCCAGTTGGCTTCCGCATTAGGCTACGGGCGCGAATTCAGGCCGGTCGCTTTTATTGACGATGACGTGCTGCTGCATAAACAAAAAGTCAACGGGCTCCGAATTTATCCGCTCAGTTCCTTGAGGTACTTGATAGAAAGACACCAAGTCTCGGATGTGCTGCTGGCTATGCCCTCGGCCAACCGGGCGCGCAAAAGCGAAATCATTCGTTTGCTGGAGCCTTTTGCGGTTCATGTGATGTCTATGCCCGGCTTGTCCGACATCGCCCAAGGCAAAGTTACCGTTGATGCATTACAGGAAGTTGATATTAGCGACCTGTTGGGCCGCGATGCGGTGGCCCCGGATCAATCGCTGTTGCATGACAATATTGAGGGCAAGGTGGTGATGGTGACCGGCGCAGGCGGTTCCATCGGCTCCGAGCTTTGTCGGCAAATTATCGGCTTGCAACCGAAAGCGCTGATTCTTGTTGAGATCAGTGAATTTGCGCTTTATGCGATAGAAAAAGAGTTGCAGCATCTATCGGGCAAAACAAACAATGCCGACAACATACACATTATTCCCGTACTGGCGTCGGTCACGAACGCCGGGCGTTGCGAAAAAATATGCAAGACCTTCAAGGTGCAAACGATCTATCACGCGGCGGCTTATAAACATGTGCCGATGGTCGAAAGAAATCCGGGCGAAGCAATTTGGAACAACATCTTCGGCACCTTGCATACCGCATCGGCCGCGATAAAGTCCGAAGTTGAAACCTTCGTGCTCATTTCAACGGATAAAGCGGTCAGGCCAACCAACACTATGGGCGCGACCAAGCGTTTTGCTGAGTTGATTTTGCAGGCGCTAAGCTTGAATGCCGCTAATAAAACCCGTTTTACCATGGTGCGCTTCGGTAATGTCTTGGGCTCTTCGGGTTCCGTTGTACCGTTATTTAAAGAGCAAATCGCAAGAGGCGGACCGGTAACGGTTACCGACCCCAGAATCATCCGCTATTTTATGACCATACCCGAAGCGGCGCAGCTGGTCATTCAGGCCGGAGCGATGGGCTTGGGCGGTGATGTATTTGTATTGGACATGGGCGAAGCTATTCGCATTGTCGATTTAGCCAAGCGCATGATCCATTTGAGCGGCTTGGAAATCAAGGACGCGGAACATCCAGGCGGCGATATAGAGATCAGCTTTACCGGCTTAAGACCGGGAGAAAAGCTGTATGAAGAATTGTTGATTGGCGATAATGTTTCAAAAACCAGTCATGCAAGAATTTTACGAGCGCAAGAGCATATTATTCCCTGGGTTGAACTGGAAAAAATGCTGGCGATCTTGGAACAGGCGACAAAAGACGACGATTTTGAGCGGATTAGAGAAGTTTTGACCGAGGCCGTCGCCGGTTTCGCGCCCCAGTGCGGAATTGAAGACTTGTTATGGAAGGAAGATCGGCGGCTTGTGAATGGATAGGCGGTAGACAGCAATGATGCTTATGAGCTGTAATATCTTCATTCCATTAAACATCCCGCCCATTAGTGCAACGAAAATGAAACTTTCTAAGCTGCCTGTGCGGCAGGGAACTCCCAATGATTATGTTCAACTGTAATGGTCAACTAAAACCGGACACTTTCTTAAGCAGTCTTCTTATAGAATTCCCGCTCAAATTCAAGCGGGGATTGATAACTTAGTTTTGAGTGTATGCGTTGTAAGTATTCAGACTCCTTAGCACCATACGGTTGACTTAACCATTAAACGGTTCGTTTAAAATTTTATGGCTAAATCATCCTATTGGAAAATATATTGTTACGCCAAGACCTTCCAGGTTTTAAAAACCTGGAAGGTCTAAATACGGTCGGGCTCTGAATAGTTACAAAGGCTTTAGTGCCGCCTATGACGTTGTGGTGTTTGTTTTTCATATACGCCAACAAGTTTTTATCGCTGTCGTCATAGCCTTGAATCTCATCTAATGAAGCGGTCAGGTTGTCGAATTCGTCCTGCTCGTTAATGGGCATTTCGTAAGCGTATTGTTCAAGGAATATAATTTTTTCAGGATGACTTACAGGTACGATGCCGTGAGGGTTAAATCGGTCTCGATTCCCCACTATCCAAACCAACTCGTTCCGGCTTCTGGAGCGTAGCCAATGGCAAGCCACAGCGGTATTCTTGGTCGCGGTTTTGCGCAATAAGGTTTTCACGGCAATCAGTCCATCTTCAGTAATCACCGTTTGCCAGGTGTTATCGCCGATGCGATTGGCGAAGGCATCCAATACGCGACGGGTACGAGTTAGGGCTTTTTTCTGGCATTGGCTGACAAAAGTTACCATCATGACCAGTCATCCCGCATAGCTTGCTGCTTGACCTGTTCAAACATGAAATCCAGGGCTTTATGTTCGGTAAATTTTTGTAAGATTTGCTGGCGAAATTCTTGTTCGGTGGCTTTTTCTTTGGCGCTGATAAAGGCCCAAGGCAGAACGATAGTGTCTTTTATCAAGTCGGCAACATCGAACACTAATGCGCCCCGCCTTGTTTTGCCATGCATGACGGCAAACCCGTGCGGGATACCTAATACCCATAAGGTAGTGGCGGCCAGCCCATAGGCTAAGTAGTTGCCGTGGTTTAAAAAACCATTGGCAAGGTCAGTGGCTTCTCGTTCTCTGACAAAATCGCCAAGATTGGTGGCTTTGGCGGCGTAACGGTAGAGTTGCTTGGTGAGCAGGGCTTCGCGCTGTAACAGGTCGCCGACTTTTTGGGCGGATGGAATTTGATGGGTATAATTGTCTAAGGCGTTGGTGATTCCACTATCATCCGCGAAAAAGTTTTCGGCCTTTAGGTCGCGGTCTTTTTCCCAGATACGTTGTAAGTAGCTGACCCTGGCTTGCTGAAAGGTTTTTGCGACTGTTAGACGTTTTGCTTCATCAAACCAGAAGCCTAACCAACCTTGTACATATTCGGTTGGTCGATATTCGCTTTGTGGGGTTAGCCATTCAATTTCACTGCCAGTAAACAACGGAGAACTTCCGCCGCCACAAAAACCAACCAATACCCCGGCACTTGCCAACATTCGCATGGCTGCTTGAGTTATGGAAGTGCCGGTGCCTAATAAGATGACCGTAGTATTGGCTATTGGGATGTTCCAATAGTAGTTTTGGTCTTTGGCTTCTGTCAGATAAAGTACGCGGCCATCTTTTTGCATTACCCGGCATTTTTCCAGATAATAAATATTGGCTCGTTTGGAGTGTAATATGGCTTTTAAATCAGTTAATTGTTCCATAATCCTTAAGTAGTGTTGATCTTTATTGGCCCAGTACAAAAATAGTATAGTTTGACCTTAAATATCCGCCACCAACTTAGGTAACTCGCAATAAATAACCCCCTAGCCCGAATCGTTCCCACGCCGGAGCGCTCATCTTTATACACAAGTGCCTACAGGACACCGTCATCCCGGCAGGGATTGCCGGGATCCAGAGCACAGGGATGTGAATGCTTGATTTCATTGAGCAATTCCTGTGGCGAGACTTGTTGCCTACTTCAGTATGCCATCCATGGCTT
>SCPZ01000004.1 GCA_004299305.1 Methylobacter sp.
GCTAATCAGATAATCGCTGTAGAGTTCTAACGTTGCTTTATCCATGGCGGCTACCCCCATTTAAATTTTATTCAGGATTTAATGGTAACCGGTTTGGTGGGTTTTGCGTAACATCAGTTACTTAACAGTGTTATCTTTCAAGTAAACAATCTCAGGGCAGCTTATACCCAAAGGGCATAAGTTTCGTTTGAGCAGGCAAGCTGCTCAACTCAGCTTTAGTAGCGTCGAGAAACTGGCATTTGATTTCATTGATGCCATTTACGGGGTAGGGGGGCTTTGTTGAAAAAGGAATAGACCGAATGTCGGATGCGGAAAACGGCAGGTCCGGTAATGTGGGAGAGGCGATGGGCGCAATCCCGTCACTCCGACCCGATTCAATCCGTTATAGAAAACAAGTCTCCGTTAACGGTTAAGTCCATTCGGTAACGGTCAATTTCACATACTCCAACGGCGCCTAGCCTGCTCAGCCAACTACTCATTTCCGAGTTATCAGCAAGAACGAAACCTCTTAATATCTCTATGCCTTTTTTGCTTGCTATCCGATCAAGCACTGCAAGTAGAGCGGTTCCGAGCCCCCGATGTTGATAACTGTCGATGACTGCCAGCGCAAATTCGGCAATCGCGGGTTGATTTTGAATGCGGATAAACCGAGCTATCCCAACGCCCTGATGTTCGGCCTCATTATGAGCAAGTGCAATCCACGCAACATGATCGTGTTGATCGATTTCAGTAAAATTATGCAATTGGGCGTCGGTTAGCTTCATGATGGGGGAAAAGAATCGATTTCATGGATAAGGCCGACATGCCTTGTTGTATAGTTTCTTTGTCGTCAGGCCGAACAGGCCTAAAATCGACCAACTCGCCACCCCGCATTGGCAGGGTAAATTCTTTGAAGTTGTCGATACTGCTAATAATATACTGGCGATTCTTTACGATCTGGCGAGAAATAATCTTCAATAGCAACACTATAAAAGATGTCTAATAGGCATGGTTAATCGTTGATCATAATGCCCCTGATTATGTCCACATTTTTTGCACTTTAGTCGTTCTCAGCTAATGTGGTCCCGAAAGATGGATGTAATCGGTTCCTGCTATTTATGTTATCGGGCCGCTACAACCTACCCCAGTCCTATCAATCGTTAGCTCTTACGATACCCAGCGCCGACATGGGTTATTTTCAAAATGCGCAAACTGGTCATGATGAGTTCAACGCACCTCTAAACAACCCTGTCAGGCAGGCGATCCCCGGCAAAAAAAGCCGCCAGATTGGCTAAAACTTTTTCTCCCATTGCTGTGCGCGTCCCTAACGTGGCGCTGCCCAAATGCGGCAGTAGCGACACATTATCCAGAGTCAGGAAACCCTCATGTACGTTAGGCTCGCCTTCATAAACATCAAGGCCTGCTCCGGCTATTCTATGGTTTTTAAGCGCGGCTATCAGTGCGACACTGTCAACGACATCGCCTCTGGCGGTGTTAATTAAGTGCGCGGACGGTTTCATCAGCTTAAGCATATCGGCATTGATGAGATGACGGGTAGCCTCGCCGCCGGGGCAGTGCAAGGAAACATAGTCAGCTATTTGCAACAGGTCTTCTATAGTCTCGCAACGGGTTGCGTTAAGGTCGTCGGTTACATATTCGTCGGCCGGGCTGGGTTTAAAATAGACGATTTTCATACCGAAGCCGTGATGGGCTTTTCTTGCCATGGCTTGTGCGATACGACCAAAGCCGATCAAGCCTAAGGTTGCGCCGGTTACATCACTGCTCAGCATGTGCGTCGGGCACCAGCCTTGCCATTGTTTGGCGCGAACCAGGCGGTCGCCTTCAGCGCCGCGCCGCGCGGACATTAACAATAAAGTCATCGCAATATCGGCGGTGCTGTGCGTCAACACGCCAGGGGTGTTGCTCACAACCAGGCCTTGCGCCTTGGCGGCGTTAATGTCGATATGGTTGTAACCTACGCCGAAGTTGCCGAGAATTTTGCAGCGTTTGTTGTCGACGTTGATCACGTCGGCGGGAAATGAGTCGCAAACGGTGGGACAAACGGCGTCGTAATTTTGCAGGGCGGATTTAAATTCGTCTGCGTTTAAAGGCCGGTCATCTTCGTTTAAAGTTACATCGTAAAGGGCTTTGAGCTTGGATTCGACCGAGGCAGGCCACTTGCGGGTAACAAAGACTTTGGGTTTGCTCATGGGGTATCCTCATAAAGGCCATGCCGTTAAGTTAAGGATTTAGCATGTGTTGATTTTGTAATGGAACTCGGCAATTGTTCCTGCATCGCCTAAAGCGCCTACTGTTGGTGCTCTATCTCCTGCTTCCATGCAGTCGACGGATGGCACGGAATAAAACGGATGAGCGCTGATTAAAATCACGCTTTTAAAAATCCGTTTAAATCCGTCCTATCCGTGTTCTATCTTTTACCGATTAACTTGCAGTCGAACGATAGTATTCAATCGCCGCAGCAACGCCGGAACCCGGCTTGATGTCAAAGCCGTTGTCCAGCATCGCCATTTCAACGCCTGCGATGCAGCCCAGCATTGAAACATCGTTCATATCGCCGACATGGCCGATACGGAAAGCTTTACCGGCAAGCTCGGATAAACCAGCGCCTAAAGAAATATCATATCTGCTAAAAGCGGTGCTGATCACATCCCTGGCATCCTTGTCCGCAGGAACTACAATCGCAGTCACGGTGTCAGACTCGAAACCGGGTTGGGCGCAGATGGTTAATCCCCAGGCGGCAACGGCTTTACGAACGCCTTCAGCCAAGCGGTGATGACGTGCGTATACGTTCTCCATGCCTTCTTCCAGCAACAAATCTAACGCTTTGCGCAAACCGTATAAAATAGGCAGCGCCGGAGTATAAGGCGTGTAGCCGTCTTTGTTGGAGTTCATCTGATCTTTTAAGTCCAGGAAACAACGCGGATAAGTTGATGTTTCAACGGCTTGTAGGGCTTTTTGACTAAATGCTAAAAATGCGCCGCCGGCAGGCATCATAAAGCCTTTTTGCGAGCCACTAATTGCGCCGTCGACGCCCCATTCGTCCATACGGAAGTCAAGACTGGCAATAGAGCTGACGCCGTCTACGAATAAAAACGCAGGATGGTTTGCCGCATTCATGGCTTTACGAACGCCGCCAATATCACTGGTAACGCCGGTAGCGGTTTCGTTATGCGTCGCCAAAACGGCCTTGATTTCGTGGTTGGTATCTTCTTTTAAACGAGCCTCCAATTTATCCAACGGAACGCCTTTACCCCAGACTTCCTGATGAATTTCAACATCGAAGCCTAAGCGTTTTGCCATTTCAGCCCATAAATGACTGAACTGCCCGAAGCGATAGATTAAAACCTTATCGCCCGGATTTAAGATATTAGTCAACGCCACTTCCCAACCTGCTGTGCCGGTTGCAGGAAAAACAAAGGCCTGCCCGGTTTCTGTTTTAAAGATTTTTTTCAGATCTTGTAAAAGAGGTGTCAGTAGTTTTGGAAACACAGGAGAGCGATGGTCTTCCATGTTGACATGCATAGCATTAAGAATTTCATTTGGCACATTGGTAGGGCCAGGAATATATAGGTGGTTACGACCAGCCATTGCATTGCCTCTTTATAAGTAGTTAAGTGATGAACACAGCTCGAACATTGGAAAAGCCAATGCCCAAAAACCGGCAATAATGACATAGCCGCTAAAAATCGGCAAGATTAGATTAGGCTGAGAGCCGGAAAATGAGCTTTAAAAATTGACTTTGAGACCTCTGAAAGTAAAATGTGCGGTTGATTTATGTTCAGCTTAAGACTTATAGGGTAGGCACAAAAAGTAGACGCATTACGACTGCATGGATGCAGGAGGTAGAGCAATGCAGGAGCAATTGCCGAGGCGGCGCTTTTCTACCCACCATTAATTTAATGGGTAATGGCGGGCAGGAAAGTGCTGTCCGCTCTACCCTGATACAACCATGAAATTAGGAAAGCACCAATGAGCCACACCTTATATACAGCGTCAGTTCAACGAGTTCAACGCTGTGAATTAGCCGTTCCGGGTTCTAGTCCCGAAATGTTTGAGAAAGCGATGAGAAGTGGCGCTGATTTTATTTTTTTGGATCTTGAGGATGCGGTGGCGCCCGATGACAAGTTACAAGCCAGAAAAAACATTATCGAAGCGATTAATGACCTGGACTGGAAGGGGCATGGCGTAACCGTTTCGGTACGCATCAACGGCCTTGACACCCAGTACATGGTGCGTGACGTGGTGGATCTCGTCGAACAGTGCGGTGCAAAACTGGACACGGTTTTGATTCCTAAAGTGGGTGTTTACGCCGATGTCTATATGGTTGAAGCGATGCTTAACCAATTGGAAATGCAGCAGGGGCTGAAAAACAAAATCGGCATTGAAGCCTTAATCGAAACCGCGTTAGGCATGGCTAATGTTGAAGACATAGCCCGCAATGGCGCGTCGGGCCGCCTTGAAGCCTTGCATTTCGGCGTAGCCGATTACGCCGCAAGCAACCGTGCCAGAACCACCAATATCGGCGGCTTGAATCCTGATTATCCCGGCGACCAATGGCATTTTGCGATCAGCCGGATGACGGTTGCCTGCCGAGCTTACGGCTTGCGCCCTATTGACGGTCCCTTTGGCGACATTAAAGATCCCGAAGGCTATAAATTGGCCGGAAGACGGGCGGCGGCTTTAGGTTGTGAAGGTAAATGGGCGATACATCCCTCACAAGTTGAATTAGCCAATGAAATATTCACCCCGCCTGCGGCTGAAGTCGAAAAAGCAAAACGCATATTGGTCGCTTTGAAGGAAGCGGCAGCGCAAGGTAAAGGCGCCGCAGCATTGGATGGACGTTTGATCGATGCGGCATCGGAAAAAATGGCCAATAATGTGGTCAGAGCTGCAGAAGCTATCGCGGCAAAAAAATAATAGTCTTGTAGCAATCGGGTTGCGCTACGCTACCCCGACCTACGCAACACATAAATTAGGAGATGCTGTGGATATTCATGAATATCAGGCGAAAGAAATTTTAAGCGGTTATGGCGTTAAAATCGCTGAAGGCGGTATGGCTTATAGCCCTGAAGAAGCAGTGCAACGCGCCAGAGATATTGGCGGACACATTTGGGCGGTAAAAGCGCAGATTCATTCCGGCGCTCGCGGTAAAGCGGGCGGCATTAAAATCTGCAAGACCCACGATGAAGTTGAAGCGGCGGCCGAAGCGTTATTGGGCAAAAGACTGGTCACTCACCAAACCGGCCCGGCAGGTAAAGTATGCGGCAGATTGTATGTCGAAGCCGGCACTGACATCGCTAAAGAATTGTATTTCTGTTTTCTGGTTGACCGCAGTTCAGAGCGTATTGTGATGGTTGGTTCCGCTCAAGGCGGCATGGAAATCGAGGAACTGGCCGAAAACAATCCCGATGCGATCACCAAAATTTACATCGAGCCTGCCGTGGGTCTGCAAGATTACCAAGCGCGCGAAATGGCCTTTGCTTTGGGTTTAGAGCCTGAATTACTGAGTCATGCCGTTAAAACCATCAGGGGATGTTATCGCGCGCTGCGTGAGCTTGATGTCAGTATGCTGGAAATTAATCCGCTGGTGGTGACGCGTAGCGGCGAGTTGGTCGCCTTGGATGCAAAAATGGGCTTTGATGACAACGCCCTGTTCCGCCAGCAAAAAATCTCCGAATTGCGCGATAAAACCCAGGAAGATCCCCGCGAAATGGCCGCTGCCGACCGTGGATTGAGCTATGTCGGTCTGGATGGCGACATTGGCTGCATGATTAACGGCGCCGGTTTGGCGATGGCCACCATGGACATGATCAAACTGGCTGGCGGCGAGCCTGCCAACTTCCTTGATGTAGGCGGCGGCGCATCGGCTGAACGCACCGAAAAAGCCTTTCGTTTGGTATTGGCCGATAAGAACGTAAAAGCCATGCTGGTTAACATTTTTGCCGGCATTAACCGTTGCGACTGGATTGCCGAAGGTGTTGTCGAAGCAGTCAAAAAAATCGACATGAAAATACCGCTGATCGTCAGACTGTCAGGCACTAACGTTGAAGAAGGTCGTAGAATTATCGCAGCAAGCGGCCTGCCTATTATTACCGCAGAAACTTTGGCCGAAGCGGCTGAAAAAGCGGTGCAAGCGCGCAATGAAGCGGTTGCAAAAGAAACGGCTCAGGGAGCGTAAACAATGGCTATTTTAATTGACGAAACAACACGTATTATTGTTCAAGGCTTTACCGGAAAAATCGGCAGTTTTCATGCCCAGGACATGATCAATTACGGCTCTAATGTAGTCGGCGGTATCACTCCCGGTAAAGGCGGTCAAACCCATTTAGGTCTGCCGGTTTTCAATACCGTAAAAGAAGCCGTTCGCCAGGTTGGCGCAGAGGCCAGTATTATCTTTGTTCCTCCCGCTTTTGCCGCCGATTCGATTATGGAAGCCGCCGATGCAGGCATTAAATATTGTGTAGCGATTACCGACGGTATTCCCACTCAAGATATGATGACAGTTAAAAACTTCCTGCGCCGTTTTCCGGTAGAGCAAAGAATGATTCTGACCGGCCCTAACTGCGCGGGCACCATCAGTCCGGGACGCGCGATGCTGGGCATTATGCCGGGGCATATCTACATGCAAGGCAATGTCGGCATCGTTGGTCGTTCAGGTACCTTGGGTTATGAAGCTGCAGATCAAATGAAACGCTTAAATATTGGCATTTCAACCTCGGTCGGCATCGGCGGCGACCCGATCAACGGTAGTTCGCATCGCGATATTTTGGAAAAATTTGAGGCAGACCCGGAAACCAAAGTGGTTCTTATGATTGGTGAGATCGGCGGTCCGCAAGAAGTCGAGGCCGGAATTTTTGCCAAAGAGCACATGACTAAACCGGTAGTTGCCTATATTGCCGGATTAACAGCACCGGAAGGTCGGCGCATGGGTCATGCCGGCGCGATTATTTCATCCGCAGGTGAAAGCGCGGCTGAAAAAGTAGCTATGTTGAAAGAGCTGGGCGTCACCATCTGCCCAACACCGGCAGCTATGGGTGAAACCGTGGCGGCTGTGTTGGCTAAGTTATAACTGAATTTTATGGTTTGATAACCATTAACAATAGAACACGGATGACGCGGATAGGACGGATGATCGCTGATTTGCTGGCTTCCAAACTAAGTTTGCTACGCGCTTTTAATCCGTGTCGTCCGTGTTCTGTTTTTTGAATGCATGGTTTTTTTAATACCCGCAGGGCGTAAATGAAAATTCTTATTCTTGGGGCCGGAGTTACCGGTTCGTCTGTTGCCGGAGCGCTGGCAAGCGAAGAGAACGATATTGTGGTCGTTGATTTCAGGACAGAATTGCTTGATGCGTTAAAAGAGCGTTTCGACATTGCCACAGTTGCCGGCAACGCAGCACATCCGAGAGTGCTTGAACAGGCTGGCGCCCGGACTGCCGATATTATTATCGCAGTTACCGATAGCGACGAAACCAATATGCTGGCCTGCGTGATTATTAATGCCTTATACAGTCGCCCGAAAACGATTGCACGGGTGCGCGCCGTCGATTACCTGAAAAACCCGCAATTGTTCGGCCCTAACGGTATTCCGGTGGATATTGTGATCAGCCCCGAACAAATCGTTATGGAGGCTATCCGTAATTTAATCGAATTCCCCGGTGTTCAACACATTTCCGATTTTGCTGACGGCATGGTGCGGCTTTTTTCGGTCAAGGTGGTGGCGGACGGCTCCTTAACGGGTAAAGAAATTAAAACCCTGAAAGAACGCTTGGTTGGCGGCAAAATTCGCGTGGTGGCTATTTTTCGTCAAGGCATTCCGCTGGTAGTTAGCGGTGAAGCCGTTATTGAAACCGGCGATGAAGTCTTTTTTGTGGCCCCGCGCGAAGAAGTGCGGGGAGTCTTGAAGGAATTGAACAAGCTGGAAGCGCCGTTAAAGCGAATTATCATCGCTGGTGGCGGTCATGTTGGCAAGCGTTTGGCGCTGGCGCTGGAAAGCGATCATCAGGTAAAAATTATTGAAAAAGATCCCCGACGCGCTAACAAGATCGCCAATGATCTTGATCGTACGGTGGTGCTTTTAGGTGATTGCGCCGATGAAGCGCTGTTGCTTGATGAGTCTGTCGAAAGCACCGATTTGTTTTGTGCGATTACCGAAAATGACGGCGTCAATATTGTTTCAGCCTCTTTGGCAAAAAGTTTGGGGGCACGGAAATCCATCTGTTTGCTTAATCATGTTTCGTACAGCAAGCTATTACCCGGAACAGGCATTGATGTTGCCGTGCTGCCCAATCAGGAAACGCTCGGCAGTATTCTAAAGCACGTGCGTCGTGGAGACGTTGCGCAGGTTAGTTCTCTTTGCGGCGGTTCCGCCGAGGCTATCGAAGCTGTTGCGCATCAAAGTGATGACCTGAATTCTGTTGTCGGACGCAGGGTGGACGCTATCAGCTTTCCTGAAGGCATCGTGATGGGGGCATTGATACGCAACAAGCAGGTTATCCCCATTCATTGTGACACGGTGTTTGAAGAGGGCGATCATGTGGTGATGTTCGCTATGGATAAAAAGCTGGTCGTAAACATCGAGAAGAAATTCCAACCCCTTTAATAGAAGCAGGTTCAAGATAAAAGGGTAAAAAACCTTGAACTTTGAACCTTGACCCCCTTTAATATCCCATGAATGCCATATTCACTATTATCAATGTCTTCGGTTTAGTTACCATAGGGTTCAGTGGCTTAATGTCCACTTGTCTGCTGACCTCCGCAATAGCCGATGATGGCGCCACTACTGCTTTTTCCCAGGGCTCGTTGATTACCCTGTTGCTGGGCGCACTGATGTTTATTCCGACGCTACGCATACCCAAAAAAGTGTCAAGGCAAACAGGTTTTCTAATGGTAGCTATTACCTGGTCGATAACGCCGGTATTTTGCACTTTACCGCTGATGATTTACCAGCCTTCCTTAGGTTTTATCGACGCTTATTTTGAGACCGTTTCCGGTCTAACCACGACTGGTGCAACGATCTTTAGCGGTCTTGATCAGTTGCCGATGTCGATAAACCTTTGGCGGCATGAATTGCACTGGATAGCGGGCATGGGCATCATTATATTTGCAGTCGCGATTTTGCCCATACTGGGTATCGGCGGCATGCAGATGTATATTGCCGAATCACCGGGAACGGTCAAGGAATCCGATTTGCCGCCGCGTATAGCACAAACCGCCAAAGCTTTGTGGCTGGTCTACGCCGGCATCACCTTGGCCTGTATTATCGCCTTGCGCTTGGCTGGCATGGCTTGGTTTGATGCGATTTGCCATGCTTTTTCTGCAATGAGTTTAGGCGGATTTTCTACTCATGACAGTAGTGTCGGATTTTTCAACTCGCTATCTATTGAAGTGGTTTTGATTATCTTCCAATTGCTGGCGGCAATCAATTTTGCCACTCATTTTGTGGCTCTTAAACAGCGTTCATTCAGCCCTTATATCGACGACAGGGAGGCAAGAATTTTCCTTATTTTGGTATTGGGGAGTTGCTTGGTAGCGGCATCGGTACTATGGCAGGCAGGCGTCTATCCGGATTTTTTTACCGCGCTACGCTATGCAACATTTAATCTGGTCTCCATCGCTACCGATTGCGGATTTACCACCCAGAATTTTAATCAGTGGCCTATTTTTGTGCCGATGTGGATGCTTTTTTTAAGTTGCGTTTCGGCCTCTTCCGGCTCCACCGGCGGCGGCATCAGGATGATTCGCACCATCATCCTGATGAAGCAGGCGCGTTTGGAGCTATTCAAGTTTATTCACCCTTTTGCGGTTAAATCCATGAAAATCGGCGATACCGTGGTCAGCAATAAAATCGTTGCCTCCGTGACCGGGTTTATTTTTCTGTATTTTATCAGCATTGTCATTCTAATCTTTATGCTGCTGTTGAGCGGCATGGATTTTATCAGCGCTTTTTCGGCGATTATTGCCTGTTTTAACAATGCCGGTCCCGGCCTTAACCAAGTGGGACCTGCGACTAATTACGCGAGTCTGAGCGACATTCAAACGGGTATCTGCATATTTGCAATGCTCTTGGGGCGAGTGCAGATATTTTCCATTGTTATTTTATTTGTACCGGAATTCTGGAGAAAATAGCTTGCGCCCCGCAGATTTAAAATCACTTCCAGTGACTTCATTCTGAAGGCTAAAAATCGCTTAACAAGCAGTCAACGAGGGATACGGCAATAAAGAGGAGGGGAGGTGGTTTTGGAAAGAAAATCAAGGACTGTAAAAACAAAAAACCCAGCATGAGCTGGGTTTTTTGGTACTGCTAAGTGTTCTATTTACAGTTGAATAGAACTAGAAACTTTTTGTGCAGATTTATCTGGATCATCCAAGCAGCCAGATAAGCCAACAATCATTAATGCCATAGCTATAAGAGATAAAATTTTATTCATACGAATATCCTCCAAAGGGGTTTCAATTATTTTTATTTAAGTTGCGCCATTAAATTAAAGCACATGCATTTTATATCATGACTGGAATGATGATGCAATAATAAAAATTGAATAATTAGCTACCCAGTTAAAGCTCATTGATGTTGCCGGGCAAATCAAAAGAGATTTGCTTATCGACCCATTTTACCGTCCCGATAGTGCTCCATTGGGATATAAAATTTTTGTGCAATTGATCATGAACCCAATAAGAAGGCGCGCTAATTTTCTTGAGTTTTATATTAAAAACGGCGTTATCAAGATTTAAACCGCAATTTACCCCCCAGAAAGCGGTAACTTTCATAATAAGTTTATGCAAACGTTTGTTGTCAATGTTTGGCGTTACCGCAATATTGGCCCACATGGAATGAACGCGCCCCCAATTAGGAGCAAGAAGACGTCCTTGTTCATTGACAAAAGGCAGCCAGTGTTCAGCGCCATTTTGGTCGGTATAGGTAATCGCTAAAATATGATCGTAGCCTGCAAAATGATCGTGCAGATAAAGCGCATGAGGAGTAATGCCTAAAAAGGTCTGGGAAACCATTAAAATAGCGTTACTGGCTTGTGATATAGGGTTTTGCGACCTATCGGCATTAAGCCTGTAAATAAGCCCGTAATGAATGGAGCTGTTTAGCTGCAAAACGAGTAGCGCGATTAATATTTTTGCGAGTTTTCTGGAAAAGGCATTCGGTTTCTGTGTGGCGACACCTTCAAAAAACCGATGATATAAGGTCGTATCCGGCATGGGTTGAGGTATCAAGCAAGCAGATGAGCACGGAATTCGGTTACGGGTGTCGGCAATAGACCGGTATTTTTTTAAGGCAAATTGGTGTATTCCAGGAAGACTCAAAATAATGCCTACTGGGAATAAATAGCCCATTTTTATAAAGATCCGGCTGTAAGTATCAACACCCGAATAAATGCGCCCCGCACTATCCAATGCGTATAAATCGGCTAACAAGGTTTCATTGTTGATAGACTCAAGCGCCGGGTAGTGTGCCGCATATTCCTGAGCGGCTTTAAAATCTATGCGACCAAATATATCGAAATGATTAAGAATTAATACGGTACGATTACATAAAGGGCACAACTGGTCATAAAATACAGTAAGAGCAGGCTGCTTTGCGATAACCAGTTGGCCAATATATCGCCACCATTTAAAAGGAACCAGTAAGGTGTAAAAGCTGAGCATCCCCAGGCCAAAAGGATAAATATTAAAAGACAAGGTAATGCCTAGATGTAGCCCAAAACCGACCGCCAAATAGACGATACGTAGCCGACGCCGGGCAAAAAAGAAGATAAAGCTAAATTGGAAGATTAAAATCGTGTAGCCAAGGATATTTTGCAGCAACTTATTGTTTAGCAAAGACGACATATCGATGGCAGAAACATAATAAGGCTGCGTAGCGGGCAACCAAGTGCCAAGACCGTTGCGCCAGTGCTCTGCAAACATTTTGTGTATGGCTGAGTCAAAGTAGAGAAAACCGAGACAGATAGCAACCGGCAGGTAGTAGGCAAGAGCTGATACGGTTGGCTTTGGGTAGGCGCTGTAATGAGTAAAAGGAGAACTCAATTTATGTCGAAGATTATCTATTGAAAACGCCCTGTCTCCCGGCATAAAAAGTAGGAAAAAACCTGTGCCGATCATGAATAAATCAAAGCCGCCGTCAAAATCCCGTTGCATCGGCGTAAAATTAACAAAAATAATCCAAATGATGTAATTGCAGATCATTGCAAGCTGGTAGCGATAACCGACAACAATAAATGCGGCAAAAAGGCCCCAAAGGCACAAGAAAAAAGGAATCATCGGAAATTCGACATCTATATAGGGGATGGGGTCGAAAATTAAATGATTAAAATACAGCAGGAAAATAATTTCCTGTAGGGTGATCAATCCGTAAAAAATCCGGAATAAGCCTATGCCTGTGGCAGGAGCTTGCTTGGAATGAAGTTCTAAAATTTTGCTGGATATAAGTTTATACATTTCATGATTCGAAAAACCGGAAGGATGTATAAATTATATAAGAAATGTAGGGTTTATGTATTGAAATGTGCAGACAAAACAAAGGCCGCACTCAATTCATAGAGAATTGAAGTGAGCGGCCTAAGTGACGATCAAATCGATTGACGACTTATTTTTCGTCGTCTGGGTGCTCGGCGAATACCCACTTTACAAGGAAGTAGCCAGCAGCTATAACTACAACCGCGCCGACCATACCAGCTGGTTCTTTTAACATTTCGGTGATATCTAAGATCGCTCCCATGGGATGTCCTACCTATAATTTTGTATTTTTAGAAATATTGCTAATTACATAGCAAACGGAATGAGCATAATACTTTAGGGAAAGTTAAAGTCAAGGCTTATTGTTGTATGGTTTCATTGATGAGATGTAACTATTGTTTCTGATAGAAATTTATTGCTCGATAGCCATTGTGGTATAGTTTAAAATCTGCTTTTTGAGTGCTGATACATTTTTAGACAAGGAATTATGATGAATAGATGCGTTAAAATATTACCACTGGTCGCAATTTTCTTTACGTTATCGGCAAATGCTGACATTGAACTAAAAGATAATTCTGAGATTTTAGGGAAATGGAATCTTCATGATGAAGCAGTTTCGTTAACTAGCCCCAAAAAGGCTGTAACACAGGAATGGGAGTTTAAGGAGGATGGAACCCTTATTTCATCGGCAACAGATGTCGCCGGGCGGATCAGTGCGCTGAAGATTGCGTTAAAGTATTCCATCGAAAATGGAGAAATCAAAAAACAGTCCGCTCCTGGACGAGAAAAATACGAATCCTGCAAAGTAATTGAAAAAGAGGGTTCAAACATGATATTAAAGTGTGCATATTTCTTCTTTCTAACAAAAAAATAATTTAAAAAAGGATATAGATATGATTGGTGGCATTGTAATGATTCTTGTGGCTCTCTGGATTTAC
Organism: Methylobacter sp.; assembly: GCA_004299305.1. Classification (GTDB taxonomy): domain Bacteria; phylum Pseudomonadota; class Gammaproteobacteria; order Methylococcales; family Methylomonadaceae; genus Methylobacter_A. Next base: position 13,406 of record SCPZ01000004.1, read on the forward strand.
CAGTCTGCTATGAGAGCAAAGACGAGTAATGTAATGATGTGGGTAGCGATTGGTGCGGTTGCCTTTTTTGTAGTGCAGGTAGGATTTATCGATCTCAACCTTTATATTTTGGAGGCGATAAGAGGCGGCGAGGGCGGCGCCGACTACGAGCGTGATTTAACCAGTATTGGCGATAGAAAAAATGAAGGCGGCTTTCAGGGATTTGGAGGCGTTCTACTTTCAGTGTACTTAGAATTAATGCCATCAGTTGTCGGTGTTTTAGCTGCCGCACTGATTCGGGTAAAGTTTATTACCAAAGAGGCAATTACAATCGGCAATTTATTTGGTGATATTAAAGAGATGTTTCAGAGCATAAAACAAAGCTTTAAAACCTCTGATAAGTAAGACATACAGTTAGTTATAAAAAAAAGCCCAAGCGATGCTTGGGCTTTTTTTATGGCTGCACTATCTCGATAATTTTAAATGCTATTTACCTAAAACAGTAGAAACCAAGAAAACTAGACCGGTAACGAAAAGCACAGTAAAAATCAATCCCGCAATAATATACGCAGGAAGAGATCCTTGTTCAAAGTCCTTTTGCCTATTCTCGTTACTTTGTACGCCAATGGCAGCTGCTAGAACGCTCTTTATGACTTGAGTAATCGTTGGTTTTGACATGCTCATCTCCGGCAAAAAATAGTGAAAAATAATAGTGCTTGATAACGCTTTAAGCAATGATTATATCTAAATTCTAACCCCCTGGACCGTTCCTATGAGCAAAACAGAATTATTAAGGCAACACCTATCCCAGCGTATTTTATTTCTCGATGGAGCGATGGGCACGATGATCCAAAGCTACAAGCTGGAAGAAAAGGATTATCGCGGTGAACGTTTTGCCCAATGGGAAGTCGACCTTAAGGGCAACAACGATCTTTTATCGCTGACCCAGCCGGACATCATTAGAGCTATTCATAGCGCTTATTTCGAAGTCGGCTCCGACATCGTAGAAACCAACACATTCAATGCGACCAGCATCGCGATGGCTGATTATAAAATGGAAGCCCTGGCCTATGAAATCAACGTTGCCGGGGCGCGCGTGGCAAAGCAGGCCGCCGATGAATATACTAAAAAGACTCCGGAAAAACCGCGTTTCGTAGCAGGCGTATTAGGTCCTACCAACCGCACGGCGTCCATGTCGCCCGATGTCAATGATCCGGGTTTTCGCAATATTTTCTTCGACGACTTGGTTGCGGCCTACACAGAGGCCACCCAAGGCCTGATTGACGGCGGCGCGGACATTATCCTGATTGAAACCGTATTCGATACGCTGAATGCCAAAGCCGCCATTTTTGCGGTCGAGCAAGTTTTTGAGCAGATCGGCTACAAGCTGCCGGTGATGATTTCAGGCACGATTACCGATGCATCCGGCAGAACGCTGTCAGGGCAGACCGTTGCCGCATTTTGGAATTCCTTGAAGCATGTCGAGCCGATTTCTTTCGGCTTTAACTGTGCGCTAGGCGCAACCGAATTACGCCAATATATCGATGAACTATCGAGTATTGCCGACACTCATATTTCCGCCCACCCCAACGCTGGCTTGCCCAATGAGTTCGGCGAATACGACGAAACGCCTGAAGCGATGGCCGCAGAACTAGCCGATTGGGCCAAAATGGGCTACCTGAATATTATCGGCGGTTGCTGCGGAACCTCGCCTGCCAATATCAAAGCGATAGTCGAGGCCGTACAAAAATACCCTCCCCGACAAATCCCCGAGATCTCCAAACAATGCCGGTTATCAGGACTTGAACCGATGAACATCGGCCCTGACTCGTTATTTGTCAATGTCGGCGAGCGCACCAACGTGACCGGTTCTGCTGTCTTTAAGCGACTGGTTATTGAGGGCGATTTTGAAGCGGCTTTGGATGTTGCTAAGCAGCAAGTCGAAAATGGCGCGCAAATTATCGACATTAATATGGACGAAGGCATGTTGGATTCAAAAGCAGCGATGGTACGCTTTTTGATGCTGATAGCCTCCGAGCCGGACATAGCCAAAGTGCCGATCATGCTGGACTCGTCCAAATGGGATATTTTAGAAGCAGGCCTTAAATGCATTCAGGGTAAAGGCGTGGTTAATTCCATTTCGCTGAAAGAAGGCGAAGCCGCGTTTATCCAGCACGCCAAACTGGTGCGGCGCTATGGCGCGGCAGTTATCGTGATGGCTTTTGATGAAGACGGACAGGCCGACACCAAAGCCCGGAAAATCGAAATATGCCAACGGGCTTACAAGATTCTGACCGAACAAGTCGGCTTCCCGCCCGAAGATATTATTTTCGACCCCAATATCTTCGCGGTTGCCACCGGCATCGACGAACACAACAATTACGGCCTCGATTTTATCGAAGCCACCCAAGAGATCAAACGCACCTTGCCCTACGCGCTGATTTCCGGCGGCGTGTCCAACGTATCGTTTTCGTTCCGGGGTAACAACCCGGTGCGGGAAGCGATCCATGCGGTATTTTTATACCATGCGATACAGGCGGGCATGGATATGGGCATCGTTAACGCTGGTCAATTAGCGATTTATGAAGATATTCCCCGTGATTTACGCGATGCGGTTGAAGCGGTCATCCTAAATACGCACGACGGCAGCGGCACCGATAACTTGCTGGAAATCGCCGAAAAATATCGCGGCGACGGCAGCAGCGCCGGAAAAGAGCAGGATCTGGAGTGGCGTAGCTGGCCGGTCAGCAAACGTCTGGAACATGCACTGGTAAAAGGCATCACCGACTACATCGACGAAGACACCGAACAGGCAAGAGTGGAAGCCGAACGCCCCTTGCATGTCATAGAAGGCGCGTTGATGGACGGTATGAATGTGGTCGGTGACTTATTCGGTGCAGGTAAAATGTTCCTGCCGCAAGTGGTCAAGTCAGCGCGAGTCATGAAAAAGGCCGTAGCTTATCTGATGCCGTTCATGGATGCCGATAAAGCCGCAGGCGACCGGCAAACCAAAGGTAAAATCCTGATGGCGACCGTCAAAGGCGACGTGCATGACATCGGCAAGAATATCGTCGCGGTAGTATTGCAATGCAATAACTACGACGTGATTGACCTGGGCGTGATGGTGCCTGCCGAAAAGATACTGCAAACCGCGCGTTTGGAAAACGTCGATATTATCGGCTTGAGCGGCCTGATTACGCCGTCACTGGATGAAATGGTGCATGTCGCTAAAGAAATGCAGCGCCAAGGTTTTACCATGCCGTTAATGATAGGCGGCGCGACAACTTCCCGCGCGCATACCGCAGTAAAAATCGCCCCGAATTACGACGGCCCGATTGTTTACGTGACCGATGCCTCGCGCGGTGTCGGCGTCGCCAGTAACTTGCTGAGCGCTGAGTTGAGAGACGATTTCGTCAAAAGCATCAGTGAAGAATACGAAGAAGTCAGGGAACGGCACAAAGGCCGCGAAGCCAAAACCAAGCAACATCCGTTAGAAGAAGCCCGGCGCAATAAATTTAACTGGGGCAACTACGAACCGGTTAAACCATCATTCCTGGGCATAAAAGTCATCGACCATTTCCCGTTGGATACGCTGGTTTGGTATATCGATTGGTCGCCGTTTTTCCAAACTTGGGAAATGGCCGGAAGCTATCCCAAAATACTCGACGATAAAGTCATCGGCGTTGAAGCCAGAAAGCTGTTTGAAGACGCACAGGACATGCTGAAAAAAATCATCAGGGAAGAATGGCTGAGCGCCCGCGCCGTGGTCGGCTTCTTCCCCGCCAACAGCGATGGCGATGATGTCGTGGTATACACCGATGAGGGCCGCACTCAGAAAAAGGAGACTCTGAATCATTTGCGCCAGCAGAACGTTAAAGCGCCGGGCAGACCTAATTACTGCCTGTCCGATTTCGTCGCCCCAGTTGACAGCGACAAAGCCGATTATATCGGCGCTTTCGCGGTCACCACCGGCATCGGTATCGAGCAAAAACTGCAAGAATTTGAACAGGACCATGACGATTACAGCGCGATTATGCTCAAGGCGCTGGCCGACCGGTTGGCCGAAGCGTTTGCGGAATACATGCATCAAGTGGTCAGGAAAGAGTATTGGGGCTATGCCAAAGATGAAACTCATCAGGCTGAGCAGTTAATCAACGAAGCCTATCAAGGTATACGTCCGGCACCCGGTTATCCCGCCTGTCCCGATCATACCGAAAAGGGCAAGTTGTTTGAATTGCTCAACGTGACCGAACATACCAGCATAGAGCTGACCGAAAGCTACGCGATGTACCCCGCCTCAGCGGTAAGCGGCTGGTATTTCTCTCATCCCGAGTCGCAGTATTTCAACGTCGGCAAGATAGATAAAGACCAGTTGCAAGATTACGCCAGACGTAAAGGCATCGCAGAAGATGTCGCAGCCCGTTGGTTGGCGGCGCATTTGCACCATTGATATGCGCTTAATGCTGTTCGGCACCTCCGGCTGCCATCTTTGCGAACAGGCGGAGGTTATTGTTAACGCCTGTGTGCAGGATGGCGTTGAGATTGTGGATATTGCCGAGCAGGAACAGTGGCAGGAGCGTTACGCGATACGCATTCCGGTTTTGTATGATCAGGAGAGTGGGCGTGAGCTTGGTTGGCCGTTTGATCAGGTTGAGGTTGAAGATTTTATTGATCGCGTAGTCCTATAAATGCAAGATGTTGAGTTAAAGGAGAGGTGAAAGGATGAAAGCAGAGTTTATCGGTCGAAAATCACACTATCGCGCAACATCTTCGAGCCTCTTACATATGGTCGACTAAGTGTACTTTTACTGGCAGAGGACTGTGGATGCAAGGCTGAGCTGGCACGGCGCTTAGGCTGGAAAGCGCCGCAGGTTGACCGGCTGTTTGATTTAGGACACGCCTCCCAGCTCGATCAATTGGAGGCGGCGGCCAAAGCATTGGGAAAACATATTGATGTGACGTTGGTTTGAGGATAACTGGGGGCAGAGTAAAAATTCAATTACGGTACGCACAGCGCACCCACCCTTATGGCTCATTCCTTAGTTATCATTGGGGGCCAGTATTGACTTCCACAAAATCGCCATCGCGTGGTTGAAAAAACCGGGCATACTTTTTGTGGATGCTTGTTTTGCAATTTTCTTCTTCGACGTTGACCTCAACGCGAACATTGTTCCCGCCCTCACCGGAGATATGGAAACCCTTTATTGATGTTGCGGTATCATGAATGCGACTACCGCAAAAACCCGATTCTGGATCTTCGTTGACGAAAAGGAGTTCCTTGAAAATAAAAGATTGCCGTTTCTTTCCTGGTGCAAGATACAAGACTAGATAGCCGTAATCCCAGTTGCCGTGTTGTAAATTTGAGCACTCGATCAATGCGTAGCGCTTTTGATGGGCCCCTATAAATTCTTGCTTGATCGCAATATTCGGGCAATATTTTCCATCGACTAGCCCATACGAATCATTGCTTGCATCGTAGTAGTACAGCCCTTGGCCAATTTGTCCGGTATCTTCGACTGTAACCAAGAATTCATCACGGTTCAGTTTGAAACAGTAACTGGGGGTTGTATTTTCTTTGCTTTTTGTGTAATACGCCTGTAGGCGCTGAAAATTTTTCGTTGCAAGTGCGGAGCTACAATCTCTAAATAAAGGCTCCGTAGCATACGTAATGCTTGGTGCAAGGCAAATGGCGGCAAAGCTGAGGAGCGTCAGAATACGTGTAATCATAGAATCGCCTTGATGTTGAGGGGCGGGCGGCTTCTCGCTCGTCCCTCTTGACCGTAAGGTTAGAGAAACTATTGCGCATGGGAACGCTCAAGTAACAACCCAACAAACTCATCAGCCGGCACCGCTTTACTTGTGAGATAGCCCTGATAAATATTGCAGCCCTTATCCCGCAAGAATGCCAGTTGCTCGGCAGTCTCCACGCCTTCCGCCAGTACCTTAAAACCCAGCATGTGCCCTATGGCAATAATAGTGGCGGCAATTTCCATATCGTCTTGCTGATGAGGAATGTCATCAATAAAACTCTTGTCTATTTTCAATAAGTCCAAAGGAAAATGTTTAAGATAGGCTAGTGATGAATAACCGGTGCCGAAGTCATCAATAGCGAAACGCACCCCTTGCGCCCGTAAATCATTCAACAGCCCCATGACCTTACCCTGATTCTCCATCAGCCCGCTTTCGGTCATTTCCAGCTCCAGATGTTCCGCCGGAAAACCGGTTTCACTCAGCACTGTAGTCACCAGCGCACTTACATCGGATCGGCGGAATTGGTGAGCCGATACATTGACCGCTAACGTTAACGGCGGCAAACCCGCATCCAGCCACTGTCTGCCTTGGCGACAGGTTTCCCGCAATACCCAGGCGCCAATCTCCAAAATCAGGCCGGTTTCTTCGGCAAGCGGAATAAAGTTGTTGGGCGGAATCAGCCCCTCGGTCGGATCGAGCCAGCGTACTAACGCTTCAGCACCAATGATGCGGCCCGTGACAATATCTACCTGGGGTTGGTAAAACACGCGCAATTCCTGCTGCTCAATGGCTTTGCGTAACCGGGCTTCCAGTGCGATGCGCTTGCGGGCCGCGAGAGTCAGGTCTTCGGAATAATAAGCAAAACAACCGCGTCCTTCGTCTTTGGCTTTGTGCAGTGCAACATCGGCGTAATTTATCAATGTTTCAGGATTGTCGCCGTGTTGGGGATACAGGCTTATGCCAATGCTGGCAGTAATGCGTATCTCATCGCCTTGGCTTAGATAAAAAGGCTTGCTTAAAATATCGATAATTTGTTCGGACACCCGTGCTGCATCTTCCGAGTGGGTAATGTCTTCCAGCAACATGATAAATTCATCGCCACCCAGGCGGGCAAGCAAGTCCACCTTACGCAATCTGGCAACTAAGTCCACTTTACGCAAGCGGGTGGCTATTCTGGTCGCGACTTGTTGCAGCAGCTCGTCACCGGCCAGATAGCCCAGGCTGTCATTAACCATTTTGAAGCGATCCAAATCCAGCATCATTAATGCCAGTTGCTTACCGTCACGCCGCTCCACTTCGATGCTGTGCTTTAATCGTTCCAGCAGCAGACGGCGGTTGGGCAGTTTAGTCAGCGAGTCATAAAAAACCAGGTCGTGAATGGTTTCTTCGGCTTTTTTGTGTTGAGAGATGTCGTCAAAAGTCGCAACATAATTGACCGCATTGCCTTCAGCATCGTTCACAGCGGTAATGGTAATTCGTTCGGGATAGACATCGCCGCTTTTGCGTCGATTCCAAATTTCCGATTGCCAATACCCGTCACGCGCTAAATCTTCCCACATGGTTTGGTAAAACTGCGCATCCTGATGGCCGGATTTGAGCAATGCAGGCGTTTGGCCGATGGCTTCTTCGGCGCTGTAACCGGTGACTCGGGTAAATGCCCGGTTAACCTTGATGATAACCTGGTTGGCATCGGTGATAATCATAGCGTCCTGCGTCTCGAAGGCGATAGCTGCAATACGAAGGTCGGCTTCGGTTTGTTTACGCTCGGTGATGTCGCGGATGATGGCTGTTACAAACCAGCTTTCGGAAGCCTGCCACTTTGCCAGCGAAAGCTCCAGCGGAAATTCGCTCCCGTCCCTGCGCAGTCCCGCGAGCTCAATGGTTTTGTCGTTAATATGCGATACGCCGCCGGATAACACTTGGTTCATGCCTGCAAGGTGCCGGTCACGGTAGCGTTGAGGCATCAGCATGGTCAACGGCTGACCGCTAGCCTCTGTTTCCGAATAGCCGAAAATAGTCTCGGCTCCCCGATTCCAGCCGACAATATTTCCTGAATTATCCGTAGTGATAATCGCGTCATTGGCGGAATAGGTCACCGCCTTGTAACGCGCTTCACGCTCCAGTAACTTTAGCTCAGCTTTCTTGCGCTCATTGATGTCGTATAACACCACCAGATGAACGCCTCCCAATGATTGTTGGATGGTCGAGGCATTCGCCAACACGGTTTTAGTCGATCCGCTATGACAGCGTATATTGAGTTCTACAGGATTAAATGGACTATCGTTATGCAACAATGTTTCGAGCGCTGTTTGCCAAGTAGTCGCCAGCCATTCCCGGTATTTGGGGTCCGGGCTAGCCTTTGCCCACCAATCAGCCAAGGTTGGAATGTCTTCTAAGGTATAGCCGAAGGTTTGAATAAACGCAGGATTTAGGAAGGTGATGTTTTGCTGGTCATCGTTTAACACCATTGGAACCGGGGAGGCGTCAATGATTGAGCGCAGTCTTGTTTCGCTGGCTTTGCCTTCAAGGCAAGCGGCGAGCAGGGTATTAAAGCCTTCGGCCATTTCGTTGAAACTGTCGCCGACCTGGCGAAGCTCGTCACAGGTGTCCAGATTAATACGTTCGCGCATATCGCCGTCGGCAAACACGCGCGCTGACCGGGCAAGCGCCTGAATATTGCCGATCATCGCGTAATAAATGCCTATCAAAAAATAGTGAACTATCAGTAACAACAGGATCGCGATGCCGACACTAGCGTGCAGTTTATTTTTTGTGCGTTGAATGCGCGCAGTAATCAGTGCTTCGGTTTTTGGCAGCAGGGTCAGCTCCATTTGCTGATAACCTTTGTCAATAGCCATTGTAGTCATTATAAAAAAGTCTTCAGCAGGCGTGGCAAAATGCTCGGTGACAATATCCGTCTGTACAAGATTGACAATCCGGTGCGACGAATCGGATATGTCTTTGTTCGCAGCCAGCAACGGGCCTTGTATTTCAGGATTGAATTGACCGGTCTTTTCAAGGTTGATGTTAAGCAATTTAAGCGCATGACGGAGTTCGGCAATCAGGGCAATCATCTCGGCTTTTTGGTAGTCCAGAATTTGCTTGTTGGTCAAAATGCCGGTGCCATTGGTGCGCATCTGCCCGAGCCGCTCAAGCACCAAAGGCAGTTTGTTGATAGTCGTATCGATCAGGTAGAAGGTATCAATATCCGGGTCAAAGGTCAGTGCATAGTCATCGGCGACACGTACTTCAAATTCCAGAACTCGCTCGATCAACTCGGTATGCGCGATGAAATCTTTGCTCGCCGTCCAGTTAGGCCAATCGTTTTGTAAACTATTCCAATCGCTTTTAATGCGCGCCCAGTCTTTGCTCAAAATTAAATCGGCAGACAGGCGCTGTTCTATCAAGTCAAAAGCTTTGTGCATTTCAGCTTCTTTGGCGTCACGCTGAATGCGCATCGTTGCATTGCTGCCGAGAGCCCATGCCGACAGTCCACGGTGCTGCTGTATCAATTGTACGGTTCTGGAAATGGGTTTGACTAACTCAATGCCTTCCAGTTGCCGTTGCGAGGTGCGGGCAATCTGGTCAAGGCTCAGATAAAGGCTGTACGCTACCACGGTAATCGCGACTAGGTAAATTAACCCTAGCACCATGAATTTCCTGGTGTAATTCAGCCTGTTCATCAAGGTAATAGCGGGGGAAAACAGTTTATTCATTCTTTATTTCCTTAACTTACAGCGCCTGAATATAATGTGCGCATCAGTAACCATTCATCATGAGCGATGCGCTTTGTGCCTCAGCGCATTCTACGATCCTGTTTTGAATTTGATACGATGGGCAAATATTTTTACTGCCTGCGTAGGCAGCTAAAAAGGTATATTCTAACTGAAGTTATTAGTTGTCTCCAGCATAGATAACTCGGTCATGGTATTAATATTGATGAATATTTCCGGTTCGTCACTAAAGTCCACCGTTACAAAATCCTGTTGCGCCAGCCAATCCGCGACTTTACGTTGTCCATCGGCTAAATATTCTTGCAGGCTGGTTTGCAAGGTAGTTTTTATCGCCAAAAAAACCGGGTGCAACCTTATGCCGTCAAAGGCGACTGCAACACCTGCATTATTTTCAGCGCGGGATAATAATAACTTCCGCAGATGTTCGGTTTTAATGAACGGCGAGTCGCAAGGTATGACTATCAAGACATCGGCATCGGCATGAATCATGGCACTTAATATACCGGCCAAAGGGCCGTCAAAACTATCGGACTGGTCGCTAATAACCGGCCATCCGAATTGCCGGTATAGATCAATGTTCCGATTGGCATTAATGAACACACAATCCACAATAGGGGCTAGCGCAGCTATAGCATAACTGATCATCGGGCGGCCCCTGAAACTGACTAAGCCTTTATCTTGATTATTCATGCGCATGGCGCGGCCACCGGCAAGAATAACGCCTGCTGCTTTTGTTTGACTATTCATTCACTAAGTCTTGTTTACTCAAGGATCATGCCGTTCCAGCCCAATATTTACGGATGCCTGGAATGGAGGGTATATTTATTCTTGGCAATCGCCTAAGCTGCCAAAATTTGGGCTCCCAACCTGGAGCTTGGGAGCCCGTAAAATAGCAAAGGCAAGTGGCAACGCTGCTAAATAAGGAATGTGCAGGAAATAACTTCGACCACTAGCCCCTCTCCTGCTGGAGAGGGGTGAGGAGAATAAAATGCCTAAGTTATTTCATGCTCGTTCCTAAGCGGCGACAGGGAAGAAATTTTCTGCTCAACACCGATGATGGCTTTATTCAAAATGCCGAGATTTTTTTCTTCGATGATTTGCATACCCATTACATAAAAAATAGGCATCCATAGCGGATTAATCAACAGTCCGCCCAGCGCACTTTTCCATGTTCGCTTCAGGTTTTTTAAAGGATTAAACGACTCCGCCAAGGAATGCATAGGATAGTCGGTAAAAACAGCGGCAATTGGATGCAAAATATTTTTGTCATGCCCGTCAAGCTGCGCCATGGATTCCAAAAGTTTTCGTTCCATATTGTGATAATTCTTTCGTGCAAAGCCCGCAGAAATAGCAAAGGTAAGTGCGACCAGGGGCAAAAGAATGTTCGGCGGCGCCACCGGTGCGAAAGTGGAAGACAGCATGACTACGCAAAAGCCCAGCATCAAAGCGTCTTCTCCCCGCTCCACATCGCGATCGATACCCTTGATAATGGCTGAAACAGCATTGCTGCCCTGGTTTCTTAAATAATCTTTTTCTTGTGCCATGATTATTCTCCTTATGTTTCAATCCACACCCGCCGACGGATAGAGGTCGGCGGATTATTCCTCCTCATGAACGAGGGGGGTGGAAGAAGCATAACGATGCCGGTACATCATTGTCAAACCCAGATAATTCCCTTAAATATCATAGGTATCTACAATAAGCCCCCGGCCCTTTTGTTATTGATACCGACTCAAGCGATGCGACCAAATATAATCCGCCGACTGGTAATAAGCCATGTTTTCCGTGACCAGCGGGACGGCTTCATTCATATCCAACTGTTTATGAGCACCTAAAGGATCGTCAATCACATCGACTTTTTGTTGGGGCGACAAGTACACCAGCTTATTGTCTTTAAATAAGCCCAGTTTCTGGTAATTACTGACCAATGCCCGACCCTCATCTTTGTGCATCTGCATAATATCCCGTCCATAAAATTGGCTTTCATAGCTGATATTTAAAAATCCAAGCACGGTTGGTGCGACGTCAATCTGGCTGGAGACGATGTCGTTTTTCATAGCCGGTACATGTTTAGGGGCATAGATAAACAAGGGGATATGGTATTTGTCGACCGGTAGTTCGGTTTTGCGGGCGCTGCCGGCGCAGTGGTCTGCAACCATGACGAACACGGTGTTATCAAACCAGGGTTTGGTTTTGGCCTGCTCAATAAATTGGTGTATCGCGAAATCGGTATATTTAACTGCGCCTTGCCTTCCGCTGCCGGAGGGAAGGTCGATTTTTCCTTCAGGGTAGGTGTAAGGACGATGATTGCTGGTGGTCATGATTTGAAAGAAGAACGGCTTGTTGCTTGCAAAATCCTTATCGGCTTCTTTTAGAGTACGGTTAAAAATGATGTCGTCCGAAACGCCCCAGGCGTTGGAGAATGTCATTTCTTCTTGGGTAAAGTCGGTTTGATCAACGATGCGGTAACCATTGCCGGAGTAAAACGCATTCATATTGTCAAAATAACCCCGGCCGCCGTATAAAAACGCGGTATCGTAACCCTTTTGCTGCAAGACCCGGCCAAAGCTGAATAATTTGCCGTTGTCAGGCCGCTTGACGATGGCTTGTCCGGGGGTGGGCGGAATCGATAAGGTTAAGGATTCAAGTCCCCTGATGGTGCGGGTGCCGGTCGCGTAGAAATTGGTAAACAATAAACCTTGTTTAAACCATTCATCCATAAACGGCGTGATATTCTCCTTGCTGCCGAAGGCGGTTAAATATTCGGCGCTTAAGCTCTCGACGGTAATTAAAACAATATTCAGGCGTTTTTCTTCGCCCGCCGGTTTAATCATGCGTTTTATGTTATATAAATTTTCGGCTGCACCTTCGGCACCCACTTGCTTTTTGATGACGCCGGATAGTTGTTGGTCGTCGCCTACTTTGTAGAAGTGCCGATAATCCAGCTCATTATTTCTAAATGCCGAAAAAAATTGATAAGGGCCGTTGGCGGCCAGTTCATTAAGATAAGTATTGGCTGAGAATTGATACCATGTCGACCCTACGGCTGCGTAACTTATTACCGGCAATAGCAGTAAAGCCCCGGTAATTTTTAACCGGGATAAAAACGATTCATCGGCCTTGAATGTCTGTGCCAGCGCTTTTCTTACCAACAAAAAACAAATCACGGTAATAACCAAAATACCCGACATTAACCAGCCTAAAGGATAGGATTCAACAATATTGCTGACGACTTCATGGGTATAAATCAGGTAATCAACGGCAATAAAATTAAACCTGACCCCGAATTCATCCCAGAATGTCCATTCCGATAATTCAATAAAAAACAGGCTGTATAAACAGATAATAAATACGCTAATGCCAATTATTTTATGGACTTTACTTTGATAAACGCGATTGGGCAGGACCAGTAAATACAGGACGAAGGGAATTAACAGGTAACTGAAAAAAGCCAAGTCATGAACCATCCCTATAAGGAAAGCCAGCGCTATCTGGTAGATGGGGGTGTCGATGTCGGCCAGTTGTTTGATCAGCAAGGCTACTCTAAGCAATGCAAAAGTACTTAAATTAATCAATAAAAACAGTAACACAATAGTGAACCGTGATTTTGAAAATAATGCGTTTACGCTCATTTGAGTCGCTTCCTGAAAGATAAAATGAATAAAACTACTGGGGGAAACCGGTATGTGGTCGGCGAAAATATATCATGAATTAAAAAATGCGTGCCGCGCACTTTGCTGGGAGCATGGGCGAGATAGATAGCGTATTGCTTTTTAACAGCGCAATGACAGTCGGTTGGTTGAGGTTGGCGACCGGTAAAAAACGGCTCGCGGCGATAGCGATGAAAAACGGAGTCCGCGCGGTGTTAGGCCGACAGACAGATCAATATAGCGGTTGCAGCAGGTAGGGCAAATAGAATAGAGTCTGTCAGCATGGTGAAAATATTGACTGATCCATAAATCCGGTCGGGCAGACTTCAAGCATAAAAACAAGAGAAAAGGCATTGCAAAATGAAATTTGATATATTCCAGTTTGATTTGAGTCGGCAAGGGGTGTTTCCTTAATTAACGGGATTGCGTGACGTTGGCTTTATTTTACACCAGTGCCGCTTAATTGTTCAGGTCTAAAAAATACATGACTGTAAATCGGCTTCAATTCCGCCGGTCACATTTCTTACGGATAATAGGATTTCACTGTTCATCTTTCTCATACCCATCTTCAATCTCACAGCCGTCTAATTTAGAGATAGGGGATTCTGTGTATTTGATACCGGCATCATTGAGCGCTTTTTGCAGGGTTTCTATCTGCCTGTCCATCGCATGGATATGATCCAGCATGTGATTAATCGCGTAGGCTATCGGATCCGGCAGATCGGTTGTTGCACCGTAGGCATGAAAACCCATTTTATAGGCAATCTTGTCACGTTCGGCTGTTGCGGCCTTGCTTTTGGGGTCGACGATATGAGCGGGAATGCCAACCACGGTTGCATCCGCAGGCACCGGTTTTAAGACTACCGAGTTTGAACCTACCCGCGCGTTTTCACCTATATCAATCGGGCCTAAAACTTTCGCCCCTGCGCCTACCACCACGCCGTTATGCAGGGTCGGATGGCGCTTGCCCTTATCCCAGCTGGTTCCGCCCAAGGTCACGCCATGATACAAGGTGCAATCGTCGCCGATAACGGCGGTTTCGCCGATGACCACGCCCATGCCGTGATCGATAAAAAAACGCCTGCCTATAACAGCGCCCGGATGGATTTCAATCCCGGTCAGCCAGCGGCCAATATGGGCAATAAACCGGGCAGGCCATCTAAATCCTGCCAGCCAGAAAAAATGGCTGATTCGATGAATTAAAACAGCATGGAATCCGGGGTAGGTGGTAATCACTTCAAAGACTGATTGCGCCGCCGGATCTCGGTCAAAGACGCAGGCAATGTCTTCTTTTATTCGGTTAAACATCGTTATTCCTCTTGTGGCCTTGAGACATCCGCAATATGCCCCGAAGTATGTCCAGTTCCTTGGTGTCCAGTTGTACCCGGTTATATATCCGGCGTAAACGGCGCATGATGGATTTTGATTTGGCCGGATGCATGAAGCCTATATCGGTTAACGCTTCAGCCAAGTGAATATAGAAAGACTCCATCTGCGCCGCTGTGGCTAAAGGTTCTTCACCTTTATCCCCGACCAGGATTTGTTCTTGTGCGGCCAGTCCCGATGCGACAAATAATTCATAACACACAACCTGTACGGCTGCGGCAATATTTAAAGAGCTGTATTCGCTGTTGCAAGGGATGCGCAACAAAAAGTGGCACAGATCCAGTTCATGATTTTTTAAGCCGGAGTTTTCCCGGCCAAAAACAATGGCTACCGTGTTGCCGGGTTCATTAATCAATACTTTCTCGGCGCATTCCCTGGGCGTCAGTTCCGGCCAACTGATAGTCCGCCCCCTGGCGCTGGCCCCAAACACCAGTCGACAATCGGCAACGGCTTCTTGCAAAGTCTGGCAAACGATGGCGCCTGACAACACGTCATCAGCGCCGGAAGCCCTGGAGGTGGCGTCGGCGCTGGGGAAGATTTTTGGCGCAACCAGCCAAAGGTTGTGCATCTTCATGTTTTTCATCGCGCGGGCAACGGCGCCTATATTCCCCGGATGCGTTGTTTCGACCAGTACAATTTTTATAGTAGACAGCAAGGCATGTCCTTGGTTAAAAAAAGAGCCTAAGTTTAGCAAAAGATTTGGTATGCTATGGCATTTTCTGTGCCTATATAAATCCGCCTATGCAACCCATGTTAAATACTGCCGTCCGTGCCGCAAGAGCCGCCGGCGACTTGATCCTTCGCTCATCCGACAATATCGGTCACCTTAAGGTCGACCAAAAAGGTAGAAACGATTATGCCAGCGAGGTCGATCGTATGGCCGAACGGGAAATTATCAACATTATCAAGGCGGCCTATCCCGAGCACAGCATCCTGGCCGAAGAAAGCGGCGCGCAGCAGGGCAACGATTTTGTCTGGGTTATCGATCCGTTGGACGGCACTACGAACTTTTTGCATGGTTTTCCGCAATACGCCGTTTCCATTGCCTTAAAACACAAAGGCAGGATAGAAGTCGGCGTTATCTACGACCCGTTACGCGATGAATTATTTACCGCCAAACGCGGTGGTGGCGCTATGTTAAACAGTCGTCGCCTTCGGGTGACCAATCAAACCAGCTTAAAAGGCGCATTAATCGGTACCGGTTTTCCGTTTAAATCGGAGCTGCACATGGATGCTTATTTGGGCATGTTTCGCGCATTAGCGTCCGACTCGGCAGGCATTCGTCGAGCGGGCGCTGCGGCGTTGGACTTGGCTTACGTGGCTGCCGGTCGACTGGATGGCTTTTGGGAAATCGGTTTAATGGAGTGGGATATGGCCGCAGGTATTTTATTGATAAAAGAAGCGGGCGGTGTGATTACCGATTTTTCTTTTAACGATAAGTATCTGGAATCAGGCAATGTGATTGCCGCAAGTCCAAAAATGCATCAAATCATGTACCAGCTTATTGAGCCGCATGTGACGGATAATTTGAAATAATCGTTAGTTAGGCGAAAGGCAAAGGACGAAAGATGGCTTTTTTGCCTTTCGTCCTTTGCCTTTTTTATCCGTCTAATCCCGTCTCCGTGTTCCATTATAAATTCAGCACAAAGCCCGGCTTTAAAAAATCTGCAACGCCAGCATGATCGCATCTTCGCGGCCATGTTCAGATTGGTAATAGCCTTTTCTGACGCCGATTTCGTTGAAGCCCATGTCCTGATAAAGGGCAATGGCTGCGGTGTTGGATGGTCTAACTTCCAAAAACATAGTTTCCGCACTGCCTCTGGCCGTTTCGATGAGATTTTCCAGCATTTTACGGCCAATCCCTTGTCCCTGCTCTGCGGGCGCTACGCAAATATTTAAAATGTGCGCCTCGCCTACCGCCATCGCAAGTATGCTGTAGCCCAATACGGTATCTTCCTCTGCACAGACCCAGCAATTATAGTTAGCTTTAAAACAATCCCTGAATATATCCTCCTCCCAGGGAAATTGATAACTGGCTTTTTCAATTGCTATAACTTCGGGTAAATCAGAGCTCCTCATTCTTCTCAGACGCATTAAGTCTTTTCTGCCCACCGAACCAGGAAATAATTTGGCGTAGAACTCCCTGTCGGCATCATAAACCATAAAGTCTTTTATTTTTTCTAACATTCCCCACATGATTAACCTTTAATGTTTTTAACTGTTTGCAGCGCAAGTTTTAAATCCGCCCAGGCTTTGCGCTTGTCCGGCAATGATCTTAATAAGTACGCGGGGTGATAGACTACAACAACCGGCGTGTCATTTAAAGTGTATGTTTTCCCCCTTAGTTTACCTATCGGCTGATCTGTGTTTAGTAAGGCCTGTGCGGCAACACGCCCTACAGTCAGTATGATCTTGGGTTTGATCAGAGCAAGTTGTCGCATCAGGTAAGTTTTGCATGTTTCGATTTCGATGGCTTCGGGATCGCGGTTGGAAGGAGGCCTGCACTTGACAATATTAGCTATAAAGACCTCTTCCCGATCAAGACTAATGGCTCGTAGCATTTCCGTTAACAGCAGTCCCGCCTTGCCGACAAAAGGCAAGCCTTGCTGGTCCTCGCTTTGTCCGGGTGCTTCACCGATAATCATCCAGTCAGCCTTTTTATTACCCGAGCCAAAAACGGTCTGGATGCGTGTTTTACATAAACCGCATTTAGTGCATGAGGCGACTTCGGCTTGCAACGTTTCCCAGTTGTCGATCGGTTCAGGCAGGGCGTTTTCGGCTATAGCATCGGGTGTCGACGCTTGCTCGTGATTGACGGAGACTCTGGGCACCCAGACATCAATGCCCATGGTCTCCAGGTATTGCAGACGCGTTGCGTTATCCAAGACCTTGCGCCTTGAACCTTGCGCCTTTCACCTTAATCAAACATCCCCTTTTTGGGGATGCCGACGTCGATCAGGGCTTTGCAGCTTATTCACAGCATTGATATAGGCCTTGGCTGAAGCGATAACAATATCCGTATCAGCGCCCAGGCCGTTAACGATGCGGCCTGCTTTTTCAAGACGAATAGTGACTTCGCCCTGGGCATCGGTGCCGTTGGTGATGCTGTTTACCGAATAAAGCTCCAAGGTGGCCTTAGTCTGTACCAGTTTTTCAATGGCTTTTAAGCTGGCATCGACAGCGCCGCCGCCGCTTGCATTGCCGGTGACTTCTTTATTGTCGACCCGTAGCGTAACCGTTGCATTGGGTATTTCACCGGTTTCCGAACATACTTTTAGGGCTATCAGTTTGACATGCTCATCTTCCGCCTCAAAACTGGCTTCCGAGATCAAGGTTTGCAAATCCTCGTCAAAGATTTCGTGTTTTTTATCGGCCAACTGCTTAAAGCGGGCAAAAGCTTCGTTCAACTCTTCTTCCGAGCTGAATTCAAAGCCTAATTCGGTGATGCGGCTTTTGAACGCATTTCGACCGGAATGCTTGCCCAACACCATACGGTTAGCCGTCCAGCCAACATCTTCGGCACGCATGATTTCGTAAGTCTCGCGGCTTTTCAACACGCCGTCCTGGTGGATGCCCGCCTCATGAGCGAAAGCATTGGCGCCGACGATGGCTTTGTTGGGCTGCACAGGAAAACCGGTGATTGAAGATACCAGCTTTGAGCAAGTCAAAATTTCGCGGGTGTCGATGCCGGTCTGGCAGGTAAACACATCCTTACGGGTGCGAACGGCCATCACTACTTCTTCCAGCGACGCGTTACCGGCGCGCTCGCCTAAGCCGTTAATGGTGCATTCAACTTGCCGTGCGCCGTTCATGACCGCTGACAGCGAATTGGCAACCGCAAGGCCCAAGTCATTGTGGCAATGCACGGAAAAAATCGCCTTGTCCGAATTGGGGATGCGCCGGATCAGGTTGGCGATGGTTGCCCCGAATTGATCGGGAACGCTGTAACCCACGGTATCCGGTATATTCAACGTCGTGGCTCCGGCATCGATAACCGCTTCAAGTATCCGGCACAAAAAGTCTTCTTCCGAGCGTCCTGCATCTTCCGGCGAAAATTCGACATTATCGGTATATTGCCGCGCGCGTTTGACCGCCTTGACTGCATACTCAATCACCTGTTCCGGCTGCATCTGCAATTTCATTTGCATATGGATCGGCGAGGTGGCGATAAAGGTATGGATCCGCGATTGGCTAGCGCCTTTAAGCGCCTCGCCTGCACGGTCGATGTCCTTGTCCAGGGCTCTTGCCAATCCGCAGACCACGCTGTCTTTGATCACGTTGGCGACCGCCTGTACGGCTTCAAAATCGCCAGGGCTGGCCGCAGGAAAACCGGCCTCGATTACATCGACCTTTAAACGCTCCAAGGCTTTGGCAATGCGGATTTTTTCATCACGGGTCATCGAAGCGCCGGGGCTTTGCTCGCCATCGCGCAAGGTAGTATCGAATATTATTAACTTGTCTTTCATAAAAACTCCATTCTCGGCTATTGCTCCTGCATAGCTCTATCTCCTGCGTCCATGCAGTCGATGAAGTGCGATCAACTGTGACGTTGATACACGATATAGGGGATTTAAATCATTAAAATAGAAAAAAGATAGGCGCCCGTCAGGGCAGGAATCTTAAAGGCAGGCATTGCCACGCATACAAAGCTGTTCCGGCGGAAAGAGGGTTTTGAAATGCAGGGTTAATTTGAATAAACATGGCTGTGACTATACGCCAATGGCTGTGCGGCCTCAAGCAGATTTTACGCTTTACGCCCCTGCAACCTGCGTCTGCGCATGACTAGGGTAATAGCCGGTCCTGAAATCGCATAAGCTAAAAACAACAAGAACAACATCGTTTGCGGCTGCGCCATTACAAAAGCGATACTTAACATAGCGGCAATGGCGACAATAAAAGGCACTTTGCCTTTTAAATCGATTTTTTTGAAACTCCAATAGCGGAAATTACTCACCATCAGCAAACCGGTGCTGACTGTTAAGCCTAGCGCAAAATATTTGAACAGCTCAATGTCGTAATCGTACTCCAGGCAAATCCAGATAAACCCGGCCAGAATAGCGGCGGCGGCAGGGCTGGGAAGTCCCTGAAAATAGTTCTTATCGGCCGTTGCAAGCTGGGTATTAAAACGGGCAAGTCGTAATGCGCCACCCGCCGTATGGACGAATGCTGCAAACAGGCCCAATCTTCCCATACTGGAAAATGCCCATAGATACATGACCAAAGCGGGGGCAATGCCAAATGAAACCATGTCCGAAAGACTGTCGTATTGAGCGCCGAATTCGCTTTGCGTATTGGTTAGTCTTGCTACCCGGCCATCTAGGCCGTCCAGGATCATCGCGACAAAAATGGCTATCACAGCGGTTTCGTAACGGCCGCCTATTGCTGAAGTAATGGCATAGAAACCGGAAAACAAAGCGCCTGTGGTAAATAAATTAGGTAACAAATAAATTCCACGACGACGAGTTAAGCGTTTTTCTGGAAGCATATTTTAATCAATCCTTAGGTTTAGGAAGTCAGTAAAAAACATTGCGTCGAATTATACAATGAGCCTGCAAACTGCACCTAGCTTAATCAAAACCAAATTGGCGGGATGGGTCATGTTCAGCACGGCTGACCGGAATAAGACTGCCCAAGCCTGTTGGCGAAGGGGGGATTTCCGGCAAATCCTAGCGTTGTGTCGGAATCGTCTGCTCTTTACTCAAGTTTGCACAGGTTTAAGTGACTGTTCAAAAGTAATTTAGCATTTTTCAGGGAGGGTCTGTTTTCAGACAAAAAGGTTTCGGTGGTGCGATTTAATCGGTTTTCGCACAAAAATGATGCGCGACTTTAAGATAATTAAACAAGCTTAACTTAATATGGCGTCATATAACATATTGTATTTAATAGATAAAATAAAACATATTTCATGTATTAATTCTGGCGCAACATTTGCTGCTTATGTTATAGGGAGTTCCTAAAAATTGAATTATGCCTAGATGAAATTTATATGTTTATTTATCGGTGTAATCCAGTCCGAATTGGGTAATTTGGGACGCTTCCTGTAATTGTCATGAAATCTTAAACAAACCGTCGTCTCTTTGTTATAAATAAGTTTTACTCTGTACCTGAATTGGAGAAGCAAAAATACCGTTTAAACGGAATATTTAGGCTTTTTACATGGTTTTTCTAGGAGAATGAAAAATGAATCTACTCTATATTATGCAAAAAGAGCTCTATGCAGCATGGCATGAGGCTACCTGTCCATTATTCCAGGAAGGTTCCGAGAATGATTATTTTTATACGGAATTGTTTAATTACTATCATTCGCTCAAAGGCAAGACCATCGATACAAGTAGCGGTGAGTCGTTATTTTCAGCAATAACCGATAATGTGCATTCCATTAAAGGGGAACATTTGCACATAAGCAAAGCACAGGGCCAAAAGTTGGAAGCCTGTTTAAATTCATGAAAATCCAGATGTCGATTAAAGTAATACCCGCTTCAAGCAATGGGGTTGGGCGGGTAGGAGGAGGCATCGCAGCTCATTTCGGGGCTCAACCGTACTGAAAATTTTGACCCTCGAACTTTATAAATGGGGTGCGATGCCTCTCCTGCATATATCTTGATTATTTTTAACGGTGATTGCCGTTTTGTGTGGATGCGATGGAGGCCCTATCCAGCGCCTAATTGTTCAGGACTAAAATCATCCACGCTAATGGCCGTCAATCGAGCCTTTTCGGCGTCCACTACCAACCCAGCTTCTTTTTTGCTGATAATAGCCTTGTTTATCGCCGCATCAAGCACATCGATAATCGCACCTTTCGCCAGCTGTTTTTGCTTTTGCGCGGCATGGATTTTGGCTTCCACAGGCGTCGCGGCAAGCACGGCTTGGAAGGCGACTTCAATTCTGCCGGTCACATCATCGGGCTTATGGTTAATGTAAATGCCGTGGGTTAAACGATCGCGAGCCGGGGAGTTTTTCAGCAGCAGCGCAGCAGTTTGGTGAACCCAATGATCCGCAGGCGGCGAGTAGGGTTTGCCGGTGGGGAAGAGCGCCGCTCTTAACAGGTAAGCCGGAATACGCATCGGCAAGATATGAAAAATAGCCAACAATGATTGTTGGGCGCGATGCAGGGTTTGTTGGCAGGCCCAATTTAACAGCGGCAAGTCGTCTTGAGGACTGCCCTGATCCTGGTAGTTTTTAAGCACGCAGGAACACAAATAAAGATTACTCAGCACATCGGCAAAGCGCCCGGAAATTCGTTCTTTGCGTTTAAGCGAGCCGCCCAATGTCAGCAACGCGAAATCTGCGACCAACGCAAAGCCGACGCTGAGTCTGGCAATCTGCCGGAAATAGCGCCGGGTATCCTGATCGCCCGGTGCCTCGATAAAACGAGCGCCGGTCAATCCCAGCCAAATAGCGGTCGCCAGATTGTGCAGCACCGAACCGATATGCTCAAACAGGACTTCATCAAATTGCTCAAGATTATCCCGGCTTAAGGCTTCCATTTCTTTCTGGATGTAAGGATGGCAACGCACCGCGCCTTGGCCGAAAATCATCATCGTTCGGGTCAGGATATTGGCGCCTTCGACGGTAATGCTGACCGGAATCACCTGATACATTCGTCCGAGATAGTTTTTAGGTCCCAGGCAAATACCGGAGCCGCCTTGTATATCCATCGCGTCGTTGATGACGCGGCGCATTCTTTCGGTCAGTTCGTATTTGATAATTGCGGAAATAACCGATGGCTTTTGCCCGGCATCCAGTGCGGCGGCAGTCACTTTACGCGCGGCATCGATAATATAGGTTTGACCGGCTATGCGCGACAGCGGTTCTTCAATGCCTTCGAACTCGCCGATCGGCAGGTTGAATTGCTTGCGGATACGGGCGTAAGCGCCGGTATTGCGGCTGGCCATTTTCGAAGCGCCGGTGCTGAGTGCAGGCAAGGACACCGCCCTGCCGGTGGCGAGGCATTGCATCAGCATCTTCCAGCCGTTGCCGACCTGCTCTTTGCCTCCGATAATCCAGTCCATCGGGATAAACACGTCTTTGCCCCAGTTCGGGCCGTTCTGGAACGCGGAATCCAATGGGAAGTGGCGATTGCCGATCGAAACGCCGGGGGTATTGGTGGGAATCAACGCGACGGTAATACCGATGTTTTCTTGGTCGCCGATCAGGTGTTCCGGGTCGTAAAGTTTGAATGCCAGTCCCAACACCGTCGCGACAGGGCCTAAGGTGATATAGCGTTTTTCCCAATTCAGGCGTATGCCCAACACCTTGTCCTCGCCACTGCTTCCCAAGTTCGAGCTTGGGAACCAGCCGTAACAAACGACGCCGGTATCTGGCATTGCCCCCGCATCGCTGCCGGCATGAGGGCCGGTTAACGCAAATGCGGGGATTTCTTCGCCTTTTGCCAGACGCGGCAGATAATAATTTTTCTGCTGTTCGGTGCCGTAAGCCAGTAATAATTTGGCGGGGCCTAGGGAATTGGGCACCATGACCGTGACGGCAGCGGTGCTGCTGCGGCTGGAAATTTTCATCACCGCTTCGGAATGCGCATACTCGCTAAACTCCAGGCCTCCGTAGCGTTTGGGTATGATCATGCCGCAGAATTTATGTCGTTTGATATAGTCCCAGACTTCGACCGGCAGATCGAAGCGATTGTGGGTAATGTCCCAATCGTCCAGCATACTGCACAAGGCGTCTACCGGGCCGTCGATGAAGGCCTGTTCTTCGGCGCTCAGTTTCGCGGCCGGTAAGTCCAGCAGCACTTTCCAGTCGGGGTTGCCGGAAAACAGTTCGGCATCCCACCAGGTATTGCCCGCTTCCAGTGCTTCGCGTTCGGTTTGCGACATTGGCGGCAGCATCTTTTTCATGACTTTGAAAATCACGCTGCTGAATAGTTGTTTGCGGATAAGCGGAACATTCAGCGGGATAAAAACAGCGTCGAAAATAACCCAGAGCAGGAATACGAGGGCGCCTTCAGTCTGGACAAGAGAATATAACCCTAACCATCCGGCTATAACCAGTGTAGTCCAGCGTAGAGATGCCCTGACATAAGCCAGAACGCCGAGGATAACGAGTAATGCGATTAACCAGATCATGGGATGTTCCTTGAGTTAATGTGGGGGGGCTACTCAACAATTAATAGAACACGGATGACACTGATCAGGACGGATTTAAACGGATTTTTATACTGCAAACGATCATGAATTGCGTTTTTTTGAATCCCCTCACCCCAGCCCTCTCCCGAAGGGAGAGGGGGACAACAGCCGCAATCCGCGCCCGTGCCGAGTATAACAATCCTAATAAATTAGCGATTTATCAGTGATAATCTGTCTAATCCGTGTCATCCGTGTGCTATTTTTTAGCTGCTGAAGTTACGTATTTTATTTATTGTGAGTTGCCTAAGCTCCGATACGTAAAACAGTTGGTATTTTTTTAATTACGTAACGGCCTACCTGTTTTAAATAAATGCTCCAGCCTTGCCAGAGTACCCGGCTGCTTAACTAAATGTAAAAACGCGTCCAGTTCCAGGTTTAACAAGTCATCTTCATCCAACGGTTCGGTAATGTCGCACAGGCCGCCGCTAAGTACATTTGCCAGTTGCTGCGAGATTTCTACATCATAGTTTGTTATTTTTCCGGCCAGTTTTAAATTGTTGATCGCGATGTCCATTGCGGCTTTTGCACTGGCTCCGGGTAAGTGATAAATACCGGGGTTAGGCGGCGCATAATCCTGTGTCAACTTCAACGCTTTGGCTTTGGCATCGGCCAATAAGCGGTCTTTATTCATGGTAATGCCGTCGGTGGTAGACAAAAACAGCATTTCTTTGGCTTCCGCCGCCGATTTTGATACCTTGGCCATGCCGATAGTTTCAAAAGCCTGGGCAATGGCGGGCATAGGTCCGCCGGGACGTCTTGCAAATTCCAGTCGGCGGCGCAGATATTCCTTGCAACCGCCCCAGCCGGGAACCAGGCCCACGCCCACTTCGACCAAGCCGACATACAACTCGGCATGAGCCTGGATCGCATCGCAATGCAGCAGGATTTCGCAGCCGCCGCCCAAGGCCAATCCTGAAGGCGCGGCAACCACGGGGAAGGGCGCATACTTTAAAGTCCGATAAGACTGTTGCCCCTGTTTGATCAATTGCTCTACCGCAGGCCAATCCTGGGTTTTGATGGCTTGCACCAGTAAAGTTAAATTGGCCCCGGCGGAGAAATTGTCCGCATCGTTATGGATGATTAATGCCGAAAAATCGGTTTTGACCTTGCCAACGCTTTGCCGAACCAAGGCCAAGCTATCCATATCCAGCGTATTCATTTTGCTGTGGAATTCCAGGCAGGCGACGCCATCGCCAATATCCCAGAGGCTGGCCGATGGATTTGCAAGTACCGCCGGTGCCTGTAATTTAATGTCGGCTAACATCAGGATGCCGTGTGTCCGGCGGACGGGCCGATAATTGCCGGATAAATCGGCAAACCAGCGTTTGCCTGAATCGACTTTGTATAGGCTGTGACGGCTTGCCAGCAACGGCGGCACATCGCGGTTTTCGGCAATCAATCGGTCAACAAACCAAGCCACGCCGATCCGGTCCAGCAGCTCGAACGGTCCGTATTTCCAGTTATAGCCAAGGCGCATCGCGGTATCGACGGCGACTGTATCATCGGCAATCTCGGGAATCAGGCTGGCGCTATAAGCCAGGGTGTTGGACAACACCTGCCAAGCGTAACGGCAGATTGTTTCGTCGCCAAGCAAAAAAGTTCGTAACTCGTCCTGTGTTTTGGGTACTGTGGGCAAGGCGAACTTTTCGCTAGGTTGGTATTCTCCTGTTTGCAGGCTAATAGATTCCTTGACGCGTTTTCCGCCCGTGTCATGCAAACGATAAAATCCGCCTTTGCCTTTCCTGCCGGTGTAACCGTCCGCAATCATGGTTTGAACCAATGGCGGAAGGATATTGACTTGATGAAATGCATCCTCCTTGGGTAAGGCTCGCTCCATGCCGCCCAGAATATGTGGGATCAGGTCGAGCCCGACCAGATCCAATAAGCCGAAGATGCCGGTTTTAGGGATGCCGAACGGCGCGGACATTACTGCATCGGCCTGTTCGACGCTCAAGCCCAGCTTGATCGCTTCCAGCAAGCCGTATTGCAGCCAGTAAATACCGATACGGTTGCCGATAAATCCCGGCGTGTCTTTGCAAGTAACGCTGTCTTTACCCAGATGGGTGTCGGCAAAATGGCTGACGGCCGCCACCAATTCAGGTCGGGCCTGTGATCCTGCGACAAGCTCCAGAAGCCGCATATAGCGGGGCGGATTGAAAAAATGAGTGATTATGAAACGCTGTTTGAAGCTGTCCGGCATGTCGCGGGTCAGCAGTTTCAGAGGCAAGGTCGATGTATTCGATGAAATCAGCGTATCGGGGCGGCAGATGTTATCCAGTTTCCGGTAAAGTTCCTGTTTGATGGCCGGGTTTTCAATGACCGCTTCAATCACCCAATCAACGTCTTTCAGCCGTTCCAGATGGTCTTCAATGTTGCCCGGCGTGACCAGACGCGCGTTGTTTTTATGCATGAACGGTGCGGGCTCGGCTTTGAGCAACTTGGCGATAGCCGCTTCGGCAATAGTGTTCCGGTTTTCAGCATTTTTAGGCGCAATATCCAGCAAATAAACGGGAATACCGGCGTTGGCGATATGGGCGGCGATACCGGCACCCATGACGCCGGCGCCGATCACCGCGACTTTTCGGATGTTCATCAGACAGCCTCCAAAATAGTCGCTATGCCCTGTCCGCCGCCGATACATTGGGTGGCGAGGGCGAATTGCTTGTTTTCCCGTTTCAAGAGGCTTGCGGCTTTGCCGGTAATTCTGGCGCCTGAAGCGCCCAGCGGATGGCCTAAGGCAATCGCGCCGCCGTCCAGATTCAATTTTTCCAGCGGGATAGGCAAATCGTTTAGTACCGCCAAGGCTTGCGCGGCAAAGGCTTCGTTCAGTTCGACTATATCGATGTCCTGCAACGTCAAACCGGCGCGGTGCAAGGCCTTATGCGTCGCGCTAACCGGCCCTATGCCCATGATTTCCGGCGCGCAGGCGGATACTGCGATGGCCTTAATTCGGGCGAGTTTTTCCAAGCCGTGAGCGTCCGCGTATTCCTCGCTACAGACCAGTACGGCGGCCGCGCCGTCGGTTAACGGCGAGGAGGTTCCGGCAGTCACGCTGCCGTTTTTAAGGAAGGCCGGTTGCAGTTCGGCTAATGCTTGAAGCGTGGAATCCGCCCTGATACAACCATCGTAGCGAACGATTTCGCCATCCATGCGTTTAATCGGGATAATCTCACTGGCGAACAGTCCTGAGAGCTGGGCCGCTCCCGCTTTTTGCTGGCTGGCTAAAGCAAACGTGTCCTGGGCAAGGCGGTCGATATGATATTGCAAGGCCAAGTTTTCCGCCGTCTCGCCCATGCCGATATAGGCTTGCGGATAGTCTTTATAAAGACTGGGGTGGGGCAGGTAATTGAAGCCGCCCATCGGCACCCGGCTCATCGATTCGACACCGGCGCAGATAAACGCCTCCCCGGCATTCATTTGAATCGCACCGGCTGCGTTATGTATGGCCTGCATTGAAGAGCCGCAAAAGCGGTTAATGGTCGTGCCGGGTATGCTAATAGGCAGCCCGGCGAGATGAACGATTAAACGCGCCAGATTCATGCCCTGTTCGCCTTCGGGAAAGGCGCAGCCTAAAATTAAATCCTCAATATCCTCGGGGGCCACGCCGGTTTCATTGATTAAACCTTTGATAACCTGTGCGGCAAGATCATCCGCCCTGACTTTGGCTAATAGGCCTTTTTGCGCCGGTGTAAAAGGCGACCTGCAATACCCTGCGATAACTACATTTTTCATTTTACCTTCCCCTTTATGATTGATGCTGCCCACGAAAAGCACGAAAGGCACGAACATTTCTTCTCGCTCCCACGATTCCGTAGAAACCCAGACTGCCCGTGCTACGGACTAACCACTGGGCGTAGCGCGCCTTAGCTGCATTCCCACGCGGCGCGCTCATCGTTATACACAAGTATTTCAAAGCACGTCATCCCGGCAGGGATTGCCGGGATCCAGAAGCCATGGATGGCATACTGAAGTAGGCAACAAGTCTCGCCACAGGAATTGCTCA
>SCPZ01000054.1 GCA_004299305.1 Methylobacter sp.
AGCTATGCCATCTTAAAATCAGGTGAGCCTTTCGATCCTAATTTTTCCTTGCAAAAATGCATTTAAGACGGTATCTGCCGGGATGACGGTGTCTCCCAGACACTTGTGTATAACGATGAGAGCTTCAGCTTGGGAACGAGCTAATTAGAAGATTATCTGGATTACTTACACATGCAGGAAATAAAAAATAAATCTTCTAAAAGGCTTACCCAGGCAGAAGCTAAGCAGGCTTGTAATCTATAAGTTAAGAGTGGGGGCATCAAGCTGATCTCAGAATTCGCGCTTTCCCATACCCAGTATTAGAAAGTCGATATTTCCTTTTGCCATCAATCAGTTTGATCTCAAAGTAAGGATAAAACCTCTGATTGAAATATCGGCTGACATTATTTTTGCTTTTGGGCTTACCGTCTAAAGACTGATTAAGCAAATGAGCAATTTCCGTCGTTGTGAAATACTCTTGGCTTGACCATTTATCCAGCAGGGTTAACAAAATCAGACTTTCCAGCTTGCCTGCCGTTAAATATCCAGCATTATCTGCCATGTAACTACGCTGCTGGCTCTGGACATAGCGAGTTTCAAAACCGTTAAAAAAGTGTTCAAGACTGCCATTGTTTTCAAGCTGATTAAGCTCAAAGCGCTTTTCCAGTTCCTCCAGTCCCATTGCGGCTTGCTGTGCATCACGCTGATTAAATCTTTCCCGATTAGCCGCTTCATCGTCACGTTGACGAATAACAGATCGATCAAAACGTAATGCCGCATCGGCTGCGACATAAACGACTACAATGGGATAGCCATCCATGTAATAACGCTGGAACCAATCCACTTCCAACGGTGAACGAAACCCTGTTACAACCACTGCTCTGGCCTTATTTTCCTGAATGTTGCGTAAAATTTGATCGGCGACAATTTCCGGTTGATCGAGTAGAGCCTGTTCGGCAAAATCACCGATATTTACCGAAGATGCAACACCGTGACGTTGGTAATAACTCAGGTACATAAAGTCGCTGGCCTCGATATGGTAATAGCCGTAATGTTCCGCAAGATATTCGGCCAGCGTGGTTTTACCTGCACATGATGGGCCGCAAATAATAAATAGCGGCTCCCCAATTTCCAGATGTTTTTGTATGACCGGTTCAGTGCGGTGACTGATTTTCTTGTGCCGCTCCAAGAACGCCAGCATGTTATGAAATGCTAGGGCTCGGAAATCATGCTGATACGCCTCGGTAATCGGCAACATACTGATTGGCTGAGAACAGCCGTCGGGGACAAACCACTTATTGAAGGTTTTGTTATCCAACCACGGATACATTGGATTGGTATCGAAAATCTGCTCTTTATCAACGATACAGCCGACGATGCTGCTGGTAAAACAGAGATAATTTCTATCTTGCGTCGTACTGCGCAAATCAGGCGAAAGATGCAGAACAACGTCAGATCGGACGGTAGCACGGCGATTGTTTTCCTGCGACTTTAGCTGGCTATCCAGTGTTGAAAAATCAGTTTCTGCCATCCAATATTTTACGTCTAACCCCGGCGTTTCCCGCTCGGTACTCAATGCATCAATTGTGACGGAAGTGTCCTCTATGAAGAATAATCTGTTTTCGTTAGTTGAGGAGGCTTTTTGCCAACGCTGCAATGCATCTTGATAACTCTCCTCTATCAATTGCTCGCGGTCATAAATACGCGGTTCTGTGTAATTAGCACCAAACGTTTTTTCTCTAAACCCTGTAATCTGCACATCGTAATCGCGGCAAAGATAGCGGGCATGGGCCAGTTTAATTGGACTGGAGGTAAAAAAAATAATTTCAAGCATCTATCAATCTCCGTCCGTGGTTGGCAGGACACGTCAGAATCCATTCGCAATCAGGATGGACAAGTCGCATCTGATTAATAAGCTCTGTAACATTAGTAGCCAGAAAAAACAGACTGGGGCCTAGGCTCGACATGCCTACTGCCTCAGCGCCACCAGTGTATAGCGCTTGTTCAATATCCATTAACGATGACCCGTATTCCAACCATTCCGCTTTTTTCCAGGCACATGTTTGGACAGCTCGTAAAGCATTGCAGAATGTCGTCTTATCTACTTCTCGAATCGCCGCATATAAGCCAAAAAGCGAGTGATACAAGGTTTCATAAACCGCCTCGGCAGGCAATGGACAAGTGCGTTCAAAGAAAGCCCGCTCATCGGCTTGTGATTTATGCCGAACCGATAACGGAATGCAAATACCGATTTCCCAGTCCGGCATCGGTAATTGATCCAGCAACAGCGGACGTGAAGCCGTTGCATGATGGGAAGGGGCATGAGCACTATTATCAGATGTGCGGCCTAAATCGAAAACACAGCCGCCGGAAAAATAGCTATGAATACCGACACCGGAAGTTCCGCCGCGTCCTGACGCAGCAACCAACTCACTAGGCGACGGCATCGAACCGTTCAGCCGGTGCAGGGCTTCCAGGCAGGCCAGACTGATTGCAGAACCGGAGCCGAAACCGAAATGTGGACGCATGTTGCCATTAATGACAACATCAACAGCGACAGGAAAACCACGCCGTTTTTGCTCCGTCTTTAATAGCGTTACCAGCCGCTCAAGTTCGTCGCAGCCTAGAGGATTAGTACGTTGATCGTCGATGGAAAAATCAACGGAGCTTGAAAATGTCAGTTCGCAGCTCGGATCGGCGATAGCAAAACCCAGTCCTCCGTTGATACGGTACTCACCGTTATGCATGGCAAGGAGAGTTAAATGGAGGCGGGACGGGGCAGAAACTTTCAATCTTTTAATTCTTCGTCCTTGCCCCATTTAGCCCACTCTTTATTGAAATATTCGATGTAATGCTCTGCGAATTTACTGTCACGTTTTAAATGAATTGCAGGGGTATCCTTACTGCTAACATTAGGAAATACTGGGCCAACTATACAGTTATTGTCTATGATTACTATACTGTGCGCTGGAGGCTGTTGATAACGATGGCAATGAAAGTTAATATAGTTCGACTCCAGTTCATTTAATCTTGGTTCTGCCATCTCTGCTTTTCTTTTGTCATCATTGTTGACTAAATAATCCTTGTCAGCAATTAGAATTTTAACTTCCACATCATTTTTTAATGCCTGTATCAACACCTTTTTTTCTTTTGGAGCGATTGTGTTTTCATCGGCAAAATCCTCCAGAAATCTTTGAGCTGTAACACCTAACACATTTATTTCTTTGTTGGCCTCAGATATCAGATCTCCGTAATAAACTGGATTATTGCGATTAGGAAGAATTTTCTTGATTTTTAGGGCGTAATATTCATTAAAAACTTTAAACTCAAGCGAAGATAAAAAAGCCTGAAAAAGAGCAATCACAAACCCAGTGAATAAGCCTGCGATTATTGTTGTCCATTTGGGGTCTTTATAAAAATCGGATATGTAAAGAAATCCTAATGCTGCTATTATAAAAATTAAAAATCCAAAGATTACATAACTAGCCTTTGTGGGTATCGTTTCTCCAAACACTTTCACCGTTTGCTCCCAATAAATAATAATTCAATTTTCTTTTCTTTGGCTAAAGCATGACAGAAATCTTTTTTTAGAACGCTTACATGTTTGAATGTCTTTCTAAAATGCTCGGCGATTTCTTCTTCTGAAGGATACGCCCCCACCAAATAAGAAAGAACCACAATGGATTGATTATGTTTATTAATCATTTCAAACAGTCGCTCACGAAACTCACGTTTATTTTGCCATTCACTGATGTGGGAAATGGATTTAAACGCCTTAATAGATGAGTTTTCATTAATTGCTTTATGCCATTGGTTATATCCGCTTAATCCCTCTAAAAAATGATATCGCTTCAGATAGTCTTCGCTCGTACCTGATAGACTTACATAAGGCGGATCAAGATATACAAGATCATAACCGGTATCTAATCTGAAAATATCCCCATGCGGCAAAATATTAACAGCTTGTTTTGCCGGTTTAATAACGTCTTGAATGTCTTGAAAACTCTCTTTCATCAAATCAGAAAACGTTTTTTCCCAAGTCACCCAATTACCAAATGAACGAGTAACATTATGGTTAAGCCGTAGATTTAAATTAGCCCGATGAAACAGATTAAATGGCCGCTTTTTCAAACATGCTTGAAATAAACAATAAAAATAAATGCTACTCTCAATAGGATCGGCTACTTGATGAATAGCCTTGGCGGCACCATCCAACCAGCGATTTTCTTCATCCGTGTAATACATTCCGGAAAATGTTTTACTTATAAAGCCGTTATTCAGTCTAATTTGATCGATAAAATCATAAACCTCGGTAATTTCGGCAAAAGGCATTTCATCTGCTAGTAAGGCCTGAGCGGCAATCGTGTTGCAAAGCAACCCATCGTGGAAGTTGACTTGTTTTCCCATCGCTTTGAACAACAATGAAACACTGGCGGTACCGCCAAAGCCGTCTAACGCAGTATTAAACGGCAAATCTTTTAAGGCATGATAAATCCAGCCTAGTAATCGTCGTTTGCTGCCATAGTAACGGGTTTTGGGAAAACGCGCTATTACAGAATCCATATCATCGGCTAACAACGGCTTAGCCTTCTGGACACCCTGTTCAGTCGCGGCAATCGTTGTTTCATAATGGCAGGGTTATTCAAATTTCATGAGTCTCAAGGATTCTAGCAGGTTTGATTTAATCATCAAAGGAGAAGACTCTCTGGCAAAAAATGAGCCAAAAGGAGCGCGATACTTCAACCGTAAATATTTGTCTGACAATCATTCATTCTTCAAAGCCGGACGGGGTGATTGCCCCGTCCGCAACGTTTTGTGTTGAATCAGTGCAACTGTATTGTTCAGTCGTTAAAGAGTGACATCCTGATCGCCCCAACGCCTATGGTACGTAACATCCGAGCCAACCCAATTATTTTCACCCGCTCTCAAGCTCAAATTTGGCAACCATCACGCAAAAAAAAGGCTGGAAAATATCCAGCCTTTTTGGTTTTTTAACGCTTAGTGCAACAAGCCTTGCAACAATCCGTTCAGTTTATGCACAAAGGCAGCAGGATCATCCAGCTGTCCGCCTTCGCTGAGGATGGCTTGGTCGAATAGGATATGGGTCAAATCGGCAAAACGGCTGTCATCTTGCTCTTCTTTCATACGAACGACCAACGGATGGGTCGGGTTAAGTTCAAAGATAGGCTTTCTGCCCATTCCCATGCCCATAGCTTGTCCGGCATCCTTCATGATTCTTTCCATATTCAGGCTCATGCCGTAGACGTCGGCAACCAAACAGGCGGGGGATTCGGTTAAACGATGACTCAGGCGCACTTCACTGACTTTATCGGCCAGCACGTCTTTAATTTGTTTGAGTATCGCTTCAAAATCCTTGTTCACTTCTTCCTGGGCAGCCTTGTCCTCTTCGCTGTCTAACACACCTAAGTCCAAATCACCTTTTGCGACAGACTGTAAATGTTTACCATCGAATTCGTCCAGGTTAGATACCAGCCATTCATCAATCCGATCCGACAACAATAAGACTTCAATGCCTTTCTTGCGGAAAATCTCCAGATGCGGACTATTTTTTGCTGCTTGGAAGGTGTCTGCGGTGACGTAATAAATCTTGTCCTGCCCTTCTTTCATACGACCGACATACGCTTCCAGCGTAACTTCCTGTTTATCGGTATCGGCATGAGTTGAAGCGAAGCGCAGCAATTTGGCGACGCGCTCTTTATTGCCATGATCTTCAATCGGGCCTTCTTTGATAACCGCGCCGAATTGAGACCAGAATTTCTCGTATTTTTCCGGCTCAGTCTTGGCTAAATCTTCCAGCATCCCCAGCACTTTTTTAACGGCGCCCGATTTGATGGTGCTGATTTGCTTGCTTTGTTGCAGGATTTCACGCGATACGTTCAGCGGCAGGGAATTGGCATCGATAATCCCCCTGATAAAGCGCAAATAACGCGGCATTAACTGTTCTGCATCGTCGGTAATAAATACTTTGCGTATGTACAGTTTTACCCCGTGTTTGGCATCCCTGTCCCACAGGTCGAACGGTGCGCGCGATGGTACATAAAGCAGCAAGGTGTATTCATTGGTGCCTTCGACTTTGCTGTGTACATGGGTTAACGGGTCTTGAAAATCGTGTCCTACATGCTTGTAGAATTCGTTGTAATCTTCATCGGAAATCTCCTGACGGGCTTTGGTCCATAATGCGGAAGCCGAGTTGACTGTCTCTTCGACTATTTCCGCCGGTTTTTCTTCCTCGCCTTCTTCGCCCTTAACTGCGGGGATTTCTTTGTCCATCACGATGGGCAGGGAAATATGATCGGAGAATTTCCTGACGATAGAGCGGATGCGGTAGTCGTCCAGGAACTCGCTTTCGGCTTCTTTCATATGTAAGACGATTTCGGTTCCGCGCTGGGCTTTTTCTACGGATTCAAGTGTGTAATCGCCCTCGCCCGCCGATTCCCAGCGCACGCCTTCGCTCTTGTCTGCACCGGCTTTGCGGGTGGTCAAGGTTACTTTGTCGGCAACGATAAATGCTGAATAAAAACCTACGCCGAATTGGCCGATCAATTCGCTGTCTTTGGCCTGGTCGCCGGTTAATGCTTGAAAAAACTGTTTGGTGCCTGATTTTGCAATGGTGCCGATATGCTCTTGAACTTCCGCACGCGTCATACCGATGCCATTATCGATAATGGTGATGGTGCGTTTGTCTTTGTCGTATTCCAGGCGGATTTTCAGTTCACTGTCACCTTCATACAAGCTGTCGTTGGACAGCGCCTCAAAACGCAGTTTATCTGCCGCATCCGACGCATTGGAAATCAATTCGCGTAAAAATATTTCCTTGTTGCTATATAATGAATGAATCATTAAATGCAGCAGATGTTTAACTTCAGTTTCAAAGCCTAAGGTTTCTTTTTTTGCTTCAACAGTCATTTTTATTAATCCTGATTAGTTATAAGATTAACGCCGATATTGGGACTCATTAGTTTTTTTCAAGTCCAAACCAGACAGATGAAATATAAGGTTAAGTAATCTCTTATGGCAATGAACCTCTCATCTAAAAAAATATTGGTTGTCGAAGATCAGGCGATCATGCGCGAAACTATCAAACATATACTGGGTTCATTCGGCGCCCGGCTTATTGTCGAGGCGGAATCCGGTATCAACGCAATTACTGCAATGAGGATTGACAAGTTTGATATTGTGCTCTGCGACTACAACCTACTCAGGGGGAAAAACGGTCAGCAAGTTCTGGAAGAAGCCCGGTATCTTAAGTTATTGCCGGTTAATGCTATCTTTATCATGGTTACTTGTGAACAGAGTCAGGATATGGTGCTTACTGCGATCGACAACAAGCCCGATGACTATCTGATTAAACCCTTTAACCGGCAACAATTATTAAGCCGTATCGAACGATGTCATGCCCGCAAGAAATACCTGTCCAGCATTGAATGCGAAATAGAGAGCGGTAATATTTACCAAGCCATACATCATTGCGAAAGACTGCTCCAATTGGACAGTAAAAAAATGCGCTTGCAATTATTAAAAATACAGGCCGAACTGACTCTTAAGGTTGGCGACTTTAAGACCGCCGAAGAGATTTACCAAGACATTCTGCACGAAAGAGAACTGCCTTGGGCCAGAATGGGCTTGGGCGTTGTGGCTTTTTTTCTGGGCTATTACGAGCAAGCTATCAAGACTTTCCAGGACCTCATCGAACAGTATCCGGTGATGCTTGAGGCCTATGACTGGTTGGTAAAAGCCCAAGAGTCTTTGGGTGACGATGAACATGCTTTATCTTCACTTAATTCAGCCGTTACGCTTTCGCCTCAGTCTATCTTAAGACAAAAAAAACTGGCCATGTTAGCCGATAAAACTGACAATCTTGCCGTTGCCAAAAAGGCCTATACCGCCATCATTAAACTGGGTAAAAACTCCATACACAGATCATCCAGCGACTATTCGGGCTTAGCCAATGTTTACTTAAAAAGCAACGCCGCCAGCGAAGCGCTCAAAATATTGTATGAATTGAATCAGCAGTTTCACAATGATCCTGAAGCAAAGCTTAGGGCCGCCCTATTGGAAACCGAGATTCATCAGATGAAGGGCAACAAAGCGCTGGCCCAGCAAGCTTATGGAAAAGCATTTATACTCAATGAGCAGTTTAACAAGCAGATATCCAGGGAGCTACGCCTGGAAATGGCCAAAACTTTTTTCCTGAACGGAAACGCTGAAGTTTGTGATGGAATCCTTAATGATTTAGTTAAAACCAATATTGATGATAAGTCTTTTATTAAAGACATCGTAACAATGTGCGACGCCGTTATCGGCGAAAACTATGCGGAAACGCTGATTCAGCACATCAAGAAAGAATTGGTCGACATCAACAATAAAGGTGTTAGCCTGTTCCAGGAAGGCAACATTAAGGGGGCGCTCGCGGTTTTTGAACAAGCCATTGCCAAAATGCCTAATAATTACACGATCCTGTTGAATATGATAAAAATCATTATTCATGATATTAAAACATCCAGACCCGATCCTGAAAAAATTATGAGCGCCCAATCTTACATCAATAAAGCCATTCAAATAGGCATACCTCACGACCAAATCAGCGGCCTTCAAGCGGAGTTGGACGCTATTCAATACAAATCCAATCAATAGTTCACCCTCATGCCTAATACTCATAAACCTCCAATCGATTTTCCCGCCATCCTAGCTTCTTCGGTGCATGATATAAAGAATTCGCTAACGGCTCTTCGGGCGCTCCTAGGTCAGCTTGAAAATACCTACAAAGACATAAAACCCTCTGAATTCAGGCTGTTGGAATTTGAAACAAATCGCATGA
Source organism: Methylobacter sp. (assembly GCA_004299305.1). Taxonomy (GTDB): domain Bacteria; phylum Pseudomonadota; class Gammaproteobacteria; order Methylococcales; family Methylomonadaceae; genus Methylobacter_A. The sequence continues at coordinate 8,819 of SCPZ01000054.1, forward strand.
ACAGTAGCCTCATGCAATTATTGACACTTTATAAAATTGACTTATCCCAATTTAGCCTGGCCATAGACGAACATAGCGCCGCTGACATATTGGAGGATGTTGTCGCCCAGCAATCGACTTTATTATCCTTAAGTAATATTCAATTGATTACAGAATGCTATGGCGAGCTGTTTTGTTATTGTGATAGCACTATGATCAGCAATGCCCTTTGTACGCTGGTGAATAACGCACAGCGCTATTGTTTGAATAAAATCCTGCTTTCTGCCGACCAAGAAGATGATTATGTGGTTTTTTGCATTGAAGATGATGGTCAGGGGTATCCGGGAAGTCTTATGTCGTCCGATTACAAACACCTCCCCCAAATTGACTTGGTTACCGGCAACACCGGATTGGGATTGTTTTTTGCCGAAACTATTGCTCGATTACATATCCAGTCCGATAAACAGGGCTTTATTACAACCGACAATAATAGTCGGTTGGGCGGAGCCCGATTTAAACTGTATTTGCCGTAACGGTTACCCTAGAAAATGCAATTGAGCCACGAATGAACACGGATATTCACAAATTAACAACGGCTTACATCAATTCTTTGCGCTACCCTTTGGGTGAAGTGCTAGCCTTGAGTAACAGAATGTTTTATCGGCGTTTATCTGTGTAAATCCGTGGCTGACTGATTTTTTTAGGGTTACCGATGGGTAAAACTTACTCAGCCTTTAGAACAAACACGGATGAAAGGACGGCTACCAACTTACGTTGGTAGCCTGAGTCTATATTTTTTTCGAGTTACCTCATCCCTCGCTCGCAACCACAGCTGCCTTGCGCATCAAGTCCTTATTAAGCCGTTGCAGGCGTTTAATCATTTCTTTTTTCATTTGCTCGCGGCCTATCGAATGTTTCAGGCTGCTACCCATTCCCGCTACCTGGTCGGTAGAACTGCGGGTCGAATAAAACACCAGTGTGCCGTCTTTATAGGGCAAGCCGCCTGCAACCACATGGCTGGAGTTGTAAGAGTGGCCGACATAAAACTGCCTGGAAATAATAATACCGCCCGTCTCGCTGGTGACCATGATTCGGTGATTGAGGATGGCAGTAGGCCGGTCTTCGACATTGCGATTCACCCAGAGAAACTGTTCGGTGGTATTTGGCGGTAATGCCGCTGGATAATTAAGCCAAGCTTGTTGCAGCTCAGGAAAATACTGGGACCAAGCTTTGCTGTTGATAGCATCGTTGCGCAGTTCCGCCGCAGGATCGGCACTGCCATTATCGCGGCTGTAAGCGGCAATCCCGGACAAACCGTTTTTCCGGTAAGCCGACAAGCGTTGCAACAGGATTTCCCTATATTTTTGGTTAGCGGCTTTTAACAGAGTTTTGTTATCGGCATCTTCCAGGCCAGCTTGCAGGCTTTTTATACCATCAAGTTCGGATTTCGATAGGTTGAATTCATCGTCCGGCTCTGCTTCAAGAAAGGCCTTGGCTTCATCGATCTGTTTATCGGTGAAGGCGAATTTCTTAAAACTATTAATGTCGGCGTTATTGGCAAGCGAGCCGGAAGCGATAATGTTGCTTTCGGTAGACCCGAGATTGCCGCGCTTGATGTAATCGACAATGCGTGGCAAGGCTACCGGTAACACCATAGCCACACCGATAGCCAGCTCTTTCTGGCTGGTTTCGCTGACTTCGTAAGCGACAATTTCGCCGCGATCAAGCTGGGCGATTTGCGCCGCACCAATACCAAAGTTTTGCAAGACTTGTTGCGAAGAGGGGGTTTGCTGAGCGAAAACAGGCGGATAGAATAGCGCGCCAGTCAGTAGTACGAGCGGAATTGAGAGTTTGTTAAGTAGCATAAAGGCTCCTAGTGTTGCTGGGTGTTAGGATCTTACAGCGTTTTCAATTTAAATTAGTTGCTAACAATTAAAAAGCTATGTCGTTATCATAGTCGCTGGAGTGCAGGCTTCGCCTGCGCTGGCAAGCACCGAAAGTAGGCGCTTTAGGCGAAGCTTGCACTCCTGCATCTTCAATAAGCATCGTAGCTCTTTTAGTAATTAAATGAATTTGAAAACGCTGTAACACCTATCAGTTTAACGAAAATATCCAATACGTCATTCCGGCAGGGATTGCCGGACCCGTTAGAGCGCGTAGCGAATCCAGAAGCCAAGGATGGCAAAGCTCAGATCCATGTGTCTTAGATACCCGCAGTCCATGCCGGTATGACGCGTTATTTAAACTAAAGTGATAGGTGATAAAGTTTTAAGATCGACTGCTTTTTCTTGGTTTAAAAACAACCTGATTAGCAGCCTCTAGCTTAAGCCAAGTGAGTCCAAAAATTTCATTCCGGGTTATTTGGAAATTGCTGTTCCAATAAAAACTCCAGAACTTTTCTCATCATCACCTCGCCAAATTCTGCATTACCATGATGCATATCGTCTTCCATTGGATGCCGATAACACTCGAGCATAAAACCGTCTTCATCATAGCATTCAGGACCGACTGCGATGACCGGAACATTGCGAAGCTTGAGTTCTTGTTTAATAAGGCTCCGATAATAGTTATCAAAATAGCTAAAAACTTCCGGCCTAATTGATGTCAAAGCACTATCATGTTTAAAAGGCCTTGGCGCTTCAACCACAAAAATTTTTTTCTGGGTCCGCAAAATAATATCAATGAATTTCAATAAATACTGGCAATCGTCCAATATGACTTTATTTAGCAAAGCGTTTGATACAGGCGCCTCAGCAACTGCGAATTGTGCTGGGACAAATTCCGACCAGGCACGAGATCTGCGTATCCGTGCCGTATGTAAAGGACCCGAAAGGCCGTAAATGACATCACTATTTGCCATTGTTTCCGGGGGAAAGCGTTTAAATTGTTTGCGAAAGTCTTTATTGCAAATTTCAGCATGGTCGCCTTTATCAATAAAAAAAGGCGTTGGAAAAATATGCCCCCCACCAAAAGGTTGGATCATTAAATCAACTTGTTCCGGCCATTCCCCTTTGCTGACTAACAATTTCCTGCCTCTTTGAAGCGTGCCGGCATGGCTATCGCCCGTAATCAACACTTTCATTTATTTTCTCCAAAAACAGCAAGTAATTCTTCATCACAGACGAGATCTTCCTCATTTGTTTCCGGGCTATCCACATGCACTGATTTTTTTACAGGCGGGATATGTTCCTTGAAAAACTGCTGCATAACATGGTCAACACCCACCTGAGCAACTGACCTCATATCAGGATTGTAAAATTGCCCCCGCATGACATGGGAGGAAATAATTTCATACGAAGGAAAATAATCCACATACGGATATTTTTCAGCTAGAAAACCTGCTACCGCTCGCAAAACCGATTTTGAATACATAGTTGCGACTATGACTTGTTGCGGTGTTGCTGTTGCCATCAGCGGCACCGGACTTACCGTTAATAAAAACTGCATTTTCGGATTAATTTGCCGCACACGGCTGAAAAATGCTTCCATATCTTTACGCACCTCGGGATATGAAAAATTGACTAATTTATATTTAGCCGGATCAAACTCCCCTCCTGCGGTGCCCGGACAGACAGGATAGACCGCCCCATCTTGAATTGACAGCCATGCTTCGGTGAGACCCAGCGTAAACACAAAAACATCGGAAACTTCAAACAGATTGGCAACGCTTTTTAGGTGATGTTTTCGATGAATCTCAACTTCGTCAATGCTTGAGAAAGGCTCAGGTTCAATCGTCGGTCTAAAAGGGTCTACAAAGCCATTGCCTTTATTCCACGTCGATTCAAGGGGTGAAAATTCGCATACTGCCCTTTGCGTAAGCTGTAACAACTGCCGAGGCGTATAAACATTACCGTAACGAGCGGAATACATGCCATAGCCAAAATCTAACCAATGGGCTTTGTTTAAAAAACCGGGAGCGGGCTCGACATCAACATAGTTGAAGCCTTTTTCGCGTAATTCCCGCCCAATATGCTGGGCAAAACAACTGCCTGCTGTCGCAATACGTTTTTTTCCCAGAGGGAATTTTTTAGCATACCAATCCGTTATATCTAATGGATAAGTATCTTGTACGACATTGCGCCAAAAAGCTTTCTTAGGTTGGCGGCGATAAGGATGATCGGTTACAGGGGGTGTTTTTTGCATATTAATCACTTCAACAGTTCAGACAATTTTTGAAAAAAGACGCTCTTGAGTTGCGCTCGTTCCCAGGCTGGGGCTCAATGATGTTGTAGGAGCGGGCCATGCCCGCGACATTTGGGCAACGATTGCTAAGTTGTAGCGCCATCATCGCGGGCATGGCCCGCTCCTACAAAGCTTAATTTAATGGCAGTGAGGCTGAGACTCCTTGCTAATCAGGACGGCATTTGCCGTTATCCTTGCCCTGATTACTTAACCAAACTCAACAAAACCCCCGCCGCCACTGCCGAACCAATCACCCCGGCGACATTAGGTCCCATGGCATGCATCAGCAAGAAGTTATGCGGATTGCTCTCCAACCCTAATTTGTTGACGACCCGTGCGGCCATCGGCACTGCAGAAACACCGGCAGCGCCGATCAGCGGATTAATCGGGGTGCTGCTGAATTTATTCATGATTTTCGCCATGATCACGCCGGCCGCTGTGCCGATACTGAAAGCAATCGCTCCCAAGCCTAAGATACCCAGCGTTTTGACTTGCAAAAAGGCTTCGGCGCTAAGTTTTGAACCTACCGCTAATCCTAGGAAAATAGTGACGATATTGATCAGTTCGTTTTGTGCGGTTTGACTCAATCGTTCAACCACGCCGCAGGCATTCATTAAATTACCCAGTGCAAACATGCCGATTAAAGGTGCAGCCGACGGTAACAACAGGGTGCAAATGACGAGCAGCATTAACGGAAAAACGATTTTTTCGGTTTTGCCCACGACACGCAATTGCTGCATTTCAATTTTGCGTTCATCTTCGGTGGTTAAGGCGCGCATAATCGGCGGCTGTATCAGGGGTACTAAGGCCATATAGGAGTAAGCCGCGACTGCAATAGCTCCCAACAAGTCCGGCGATAGTTTTGACGCCACATAAATGGCGGTCGGTCCGTCAGCGCCGCCGATAATGCCGATTGCAGCCGCATCTTTTAAAGTAAACTCCAAACCCGGTATCGCGTTGAGCGCCAGCGCCCCCAACAGTGAGGCAAAAATACCGAATTGCGCCGCAGCACCCAGCAACAAAGTCTTAGGATTAGCCAGCATAGGCCCGAAATCGGTCATTGCGCCTACACCCATAAATATAATCAGCGGAAACAGCCCGGTTTTAATGCCGTAATACAGATAATACAAAATACCGCCTTCTTCGGCGATACCGGCAACCGGAATATTACTGAGTATCGCGCCAAACCCTATCGGCAGTAACAACAAAGGCTCAAAGCCTTTTTTGATGGCTAGGAACAGCAGCAAAAAACCGACCAGCATCATAAAGGCCTGGCCGCCGGTAAAATTGTATATGCCGGTGCTATGCCAGAGTGAAATGAGATTTTCCATGGGATGACCCTTTATATTTTAAATTGTTTGTAACTACTCAGCAGATGCCGACTTTCCTCATTCCCACGCTCCTGCGTCACTGCCATTAAGTTAAGAAAAAAGCCCCCTCTCCTGCTGGAGAGGGTTGGGGTGAGGAGAATAAAAATAAGGCAAAAAACTTTATTTGATCCCCTCATCCTAACCTTCTCCCTGAGGGAGAAGGGACTGTCCATCCATTAACTTAATGGCAGTGACGCTTCTGCGTGGGAACCAGAGCAAACCACATTATTTTTTATCCGTTATAAAGCAATCAATACATCACCACCGGCAACGGCACTGCCTTCTTTAACATTGACAGCACTGACGATACCGGCCGTTTTAGATCGTACTTCGGTCTCCATTTTCATTGCTTCCATAATAACCACGACGTCGCCCTCGGCAACAATGCTGCCCACATCGACCAGAATTTTCAAAATATTACCGGCCATCGGCGACTCAACCGCAGCACCGCTGCTGGCTATCAGTGCGGCATGAGTTGCGCTGGGAGCAGGTTGAATGGTCAAGGCTGCATTGTTAGCGCCCACAATAACGCTGAAGTTCCTGCCGTCGACGTTGACGGTATAGGCTTCCGTCTGCGGCGGGGCAGTTGGGTTGCCGATATTGGCTGAGGCCGCCGAAGAGGTATCGATTGCAGTAGAAGCTTGCGTATCGGGCGCCGCTTCAAAAGCGGCCGGATTGCCCCGGTTCGCCAGAAATTTCCAACCGACTTGCGCAAACAAGCCGTTGATCAAAGCGTCTTCTTCGACGTTGACGGCAAGGGTCACACCTTCGGCTTGAGCTTTTTCCCGTACTTCGGCAATCAGCTTGTCCATTTCCGGCTCGATCAGGTCGGCCGGGCGGCAGGTAATTGCTTGCGTGCCGTTCAACACTTTGTCTTGCAAAGACTTGTTGACCGGAGCTGGCGTTGCGCCGTATTCGCCTTTCAAAACACCGGCAGTTTCCTTAGTGATGTTTTTATAGCGTTCGCCGGTCATCACATTAATCACAGCTTGCGTGCCGACGATTTGTGAAGTTGGTGTTACCAACGGAATAAAGCCCAAGTCTTCGCGAACGCGGGGAATTTCCAGCATAACTTCATCAAACTTGTCGGCGGCGCCTTGTTCTTTCAGTTGGCTTTCCATATTGGTCAACATACCGCCCGGCACTTGGGAGATCAGGATGCGGCTATCGACGCCTTTTAAGCTGCCTTCATATTGCGCATATTTTTTGCGTATGTCCCTGAAATAAGTGGCGATGTATTCCAGTTCGACCAAGTCCAGTCCGGTATCGCGCCCGGCGCCTTCCAGGCTGGAGACGATGGTTTCAGTGGGACTATGTCCGTAAGTCATACTCAGCGATGAAATGGCGGTATCGACATTGTCCACACCCGCTTCGGCAGCTTTGATAATGCTGGCCACACTCAAACCGGTGGTTGCATGGCAATGCAGATGAATCGGAATTTTGGTGCTTTTTTTCAAGCGACTGACCAGTTCAAACGCGTCATAAGGCTTGAGCAAGCCAGCCATATCCTTAATACAAATAGAATGCGCGCCCATGTCTTCAATCTGCTTGCCTAGATTCACCCATAAATCCATGGTGTGTACGGGGCTGGTAGTATAGGAGATGGCGCCTTGTGCATGAGCGTCGGTGCGAAGTACGGCTTTGATTGCGTGCTCGATGTTGCGCATGTCGTTCATCGCATCGAAGACGCGGAATACGTCGATACCGTTGATCACGCAACGCTCGACAAACTTGTCTACCACATCGTCCGCATAATGCCGGTAGCCCAGGATATTCTGACCGCGAAACAACATTTGCTGGGGGGTATTGGGCATCGCGGCTTTCAGCAGGCGCAGTCTTTCCCACGGGTCTTCACCCAGATAACGGATACAGGCATCAAAAGTGGCACCGCCCCAAGACTCAATAGACCAGTAGCCAATCCGGTCGAGTTTTTCGCAAATCGGCAGCATGTCTTCAATGCGCAACCGGGTTGCCAAAATGGATTGATGGGCATCACGCAGAACGACTTCGGTGATACCTAAGGGCTGCTTTTTATTGATGGACATGCTTGTTGTTTCTCCTGAAACCTTGGTAGATTTTTTAGTCATTGATCCTGAGGCCATTAATTTTTGGTGTCGTTAATTATGCTTCTTGCGATATTGGTGCACGGCGGCAGTTATTGCGGCAACAACGCTTTTATCAATGTCGGTGGTAATACCGGGAACTGTTTTCGATGCCGACATTTCCGGGAAAAAGCGCAGCACCAGTGCCGACATAATGTTGATAGCGACTACCAACATGGTCAAAAACAGGAACACTATGCCCATCCCGGCAAACATTAATTCGATCCCGCTAGTCATTTGTTCTGTCATGGTTGATCACGTATTTAAAATTCATTAACTATTGCATTGTATCATAGGCAAAATTCATAACTAATCGTTGTTTTCCATATCGACTGCGATCGGCAGTCTTTTGGCTATGCGGTCTTGAACGCGTACAATATGCATCATTATAAATGCTTGTTATGAGTGTAAAAATATGACTGATAAAGAACAAGACAACAATGAACAGTGGCAAGACAAATTAACGCCCGAGCAATTTAACATTTGCCGCCTGAAGGCCACCGAGCCGCCTTTTACCGGCAAATACGCCGACTGCAAAATGGACGGCGTTTATCAGTGTATTTGCTGTGGCAATGCGTTGTTCGATTCAAAGGCCAAATATGATTCAGGCTCCGGCTGGCCGAGTTTCTGGGATGTACTGTCCGAACAAAGCCTGGCTCAGCATGTCGATGTCAGCCACGGTATGCGCCGGGTTGAAGTGACCTGTAAATCCTGCGCTGCGCATTTAGGCCATGTATTTGAGGACGGCCCGCAACCGACAGGGCTGCGGTACTGCATTAATTCTGCGGCATTAGACTTGAAAGAAAGATCATGAACGACATTGTGAGTAGTAAGGAACAGGTTCAAAACTTATTGGATTTTATCGATGCCAGCCCCAGTCCCTGGCATGTCGTTAAAACCATTGAGGCCCAGCTTGCGGCACAAACGCCGCCGTGGCAACGTCTCGACGAAACAGCCAAGTGGACTTTGCAGCCGGGCGGACGTTATTACGTGGTGCGCGACGATTCCTCTATCATCCTGTTTGTTCAGGGACAAAAACCGCCGTCTGAAACCGGGTTTAAAATTATCGGCGCACATACCGATTCCCCCGGCTTAAGAATAAAGCCGAATGCCGCCAATGCCGAGAACGGAATTTTGAGACTGGGCGTTGAGGTTTACGGGGGGCCTATCCTGGCTACCTTTACCGATAGAGATTTGAGCTTGGCCGGTCGGATCGCTTATAAAAACGATCAGGACGACATAGCCAGCATATTGGTCAAATTCGATCAACCGCTACTGCGCTTACCTAACCTGGCAATACATATGAACAGGACGGTGAATGAAGAAGGCCTGAAGCTGCAAAAGCAGTCCGAATTGCCGTTGATCTTGGCGGCATTGACCGAAGAACAGTTGCCGACTACCTTTTTTTCAACGCTGTTACAACAACAAACAGGCATAGCTGCTGAGCGTATTTTATCCTGGGATTTAGCCGTCTATGACACCCAAAAAGGCGCCTTCTGGGGAGCCGACAGCGAGTTTTATGCTAACAGCCAACTGGATAATCTGGCCTCGTGTCATGCAGCGTTACAAGCGCTGCTGGACAACGACCGCATCGATGCAACCGTTATACCATCGACCGCCACGCAAATATGCGCGTTGTTCGATCATGAAGAAATCGGCAGCCAAAGCAACAAAGGCGCTGACGGCAGTTTTTTGCCTGATGTACTCCAGCGCATCGTTTTGGCAACGGCAACCGACAACGAAGATTACGCCAGGGCATTGGCAAAAAGCTTCATGATCAGCGCCGACATGGCGCACGCCTATCAACCTAACTTCCCCAATGCCTATGACTCCGAACATAAAGTCATCGTCAATAAAGGCCCGGTGATTAAAGTCAACGCCAATCACAACTACACCTCGGAAAGCGTCTCGGCTGCAATGTTTGCCGACTGGTGCGAGCAAGCCGAGGTGCCTTACCAGAAATATTCGCACCGTTGCGACCTGCCTTGCGGCAGCACCATCGGGCCTATTACTTCCGCAAAACTGGGCATACGCTCAATCGATGTCGGCAACCCGATGTGGGCGATGCACAGCATCAGGGAAAGCGCTGGGGTGTTGGATCACGATTACATGATAAGAGTGATGAAACGGTTTTTTGCGGCCCCCATTAAGCCTTGGCGTATTGTCTGACGAAGAGACTATGAACCAGAAAATGCAGTTGAGCCACGGATGAACACGGATATTCGCAGATGACCAACGGGGTACATCAATTCCGTGCGCTACCCTTTGGGTGAAGCGCCAACATCGCGTCGCATAATATTTTATCAGCGTTTATCTGTGTGAATCCGTGGCTAACTAAAGTTTTAGGATAAACGTTGATCCCTGCCCTCCGAAACGAGAGCAGGGATGTCTTGCTGTTCTGTCGATTTGACCCAGCGCGTCAAAACCTGGAAAAACTGATTCCAGTCAATCGGCTTACCGACATGATCGTTCATACCGCAGGCAAGACAACGTTCTCGATCTTCAGCCATCACATTGCCGGTCATGGCGATGATCGGCAGATCCGCAAAACGCGGGTCGGCGCGAATAAGACGAGTCGCTTCAAACCCGTCCATTACCGGCATCTGACAATCCATTAACACCACTGAATAGTTATTTTTGCCAACCATGGTAACGGCTTCGGCGCCGTTAGTGGCAAGATCAATCCTAACAATGCCGTTATATTCCAGTATTTCCACCATCATCTCTTGATTGAAGACATTGTCTTCCACCAACAGCAGATACACATTGCCCAACTCCAGAGGCTTATCCTGCATAACGGCTTCCGGGGGTAGCTGCTCGGGCTTGTTAGCAGGCTGCACACCCAGTGCGACCGTAAAATAAAAACTACTGCCAAATCCCAAGCGACTGTCGATACCGATAGTCCCCCCCATGGCTTCCACCAAATCCTTGCTGATGGCCAGCCCCAGTCCGGTACCGCCGTACTTGCGAGTGGTCGAATTATCGGCTTGATTGAAAGCGCTGAACAGGTGGCTTTGTTGCTCTTCGCTCAAACCGATGCCGGTGTCGACAACACTGAAACGCAAACACGCTTCCTTTGCATCGGAACTCAGCAATTGCACGCGCACTATCACTGCCCCCTTTTCGGTAAACTTGATCGCATTACTTAACAGATTGAGCAACACCTGCCCCAACCGTAGCGGATCGCCGATTAATGCGCCGGGCACATCCGACTCAACCTTAAAGCTTAGCGCCAATGGCCTATCTTCCAGCATTGGCCCCGTTACGTCAGCCAAATAGTGCATGATGCTCTCAAGCTTGAATTCAGTGTGCTCCAACTTGAGTTTGTCAGCTTCGAGTTTAGAAAAATCCAAAATATCGTTGAGTATGTCCAACAACCATTTTGCCGAAGTCTGAATTTTATCCAGATAGTTGCGCTGTTTTGCCGTTAAATCGGTTTGCAGGGCCAACTGGGTCATGCCCATGATGGCTGTCATCGGGGTGCGAATTTCATGACTCATATTGGCCAAAAACGCGCTTTTGATTTGTACGGCAACCTGCGCCTGTTTGGTCATGTCTTGAAGTTCCTCGGTGCGTTTAGCAACCTGATCTTCAAGATTAGCCTGAATCCGCTGGAGCTGGCGAATGCGTCCATAATAGGCGGCGGCAAACAAACTCAAAAACAGGATACAGGCCAGCACGCGAAACCATATTGTTTGCCAGTACGGCGGGACGATGACCACCGGCAGGCTGATTCCCGTTTCATTCCAGATCCCGTTATTATTACTGGCTTTAACCCGAAACAGGTAAAGTCCCGGATCAAGATTGGTATAGGTCGCAATGCGGTTGCTGCTATCGGTTTCCACCCAGTCCCGGTCAAAACCTTCCAGCTTGTAAGCATATCGATTACGCTTGGGATCGGAAAAATGCAGCGCGGAAAATTTTAAGGAAAACGCCGAGACTCGCCACAGCAACGCCAACCGCTTAGGTTCGGTTACGCTACCTTCCAAGCTGACATCGTCAATTTTAACGCCCCCGGCAAGCGAATGGTTCAATACACTAATGTCAGTTATCGCCACCTCGGGTTGTATCTGGTTATATTGAGCCTGATTAAGGTGAACAACGGTTAGGCCTTTGAGGCCGCCAAAGTACAGCTCACCATTACTATCGGAAAAGGATGATCCCACTGAATAATTAGCCCCCGTATCCCCTTCGAAAATTTTGTAATTGCTAAACTGCGATGTTGCCGGATCAAACTGCGACAGCCCGTCAACAGTACTGAGCCAAAGTTTTCCCGTTTTATCGACATTAATGGCTTTTACGTTATCGGCGCTTAATCCATTGCGCCTGCCGTAATTGCGAAAACCCAGGCTACCGTCTTCCTTAATTATTGCCTGGCTAATGCCGCTGAATGTGGCTATCCACACATTACCGGCACTGTCTTCTCTAATATCCGTTACAAAATTACTGGCCAAACCGGCAGGATCGTCATGGTTGAAATGGTAATGTTGAAATTGCCCTTTAACCGGATCCAACACATCCAGTCCTCCACCGGCTACTTCTCCGCCGCTCAGCCAAACCTTGCCACCCCTATCAATCAACAGTGTATTGACAGAGTTGCCGGCAAGACTGTGCGGGTCAAGCGGATCGTGCTGGAATTTTCTCAAAGCCCCGGATTTCGGGTCGTATTCAATCAAGCCGCCACCAGTACCGAGCCATAAAATGCCGCGAACATCGGCCGCAATTTCATTGACGTAATTACTGGCCTCATCGCCTAAAGGTATTTTCAAAAATCGATGCCGCAGCCGTTCAAAACGAAACAGACCGTTGCGAGAGCCTATCCATAGAGGCCCCTTTGGCTGCTGGTACAAACTGTAAATTATGCCGCTGGGCAACTTATCTGCGGTCACGTTTTTGATTATTTGCCGAGCATTAATGTCGACCAAGAGCAATTTCGACCAACCGCCCAGCCACAGTTGTCCCGATCCAGCCGGAGCTATCGCTCTTACTACATTATCAATATCGTCGTCTGCACCGTTAAATGTTCTTGGAATCAAGTTATCGAATCCGCCTACGGACAAATCAGTGCGACTGATTCCATCTACCGTACTGACCCAAAGCGCCCCTGAGCGATCCAGCAACAATGAAAAAGACAAATTGTCGGCAAGGCTGTTTGGATCTTCGGATTGATGTCGGTAAATATCGAATTGTTGCCGAGCATCATCCCAACGCAGCAAACCGATAAAAGTCGCGGCCCAAACGGCTCCCTCGTTGTCTTCGACAAAATCGTAAACTCTAAAGTATTTCGATATGCCGGGTACCGGCAGCTTCTTTTTCTGCGCCCAATCCTCGCCGGATTGCCAGAGAAAAATACCGGCTTCAGTGCCTATCCACAATCGTTGTCGACTGTCTATGTACAAAGACTTGATGTTGTTTTCCGGGGCGGCACTGTCTTTAGGATTAATTTGATAATGTTGAAATTTGGAGCTGCCTGCCGGCAGATAATCAATACCTGTAGGCCAAGTCGCAATCCACAAACCACCTTGCCGATCAAGCGCCAGCGTTTGAATGTTATTCTTGACAAGGCTCTCGGGCTGGGCCGGATCATGTTGATAAATAAGAAACTGCCCCGTATCGAGATCAAAATGTTGCAAGCCATCTCTCGTCGCTAACCATAATCCGTTTTTGCCATCCGAAGACAGCTTTTGAATGATACGATTTTGTTGCGGAGCGCCGTGATCAGCCGACGGCTGATATGTTTTAAAGGTACTGGTTTCAGCATCAAATAACGCCAGGCCATCGCGAGTGCCTACCCATAACCGGTTTTTCTTATCCTCAAACAAGCTAGCCACTTCATTGTTAGGCAAACTGCCTGCCATATTGGGCATATATTGGAATCGCCTTGATTGGTACCCATCGTACCGGTACAGGCCCGACTGCGTACCTATCCAGATAAAGCCTTGATGATCCTGCATCATGATTCTTGCTGAATTGCTATCTATTCCCTCTTTTACCGTAACAAAATGCAAGGCGGGCGCGGCATAAACCGTCGAGACCAACGTCATCAAACAAATCAACAGCACAGTTAACTGCTTTCTTGTCATTAACGATAGTTTCAATAGTGCGTAACCCAACATTTAAAAATCGGTAGATAACATGACGCTAAAACTACGAGGCGCACCGATATAGTAAGATGGGGCACTGCCGCCCGCACCCAATGCGCGGTTGGTAAAGCTGCTGCCGCTACCGGCATTCAAGTTCAGATAGTCCTGGTCAAGTAGGTTGTAAACATTAAGACGGATTGAGGGATCACGAAACCAGCCGGTCGAAGGCAGGCGATAACCTGCGTCAAAACTGACCAGCGTATAGCCCTTGATCGACTCATCGTTCACCAGCGTCGAATAACGCTTACCGGTGTACTTGGCCGACAGGTTGGCCGACCATGGCCCGCTGCGATATTGCAGCGTAGCCCCCGACATCCAATTCGGCACGTCGGGAAACGCCTTGCCGGCAGTCGCTTCAACAGTAGTGGCGGCGGTTTGCAAATTCTGTCCGATACGGCTGTCGGTGTAGGTAAAAGAACCGTATACACTCCAGTTCGTCAAAAAGCGCCAAGCCGATTCCAGTTCGACGCCTTTAGTGGTGGAATCGCCAACGTTATAGTTGGTGCTGATAGTGTTAATGGGGTCGTAGGCCGAAGCAATGCGATTACGGTAATCAATGAAAAAAACTGTGCCGGAGAATGATAAATCTTTGCCACGATAACGGTAGCCTAAGTCCCAGTTGCTTGCCGATTCCTTATCTACCGTGACAGGATTTAGCTTATAACCCATTAACCGGCCTTGGCTGTTAAAGCTGCCACCATTAATCAGGCCATAAAACACCGAGTCGGGGGGCGCCTTAAAGTTTTCGGCCCGATTGACAAACACTTGTTGGGTATCGGTGAACTGGTAACGAATGCCAACGCTAGGGAGAGGCTTAGCGTAGGTTTTCTTAATATTGTAATAGGCGCCGCCGCCTTCACTGGCGTAATTGGTGAAGTCGCGCCCAATTTCCGTGTAACGCATTCCCAGTGATAGGGTGAGTTTGTCGTTTGAAAAACCGATATTGTCCTGAACAAAAAATGATTGTGAGGTATTGAGCGTTAAAAAGTCGCGCCCCTGATAAGGAGAACCATCCTGACGTAACAAATAGTGCGAGCTGTGGTTCAGCCACAGATCGGGACTGTGCCCGGCAACGTCGAATGACATCGCTGGCTGGGTACGGCGGTGGTGGGCATATTCGAACCAGTAACCGACCATTAAATGGTGATTGGCAATTTGACTGTGTAAGCGGGAGGTAATGCCGGGGCGCTCGGTTTCTGTCACTGCACCGCTATATATCAGCGAAGTATCGAGTGTATCGCCGTCGTGATTGATGTCGCGGATGCCGCTTCCGAGTTTGTTGACAGCGTTGCTTTCCGTTAGCGTTCTTAACTCGTTGCCACCGGTGCCGTAGCCGTAGTTGTAATAAGGATCAATATCCAGATGTAGATTTGGCAGGAGTTGGAACCGGCCTTTCAGTGTAGCTAGATAATTGCGATACGGATTGAGGTTAAGATTGTAATAGAGGTCTGATGGCGCTTTTTCGACTTGTGCAGTGCCATCAGTCCCGGCCAAATGTTGCGGGGCTTGGCTGCCAAAATCCGCATCGCGGCCTAGTGTTTGAATTTCAGCCAACGTTAAAGTGCGTAAATTATTGTTGAGCATCTCGTTAAACAACAAGCCGCCGGTAATACTGCTGTCGGGCGTCAGCTTGAGTATGCCTTTAACATCCAGATGCTCGCGGTCAGCGCCGCCATAGCCTTTCCACTTTTCAGCCTCGGCTTTGGAAACGGAAATAAAGGCTTTGAAGCGGTCATTAGACAGATAACCGGTATCGGCTCGCAGAAATGTTTTGTAAGCATTGTAAGAGCCGTAGCTCTGTTGCACCCGGAAGCGTGAACGATCACTGGGACTTGAAGTGACAAAGCCTATTGAACCGCCGATAGCGCCGACCATGGGGGCATCGATTTCACTTGAACCCTGAGTGACGGAAATATCCTCCAGATTTTCAAGATCAACCAGTTCAGAAGGATAAACCGCATAGTTACCGGCATCGTTGATCGGAGCACCGTCAATACTGACGCCGACTTGATCGCTATTGAAACCCCGCATCCGCAAACCGCCACCAAATAAGCCAGTAGCATCGTAGCTGTAGGTGTTAATCCCCGGCAGCAACTCCATGGCCTGGTAAACATTATTAAGGCTATTTTTTTGCTCGATAGCGGGGCGGGAAATGACACTGTGCGATTGCGGTGCATTTTGCGGATTCATTAGGCCATTGCCGACCGGCGCCATCTCTTCTACCACTATATCTTCAAATACTACACGATTATCCGCATGTACAGATCCTCCGAGCAAAATGGCTACTGTAAAAGTAATGTATTCAATCTTACGAGTCATTATGCTAAGCGTCCTTTTTTCTATCAACAAAATGTACGAGGTTAAATGGTTCTCTACCAATCCTTCAATGCCTACAACAAGCCAAACGAGATCTGGATTTAAAGACAGTTATGACGCACCTGAATAAATATCAGATTTTGACTATATGAGCAATTCCAGCATAGCTGGCATAGTCTACAAATCAATGATTTAATGATTTAATGATTATTAAAAGCTATGTCAACTTGCAACCCATTGTATTTATGATACAAGAAAGTTGTGTAGATAGTTATGCCCTTCGGGAGAGGGATGAGGTGAGGGAGTCAAAAAAGCGCAAATCGTGACCGCTCTCAGTATAACGTCATGAACTTATTGAATGCCTGCCAAATCGAACAGCTAAAACAAAAGATGGTTAAGGCGATTGCCAAGAATAAATATACCCAAATGACGCAGGATTTTTGTTCGTCTGCAACGACTGCATGGATGCAGGAGGTAGAGCAACGCAGGAGCAGTTGCCGAGGCGTAAAAATGG
>SCPZ01000055.1 GCA_004299305.1 Methylobacter sp.
ATCCATCTTAGCTATGCCATCTTAAAATCAGGTGAGCCTTTCGATCCTAATTTTTCCTTGCAAAAATGCATTTAAGACGGTATCTGCCGGGATGACGTGCTTTGAAATACTTGTGTATAAAGATGAGCGCGGCGCGTGGGAACGAGGATGAATGGCGATGTCTCGCAGACACTTGATGTATAACGATGAGAGCTCCAGCTTGGGAACTAGCGCTCACTAAATCCATTAACTTAATAGCAGTGACGTAGCGCGTGGAAACGAGGGGCTAATTTTTTATAGTTTTATCCGTGGGCATCTGTTTAAATCTGTGTCATTCGCGTGCAATTATTAGATAGGTCATCTCCAAGCAATGAACTTAAGCCAAATTGAACTACTTCGCGTT
The DNA here is from genome assembly GCA_004299305.1 of Methylobacter sp. GTDB lineage: Bacteria > Pseudomonadota > Gammaproteobacteria > Methylococcales > Methylomonadaceae > Methylobacter_A. The sequence goes on from SCPZ01000055.1 coordinate 383, forward strand.
CTTCAAGAAAATGATTTCAGTCTTTCAAAAGCGGCTGAAAAAATGCACATCGTGCAATCAGCTGTCAGTCGGCAGTTGCAGCTGTTTGAGTCCGAATTAGGCTCCCCTTTATATGAGCGTCAGGGTAAAAGACTAATAGGCTTGACCCCCTTGGGGCTTCGCATCATGGAGGAAGTCGCAACTATTAACTTGGCCAAAAACAATATCCAGACCATAGCGGCCGATTACATCGACAGTAACCAAGGCGTTCTGCACATTGCGACCACGCACACCCAAGCCAAGTATTTCCTGCCGAAACCTATCTTGCACTTCAGGGAAAAATATCCGGGTGTCAGGATTTATATGATCGAAGCCTCGCCCGAACAACTGATCAATAAACTGCACACCCGGAAAGCGGACATTGCGATTTGTACCGAGAAAGTCGGCGAAGATGCCGATTTGGTCGTCAAGCCCTGCTATGAATGGCATCATGCGGCGGTGATGCCGCAAAATCACCCGTTGAGCGAGGGTGAAATTTCTCTTGAACGGCTCGCCTCTTATCCGATACTCACCTACAGCTTTGGTTTTACCGGGCGTTCAAATATCGAGAGCGCATTTAGAAACACCGATATGGAACTGGATATTATCCTGGCCGCTGCCGATACCGATGTGATCAAGACTTATGTCCGCCTGGGGATGGGCGTCGGCATAATTGCCGGTATGGCCTATGACCCGGCAATGGACCAGGATTTGGTGGCGCGGGATTTATCGCATCTTATTCCCAGCTCGAAAACCAAGATCGCTTATTTAAAAAATAACTATCTGCCGCTATACACCCAACATTTTATTGATGAGTTGCTGGTTGCGGCTAAAGAATTGATGTAGTCCGTTGTTCATCTGTGAATATCCGTGTCAATCTGTGGCTCAACGGTTAATCCTAGAAAAATCATTTCGTCCACGAAAAGCACGAAAAGCACGAAAAATTTCAAAAGGTTATCAAACCGTAGGTCGTTACCCAAAGGGCTTACCACCTATCACTTTGTTTAAATAGCACGTCATACCGGCATGGACTGCCGGTATCCACGACTGCAAGGATGCAGGAGGTAGAGCAATGCACGGAGCAATTGCCTAGAACACATGAATGTGATCTAGGCATTGCCATCCCTGGCTTCTGGATTCCGGCAATCCCTGCCGGAATGACGTATTGGGGATTCTCATTAAAACTGATAGGTGGTAAGACCCAAAGGGTGAGTTGCTAAATCAATACAACATATTGTTTTATTTAGTGTCTTTCGTGCTTTTCGTGGATAAACTGCGGTTTTTAGGTTAGTGGGGCATCTCAGTCATTTCATTGGGATAAATCTGGACAAAGACAATGCGCGGCCCATTCATTTTCCTGACCACAACAGCGAATTGATTGAATTCGATTTTCTGGCCTTCCACCGGAATATCCCGCAGTTTGGCCATGATCAGGCCGCCAATCGATACCTCGTCTTCCAATTCAAGCTCTTCGTTCTCGATATCGATACCCATAATCCGTTCCAGCGAAAATATCGGCAAACTGCCTTTGCCGATCAGCGTGCCGTTATCAAGCCGGGTCCAGTCATTATTGTTTTGGCGGAACTCGTCGCGTATCTCACCGACCATCGCGCTTAATAAATTATCCAGGGTGATGAAACCTTGCGGTTTTTGGCCTTTTTGTCCAATGATTGCAAAATGCGATGTACCCATGCGGAATCGGCGGAATAATTCCAGCGCGGGCGTTTGCGGCGATATGTATTGGATAGGACGCAGGTAATCAGCCAAATCCTCAATCGCTTTGCCTTCCAATTGGGCGAAAAACAAATCCTTCAAATGGATCACCCCTAACACATCAACCTCGTTAGTGTCGAAATAGGGATAACGGCTGAAGCGCTTTGCGGATACGGTTTGCAGGTTTTTTTGCAATGACGCGTTGCGGTGCAATGCCGTGATCTCATGGATAGGGCGCATCAGGTCGGACACTTCCAGATCGCTGAAATCGAGCGTTTTTGCCAGAATATTCCATTCATCGCGGGTAAAACGAGGGTCAGGACGATTGCTGCGCAAAATAAGTTTAAGCTCGTCAGACGAGTAGTACCCGTCATGGCCATGAACATTATCCAGGCGAAACAAATGCAATACCAAATTGGCGCTGGAATTGAGCAGCCAGATCGCAGGATACATCAGCCAATAGAATCCGTAGAGCGGCACCGCGCTCCATAAGCCGATTCTTTCAGTATTGCGAATAGCCAGCGATTTCGGCGCAAGTTCGCCGACGACGATGTGCAGAAAAGAAATAGTGGAAAAGGCGACAGTGAATGAGATGCCGTGTATCAGCTCCGGCGATGCAGTATCTATCCTGGCGAACAGGGGTTCCAGCAGTCCGGCAAATGCCGGTTCGCCAATCCAGCCCAAGCCGAGCGATGCAAGCGTGATGCCCAGTTGGCAGGCCGATAAATAGGCATCGAGTTTTGCGTGCACCTTGCCCAGAATACGTCCACGCCAACCGTGGGTTTTAACAATCGAGCGGATGCGCGTTTGCCGCAGTTTGACTAGGCCGAACTCGGCGGCGACAAAAAAACCATTGAGAGCGACCAGCAATAGCGCGGCGATGATTAGAAAAAGATTGTTCATTATTGACGTTGTCGATCAAATTAGAAGTGGCGCGATGCCGGGTAGTATACACATCGCGGTCCAAATGGACATTGGCTCGGCGCAAAATTGAGCGCTTTTTGGGCGGATTATCTGGGCATCGGTAAAGATCAGGAATGGCTAAATTTTAAATGTGCATTTAAATTTAAAAATTCAATTACAATTATCCAACATCACGCCAAGCTGTTTCGATCAATTTACTTGCATGTCCAATCTTACCATCAAGCCGGAAAAAACCCGTACCCGACTATTAACCGCCGCCAGCCGGATTTTTGCCGAGAAAGGTTTTCAGGATGCGACGATAGCCGAAATCTGCGGCCAGGCAAAAGCCAATATCGCCTCGGTTAATTATCATTTTCGCGATAAGGAAACCCTTTACCTGAAATCCTGGCGTTTCGCCTTTAACCAGGAACTGGCGCTATATCCGCCCGACGGCGGCCTAAATAGTGATGCACCGGCGGAACAGCGGCTGGCCGAGCGGATCAAATCCCTGGTTCGCCGTATCGGCGACGAGAATTCGTATTCGTTCGCGATCATCCATAAGGAAATGGCGCAACCGACCCGCTTGTTGGCCGATATTCTGGACAAGGAAATTAACCCGCAACGCATGGAGATGTTCGCTTTGCTGAAAGAATGCCTGGGACAGGCGGCCAGCGAACAACAAATTCACTATTGCCATGCCAGCATCATGGGCCAATGTTTTCAGTTGCTGCGCTTAAGGCATATACAAGGCGCCAAGCCGTTCCGCAGCCAGCCCAGCGATTTAAGCGACCTCAAGGCCTTTGCCGAACATGTCGCGCAATTCTCGCTGGCCGGCATTCAAGCCATTCGCTCCCAAACCCCTCATTAAAAAACGTTCGAATGAATCAAGATATTCGCCACGAATTATCCTCGCTTACCAACCGTCGTCGGGCTTTTTTGTTGCCTGCCGCGTTGATCGTGCTGACCCTTATCGCAGCAGGCTTTTATGTCCTGCATTGGTCATCTTCCGATGGCAAATCCGACGCTAAGGCTCACAAAAACGGTTACAAAAATGACGCACCGGTAGTCGTGTCGGTAGAAACGGCAGACAAAGCCGATTTCCCTGTTTACCTGAACGGTTTGGGCACGGTAACCGCGCTGCGCACCGTGATCGTGCGGCCCAGGGTTGACGGTGAATTGGTGAAGGTGGCATTCAACGAAGGTCAACTGGTCAAGGAAGGCGATTTGTTGGCCGAAATCGATCCGCGTCCGTTCCAGATCCAGTTGCAGCAAGCCGAAGGCCAGTTGTTGCGCGATGAGGCGCTGCTGAAAAATGCCCAAGTAGACTATGACCGTTACCTGACCCTATTGCAACAGGATTCGATTTCCGCGCAGCAAACCGTGACCCAGGAAGCCCAGGTCAAACAGTATCGCGGCATCGTCGAAATGGATAAGGCCCAAGTCAACAACGCCAAACTCCAGCTTGATTATGCCCGGCTGACCGCACCGATTTCCGGCCTGGCCGGATTGCGCCAGATCGACCAGGGCAATATCGTCCATGCCAACGATACCAAGGGTTTAGTGGTGATTACCCAGCTCCAGCCTATCAGTGTGGTGTTCACTTTACCCGAAGACAGAGTGCAACAGGTCGTGCAGCGTTGGCGCAGCAACGAACCGGTCCGCGTCGAAGCCTATGACCGCTCCGGCAAAATTAAGCTGGCCGACGGCAAATTGCTGGCGCTTGACAACCAGATCGACCCCAGCTCCGGCACGCTGAAACTGAAAGCGCAATTCGATAATAACGAGCGCACCTTGTTCGCCAACCAGTTCGTCAACATCAAAATGCACCTGGATACCTTGCCCGACGTGACGCAGGTTTCCAGCGCCGCGATTTCGCACGATACCCAGGGCGCGTTTGTCTATGTGGTCAATCAGGCAAAAACCGTGCAGTTGCGCCGCGTCACCTTGGGGCCGACCGAAGGCGACAAGGTTGCTGTGCTCAAAGATCTTGCCGCTAATGACATTGTGGTGGTGGAAGGCATTGATAGGCTACGCGAAGGCAGCCAAGTCGATATTGCCCAAAAAGACGGACTGGCCGTGGCGGCCGATCCTGATGTGCAGGCAAAAGCTGAAGGCAAGTCTGCTAAGAAAGACCGGCGTCCTTGACTATGATTTCTGCAAACCATATCAGCTCTCGTTCCCACGGGCTCCGTGGGAATGCAGTCAAAGGCGCGCTGCGCCGCGAATCACGATCAGCGTCTGGCGTTACGGGACGCAGCGCGTCCTGCACTGCATTCCCACGCGGCGCGTGGGAACGAGATAAAAACTGAATATGACCCCCTCAAATCACACCCTGCCGAAGTTCAACCCCTCCCGGTTGTTCATCCTGCGTCCGGTGGCGACTTCGCTGCTGATGGTCGCGCTGTTGCTGGTCGGCATCCTGGCTTACCGCTTATTGCCGGTATCGGCGCTGCCGCAAGTCGATTACCCGACTCTGCAAGTGGTGACCTTGTATCCGGGCGCCAGCCCCGAAGTCATGACCTCGGTGGTCACCGCGCCGCTGGAGCGCCAGTTCGGCCAGATGCCGGGCTTAACGCAAATGTCGTCGACCAGCTCCGGCGGCGCATCGGTGATTACCTTGCAATTCAACCTGAACCTGGACCTAGATATTGCCGAACAATCGGTGCAGGCGGCGATCAACGCTGCCGACAATTTCCTGCCTAACGACTTACCGCAAGCGCCGATTTACAGCAAAGTCAACCCGGCCGATACGCCGATTATGACCCTGGCGGTCAGCTCCAAAGCCCTGCCGTTGTTCAAGGTCGAAGATTTAGTCGATACCCGGTTGGCGCAAAAAATCGCCCAATTGTCCGGCGTCGGCATGGTCAGCATCAGCGGCGGCCAGCGCCCTGCGGTGCGGATTCAGGCCAATCATAAAGCCCTGGCCGCTTACGGCATCAGCCTCGAAGACGTGCGTAGCGTCATCGCCGCCGCCAACGTCAACCAGCCCAAGGGCATGTTCAACGGGCCGATGCGTGCGGCGATTATCGACAGCAACGACCAGTTGCGTTCGGCGTCGGAATACCGCGATTTGGTGGTGGCTTACCGCAACGCTGCGCCGGTGCGGCTGTCCGAAGTCGCCGACGTAGTGGACGGCGCGGAGAATGTCCGGCTGGCGGCCTGGGCCGACAACAACGCGGCAGTGATCGTCAACATCCAGCGCCAGCCCGGCGCGAACGTCATCGAAGTGGTCGATCGGATCAAGGAATTGCTGCCGACATTGCAGGCCTCCTTACCGCTTAATATCGACGTGCTGCCGCTGACCGACCGCACCGTGACCATCCGCGCCTCGGTGCGTGATGTGCAATTCGAGTTGCTGCTGGCGGTCGCGCTGGTGGTGATGGTGATGTTCCTGTTTCTGCGCAATGTCCCGGCTACCATCATTCCGGGCGTCGCGGTGCCGCTGTCGCTGGTTGGCACTTTCGCGGTGATGTACCTGGCCGAGTTCAGCATCAACAACCTGACGCTGATGGCGCTGACCATCGCGACCGGCTTCGTGGTCGACGACGCGATTGTGGTGATCGAGAATATCTCCCGCTACATCGAGCGCGGCGAATCGCCGTTAAAAGCCGCTTTGAAAGGTTCCGAACAAATCGGCTTTACGATTATTTCACTGACTTTTTCATTGGTGGCGGTGTTGATCCCGCTGTTGTTCATGAGCGACGTGGTCGGTAGGCTATTTGGGGAATTTGCGATTACGCTGGCGGTGGCTATCCTGATTTCCGCCATCGTATCGCTGACGCTGACGCCGATGATGTGCGCCAAGCTGCTGCATCAGGAGTCGGCACATCAAGATAAACCAAACGATTGGTTCAACAAGCTGATTGCCGCCTACGGTCGCAGCCTGGAATGGGTCATGCAGCGGCAAGGCCTGACCATGCTGGTCTTTTTCGCCACGGTGGCGTTGACCGTAGCGCTGTACATCGTTATCCCCAAAGGTTTTTTCCCGATCCAAGATACCGGTATCATTCAAGGCTTTTCCGAAGCGCCGCAAAGCGTATCGTTTTCAGCGATGGCCGAACATCAGCAAAAATTGGCCGCGTTGCTGCTCGAAGACCCGGCGGTGGAAAACTTATCGTCGTTCATCGGCGTTGATGGCATCAATACCACGCCCAACGCCGGACGCTTTTTGATCAACCTGAAACCGCACGCCGAACGCAAAGCCAGCGCCAGCGAAGTCATCGCCCGGCTTAAACCTAAGCTGGCCGCGCTGAGCGGGGTAAGGCTGTATTTGCAGCCTGTACAGGATTTGACCCTGGAGAACCAGGTCAGCCGCACCCAATACCAATTTACCTTGGAAGCGCCGGACATTGACGAACTGAACCGTTGGACCCATAAACTGGTCGAAGAACTAGGCGGCCAGCCGGAGTTCGCCGATGTGACCAGCGATGTGCAGGACCAGGGCCGACAAGTCTATGTCAACATCGACCGCAGCGCCGCCAGCCGTCTCGGCATCACGACTGCCGCAGTGGATAACACGCTGTACAGCGCTTACGGGCAACGTTTGGTATCGACTATTTTTACCCAGTCCAACCAGTACCGGGTAGTGCTTGAGGTTGATCCCGCCGCCCAGAATACGCCGGATAGCCTCAAGGATTTGCGGATTCCGTCCAGCAACGGCACGCAGGTGCCGCTGTCGGCAATCGCCGACCTATCGGAACGGCCAACGCCGCTATCGATCAACCATCTCGACCAATTCCCGGTTGCGACCTTGTCGTTTAACCTGGCGCCGGGCGCGGCATTGGGCGATGCGGTTCAAGCCATTGACCGGATCAAAGCACAGATCGGCCTGCCGCCCAGCATCCGCACCAGCTATCAGGGCGCGGCGATGGCGTTCAAAGCTTCGCTGGGTAACACCTTGTGGCTGATCCTGGCTGCGATTGTGACCGTTTATATCGTGCTCGGCGTATTGTACGAAAGCTATATTCACCCGATCACCATCTTGTCGACCTTGCCTTCCGCCGGGGTCGGCGCATTGCTGGCGCTGATCGTTTCCGGCGGCGATTTGGGCATTATCGGCATTATCGGCATCATCCTGTTGATCGGCATCGTCAAGAAGAACGCGATCATGATGATAGACTTTGCCTTGGAGGCCGAGCGCAAGCAGGGCATGTCGCCGGAAGATGCGATTTTTCAAGCTTGTTTGTTGCGTTTTCGGCCGATCCTGATGACCACAATGGCGGCACTGCTCGGCGCGTTGCCATTGATGTTGGGTAGCGGCGTCGGATCGGAGTTGCGCCATCCCTTGGGCATCACCATGGTCGGCGGCTTGCTGCTTAGCCAGTTACTGACCTTGTACACTACGCCGGTCATTTATTTATGGATGGATAGCTTGGCACGGCGCGTGTCCGGTTGGCTGAACCTGAATCCGGCTGAAAGCGACGGAAATTTGTGATGAATTTTAGAACCGCAATTTGTCCACGAAAAGCACGAAAGACACGAAAAGTCCTATTTGCCTCGTTCCCACGCGCCGCGCTCGTTGTTATACACAAGTATTTAAAAGCACGTCATCCCGGCAGGGATTGCCGGGATCCAGAAGCCATGGAGGGCGATACCGGAACAGACGCAAGTGTCACATGGAGACTGCTCAATAAAATCAAG
>SCPZ01000005.1 GCA_004299305.1 Methylobacter sp.
CAATGCTTTTAATGCAGAACCAACGATAATTGGCGTATCATCACCTGGAAACTCATACATATCCAGCAGCTCACGGATTTCCATTTCGACCAATTCGATCAACTCTGCATCATCAACCATATCAGCTTTATTCAAGAACACCACAACATATGGCACACCTACCTGCCTTGACAACAGAATATGCTCTCTTGTTTGCGGCATTGGACCATCAGCAGCCGAACACACCAGAATAGCTCCGTCCATTTGCGCCGCACCGGTAATCATGTTTTTTACATAATCGGCGTGACCTGGACAATCAACGTGAGCATAATGCCGCGTTGCTGATTCATATTCAACATGTGACGTGGAAATAGTAATACCACGCGCACGCTCTTCAGGCGCATTATCAATCTGATCAAAGGCTTTAACCTCCCCACCCTGGAGCTCAGCCATTACTTTTGTTAACGCTGCAGTTAAAGTAGTTTTACCATGATCGACGTGACCGATTGTGCCGACGTTTACATGGGGCTTGCTACGTGAGAATTTTTCTTTGGCCATGAGTTAATACCTTTAAATTATATTCAATTTTATGAAGATTTTTTAATAATCGCTTCCGCAATATGTGCAGGTGCTTCATTATATTTTTCAAACTGCATACTGTATGTAGCTCGCCCCTGCGTTGCCGAACGCAAATCAGTTGCATAACCAAACATTTCCGCCAACGGCACTTCGCAGCTAAGTGTTTTACCTGATGGACTATCCCCCATTCCCTGAATTATCCCTCGCCGCCTGTTGATATCACCTACAACATCACCCATGTACTCTTCAGGTGTAGCAATTTCAACTTTCATTACTGGCTCAAGCAAAACAGGATTTGCTTTTCTCGCGCCTTCCCTAAAACACATCGAACCAGCAATCTTAAAAGCCATTTCATTCGAATCCACATCGTGATACGAACCATCAAATAAAGACACTCTTACATCCAAGACAGGATAGCCAGCTAGAATACCACTCTTCAACTGCTCTTGGATACCTTTATCTACAGCAGGTATAAATTCTTTTGGAACAACCCCACCAACAACCTCATTAACAAACTCATAACCAGCACCAGCTTCTTGCGGCTCAATGCGCAACCAAACATGTCCGTATTGCCCGCGCCCACCAGACTGCCGTATAAATTTGCCTTCTTGCTCAACTGCTTTTCGAATTGTTTCTCTATATGCGACCTGCGGAGCCCCAACATTAGCATCAACACCGAATTCTCTCTTCATGCGATCCACAATAATCTCAAGGTGCAACTCCCCCATACCCGAGATAATTATCTGCCCCGACTCTTCATCGGTACGCACCCTAAAGGACGGATCCTCCTGAGCCAATTTACTCAACGCTAAAGCCATCTTATCCTGATCTGCTTTCGTTTTCGGCTCAACAGCAACCGAAATCACCGGTTCAGGAAAATCCATACGCTCAAGCACTATAACTTCTTTCAGATCACAAAGAGTATCCCCTGTCGTCACATCCTTGAGACCAATTGCAGCAGCAATATCTCCAGCGCGTACCTCTTTAACCTCTTCGCGGCTATTAGCGTGCATTTGCACTATCCGGCCGATACGCTCTTTTTTCTTTTTCACTGGGTTATAAACACTGTCCCCAGAATTAAGCACGCCCGAATAAACCCTAAAAAACGTCAACGCCCCCACAAAAGGATCTGTAGCAATTTTAAATGCTAACGCCGAAAAAGGAGCACCATCATCAGCGGCGCGCGTACCCTCGACCACACCATCCTCAAGATGACCCTTTATAGCCTCAACATCGACAGGCGCAGGTAAATATTCAATAACCCCATCCAACATCGCCTGAACACCCTTATTTTTAAAGGCTGAACCACAATACGCAGGAACTATCTGATTAGCTATCGTCCGAAACCGAATACCAAACCTAATCTCTTCGTCTGACAAACACCCATCTTCAAGGTATTTCCCTAATAAATCTTCGCTTGCCTCGGCAGAGGCCTCAACTAAATACTCCCTCCACTCCTTGCAGAGCTCTAGCATATCAGGAGGAACTTCACCTTCCTTAAATGTCATCCCCATATTGGACTCATCCCAATATACAGCCTTCATCTTAACAAGATCAACAACCCCTTCAAAACCATCTTCAGCACCAATTGGCAATTGCATCGGAACCGGCTTACCACCCAATCGCGACTTAATCTGCTCCATTACGCGAAAAAAGTTAGCCCCCGAGCGATCCATTTTATTCACAAAAACAATTCGGGGCACACGATATTTATCCGCCTGACGCCAGACCGTTTCAGACTGAGGCTCAACCCCACCGACGGCACAAAAAACCGCACAAGCACCATCCAGAACCCGAAGCGACCGCTCAACCTCTATCGTAAAGTCAACATGCCCCGGAGTATCTATTATATTTACACGATGCCGCGGAAACTGCCCCCCCATCCCACTCCAAAAACATGTGGTTGCAGCCGAGGTAATAGTAATCCCCCGCTCCTGCTCTTGCTCCATCCAATCCATTGTTGCAGCACCGTCATGCACCTCTCCAATCTTGTGAGATACACCCGTATAGTACAGAATACGTTCTGTTGTTGTAGTTTTACCCGCATCAATATGAGCCATGATACCGATATTTCGATAAAGCCCTATTGGAGTCTGACGCGCCACAACTATAGATTCCTCAGCACAACGCGCTGATTACCAGCGATAATGAGAGAAAGCCTTATTTGCCTCTGCCATTCTATGAGTATCTTCACGCTTTTTGGCCGCAGAACCTCTGCTTTCAAAAGCATCCATTAACTCACCAGCCAACTTAGCAGGCATATTTTTTTCATTTCTCTTACGCGAAGCATCAATCAGCCAGCGCATCGCCAAAGCCATACGCCTTGAAGGACGCACCTCAACAGGCACCTGATACGTAGCCCCACCGACACGGCGCGACTTAACTTCAACCCTTGGCTGAACATTTTCCAGCGCCTTAGAAAGCACCTCTAACGGCTCACCATGCCCCTTGCTCTCAATGACATCCAAAGCACCATAAACAATTCCTTCCGCGATGGACTTCTTACCACTCTCCATAATCATATTCATAAACTTGGTCAGCATCACACTACCAAATCTTGGATCCGGAATAATTTCTCTTTTTGTAGCAACTCTTCTTCTAGACATTTATCTCACCAACCAGCGCTTAGCCCTTAGGCCGTTTTGTTCCATATTTAGAGCGACCACATTTCCTATTAGTCACACCAGAAGCATCCAAGCTACCACGAACAACGTGATACCTTACACCAGGTAAATCCTTAACACGCCCACCTCGTATCAGAACCACAGAATGCTCCTGAAGATTATGCCCCTCACCACCAATGTAACTACTAACCTCAGATCCATTTGTCAACCTGACCCTAGCAACTTTACGAAGCGCTGAGTTTGGTTTTTTCGGCGTTGTCGTATAAACACGAGTACACACCCCCCTGCGTTGAGGACAAGCCTCCAATGCCGGAACATTGCTTTTTTCTATTTTTTTAGCACGAGGCTTACGAACCAATTGGTTGATCGTGGCCATAACTTTATTTACTCCGATATACAATTTAATTGTCAGATAATAAATGAACCGTCACCACACAAAAATGTCAACGGCTAATTATAATTCGACCCAACCCAAGCACGTTAGCTCATTTGAGCAGAGTATATTACTTGCTAATGATCACCAGGTCAAGCCAATATTTAAAATACACACCATATACCCATTATTCGCTCTTCATGAATCTAATTCATTGAATTTTAAAGAGTTAAACTTTCAATAACCACATTAAAGATAAAATATTCTCTTTTAATAACAATGCGCTACATTAAATAACGAAAAATGAGATATATGAACTCTAAATATTCAAAGCCTGCTTAAGGGCTTCTTCCACATCCCCTGCATCTACAGCAAGAGGCATTTCACTTTCCATTATTTCATGCTGAGCAAATCTATTTTTTCTGCTTTCATGATAAGCCAATCCCGTTCCTGCCGGAATCAACCGTCCAACGATAACGTTCTCTTTTAAACCTTGCAATCCGTCGTTTAATCCGCGCACAGCCGCATCCGTCAACACACGTGTTGTTTCCTGAAATGAAGCCGCCGAAATAAACGACTCTGTTGCCAATGACGCCTTAGTAATCCCAAGCAACACGGAATTATAGCTAGCAGGAATTTTTCCCTCAGCCTCAATCCTATCATTTTCTTCTCTCATTGCAGCACGCTCAACCTGATCACCTTTCAGAAACTCTGTGTCACCGGATGCCGTAATCTCTACTTTTCTGAGCATTTGACGAATAATAGCTTCAATGTGCTTATCATTGATTTTCACACCCTGCAAACGATATACATCCTGAATCTCCTTAACCAGATAGTTTGCCAACTCCTCAATTCCTCTCAATCTAAGAATATCGTGGGGCGTTAACTCACCTTCGGCTATCGTCTCTCCCTTTTCCACATATTCGCCTTCAAAGACCGTAATATGACGCCATTTAGGTATCAACGTTTCAACTTGCTCACCTGCAGGATCTGTGATTATGACCCTCTGCTTACCTTTTGTCTCCTTCCCAAATGAGATGGTCCCGCTAGTCTCGGCGAGAATGGCAGGATCTTTTGTTTTACGCGCTTCAAATAGATCAGCAACTCGTGGCAAACCACCAGTAATATCCCTTGTTTTACTAGACTCCTGAGGAATTCTCGCTAAAACATCACCAACTTTTACTTCACCACCATCCTTGATTCCAGCAATCGCTCCCGCTGGCAGGAAATATTGTGCCGCGATTTCAGTCCCCGGCAAATAAATTGCATTTCCCTCGCCATCAAAAAGCCTTACCATCGGTCGCAGCTCCTTACCAGCACTTCCACGCTGCTTTGGATCAGTAACGACCAACGAACTCAAACCAGTAACCTCATCAGATTGCTTTTGAACGGTGACGCCATCGACAAAATCAATTAACTCAACCACCCCATCAACCTCAGTGATGACAGGATGCGTATGAGGATCCCAAGTAACAATAATGTCACCAGCATTGATTCGAGAGCCCTCCTGCACAGAAAGCACAGCACCATAAGGGATCTTATAACGCTCTTTCTCACGACCATAATCATCAACCACACCAACCTCGCCTGATCTTGAAACAGCAACCAGGTTACCTTCGCGATTAATTACTGATTTTAGATTATTAAGGCGCACTGTACCCGCAGATTTAACCTGAACATTACTAATTGCAGCCGATCTGGAAGCAGCACCACCAATATGGAAGGTACGCATAGTCAACTGAGTACCTGGCTCTCCAATCGATTGCGCAGCAATAACACCCACCGCCTCACCAATATTCACCAGATGACCTCGACCTAGATCTCGTCCATAACAAGCCGCACAAACACCATGCCTGTTTTCACAAGTAATAATTGAACGAACCAAAACCTGATCAATGCTATGCGCCTCAAGAACAGACACCCAGTGCTCATCCAACAACGTACCGCTAGGCACCACAACATTCTCCCCAGCCGGATCCATGATATCGTTGACAGCAACACGACCTAACACACGCTCTGACAGAGGCTCAACTACGTCACCGCCCTCAATAATCGGGGTCATGATCAGTCCGTTAGACGTACCACAATCATCACCATTAATTACCAGATCCTGCGCAACATCAACCAATCTGCGTGTCAAATACCCAGAGTTCGCAGTTTTCAGCGCAGTATCCGCCAAACCTTTACGAGCACCATGCGTAGAAATAAAATACTGCAATACGTCCAGACCTTCTCTGAAATTAGCAGTAATAGGCGTTTCAATAATCGAGCCGTCAGGCTTGGCCATCAAGCCGCGCATACCAGCCAACTGACGAATCTGTGCCGCAGAACCCCGCGCTCCAGACTCGGCCATCATAAAGATAGAGTTGAACGATTTTTGTTTTACCGTATTACCTTTAGCATCAACAACCGACTCTTCACCCAGCCCATCCATCATAACCTTGGCTATCTGGTCATTGGCATGCGACCAAATATCAACAACTTTATTGTATCTCTCGCCGTCAGTTACCAAACCGGAAGCATACTGACTTTGAATTTCATTAACCTCAGCATCAGAAGCCTTGATAATATCGACTTTTTTGGCTGGAATTACCATATCTTCGATACCGAATGAAACCCCGGAAATCGTCGCATACCTAAATCCCAGATACATCAACTGATCGGCAAGTATGACGGTATCTTTGTTGCCTAAATAGCGATAACTGTAATTGATCAAGCGCGAAATATTCTTTTTGGTCATATCGCAGTTAACCAGCTCGTATGGGGTACGGTCTGGAACCACTTCCCAGATTAGCGCACGGCCCACAGTAGTTTCTACACGATGGGTTTTATCTTCAGTTTCGCCGTTTTCATTAACCACTTTCTCGGTGATGCGCAATTGAATTTTAGATTGCAATTCAACTGTTTTAGTTAACAACGCCTTATGAATTTCGCCAACACTGACAAATATACTGCCATCGCCTTTCGCGTTAATTTTTTCACGGCTAATGTAATAAAGCCCCAATACCACGTCTTGAGACGGGTTGATCACAGGCTCACCGTTTGCCGGAGACAAGATGTTATTTGTCGCCATCATTAGCGTTCTAGCTTCCAGTTGCGCCTCAATAGACAACGGAATATGCACAGCCATCTGGTCACCGTCAAAGTCAGCGTTGAATGCACTACAAACCAGTGGATGCAACTGAATCGCTTTACCTTCAATTAGAGTTGGCTCAAATGCTTGAATACCTAATCTATGCAATGTAGGTGCGCGGTTTAACAAAATAGGATGTTCACGAATAACTTCTTCAAGTATATCCCAAACTTCAGCTCCTTCTCTTTCAACCATTTTCTTCGCAGCTTTAATGGTTGTAGCTAAACCACGGAATTGCAGCTTGCTAAATATAAATGGCTTGAATAGCTCCAATGCCATTTTTTTCGGAAGTCCGCATTGATGCAGCCTTAACGTAGGACCCACAACAATTACCGAACGGCCTGAATAGTCAACGCGTTTACCTAAGAGATTTTGTCTAAAACGCCCTTGTTTACCTTTAATCATATCCGCTAATGATTTAAGCGGTCTTCTATTGGTTCCGGTAATCGCACGGCCACGACGACCGTTATCCAGCAACGCATCAACAGACTCTTGAAGCATACGCTTTTCATTACGAACAATAATATCCGGTGCATTCAAGTCCAACAATCGATTCAAACGGTTGTTTCTGTTGATAACCCGACGATAGAGATCATTCAAATCGGAAGTTGCGAATCGACCACCATCTAGAGGAACCAATGGGCGCAGCTCAGGCGGCAACACCGGCAATACTTTCAGAATCATCCATTCCGGACGATTTTTTGAACTCAATAACGCATCCATAACTTTCAGGCGTTTTGAGTACTTTTTGATCTTGGTTTCTGAATTAGTCGAGTTTATTTCTTCACGCAGAATTTCAACTTGCTCTTTTAAATCAATTGATTTAAGCAAATCGTAAATCGCTTCCGCACCCATTTTCGCGACAAAATCGTCGCCATGTAATTCAACCGCATCCAGATAATCATCATCGGTAAGCAGCTGACCTTTATCCAAAGGCGTCATACCTGGATCTAAAACGACGAAAGATTCAAAATATAACACGCGCTCAATTTCACGTAGCGTCATATCCAACAATAACGCTATTCTGGAAGGCAGCGATTTTAAAAACCAAATATGCGCAACAGGACTGGCTAAATCAATATGCCCCATTCTTTCACGGCGAACTTTGGATAAAGTAACTTCAACACCACATTTTTCGCAAATAACGCCGCGATGCTTCAGTCTTTTATATTTACCGCAAAGACACTCATAATCACTGACCGGACCAAAAATCTTGGCGCAAAATAAACCGTCGCGCTCAGGCTTAAAGGTACGATAATTGATTGTTTCAGGTTTTTTTACTTCGCCATATGACCAGGAACGGATCATATCCGGTGATGCCAAACCAATGCTAATCCCGTCAAAATCATCGGCACGACCTTGACGCTTTAAGAAATTCATTAGATCTTTCAAGAGCTTATCCTCTTTAAATACTTTCTGGTATTGACCAGAACAGGCTGTAGGTTGGGCTAGGCGCCGTTTTTCGGCACCTAACCCAACGGGTGCGATATTGGTTTGTCGTGTTCACGCTACGCTAATCCGATCTACGCACTAATCTCGCTGCAATTCTATATTAACAGCCAATGAACGGATTTCCTTAATCAGAACATTAAACGACTCCGGCATACCAGCTTCCATTTTATGATCGCCATCAACAATGTTTTTATACATTCGCGTTCTACCGGTCACGTCATCTGACTTAACTGTTAACATTTCCTGCAAGGTATAGGCGGCACCATAAGCTTCAAGCGCCCAGACTTCCATTTCTCCAAAACGCTGACCACCAAATTGTGCTTTACCACCTAATGGCTGCTGCGTAACTAAACTATAAGGCCCAGTTGATCGAGCATGCATCTTGTCATCAACCAAATGGTTCAACTTCAGCATATACATATAACCAACCGTAACTTCGCGCTCAAACGGCTCACCAGTTAAGCCATCATAAAGCGTCACCTGCCCATGCTCGGGCAAATCAGCCAACTTCAGCATAGTGCGAATTTCTTCTTCACTTGCACCGTCAAATACCGGAGTCGCCATAGGCACGCCACTGACAAGATTAGTCGCCATTTCCAGAATTTCTTGATCTGAAAACGAATCTAAATCCTCTTTACGTCCACTGCTGTTATAAATTTTATCCAGATATTCCCTGATTGCAGTAACCTTGGCCTTTTCTTGATCATACTGAGCCTCGAGCATTTTACCAATCTTGATGCCCAAACCTTTTGCTGCCCAACCTAAATGCGTTTCGAGCACCTGCCCGACGTTCATTCGCGAAGGCACCCCTAATGGGTTCAAGACAATATCGACCGGATTGCCATCAGCCGTGTACGGCATATCTTCAATCGGCCTGATCATGGAAATAACACCTTTGTTCCCATGACGTCCGGCCATTTTATCGCCCGGCTGTATGCGTCTTTTAACCGCTAGATAGACTTTGACCATTTTCAGAACACCTGGCGCCAAATCATCACCCATGGTGATTTTTTTACGCTTGACTTCAAATTTTTCATCAAAGTCTTTTCTTTGCTGTTCTACCTGAGCAACGACGGTTTCCAGTTGAAGATTGATATCTTCATCTTTCATGCGGATTTTCAGCCACTCTGAATGCTTCAAACCATTGAGATAAGCTTGCGTTATTTCAGTACCCGCTTTCAATTGGCCTGGGCCGGATTGGGCGACCTTGCCAATCAACAGTTTGGCAACACGCGCAAAAATATCTTCTTCAAGAATTTTCAGCTGGTCATCAAGGTCTTTTCTGTAACGCTTGATTTCTTCCTGCTCAATATCTAACGCACGCTTGTCTTTCTTTACCCCATCACGGGTAAATACCTGAACATCAATTACCGTACCTTCGATGCTTCCTGGTACCCGTAACGACGTATCCTTAACGTCGGCCGCTTTCTCACCGAAAATCGCACGCAATAGCTTTTCTTCCGGTGTTAACTGGGTTTCGCCTTTAGGCGTTACCTTGCCAACCAGAATGTCGCCGCCTTTAACTTCGGCACCAACATAGACAATGCCTGATTCATCGAGTTTGGACAACGCTTCTTCGCTGACGTTTGGAATATCGGCGGTAATTTCTTCCGGGCTATGTTTGGTATCGCGCGCTACGCAGGTTTTCTCTTCGATATGAATCGTAGTGAAACGGTCTTCCTTAACGACACGCTCTGAAACCAGAATCGAATCCTCAAAGTTGTAACCATTCCAAGGCATAAACGCAACCAACATGTTTTGCCCTAACGCCAACTCACCCATATCCGTAGAAGGGCCATCTGCCATAATGTCGCCGGCTTTAACGATATCGCCCGGTTTTACCAGTGGTTTTTGGTTGATACAGGTATTCTGATTTGAACGGGTATATTTAATCAGGTTGTAAATATCGACACCTGGCGTACCTGTTTCGGTCTCCGTATCGTTTACGCGCACCACGATTCTGGCCGCGTCAACCGCTTCAATCTTACCGCCACGTGCAGCAACCACGGTTACACCCGAGTCTTTGGCAACCGTTCTTTCCATGCCGGTACCCACCAACGGCTTTTCAGCTCTTAGCGTAGGAACGGCTTGGCGTTGCATGTTTGACCCCATCAACGCACGGTTAGCGTCATCATGCTCTAGGAACGGAATAATGGAGGCCGCTACAGATACAATCTGCTTGGACGACACGTCCATGTACTGCACCGTGTCTGACATAGCCAGTGTAAATTCATCTTTATGCCGGCATGATACCAAACCTTCAACCAGTTTCCCGTTTGCATCCACGGCCACACTGGCCTGCGCAATAACAAACTCGCCTTCTTCAATAGCTGACAAATAATCTACGTGATCGGTTACTTTGCCATCGACTACTTTTCGATAAGGCGTTTCCAGGAAACCGTAGTTATTGGTGCGCGCATAGACTGATAACGAATTTATCAAGCCGATGTTTGGTCCTTCAGGCGTTTCAATTGGACATACGCGGCCATAATGCGTTGCATGTACGTCACGAACTTCAAAGCCCGCACGTTCTCTTGCCAAACCGCCCGGCCCCAAGGCCGATACACGACGTTTGTGTGTCACTTGAGACAATGGATTATTTTGATCCATAAACTGTGACAACTGACTGGAACCAAAAAACTCTTTTACCGCAGCAGAAACCGGTTTCGCATTGATGATTTCCTGAGGCATTAAGCCTTCTGAATCCGCCAGTGTTAAGCGTTCTTTAACGGCTCTTTCAACCCGGACCAAACCTACGCGGAATTGGTTCTCAATCATTTCACCAACCGAGCGAACCCGTCTGTTGCCTAAATGATCAATATCGTCAACGTTTCCGTTGCCGTTACGAATATCTATTAATTCTTTAAGGACATCGATGATGTCGTCTTTAGTTAAAGTGCCAGGTCCAGTTGTTTCTTGACGACCCAGGCGACGATTGAACTTCATCCGTCCAACCGTAGACAAATCATATCTTTCATCGGTAAAAAACAGATTTTGGAACAGGTTTTCTGCCGAGTCTTTAGTCGGTGGTTCGCCAGGGCGCATCATCCGGTATATTTCGACCAATGCTTCAAGACTGTTGGTCGTTGTATCCAACCTCATCGCATTTGAGATGTACGGACCTTTATCCAAGTCATTGACGAACAAAGTGTTAAGTTCGGTAATGCCACTTTCAATGCATCGATCTATCATCGCGACAGTCAGCTCGTCATTGACACTAGCAACTAACTCGCCAGTATTTCGATCAATCAGGTTATGCCCCAAAATCTTGCCAACCAAATAATCTTTTGGCACTTCCACTTCAGTTAGGCCGGATTTGATCATTTCACGGATGTGCTTAGCCGTAATCCGACGTCCTTCTTCAACCAGTACTTGACCATTCGCGCTTTTAATATCAAATAATGCAATTTCGCCGCGCATGCGCTCAGGAACGATGTGGAAAATGCATTTTTGAGCATCAATGGTAAATTTATTCATTTCGAAGAAAATCTTGATCATTTCTTCGTTGTCGTATCCTAAGCCCCGAAGCAAGATAGTTGCGGGTATTTTTCTACGCCTGTCTATTCGAACAAAAACACAGTCTTTATGGTCAAATTCAAAATCTAACCACGAACCGCGGTAAGGGATAACCCGTGCATTAAATAGCAGCTTTCCTGACGAATGAGTCTTGCCTTTATCATGATCAAAGAAAACACCAGGCGAACGATGTAACTGGGAGACAATTACCCGCTCCGTCCCATTAATGACAAATGTTCCATTGTCCGTCATCAAAGGCAACTCGCCCATGTAAACTTCCTGTTCACGAATATCCTTAACTACTTTTGCATTCGCAGAGGCTTCTTTATCATAGATGACCAAGCGAACCAATACCCTTAAGGGGGCCGCGTAGGTCGCGCCTCTTTGTTGACACTCTCTTACATCAAAAACAGGCTCGCCCAATCTGTATTTCACATACTCCAGCACTGCATATCCAGAATGGCTTTCGATTGGAAAAACACTGGAGAATGCTGCATGCAATCCACTGTCCTCACGTTTTTCAGCCGTTACACCTGATTGCAAAAAGCTCGCATATGAATTAATTTGCGTTGCCAGAAGATAGGGAACATCAAGTACCTCAGTACCTTTCCCAAAGTTATTTCGAATACGCTTTTTTTCGGTAAAAGAGTAGGACATATCGCTTCCAAACCTTTTCGTCATAGATAATTTTCTACCGTGCAATTGTTGCAAACAGTAAAAGGCCGGTGACAAGATTGCCACCAGCCATGCTTGGTAGAGACACTGACTCCAGCCCCCCTACAATTGAGTCAAAATTTATTTGATTTCGACAGTGGCACCAGCATCAACAAGCTGCTTTTTAACATCTTCCGCTTCAGCTTTAGAAACCGCTTCTTTTACAGTTGTTGGAACGCCTTCAACAGCGTCCTTAGCCTCTTTCAAGCCCAATCCAGTTATACCACGCACTGCTTTAATAACCGCAACTTTGTTATCGCCGAAGGCTGTCATAACAACATCAAATTCAGTTTGCTCTTCAACAGCAGCTGCCGCTACAGGTGCAGCTGCTACTGCAACCGCTGCAGATACACCAAATTTTTCTTCCATCGCTGAAATCAAGTCAACGATTTCCATAACGCTCATGTTTGAGACCGCTTCCAAGATATCTTCTTGCGAAATTGCCATTGTGTATTCCTCTAAAAATAATAAATTTTAAACTGCTTGTGGTAGTAGAAATATTAAACTTACTTCTACTACTATGCCGCTTCTTTCTGGTCTCTGAGTGCAGCCAAAGTACGCACCAACTTCGCTGTGGGCGCTTTCATGACCGACATCAACATTCCAATACCTTGATCGCGAGTTGGCAGGCTAGCTAGTCGCGCAAGCTCAGCTGCACCAAACGACTGCCCACCGATAGCAACTATCCTGGTAATTAACTTGTCGTGAGTTTTGGCAAAATCATGGATTAACCGCGCCGCAGAACCAGGATCCTCCATAGAAAATGCAATCAACAACGGACCTACTAATCCACTTTGCATGCATTCAAATTCAGTTCCAGCCACCGCTCGCTTTGCCAGTGTATTTTTCACCACACGCAAATAAACACCCGTCTCTCTCGCAGTTTTACGCAGTTCGGTCAATTCCGTAACTGTCAACCCACGATATTCTGCTGCAATTGCAGAATGCGCTTTAGCGGCGAATACAGCGACTTCTTCTACGACGGCTTTTTTGCCATCTAAATTTAGTGCCACAGCTTACCTCCGGAATTCATCCCCAGAATTAATAAAAAGTACTCACATTGAATACCCCTTACGGTCCCTTTCCCCAACTTTTAGGTTCCAGCTTCCGTCTACGCAGGAAGGATTAAGTTTTACAACACCTGCGGTCTTTGACGGTTACCGAACAAAAATCGGCAACCCAAAGTCTTTTATAGAGTTAAATTGAAATACTGCTCTGATCCAGCCACAAACCTGGCCCCATCGTCGAAGACAAGGTTATCTTCTTAATATATATACCTTTAGCCGCAGTTGGCTTTAGCTTTCTTAAATCTGCAAGCAACGCCTCCAAGTTACCCTGAATAGCAGCCGCATCGAACGTAACCTTACCAAGCGTACAATGAATAATCCCCGACTTATCAGTTCGGTAGCGCACCTGACCTGATTTTGCATTTTTTACTGCGGTAGCGACATCAGCGGTCACAGTTCCAACTTTAGGATTAGGCATTAAACCACGAGGCCCTAAAATCTGACCCAACTGACCAACTACTCGCATCGCATCTGGAGACGCGATAACCACGTCGAAATTCATCTCGCCTTTTTTGACCAAATCCCCTAGATCATCCATACCAACTATATCGGCCCCGGCTTCTCTTGCTGCGTCGGCGTTAGGGCCTTGCGTAAAAACTGCAACTCTGACTGTCTTGCCGGTACCATTTGGTAACACTGTTGCACCTCGAACATTTTGATCAGACTTGCGCGGATCCACACCCAAATTAACACTCACATCAATCGCTTCATTAAATTTTGCAGTACCCAGCTCTTTTAATAACTGAACCGCATCAGCAATTGAATACTGCTTCGTTTTATCAACTTTCCCTTTGATAATTTTCGCTTTTTTTGACAATTTAGCCATTATAATCCCTCCACATTCAGACCCATGCTATACGCACTGCCTGCAATCGTTTTTACAGCCGCTTCCAAATTTGCCGCATTCAAATCTTCCATCTTTGTTTTAGCAATTTCTTCCAATTGCGCGCGAGTTACCGTACCCACCTTCTTGGTATTAGGATTACTACTTCCACTTTTAATGCCTGTTGCTTTCTTCAAAAGAATTGAAGCTGGCGGAGTTTTCGTAATAAAAGTAAAGCTACGATCACTGTAAACAGTAATAACCACCGGCAAAGGTAAACCTTTTTCCGTATCTTGCGTTTTAGCATTAAAAGCCTTACAAAACTCCATGATATTAACACCGCGCTGACCCAACGCTGGACCAACCGGTGGACTTGGATTTGCTTCGCCTGCCTTAACCTGCAATTTTATATACGCAGTTATTTTTTTAGCCATTATTTACTCCGATTATATGGGTACAATCGCCTTTCAGCTCCCCTAGACACAAAAAATCACTGCCTTATTCAGACAGTGATTTCAAAAAACACTAAACACTTAAACTTAATTAGCTTTTCTCTACCTGCCCAAAGCCAAGCTCAACAGACGTTGACCGACCAAAAATGAGCACCGATATCTTTATTTTACTTTTTTCGTAACTAACCTCTTCGACAACACCATTAAAATCCTTAAATGGCCCATCAATAACCCTAATTACCTCACCAACCTCAAACATAGTCTTGGGACGCGGCTTATTCACCCCATCTTCAACCCTATTAAGAATAGCAATCGCTTCTTTCTCAGATATTGGCGCAGGACGATCAGAAGTCCCACCTATAAAACCCAATACTTTGGGCACATCTTTCACCAAATGCCAAGTCTCATCAGTCAAATCCATTTGCACTAAGACATACCCAGGAAAAAACTTTCTCTCGCTTTTCCTTTGTTGCCCCATACGCATTTCCACAACCTCTTCGGTGGGCACCAAAATCTTGCCAAAATATTGTTCCAGACCTTCCCTCTTAATTCTTTCTTCTAATGCCTGCTTAACTTTATTCTCAAAATTTGAGTAGGCGTGCACAACATACCAGCGTAGCGCCATTTCCTTACCCTCCCTGCCCAGTTAAAAGACGCACACCCCAGAAAAGAAACATATCCAGCAGCCACAAAATTAAACCAACAACAAAAACCATTGCAAAAACTAGCAATGTAGTACGAACAGTCTCTTCACGAGTAGGCCAAACAACCTTCCTTACCTCCTGCTTGGACTCCAAAACAAACGCCCAAACATTCCGCCCCATCCCCGTAGTGAGCACCATACCAACCACAACTAGCCCAACAACAACCAAACCAAGGACTCGATATAAAAGCAACACTTCTGAGAAATAATAGAATGCAGCCACACCTGCGACCACGAAGATAACGGAAAATACTTGCTTAACAACATCAAAAACCGATGCCGATGCTTCTACCTGAGTATTCATGTATTATTTACTATGAAAATAGATTTGATATGCTTTAATCTGAATGGCAGGCCAGGAGGGTCTCGAACCCCCAACCCGCGGTTTTGGAGACCGCTATTCTACCAATTGAACTACTGACCTATTCAGACAAACCTCACAAAGATCGCTATACTATACTATGTAGCAATCTTATTCAAGTATTGACGCAACGACGCCCGCACCCACCGTACGACCACCCTCACGGATTGCAAAACGCAAACCATCTTCCATGGCGATCGGAGAAATCAATCTTACCTTAACTGAAATATTATCACCCGGCATAACCATTTCAACACCTTCCGGCAACTCAACAGCACCTGTCACGTCGGTAGTTCTAAAATAAAACTGTGGACGGTAACCATTAAAGAAAGGAGTATGACGCCCCCCCTCATCTTTA
>SCPZ01000056.1 GCA_004299305.1 Methylobacter sp.
CTTCGCCTAAAGCGCCTACTTTTGGTGCTTGCCAGCGCAGGCGAAGCCTGCACTCCAGCGGCAATGAAGCCGACATAGCCCGCTAATAATTAGTAACTCATTTAAATTGAAAACGCTGTAGCTCGCTGGTTTATCCGTGCTTATCAGTCAAATCCGTGTCGCCTAGAGGCGCCTACTTTTGGCATCTGTGTTCATTTTTCTCACTACCGAGTCGGAACGTGATTCCATAGGTAAGCTGGATAGATTAGCGTTTGATGCCGTCAAGCCTGATCCAGTCTTCCTGTTGTACCGGCGCGTTAAACGTTATGTATTGCCGGTAAGCGTTCATCACCGACTCGGCCTGTTCATGCAGGATGCCGGATAAAACCAGTTGACCGCCGGGAGCAACCAGGCTGGAAATTTGCTCGGCCATCTCGATTAAGGGTTTCGCCAGTATATTGGCCAGCACGATGTCCGCCTGGAATGGTGTAAACTGCTCAGGCAGGTAACAGGCGATTTTATCCTGTACCTTATTTTTTAACGCGTTGCTTTGGGTTGCGGTTATTGCCTGCGGATCAATATCCACCGCGTGAGCTTCTTTGGCGTTTAGCAATATCGCTGCAACAGCCAATATCCCGGAACCGCAGCCGTAATCGATGACGGTTTTGCCTGCCAAGTCGTGGCTGGCCAGCCATTCCAGGCATAAAGCCGTGGTAGGATGCGTGCCGGTGCCGAACGCAAGTCCGGGATCGAGAGTCAAGCAAACCGTACCGGGCTCATACTGTTCCTGATCGGTCGGGCAAACCCAAAGTTTGTCGGCAAACTTCATCGGCTGGTAATATTCCATCCAGGCGCGCTCCCATTCCTGGTCGGCAACTTCTTCATATGTCCAGTTGCGCAATTGTTCAGCCCTAAACTGAGCGTAAACCTGAGTTTTGATCAGCTCAGGTTCGGCGTCGAGTTCGTACAGCGCAATGACTTCGGTGTTGCTCCATATTTTGGTCTCGCCGATAGCCGGTTCGTAAACCGGCTCATCTTCAGCGTCCATATAGGTAACGGACACCGCGCCGAGCTTGTCGAAATAATCGGCAAGCCGGGGCGCAATGTCTTCATTGGTGATAACGGTAATTTGGTGCCAGGGCATGTGGAAAGATTTTACAAAAGGGAAAAGAAAAAGCCGGAACACGGATGACAGGGATTAGAGCGGATTTTCACGGATTTTATTTCTGCTCTTAATGAGGTGAACTAAGAATTAAGAAATAGTAAAGCCATGTTGGTACATGGCTAAACGAGGTGGATTTGCAAATAAACATAGAAAATAATCTGTGTAAATCCGCGTTCTAATTTTTAATAAATCCCCAGTTTTTTTTCCAGGTAATGAATGTTTTGTTCGCCACTCGCAAACGCACTGTCATTCATGATGTCGTGTTGCAGCGGGATATTGGTTTTAATGCCGTCGATGATGATTTCGCTTAATGCGGTATTCATTCGGGCAATCGCGCTCTTGCGGTCTTCGCCATGAGCAATCAGTTTGCCTATCATCGAGTCGTAATAAGGCGGCACTTTATAGCCGTTGTAGATGTGGGTCTCGCAACGGATGCCGGGGCCGCCGGGCATATGGAACTGGTCTATAGTGCCGGGGCAAGGCATAAAAGTCTTGGGGTCTTCAGCATTTAACCGGCATTCAATCGCATGGCCCTGAATTTTTACCTGATCTTGGGTAATGGACAGTCGTTCGCCAGCCGCAATACGGAGTTGTTCCTTGACGATGTCGAAACCGGTCACCATTTCGGTAACAGGATGCTCAACCTGTACGCGGGTATTCATTTCAATGAAATAGAACTCGCCTTTTTCATATAAAAATTCAAACGTACCGGCGCCCAGATAGCCGATATCGACACAGGCTTTGGCGCAACGCTCGCCTATGGCTTTGCGTTGGGCCTCGGTGATGC
The DNA here is from genome assembly GCA_004299305.1 of Methylobacter sp. Classification (GTDB taxonomy): domain Bacteria; phylum Pseudomonadota; class Gammaproteobacteria; order Methylococcales; family Methylomonadaceae; genus Methylobacter_A. The sequence goes on from SCPZ01000056.1 coordinate 1,932, forward strand.
CGGGTGCGGGCGCTTCCTCAACCACTTTTTGATGGCGGCGTTGCATTGAGCAGTCGCGTTCACCTAAATGTATTGCGTTACCGTGTGAGTCGGCCATGACTTGGAACTCAATGTGCCTTGGGTCTTCCAGGAATTTTTCCATGTACACGGTGGGATTGCCGAAAGCCGTGCCCGCCTCGGCCTTGGTCATCGCGATCGCGTTCAATAATGCCGCTTCGGTATGCACCGTGCGCATGCCCCGTCCGCCGCCGCCCCCGGCGGCCTTGATGATAACCGGATAACCGATTTCCTGCGCCAGCTTCAAGTTTTTCTTGTTGTCATCCGACAGCGGATCGTTATTGCCGGGAACGCAAGGGATTCCGGCTGCAATCATCGCATTTTTAGCGGAAATCTTGTCGCCCATCATGCGAATGGTTTCAGCATTCGGGCCGATAAAAACAAAGCCGCTTTGTTTTACCTTTTCGGAAAAATCGGCATTTTCAGACAAAAAACCGTAGCCGGGATGAATGGCTTCAGCATCGGTCACTTCAGCCGCGCTGATAATAGCCGGGATATTCAGGTAGCTGTCAACGGATGCGGCAGGGCCGATGCAGACGGATTCGTCGGCCAGACGCACATGCTTTAAATCCCGGTCCGCCTCAGAGTGTACGGCAACAACCTTGACGCCTAGTTCTCGGCAGGCGCGTAAAATACGCAGTGCGATTTCGCCTCGGTTGGCGATAACGATTTTATCGAACATGAGTTCCCCGTTCCTGGTGTTATTCAATGATGAATAATGGTTGGCCGTATTCGACAGGCTCGGCGTTTTCAACCAGAATTTTAGTGATGGTGCCGCTTTTATCCGCTTCAATCTGATTAAGGATTTTCATCGCCTCGATGATGCACAGGGTGTCGCCGACTTGCACGGATTGACCGACTTCGGCGAAAACCTTGGTGCCCGGTGAAGCGGAACGGTAAAAAGTGCCTACCATCGGAGACTTAACTACATGCCCGGTAATTTTTTCTTCTGCTGGGGTTGCTGCCGGTGCAACTGCGGCGGGTGCAGCTGCAACAGGCGCAGGTGCATAGGCGACAGCCGCAGGGGCTGCCGAATAACGGCTGATGCGAATGGATTCTTCGCCCTCTTTGATTTCCAATTCAGCAATGTCGGATTCTTCAATAATCTCGATGAGTTTTTTTATTTTTCTAATATCCATAGTTTTAGTGTCTCTCGGTTAATATCTGATCAGCGGCCAGTAAAGCCAGTTCGTATCCTGTTGCGCCTAATCCGCAGATAACGCCTTTGGCAATATCCGAGAAATAGGAATGTTTTCTAAAAGGTTCACGTGCGTGGACGTTTGATAAATGAACCTCTATAAATGGGATTTTGGTTGCCAACAGCGCGTCACGAATGGCGACACTGGTATGGGTAAAGGCTGCCGGGTTAATAATGATGAAATCAACATGGACTTGGTAAGCCTCGTGTATCAATTCTATAATTTCGTGTTCTGCGTTGTTCTGGTGGAAGTTAAGCTGATGCTTAAGTTCGGCTGCTTTTTGCTCAAGATGTTGCTTAATATCGGTGATAGTTTGATTTCCGTAAAGACTGGGTTCGCGAATGCCCAATAGGTTTAAATTCGGCCCATTTAAAACGGTAATAGTCGCCATCAATCTTGTAGTCAGTTAGGGTTAAAAGCATTTGACCGACAATTTTGCCCAATTTGTGAAGTTTTGTCCAGATATTATGTTTTTAGCAAAAGATAGCAACAGAATTCAAACTGTTTTAAGTCAATAGGCTTAAATCTGCCTATGTCGTTAGCGAGGGACAGGAAAAATATACCTTATCTTGTAACTACTCAGCAGATAGAAAATGGAACACGGATGCCAAAAGTAGGCGCCTCTACGACTTGTATGGATGCAAGAGGTAGGGCAATGCAGGAGCAATTGCCGAGGCGACACGGATTAGACTGATTATTTTACTTTTCGAGCAGGTGCTTATGCGGGGACGCGGGCTAAAATCTCTTGCCACAATGCATCGTAAGCGGCGGTGGATTGGCTTTTCTTGACATAGCCTCCCAACGGCATACGTTCCAGCCCCATACGTTCAATATCGCTGGCATAAGGAATAGCGGTCGCCAAAATATCAGGGTGACTCTCAATCAGGTTGATCATAATGTCACGATGCATTTTTTTGCGCCGGTCAGCCATTGAAAAAAACGGGATTAGCCTCAGTTTATTTAATTCATTGTCTTTAATGAATTTTTCCAGTTGCTCGAGTGTTCTTAATGACAAGGTAGTGGGAATTATCGGCGACAACAATATATCTGCGGCCTCAAAAACGGCTTCGGATAATAATGAAATGTTCGGGGGGCAATCTAAAAAAATAAAATCGTATTCTTCAGCCAAGGGCTTCAGGAGTTTTTTTAGTTGTTGAGTTGGTTTTTTCTTGTCATCCAGAACCAAATCCAGATTCCTGAAGGAGAAATCGGCAGGCAATAAATCCAGATTGTCAAAGTCAGTGCCTTTAATTAGGCCGTCCAAGTCTCGTTTTCCGGCAATTAACTCCTTGCTGCCGCCTTTGATCTTGGGCTTAATGCGAAAATAATAGCTGCCCGCTCCCTGCGGATCAAGATCCCAAACCAGGGTGCGATAACCGTTGCGGGCGGCCGTGTGTGCGAGATTGACCGCGCTTGAGGTTTTGCCGACACCGCCCTTGATACTATAAACAGCTAATACATGCATTGTTAGGGTCTCGTGTTTATACCGATAAGTTGTTAGTTGCAAGCAATCAATGAGTTACGAGGGGCTGGCATTACAAAAAAAAGGGGGAAGAAACGTTCAATATATTGATTTTAATGATATATCTATGACTCAGCCTTTTGTTCCCTGGCCAGTAGGTTTTGTACGGCCGCCAGCGGGGCCAAGTTTTCATATAAGACTTTGTAAGTTTGTTCGGTAATAGGCATGTCCACGCCGTATTTTTTAGCGAGTAAAAAGGTTTCTTTTGCTGCTGAAATGCCTTCGATTTCCTGAGCAATTTCTTGGGCGGCAGCTACCGTGTCTTTGCCTTGTCCCAAGGCTAAACCAAAACGCCGGTTCCTTGATTGATTGTCGGTGCAAGTCAAAATTAGGTCGCCAAGGCCAGCCAGTCCCATAAAGGTTTCTTGTTTGCCGCCGAGTTTTACGCCGAGACGAATCATCTCGTTTAGCCCTCGGGTAATCAATGCCGCACGGGTGTTAGCGCCAAAACCCAAGCCATCGGCAATGCCTGCGGCTATCGCCATGACGTTTTTTACTGCGCCGCCGACTTCCACGCCTATCAGGTCTGAGTTGGTGTAAGCTCGAAAACGTTCACTGTGCAGGATGTCGGCCAATTGGCTGGCAAAATCCGGCTGCGATGAAGCAATGGTGATAGCTGTCGGCAGCTGGGCCGCTACTTCTTGTGCAAAACTGGGACCTGAAAGTAAGGCTGCCGGAGTCTGCGCAGAAAAAATTTCGGTGACTACCTCGTGCAGCAAAGAGCCGTTATCAGGATTAAAGCCTTTGGTTGCCCAGGCTATTTGTACGGGATGAGATAGATGCGCTTTGAGTTTAAGCAGGGTATCTTTAAATGCGTGACTGGGTACGGAAACCAGTATCAGGCTACTAAAGTTCGCGACTTCAGCCAAGTCGGATGTCACCGTGAGATTTTTAGGGAAAGCCAAGCCGGGTAAATAGCGTTTATTTTCACGATCTTGTTCCAGCGATGCTATGTGTCCAGGATGATGGCCCCATAAGAGCGTCCGGCAACCATTTCTGGCTGCCAGAATTGCTAGAGCCGTTCCCCACGAGCCTGCGCCCAGGATAGCTATTTTTTTATTCATCAAGCGAACCCTTCGACAAGCTCAGGACAGGTTAATTGATGGTATCGGAACTAGGCGCTTGCTGTGCGTGTTGTAAATGTTGTGCGTACAAGGCGTCAAAATTGACCGGAGCTAAAAGCATCGGTGGAAATCCGCCTCTGGTGACGAGGTCGGAAATAGCTTCCCTTGCGTAGGGAAACAGAATGTTGGGGCAGAAACTGCCAAGCATTGGGCCCATTTCTGCATCGGTAAAGCCGCCCAAAGAGAAAATACCGGCCTGATTAACCTCAACAAGATAGGCTGTTAGATCGCCATTTTTAACGGTGATAGTTACCTTGAGAGCGATTTCGAACATTGAATTTTCTAAAGGCAAAACATGGGTACCCAGATTAAAGTCAACGCTAGGCTCCCATTTTTCGGTGAATACCTTGGGTGAGTTGGGTGTCTCAAATGACATATCTTTGGTATAAATTTTCTGGATGGAAAATTGTTTTTCTACTGCGTTGTTTTCTTCGCTCATGCGCTATCTCCTTGATTAGGGTTGAATGAATATGCGGGTTAAATCAGGCGTACTGATTTAGCCTTTGTGCTTACCGGTTGATTTTATAGGTAATTTGTAGTCGCTTTCCCAGGCTTGCATGCCGCCGGTAATAACGAAAACCTGTTCGAATCCTGCTTTAGTCAATATTTTTCCGGCCGATGCGGAGCGGGTGCTGTTTTGGCAGGCAATAAGGACAGGTTTGTTTTTGTGTGTCTCAAGTTTTGACAGATGGGCGGGCAAATTGCCTAGAGGGGTGTTGATCGCATTTTCAATATGGCCTTTTAGGAACTCTTCCGGTTCGCGAACATCAATAACCAAGGTATCGCTATCGTTCATTTTGGCGACAGCAAGTAAAGGTGAAACAGCGCCGAATTTTTTGAATGCGGCATCAATTAATTCCTGAATTAGTAAGAAAGTGACGACTGCTAAAGCGAGAGATAATATGTAGTGATTTAAGATGAATTCTAGGTAGCGTTCCATGGATAGATTTGTAAAGTTTAAGTGAAAAGATGAATTATTGGTTAGAGCAGAACACATCCTGCATCATTTTAATGAGCAACAGCATACGTGCATCGTCGATAAAGTAATAAACGCGGTTGGCCTGTTTTTTAGAGCCGAGAATATTTTTTTCTTTGAGAATGGCCAGATGCTGGGAAATATTGCTCTGGCTGGTGCCGACCTGGTCGACAATTTGTTGAACGCAAATCGAATCCTTGCCTAAAACGCACAATATTTTTAAACGCAATGGATGTGACATTGCTTTTAAGCAGTGAGCCGCTATGGCTATATCTGCATCGTCTGTGTTTGTGTGCTGGTCTTTAGTTTTCATAGCTCTGCTTAATGTTTCTGGTTTTGTTGAATCTGATTAAAAAGAACCCGTGAAGAATTATTTATACACAACTGCTGTCAACGTGTATTAATATAATGACTACTTGATTAGGTAGTTGGCGCAAGCCAAAATACAAAAAACCAGTAAATCTGGCAAAATAATACATCACTACGACCATTTTTGGTAATGAAGAATCAAAATGGAGCACAAAGTGATTTGTTTTGTAGGGGGAGTAGTGATGCGGATTTTTTTTAGTATCGGGAGATAAAGATAAAGATGTTTAGTCGGCCAAAGCCTGTGGTATTGCTGATCCTTGACGGATTCGGTTACTCGTTGGACAAAGAAAACAATGCCATTGCCATGGCTAACACACCTTGTTGGGATCAGTTGCAGGAAGATTGCCCCATGACGCTGCTCAGCTGTTCCGGCAATGTGGTAGGGTTACCCAGCGGACAAATGGGCAATTCGGAAGTCGGACATGTTCATATAGGCACGGGGCGGTATGTCCCGCAAGATTTTTCCAAGGTTAATGACGCAATAATTGACGGCAGTTTTTATTCCAACCCGGTACTTTGTCGGGCCGTGGATCTTGCCAAAGAAAAAAATAAAGCTGTGCATATTATGGGATTGTTGTCGCCTGGCGGTGTACATAGTCATGAAGAGCAGATTGCCGCCATGGTCGAGTTGGCCGCAAAACGCGGACTCGATAAGATTTACCTTCATGCCTTTTTGGATGGGCGGGATGTGCCGCCAAAGAGCGCAAAAGCTTCCCTTGAATTGCTGGAGGCAAAATTTGCAGCGCTGGGCGTAGGCTGCATCGCCTCGATTGTGGGACGTTTCTATGCGATGGACAGGGACAATCGCTGGGAGCGGGTAAAGCAGGGTTACGATTTGGTTGCAAAAGGCGAAGGCGAGTTTAGCTTCGATTCTGCGCTACAGGCTCTGGACGCGGCTTATGCTCGGGGCGAAACGGATGAGTTTGTTTTGCCGACAGCTATCTTGGATGCTGAACATCAATCCGTCGCACTTGATCCCGAAGACTCGGTGGTGTTTATGAATTTTCGTGCGGATCGCGCCCGCGAGATTTCCCTGGCAATAACATCGCCAACGTTCGATTCGTTTGATAGGAACCGTGCCGCTCACACAGGCTATTATTGTACTTTAACGGAATATCAGCAGGATTTTGATTACGATGTGGCCTTTCCTCCAACCGATTTAAAAAATTGTCTAGGCGAATATTTGTCCTCGTTGGGCATGAGCCAATTACGGCTCGCGGAAACTGAAAAATACGCCCATGTCACGTTTTTCCTTAATGGCGGGCAAGATACCGCTTTTCCAGGCGAAGACCGGATATTGGTGCCGTCACCCAAAGTCAGGACCTATGATTTGCAGCCGGAAATGAATGCGGCAGAGGTTACGGACAATTTGGTTGCCGCCATTACCGGCGGTAAATACGATGTCATAATTTGCAATTATGCTAACTGCGATATGGTCGGCCATACAGGCATAATTGATGCCGCAGTTTTGGCTGTGGAAGCGGTCGACGCTTCATTGCAGCGCATAGTTGACGCTTTAAAGTCGGTGGGCGGGCAGATGTTGATAACCGCCGATCACGGCAATATTGAGCAAATGGTTGATAAGGAAACCGGACAGCCGCACACAGCGCATACTACAAATCCCGTGCCTTTAGTCTATGTCGGTGGCGACAAGCCATTAGACGATGGCGGAAGTTTGTCGGATTTGGCACCAACTGTGCTGGCAATGTTAGGGGTTGAACAACCCATTGAAATGACTGGTCGATCACTTATCAAGCTTGTTTAATCTGTGGATGAGAAAGAAGCTGGTTTTTTGTTTTTTACTGAGTGTATTCGTTCATGAGGGAAATGCAGAAGTCTCGGACAAAAGCGAAGAGCTAAATGAAGTTTCGTCGGGTATTAATGCGGCCGATCAAAATATGCAGCGTATTCAGCTGCGAAAAAACACCTTAAATACGCAGTTGGGCGAGGTTGAGAAACTCTATGGAAGGACGGCCGCTTTATTACGGACATTGCAGGGTCAGGTTGAACAAAAACGCCAGAACCTAACTAAGATCCGGCAGGAAATACAGAGCCTTCAGGATGAAGTCGCCAAGCAAAATAAAGAATTAGCAGGTCAAATAAAGGCTGCCTACGCAATGGGGCAAAAGGAAAAATTGAAGTTGCTGCTTAATCAGCAAGATCCCGCATTATCCAGCCGGATGCTGGTGTATTACGATTATCTTAATAAGGCGCGTTTGACAAAGTTATCCAATATTTCGTTGTCTATGACGCACTTGGACCAGCTGGGTAAACAACAACAACAGGAAACCGAGCTTTTAGAGAAAAATCTGGAACAAAAAAAAGCAGAGCAGATAACCGTAGACGGTGTTAGAAAACGAAGAACTGAATTGTTGTCGCGATTAAAAAGCGATTTTTCTTCGAATGAGCAACAAATCATTCACTTGAAAGAAAGCGAAAATAAGCTGAAAAACCTGGTATCTTCATTGCAAAGATCGACCAATGACCTTACTTTTGAGGTTGAGCAAACCAAAAAACTGCACAAGGTTGCTGAGATTTCGTCTGAGCCAGCCAACGATTTACCCGATTCCGGGGATGATTTTTCTAAAATCTCCTCTAGCCCTACTGGGGATGATTTTTCTTCGCTTAAGGGGCAGCTGCCTTGGCCTGTCAAGGGACGATTGGTCAACAAGTTCGGTAGCGCCCGAGCCGAGAGCGCCGAGAGCATTTGGGATGGCGTATTAATTGACGCCAGCGAGGGAACGGAGATACGTGCGATTACCAGCGGGAAAGTGGTATTTTCTGACTGGCTGCGCGGTTATGGCTTGTTAATTATTATCGACCACGGCAAGGGTTATATGACTCTTTATGCTTTTAATCAAAGTTTATATCGGCAGATGGGTGAGTGGGTGAATGTTGGCGAAGTTATTGCGTCCGTCGGGCAAAGCGGCGGTCGCAGTCATTCCGGGTTATATTTTGGAATACGCAATAAAGGTAAGCCGGTTGATCCGCTGGAGTGGTGCCGAAAATAATCGGGATCAGGTGAGTTAGCTGTATATCCATGTTTTAGGAAATCGAGTGTTTGGAGTTTTAAGGTACATGTTAAAAAAGAAAAATATTTTCATTTTGTCCTTAGGGATTATGTTGGGTGTTTTTATGGGCATCTGCGGCAGCGTCTTTGCCGAGCGGGACAATACAGTGCCTGTAGCCGATACGGAAGTCCTGCCTTATGAGGATTTGCGGACATTCACGGAAATTTTTGGCCGAATTAAAAGGGATTACGTAGAACCCGTTTCCGACAAAAAATTATTGGAAGACGCTGTCCGCGGCATGTTGAGTGGACTTGACCCACATTCCGCTTATTTGGGGGCAGAGGAATACCAGGAATTAAAAGAAGGCACAACCGGACAGTTCGGCGGTCTAGGTATCGAAGTTACGATGGAAAACGGCTTTGTTAAAGTGGTTTCCCCGATTGACGATACTCCCGCCCAGAGAGCAGGCATTAAAACCGGAGACTTGATCGTCAGGCTTGACGATCAGCCGGTAAAAGGCATGACCTTGGCTGATGCGGTCAAGCTTATGCGCGGCGAACCGGGCAGCAAGATTTTACTCACGGTGGTTCGTGAAGGGGAGGAGGCTCCTTTAAAAATAACCATAATTAGGGACATCATCAAAGTTAAAAGCGTAAAAAGCCGGATGCTGGAAAAAGGCTATGGCTATCTGCGTATTAGCAGTTTTCAATCGGGAACCGGAGAAGGCCTCAAAGAGGCTTTGGCTTCATTGAAAAAGGAGAATGCCGGTAACCTGAGAGGCTTGATTCTGGATTTAAGAAATAATCCGGGCGGGGTTCTGAATGCGGCAGTCGAAGTCAGTGACGCTTTCATAAAGAGCGGTCTCATTGTTTATACCGAGGGACGTATTGAGAATTCGGAAATGCGCTTTAATGCCGCTCCCGATGATCTTATTGACGGCGCACCGATGGTCGTGTTGATTAATGCGGGTTCAGCTTCGGCTTCTGAGATTGTAGCCGGAGCCCTGCAGGATCAAAAGCGTGCGGTGATCATGGGCGAGAAATCGTTCGGTAAAGGGTCTGTACAAACTATATTGCCAACCAGTAACGGTGCGGCGGTTAAGTTGACGACAGCCAGATACTATACGCCTTCAGGTCGCTCTATCCAGGCTGAGGGCATTGAACCGGACATCACCTTGGCTCGCGTTAAGCTGGAGTCCTTGGAAAAAACCGAGTTTAAGCCGGTCAAGGAAGCCGATTTGTCGCATCATTTACAAAACAACAAAGGCAAAGAGGGTCAGGATGATGCACAGGATAAAGACAAGGAGGCCTTAGAAAAGGATTATCCTCTGTATCAGGCCCTGACTTTGTTAAAAGGCATCAGTATTATAAAATTATAAAAAAATAGACATTAGCCTGTTAAAAACCGGGATCTGGCAGGCGCAGCTGTTTGCTTGAATCCCGGTTTTTTTATGTAACGCCGTTTTTCAAATGAGTGCAATAAACCTAAAAACCGCAGTTTATCCACGAAAAGCACGAAAGACACTAAATAAAACAATATGTTGTATTGATTTAGTCACTCACCCTTTGGGTAACGGCCTACGATTTGATAACCTTTTGAAGTTTTTCGTGTTTTTCGTGGACGAAATGATTTTTCTAGGATAAAGGACTGCCCAGTTAAAGCGAAGTTTCCCAGTTTTTAAAACGCCTAATCCCGCTACCTATGCGGGGTAGATATTTAACGTTTGCTCGATTTATGGCAAACCCCAATTTAATACGTTTTCCTTTATAGGCTGCGGACTCAAAAACTGGGAAACTTCCGCTATAAAATAATTGGAAGCACAAGGAAATTTAATACCCTATGCCAGAGTAAACGCTTAATTCAAGCTACGCTTTGACAGATTCAATCGCTCAAACACTCAGGTATTGCCGACTTGATATTGGCATATTTACAAACACATTAGAGGAAATATCATGAAATTTAATCCATGTATTGATAAATGTACTTACGAAGGCAGTCATTGCGAAGGTTGCGGACGAACGCACCAAGAAATCGCCGAAACTAAGAAGCTGGTTATGGTGGTAGTGGATTTTGCCCAAGAGCAGGATTATGAAAATATTGAGGAATTTGCGAATGCTATCGGACAGAGTGTACTTAAAAAACTAAAGAAGTCCGCAGCAGGAAAATAATGCCAAAACAGCTATGACACAGGCTCCTGAAATAATTGGCTATTTAGCCGCAACACTCACTACGGCCTCATTTTTGCCTCAAGCAATATTGACGATAAAAACAAAGGACACCGAGTCCCTGTCTTTAGGTATGTACAGCTCCTTTACCTTAGGCGTACTCTGTTGGCTTATTTATGGAATTTATCTCGGCGATAAGGCCATCATATTTGCAAATGCAATAACGCTGCTGCTGGCCTCATCAATCCTTTTCTTCAAGATTTACAATTTAGTACAGAAGAAAAAACATAAGAAAACTTATACCCGTTGAAGAATCTCCAGCGCATTGCCGTAAGGATCACGGCAGAACAGCGCTTTTCGTCCCGATTTACTCAAGGTGTAGGTAATGCTGTTTTTGTCCAGCACCTCCCGAACCGGTTCCAAGTCCTGCACACTTAAGGCAATATGCCGATCGCGCCCGCCATGCTCAGGACGACCGGTTACCGGGTCGGGGTTTTCCAATTCCAGCAAATGAATCTGCTGTGCGCCCAACTGCAACCAGGCGCCTGGAAAACCCAGATCAGGTCTGTCGGTTTGTTGCATACCGAGAACGCCACAGTAAAATTTCAACGCTACTGCGGTATCCGCAACAACGAGGCTGGCATGATGCAAAGTAAAATTAAAAGTCGACATTATTTGAATGAGCTCCAGACTTGCAGCGAAATATGTAATCGCGATAACGAACACGCCTGCGGCGTTTCCTGAATTATAAGTTTTTTACTTTTTCTAATACTTCTTGAGCATGACCCTCGGGCGTGACGCCATAAGCGACATCAGCCAATAGGCCTGCTTTGTTGATAATGAATGTGGAGCGAAGAATAGCCATGCTTTTAACGCCGTTTTTTTCCCGTTCCTGCCATACGCCATAACTCTCGCAGAGTTCGCCGTCGACGTCGGCCAGCAAATCTACTTTCAAGTCGAATTTTTTAATAAAATCGGCGTGGCTGGCACAAGAATCCTTGCTTACCCCGATAACCACGGTATCCGCTTTGGCAAATTCACCGGCAAGCTGGGTAAACTGGTTGGCTTCTATGGTGCAGCCCGGCGTGTCGTCCTTGGGATAAAAATATAAAACGACATTCTTCTTTCCGGCGTAATCGGACAAACTGACCGATTCATCGAATTGATTTTTTGAACTGAACTTTGAGTTGAACAAAGGGGCTTGTTGGTGTTTTTCTAACATGGGGAACTCCTTGAAAATTCACGAATTGTTAAAACACGGAATGCCAGTGTAAGCGCATCATATCCTCCCTGCAAGCCGCAATCTCGCCATCGAACGGCAATGGCGAGGCTATGGGCGAAAAACTACGCTTTATTCTCACCGCCGAATAACTCCAGCAAACGCGGTAGGAAATTTGCCAGTTCCAGCGACATAATCGAAAAATCCACATCAAATTGTTCGGCTTCAGAGTCGGTATCAATGTCCGCTACTTGATCCTGAATCAAATCAAGAAACTTCAGGCGCTTAACTGCCAGGTTTTCATCGATAATGAAAGCAAGACGGTCAGCCCAATTTACAGCCAGTTTGATGACTTCTTTGCCGGTATCCAAATGGTTCTTAATTTCCGGCAGGCTCAGGTCATGGCGTTTGCAACGGATAATGCCGCCTTCTTCTTCGGGTGCGCGCAATTCGCATTCGTCTTCAATGGTAATGTCGTCAGGCGCTTGATTGTTGACCAGCCATTCGGTCATGACTTTGACTGGTTTGTCGATGGTATTGAGCGGAACAGCCGGTAGCGAACCCAGACATTTGCGCAAACTGCTCAGCAAATCTTCGGCTTTTTTGGCGGATGCCGCATCGACTATCAGCCAGCCGCCCTTAGGATCGATATAGGCGTAAGTCTTGTTTGAGAAAGTGAACGCCCTGGGCAATAATTCGAAGATCAGCTCATCCTTGATTGCGGTGCGTTCTTTTTTGGATAATTTACGGCCTTGTTGTTCCTCGGTTTCGAGAATTTTCTCCTGCATCATTTCATTGACGACAGACGCAGGCAGGACTCGTTCTTCTTTTTTGCCGCAGACCATCAAAAAGCCGTTCGCACTATGCACTAACTGTTGCGATGATTTACCTAGCGGCGAAGTCCAGCCGAAAGTAAACTCTTCATGACTGCCGCAGGGGCGAAAAGCCATTTGTTCAAGTTTTAGTTCCAGGTCTGCTGGAGCCAAAGTGAAATCTTCAGTAAGACGAAAAATGCTCAGATTTTTAAACCACATGTGCAACGGATACCTTGTAAATAACTTAAATAAAATGACTGTGCATTATCGCAAATTTAGCGGCATAAAAATAAAGTAAATTGCAACGATTCGGTCAGCTTAGTTGTAGACCGGGTTATAGGGTCAGATGAGGACAACACGCGCAGACCTCCAAAAAATAATTAAACTATGTTATATGGCGTAGTTTAATTACGTCATATCACTCACTTTCTCTTGAAGTAAGGCGGAGTAAGGTTTGTAGCTCAATCAAATTATCGGAAAGTAAGCCATATCACACGCTAACCCTGTCTTTGACAAAAAACACGGGCTAGCGAAGTGTCTACCGCTATCTTAAAAGAAAGTCACTATTTACAAAAAACTTATGCCCCTTATATCCATGGTCAATAAGCTATATTACATCAACGAGTTATATTTTATTAGATACTAAGCATGAGACCTTATATCCAAAGTATTCGAGTGGCATGGATAATGCTTAATATCTTTATCGATTAGCAACCAATGGGAAATATTTCATGGGCATTACTGCTACGGTAACTAATTAAGGCAAGAAAAATAACAATAACCCCCTCTCTACAGGAGAATTTGATGAAAGATTTTACAGTAAAAAAGTTGGCACTGTATTCGGTAGCCACCGTCATGTGTGTTGCCGGGCAAAGCGCATTTGCTCATACCGGTATTAAGGACAAGGTGAGTGAAGGCGTGTCAGGTTACACTGCATTTACCGTAACACACGGCTGCAGCACCAATGCCGTTGCTGAAGGAACTCCGGTTGACCATCAAAATGTTATCGCGATGAGTACAGTATTCCCTAACGCTGCCGATCCTGCCCTGGCTAAAGTTTATCAATTGAGTCCTACCGGCATACAAATCGAGCCTGCGCTGGCCGATTTATCAGAACATATCGTCGGTGTAAGTCCGGGGGTCGGCTTCACCAAGCTGGGACTTGGCCTTGTTACCGGCGGCGGCACTTTGTTTGCCAACATTATCCCTACTGTTGACGCTACCGGCGCCATCCGCGGCTATCATACCTGGGCAGGTCCTAAGCCTTATGTCAGCGCACCATTAGAAGAATCCATCGTAAGCGCGACAGGTCTTTCACCTTTTAGATATGGCGCAATACAGTTTAATCCGACATCATGCGCCAAAAGCCTGAAAGTTCGAGTTGCAGTTGCCAACTGGTGCAGACAAGGCCCAGCCTCCAAAAAACTTGCCGACAGGGTTGATGTTTGGATAGGCCACACAACACCGCTATTTAAGGATCAAGCAACCATGCCTAGAGATATACCTTATGATGCAACTATTGAAGCCCCTTATTGGCCTACGATGACTATATATCGTAATACTACCGGTACGCCTGCAACTGCAACTACTGCGGCTATTCCTGCCAACCCGGTTCCTGAATTCGATGCTCATGGCGTCGCCTGTCCTTCGGTTACCGATTCCGTTACCGGCGTTACAACCAGAGGTTTTGACCTTGCTATTGAACCGGCTGATGCTGATATCGATACCAACCTGCCTATTCCTAGCGCTGCATATCCTTTGGGCGCATCGGGTGCAAAATATTTCCCCTAGGCAATCGCATTGGCTGAGTGTATAAGCGACAACAGCTGATCGATAACCCTATGCACTTGAGCAGTGTTGTCGGTTGGTGATAGGTTGTTTATACTTGCCGACCCGTGTTAAGTGCCGAAACTTGCAATAGCGGGTTTCGGCATTTTTTCATTTAGCTTGTAAAAAGATGTGGGGATAATGAGATCTGGTTTTTATCATGTTACCTAGTAGATATGCAGCCATGAGCACATGTAAATCTTGGTCAGCCTGTTTGTTATTGTTGATGTCGACGGTAGCGCAGGCAGATGAACAAGCCGCCCGTGTTATCCTGAGTCAGGATGCCGGAGCAGAATTGCAACTGGAAGCACATCAACAGCCTTTAACACAGATACTTAAAAAAATTACCGATACAACAGGCGTAGAGATACATTATTCGGTGTTATCCAAGGAATTGATTACGGCAACGTGTGTGGGGGCGACGGTAAAACAGGTATTGGAATGCCTGTTTGACAAAAGGGCAGATCTGATTTTTCGCTACGCAAAAAACGTTTCGCCGAACCGTCCTGAAGAGGTATGGATATTGGGAACAAATTTTGGCGCAGAAGATAGATGCACAACAGCTGGAATCGAGACACATAATCCAGTCATAAATATGCGGGCTGAGACAGGCGGAGTTAATGAGTTGCTGGAACGCGCTAAAACCCATGATCCTATGCAACGCGCCGATGCTGTTGCTCGTTTGGCCGCAGAAGGACAAACAAACGAAGCAAGCGTTAACGGTGCATTAGTTTCGGCGCTGTCGGATAAAAACGCAGAAGTGCGAGCCCAAGCGGTTTCCGGTTTGGCAAGTCGTGAAAGTAGCGACGCTCAGGCCGCATTACAAAATGCAATGCAGGATGAAGATGCATCGGTCCGTTTGATGGCGGTAGACCGGGCTGGAAATAATGTCACGCTATTGCAACAGGCATTGGCTGATAGCGATGAAACAGTGCGCGCTTATGCAGCAACAAAACTGGAAGCATTTTCCAATGCCGCTAAAGCTCAGTGAGTTGGAAAACATTAACAGTATTTTTACCGCCGACTTGTCGGCATACGAGGATGACATGAGACATACAATATTTAAAAAAGCCTTTGTGACGGCATCGGTGTTAACTGTGCTGGGATATGCGGGTAGCGCGTCGGCTCATGATATAAGCGGAGGACTGGGAAAAGCGGCAACAGCAACCGATTACTATCAGATCAGCTGTTACGATGACGGCAATGGACCTGCCGATCACCTTTCCATACAAGTCATTGATGTGGCTCCTGTGGCAAAGCCCATGATCAGCGTTCAAGTGACTAAAGGCATACAGGCGAGCAATACGACGGATGCAGTTGACGGCAATGCGACTTATAGCCCTGCGCTCACCATTAGGGGCGGCAACGGGGATTATGCTGTGACAATCGATAAAACAGCAGCGGGCTTAGAGACTTACTCACTGCAATACCATTGTGAAACCAGTAGCGGCGATCACACCGGCACTAGTTCTACAATACTTGTAAATCAGTAAGCCCCGGAAATGAACCGCTTCCATCGTCCATTCGGACAACTTACTTAGGCGTCAGTCGCAGTTACTATTGTTTTTAACACGAGGATTACCATGAATAAATCGACACTGAAAAAAAATTTTATAACTGTCTCTTTGCTGGGCGTATTCGTATATACCGGTAGCGCGACGGCTCATGATATAAACGGAGCGCTGGGCAAAGCGGCAGGCGCAACCGATTACTACCAAGTGGAATGCTTTGACGATGGCGCAGGGGCGGCAGATCATCTGGTTGTAGAAATAAAAGACCTGGCTCCAGTCGCGTCGCCGTTGATAAGCGTTCAGGTTACCAAAGGCATAATCGCGAAAAATAGCACCGATGCAGTCGACGGCAATGCTACCTACAGTCCAACACTGACTGTTAATGGCGGCAACGGCTCATACTATTTGATCGTAGATAAAACAGCTGCAAAGGCGGAAACCTATAATTTACAAATCCATTGTGAAACTAGCGCCGGCCTACACACAGGCACTTCGGAACCCGCTCTACTCCAAAATCAATAACCCAGAACCCGAACAATAATCCGTAACGCCCTGAAAACCGTTTAAAACATCGCGAACCTGTTCATATAATTACCCGATAAGTTTGGTCCCGCAAATGTAGAGCGCACCATGCGCGCCTTAGCTTACAAGGTGCGCATGGCACGCCCTACAGCAAATATTCTTAAGGTTGATATGGACTGGAACAGTGGTTTTTTAAGCGGCTTCTTTAACCAGTTGTGATAAAAAAAATAATAATGAATCAACGCATAATAATTCTGCTGTGCTTGGCACTGGGCTCTGTTCAAACATTAAGCGCAGCGGAGCAAGGCGATGCAATACCCGACTGCACATTAAGCGCTGTCGGCGGCGATACCCGTTATAACCTGAAGTCACTACAAGGCAAAGTGCTTTATGTCGATTTCTGGGCTTCCTGGTGCGGTCCTTGCGCCAAATCGTTCCCATTCCTGAATCATCTCGATCATCAATTTAAAGAACAGGGACTACAGGTTATAGGCATTAATTTGGATGAAAAACCGACTGATGCACAAGATTTCCTCGCCCAATATCCAGCCGATTTCATGATAGCGTCTGGCAGCAATCAACAATGTGCGATGGACTTCGGCGTAAAAGCGATGCCATCCTCTTATCTGGTAGACCGCAAAGGCCACATTCGTCATATTCATCTCGGGTTTAAGGCAGGGGAAGCTGAACAGCTAACAACACTAATTGAACAGCTGTTAGCCGAGCATTAGCCGTATTAAGGGGATGCCGAATGAAAAAAACTGAATGCAGAGCCGTTGCGCTGCTTATTATGTTGAGCGCCTGTGCGTCGGCTTGTTCGCCGGTAGCTCCGTGGCAACGCGGCATCTTAGCGAAATCCTCTATGGCCCTGGAACCGAACCCTATGCAAAGCTCATTGCGCGAACACACGCATGGCAGTCGGGAAGCGGCTTCCGGCAGCAGTTCTGCCAGCGGAGGCGGTTGTGGCTGTTACTAAATCAAAAACTCGGTATAACATCGGCCCAGCTTGCAGGCAGCTTGCCAAACATCTGTTGTCAGGTACAGCCAAACCTAAACCGGCCAAGTCTTCCAGTTCTTCGTTACAGGCGCTGACCGTCGCCGCAATGGCCTTACCCGGATTAATAATGTCGGCCGCTTACGCAGCGGAGGATGATGATGTCAATTTTCAGTACGGACATTACCAAGAAGGCAAGCGCAATCTTTACAATGTCCAAAACAACAAAAATCCTATTGAAGTGGATAGCCTGCTCGGTAGAGCCAAGATCAGCCTGACCGACCGCATCAAGTTCGCTTTCAATTACACCCAGGATACTTGGTCGGGAGCAACCCCGATTACCACTGCGCCGCTGGTTCTAGGCGGCAATCGCGCCATTCAGGCAGACACCATTACCCGTCCTCGCCGCACCATTACTACCGGGGCATCGCCTTATCTTAACGGCGAGATACTGTTAAATAAAAATTTCATCCCGCTCAGGCAAAACTCAAGAGGCAAAGTGACCGGCGAGGATACGCAATTAGTACATACCCTTTCCAGCGCATCGCCCGAAACCCGCAAGCAAGGCGATTTCAAGCTGGGCTACGAGTGGGATGAAGCAGCACTGGACGTAGGCGGCGGCATTTCGGTCGAAAACGACTATGAATCCAGATTCGGCAACATCAACGGGCGTTGGGATTTCAACCAAAAACTGACTAGCCTTAATCTGGGCCTAAGTTATACCAACAGCGACACCTCAGCGATACTCGACCATGATTCGTCGCCCTACATTACCAAGACAGCTTTTTTAGACCGGATTGAACAGGTCAACGCCTTAAAAATCATGCACGGCAATCGCGAAGACTGGGCGACTACCTTGGGTTTGACCCAGGTGCTGAATAAGGATGCCTTGATCGAGACCAGTATCGGTTACACCCGCAGTACCGGCTATATGGAAAATCCTTACAAGGCGATGACGGTCGTGTTTGTCGACCCGGACCAGCAGACCAAAAACTTGACCGGCAATGTGCAGGCGTTTCTTGAGCAGCGGCCCGACCAGCGAAACCAGCTGACACTCGGCGGGCGTTATATACAGCATATCGACATGTTGGATTCGGCCCTGCATCTGGGCTACCATTTTTTTCATGACGACTGGGACATTAATGCCCATACCTTTGATGCTGATTGGGTGCAACCTATAGGCAATACCTGGACAGTTACGCCCAGGGTTCGCTATTATTCGCAGGATGCCGCAGACTTTTATTCACCTTATCTGCTGTCCAAACAGGCCTACTCCAAAGTCACATACAATGAATCTACAGGAACTTTTTCCACGGTTTCTTACGACCCTCAAAAATTGCCTGCCAATTTTTCCAGCGACCAGCGCTTATCGGGTTTCGGCGCATTAAGCGGCGGCGTAACGGTAAACAAGCAATTTTCCAAAGCCGTGAGCCTTGAAGCCGGTTTTGAGTATTACACCCATGCGGGCTCATTAAAATTGGCTGGCGGCGGGGAAGGCGATTATGCGGATTTTAATTATTATGTAGCCAATGCTGCATTAAAGGTCAATTTATCGGCATTGGATAGCGGCGGGCATAGCAATCACGCCGACCACGCAGCCCACAGCCATCACGGCGGTCACGGTCCCGCCGGCGTCATGTTCGATCACATGCTGAGCAAAACCAACGACGTAATGGTCGGTTATCGTTTTATGTATAGTCGGCAAGCGGGCAATATGTTGCACGGTTCGAATCCGGTTTCCGACCTTGATATTGTCAATAATGGTTGCGGCAAAGGCCTAAACGGCTGCCGGTTGACGCCGACTTATATGAATATGAGTATGCACATGCTCGACATCATGGTTGCGCCAACGGACTGGTTAAACCTGATGCTGATGCCGCAATTCATGGATATGGACATGAATTTGCGAGAGCTGAACGGCGCGCCGCCGGTTAAACCCGGCGGACATGTTCATACCGGCACCGGACATGCAACAGGCGGTGTCGGCGATACCGGCATCTACGCATTGGTCAAGGTGTTCGATAAGCCCATGCACCATGTTCATGCGGGTTTAGGGCTCAGTGCGCCGACCGGGGATGTAGGCATTAAACTCAGGCGCACCCATCGGCAAGACGAAGGCTTTATTCATTACGGCATGCAGCTCGGTAGCGGCACCTGGGATTTCAAGCCCAGTTTGACTTATACCGGCAAGCTTGACGACTGGTCATGGGGCGCTCAAATCAGCGGCACTAAGCGCTTAGAGAATAAGAACGCATCCGGCTTTGCCTTCGGCGATATATTCCAGTCCACGGCCTGGGGCGGCTATAGCCTGACCCGCTGGCTTTCGGCGTCGGTACGCGGGGTTTATACCTTGCAGGGCGCGGTCAATGGTCAATTCAATCCCACTCAAGGGACGGTCAACGGCAAATTAGTCAACAATGTCAACCCAAGCGCCGGACCGATGGACTTCCCGAGCAGTTATGGCGGACGTTACTGGGACGTAGGTTTTGGCCTTAATGCGGTCGTGCCGAGCGGGCCGCTGGCCGGAAACAGTTTCGGATTTGAATGGTTGCAACCGGTAAATACCGATGTTAACGGTTACCAGCTGGATAGAGACGGTGCGCTGTCGGCAAGCTGGAGCATAATGTTTTAAGACCTGCAAAAATAAAGACAGTGGGAAAAATAGAACGCGGGTGAAATAGATCTGGACGGATTTTCAATCGATTATTTTATCCGTGTCTATCTGTCTAATCCGTGTCATCCGTGTTCCATTGTATTTTCAGGCATAGCAGATAAAGCATGAAATTTTTCCATTATGAATTCAAGGCCATGGGTACGCTATGCGATATCCAGCTGTTTGCCAAAAGCGCTACGCGGGCGAAACAGGTTGCAGAGCTTGCGATTGCGGATGTCAGGCGGCTGGAAATGCGTTATTCCCGTTATCGTGGCGACAGTTTTTTATCCAGAATCAATCGTATAGCGGCAACAGGCGGCAGCATTTCCGTAGATCCCGAAACGGCTGGATTACTGAATTATGCCGAGACTTGCCATCAACAAAGCGATGGCTTGTTTGATATTAGCTCGGGTATTTTGCGCCAAGCTTGGCGTTTTGATCGGGATGGCTTGCCTGATGATGAGCTCATCCAAACATTAGTGGCTAAAGTCGGTTGGCATAAACTGCGCTGGAATTCCCCCAACCTTGAATTTCCGATACCGGGCATGGAGATCGATTTCGGCGGCATCGTCAAGGAATACGCGGCCGACAGGGCCGCTGCACTATGCCGGTCAGCCGGTATCCGGCATGGCGTAGTCAATTTGGGCGGCGACATCAAGATCATTGGTCCACGAGCCGACGGCAGCCCCTGGCGAATCGGTATACGCAATCCGCGCCGTAAAGACGCCGTATTGGCGACGCTGCCGTTGTATGAAGGCGCGCTAGCCAGTAGCGGCGATTACGAACGCTGTATTATCGTTGACGACGTGCGTTATGGACATGTACTGAATCCCAAAACCGGATGGCCGGTAAAATACCTGGCATCGGTCAGCGTAGTCGGCGAATTCTGCGTAGTTGCGGGCAGTTCGTCTACGATTGCGATGCTTAAAGAAGACGGGGGGCCGGTCTGGCTGGAAGGCTTAGGCTTGCCGTATTGCTGGGTGGATGTGCAGGGTGAGACAGGCGGTTCATTGTTAGGTAACGCGTAAAAAATACTCCCTGTCATGCGCAACACCGGTTGGGTTACGGCTACCGCCTAACCCAACCTATGCGACTAAGTATTGCAAATTGCCTTAACGCGTAATGACTTCGTCACCTTTACCGATTAACACGACATCCGCAGGACGCATCGCAAAAATGCCGACTGTGACGACGCCGGTAATGTTGTTGATGATTTGTTCCAGTTTGATCGGATCGAGAATATCCAGATTATGTACATCAAGAATCACATTGTGGTTGTCGGTGATGAAGTTTTCTCTCCACTCAGGTTGACCGCCTAATTTAACCAGCTCTCTGGCGACATAACTTCTTGCCATCGGGATGACTTCAACCGGCAGGGGAAATTTGCCCAGCACATCGACGCATTTGCTTTCATCGACAATACAGACGAATTTTTTACTGGCCGCAGCGATAATTTTTTCGCGAGTTAAAGCGCCGCCGCCGCCTTTAACCAAGTGTTTATGCGGGCTCACCTCATCCGCGCCATCGACATAAATATCCAGGGTGCCGACTGAGTTCAGGTCCAGCACAGGAATGCCGACTTTTTTCAACTGGGCGGTGCTCATTTCAGAGCTGGAGACCGCGCCTTCAATATCAGCCTTAAAATCGGCCAAATAATCGATGAAATGTTTTACCGTAGAACCGGTGCCTACGCCGACGATAGCAACGTCTTTAATATAGTGTAATGCGGCTTGAGCCACTTTTTGTTTTAATTCATCTTGAGTCATGAGCCTTCCTGATTTTAGTTAAGGGTATGTAAAGGGTGTGTGATAATACCGCAGATAGCGTTATCCGAAAAAATTTTGTTCATACGCCGCTGGTTTCGGGTAAAGACATCGTGCCATGCGCGCCTAGCTAGGCGCGCATGGCACGCCCTTGCAGAACAAACTTATCCCGATAGTGATACAACGGTTACCCAGCTGATTTTTAAACGATAAATTAAAATCATCATGTTCATCCTGCACAGCTCCAATAAAACCGAAAACCTGGTCTTTCACCTGAGCACAGTCATCGAAAACGCGCCGCTGGCGTCGCCTTTTGCTAAGGAAATCTTCTTAATTCAAAGCCAGGGCATGGAGCGCTGGCTATCGCAGCAATTAGCCAGTCAATTCAAGGTCTGGGGTAATTACGAGTTTCTATTTCCCGGCAAGTTTTTCGGCTCCCTGGCGCAAAAAATCGACAGCCGCTTAAGCGATGAGGCTTTTGAGCGTAATTTGATGCTGTGGCGGATTGAGGCTTTGCTGCGTAACTTGGACGGCGAGGTGTTTTTGCCGCTAACGCAATACCTGTCCGGCGAAAATAGCGCCTTAAAACGCTACCAATTAGCCCAGCAGCTGGCGCAGATTTTCGACCAGTACCAGATGATGCGACCGGATATGTTGGAGGCTTGGCAAAAAGGCCAATTGTTATATCAAACAACAACCGAACGTTGGCAACAAGCATTATGGCTGCAAATAACCGAACAAACCGGCAACCGGCATCGGGGCTCGTTATGGCTGGATGTAATCGCCAAGTTGAACGGCGCCGAGGAAGGCGCCTTCAGCCGACAATTGCCGGAACGGATTTCGGTATTCGGGCTTAACACCATGCCGCCGTTATTCTTGAGCTATTTACAAGGCCTGTCCAGACATTGCCAGCTGCATCTTTTCTTGCTTAATCCGGCCCAGGATTTTTGGGCCGATCTGGCAAGCAAACGGCAACGGATGGATGATGAAAATTTTAGCGGACATCCACTACTATCAAGCTTAGGCCAACAGGGACGCGAGTTCCAGGAAATGCTGCTGGAGCAGGCGCAGTTCGATTTTGAACCGGAAAGTTTTGAGCCTGGCGAGGCGCTCACCAATCTGCAACAGCTGCAAAACGGTATTTTAAATAACCGGCTGGATGGCGCGATGGAGACGCAAAATATTAAGGCTCTGCAACAAGACGCTTCGATCAGCATCCATGCCTGCCATTCCCGAATGCGCGAGGTGGAAGTGCTAAAAAACCAGTTGTTGCAAACGCTGGAAAACGACCCGACACTGGAGCTGCGCGATATTGTGGTAATGGCCCCGGATATTCAGGTCTATGAACCGTTTATTTCCGCCGTGTTCGACGACATACAACACGCAATCGCCGACCGGAGCTTGCGTCTTAGCAACAATGCGCTGGACGCCTTCATCCGTTTTTTAGACTTAAGCCAAAGCCGTTTCGGCTGGCAAAGTGTGCTGGATTTGCTGGAGCAACCGGTAGTGTATCCGGGTTTCGGCTTATCCGAGGTCGACCTGGAATTGATCAAACACTGGGTTCAGGATACCCATGTGCGTTGGGGCAAATCGGCGCAACACAAGCAGGAACTCGGCCTGCCTGAACTCAGCGAAAATACCTGGCAGGCGACGCTGGACCGGTTGCTGATGGGTTATGCGGTGGGCAGCGATGAAGATTTTGTTGCAACTGTGCTGCCCTACAGGGATATTGAAGGCTCTTCGGCGCTGGCCTTGGGCGGCTTGTGCGATTTTATGCAGCTGTTGTTTAAAGCAGGCAAGGATCTAAAGCAGGCGAAACCGTTAAAAAGCTGGAGCGCGCAGCTGTATTATTATGCCGACCAATTATTGGCCGCTGCCGAACCGGTTGAACGCCAGCAACTTAATGAACTGCTGGCGGAATTATCCGCCGAGCTGGCAGCCGTACACAATGATGATGTCGAGCTGCAAGTGATTATCAGCTGGCTGGAAGGCATGGTTGCCGAGCGCAAATCATCTAACGGTTTTTTACGCGGCCAGCTGACCTTTTGTTCGATGTTGCCGATGCGCTCTATTCCATTTAAAGTCATTGCCCTGCTGGGCATGAATGACGGCGAATTTCCCAAAATCGACCGTAATCCGACTTTTGATTTGCTGGCGCAGCACTTTCGCAAAGGCGACCGCTCGCGCCGCAGCGACGACCGCTATCAGTTCCTGGAAATCCTGCTGTCAGCCAGGCAGCAGTTGATTATGACCTATATCGGCCAATCGATCAGCCACAATGACGCGATTCCGCCGTCGGTGGTGATCAGCGAATTGCTGGAAGTTTTGCAATGCGGGAACGACTTAATTACTTGGCACCCCTTGCAACCGTTCAGTCGGCGCTATTTTGACCGCAGCGCAAATTTGTTCAGCTTTTCCGAAGCCGATTGCAAAACCGCCAAGGCCTTGTCTGACCGGGACGATCAGTCATCCGCTTCAGCCGGTTTATGGTGGCAAGGCGCAATCCTTCCCAACACCGAGGATACCGAAGTAATTGAACTGAACGAATTGTTCAGTTTTTTCCGGCATCCGCAACGTTATTTTATGCAACGGCAAATGGATTTGCGTTTTAGCGGCATGGAAACCGATGCCGAAGAGCGGGAACCGTTTGTCGTTGACAAGCTGGAAAGTTATGCCATTTATCATGAATGGATACACGAGGCGTTAAACGACACCCAGCCAGCCGCAGCGGTAAAAAAACTACAGGCTCAGGGGCGGTGGTTGGCAGGCGTACCGGGCGAGCTGGAGTTTGACCGGCAACAACAGGTGATTAATGCCTTTGTCGAACAGATAAAGGTTAAAAATTTGGGCGCGCCTTTGGACGATTTGCCGATAGACATAAGCATCAAGCCATATCGTCTGGTCGGCAAACTCGGTAACCGTTATCAACACGGCAGCCTGTTTTATCGTTACGCCAACCTTAAAGGCAAGGATTTTATCTGCGCCTTGTTGCATCATCTCATTATTAACCGGATTGAGCCGCAATCGACGTCCTTGCTTAGCACCGACGAAGACTTGGTTTTGTTGCCGGAACATTGTCAACCGGAGTGTTTAATGGCATTGATAGAAATATACCGCTTAGGCCAAAAACAACCCGATGCCTTTTTTGTGGAGCCTGCTTTGGCCTACATCAAGCAGGCCTACAAGTTGACAATCAGCAACCGGGCCTCAAAGTCGGCATTGGATGCCGCAATAGAGCAATTGTCCAGAGCCGTCCTCCAGCCTTACGAGCCGGAACTCAGGCGGCTTTACGGCAATGTAGAAAACATCGAACAAGTATTGGGCCAGGCATTTGAACAGCAATGCCAAACTCTTTTGCAGCCGGTTTGGAATGCAATCGCCTAAAAAATTCATATCAACCAACTGCTTTTTTTAGTTGTTTGCCTTAGGATCATGAGAATGAGTATCCGGCAGCCGCTTAGGCAACTCGCAATAAATAAAATACGCAACTTCAACAGCTAAAAAATAGCACACGGATGACACTGATTGGACGGATTTAAACGGATTTTTAACAATTCTAATGACTTAGAGTTTT
>SCPZ01000057.1 GCA_004299305.1 Methylobacter sp.
ATGTCGGTGACGACCTGTTGATACGGCACGCCGTCCAGCTCGGCAAAACGGCTGCGCAGCATCGAATGGCGTTCGACTAATCGCTGTACGGCCTGCTGCAATAGTTGACCATCAACATCCTCGGCAAACCAAAGCGGCAAGGCCATATTGTAGGCGGCGCTTTTCGGGGCCTCACGGTAAATAAACCAAAGGGCTTGTTGGCTGTAAGAAAGAGCGGTTGATGGGGACACGGTATTTTCCTTATAAAATATGCTGAGATAAAAAGCAGGCGGCTTGCAAAAACGGAATGTCTAGTTAAATAAATGGAGCCCGGCCATGACCTCGAATTCCCATGTAGGGCGTACCGTGCGCGCCTTGGAAGCTAAGGCGCGCACGGCACGCCCGTTACATTACGGCATTTCTGAGTGACGGTCTCCCGCAGGCTTGTGTACAACGACGAGCGCAGAGCATGGGAACCATAAGAATCCTAGCTGTTTTTCCCCTTGTCAATCTGCGCGTTTATGAACTCCACAGCCTTCCTGAGGCCATCCTCATTGCGTATTTCCTTTCCCAAATCTTCCGCTCCTTTCAGAATTGAAGGATCGCTTACCGCAGTCTTAATCGCTTCAGACAGTGCTTCTGCGGTAAAGCCTTGCTGCGGTACCTGAGGAACAGGAAGAGGACCTGCCTTCAAACTGTGGACCTGATTTCCCCAAAACGTCTGTTCAGCGGTAAAAGGACAAACAATCGTAGGCTTACCCGATCTCAAGCCGATTGCCAGCGTGCCGCTCCCGCCGTGATGAACAACGGCTTTGACGCGGGGGAAAAGCCAGTCGTGACAAATTTGCCGCTCATAATGTACGAATTCATGGCCCTCCTGAACAGCCATGCCGCTCTCTCCTATAGCGATGATTCCTCTTTCGCCCGATTGGCTAAGAGCGGAGAGGATTAAGCGGTTCGTTCTTTCCGGATCGGCTGAGGGCATGCTTCCGAAACCGAAATAGACCGGGGCCGATCCTTTTGACAAAAAGTCTTCCAGTTCCGGCGAAGGCTGCCAACCCTCCTCCCTCTCTAAAAACCAGTAACCGCTTGCCAGAGTGCTATCGTTCCAATCGTTCGGCATGGGCAATAACTTCTGGCTGTAGCAATACAGAACGGGAATAGGCATTCCATTGCGGGAAAGATAATTCTTGAAAAAGGAGGGAGGCTTCACTTTCAATGTCGTGCGGCACCACTCCTTGACAATGCTTCTAAATCCCAGCGTCAGCATCATAATGACGGCGCGGTGACTCCATCGATTGAAAAAATGCCCTGAATCGGATGACCTGAGCAGAGGCGCCGGAAATGCGCCAGTCACCGACACTGCCGGAACAGCAAAGGAAATGATGGCGGGAATCTTCAATTTGTCCGCAATATGCCAAGCGGGATAAAGCGTGGGAGGATAGATCAGGCAGTCCGCTTCCCGTGAGGCAGCCCAGATATCATCGAGAATGTCAGGCAAATGCGCCGATAAGGCTTTTCCCCATGCCTTCATGGCGTCGCGTTTTTCCTTGCCTTCTCCATTAAATAATGCCCCGCAGGCCTTGGAACCGAGAATTTCCCTGACGTTTATCCGCATCGGGGCGTATTGAATCTGCCGTTCCCGGATAAAAGAGGCGTATTCGAGTCCGGCGACAAGGATCGGCTCATGCCCTTCTTCCTTTAAGCGAAGCGCCAACGCAAGATAGGGTTGAACATCACCTCGGGTTCCATAACTGGTGAGTATCGCAATTTTCATTTTTCACATCCTTGACTGAAATTCGATTCATTTACGCGCTTTATACAGTGGCTCAGTTTCTCGGCAAGGATTTCAACTTGAGGAGAACTGACCATGTTGTAATGATTTCCGGGGATGATATGAAGGTCGAGCTCTTGGCCGGCAAACTGTTTCCAAGCCTCGCCGGTTTTGACACGCAAGCCCTTGCCCAGCTCGGTGGCCTGAAAAAAGGAGACCTTCCCCTCGTACATCTTCGGAATATAAGTCTGGATGATACGGCGGTTGGTTATTAACACATCCCATAAACGCTTGAACACCATAAAATCGGTGCCGGGAGGAAAGAACCCTACTTCCAAGGCCTTATCCATCACATAATGCAGTTGCGCTTCCTCGTCCAATTCCCGCAGTTCCTCCAGCGACAAATCCGGTATCATCACCGACATCACATTGACCAGAATTTCAGCACTGTCCTCTTCGGCAATCTGGTCCCCGGTCAAGGTGTCCGACAGTTGGGTGTCGAATAAAGCCAGAAAAGCAACCTCGTCCCCTTGCGCCCTAAACTGTTGGGCCAATTCAAACGCAATCAATCCGCCAAACGACCAACCCGCCAGCCGGTAAGGGCCATGCGGGAAGTGCTCTTTTATGGTTTTAAGGTAAAAGGCCGCCATTTCTTCAGCCGTGGAGTATGGTTCCTGGCCTTCCTCAAGTCCCCAGGCTTGGAGTCCGTAAAAAGGCTGATCCTTATCCAGGCACCGGGACAGATCGTAATAACAGATCGCATGGCCTCCCGCAGGATGGACGCAAAACAGCGGCGGCTTTGATCCTTCCGGTTGAATGTCAACCAGCGGAGACCACGGCAATGAGTCATCCTGCTCCATAAGCAAAATGGCCTGTTTTTCCACGGTGGGAGCCTGATAGAGAGACGCGGTGGAAAGTTCTTTATTTAACTTCTCCTTTATCTTCGATATCAAACCTATTGCCAGCAGGGAATCGCCTCCCAACTCAAAAAAATCATCCTGAGTTCCAATCGGTTCAATACCCAAAAGCTTCTGCCAGATATTGACCAGCGAAAGCTCGATATTCGAGCGCGGTAGGATTAAAGGGCTAGATAGTTCGGGACGCGAGTGCATCCGCATCGCACTGTCCGCTTTTTTCGGCTCCGGCTCAGGGAAACCGGCCGCAGTGGACCGCTCCAGCCGCGGCTGCAACTTTTGCGTTGAAACCACAAGCCTGGTCAGCGCGGATTCCATGACCAGCCGGAATACCTCCCGGCCTTCCTCCGGCGAAATGCCTATCAGCATCTCCTGTTCCCGCCGCTCCCGCAATGAATTGGGCGTTGCTGTTTTGACCGCCATGCCCACCTCGCGCCACAGATCCCAGTTAATGCTGATGGCGGGAATTCCCTGCGAGCGAAGATAATGGGCGTAGGCATCGAGAAAGGCATTGGCCGCGCAATAATCCACCTGACCGAACGCTTCGAAGATGGCGCTCAGCGAGGAGCAAAGCAGAACAAAATCCAGCTTCGCATCCTTAAACAGAGTATGCAGAACCACGCTCCCGTCGACCTTGGGCGCCAGAACCGATGCCGCAATTTCCGGCGTTTTGCGCTGGATGACGCCGCCGCCGGGAAGTCCCGCCGCATGAATGACGCCGTGAATCGGACCGAAGCGTTCATCGGCCTTTGCAACGACAGCCTGCATTTGTTGCAGGTTTGCAGCGTCGGCCTGGGCGATCCATAGTCGAGCACCCTGGTTTTCCAGTGCTTGCAGAGTTTGAATTTTCAGGCTTGTTTCGTCACCCGCTTCGTGGCTTTCAAGCCATCCGGCCCAGTCTTTTGGCTCGGGAAAGGCCGAGCGGCTGATTAAAATCAGGTTGGCGGAGAAGTTTTTTCCCAGATATTCCGCCAGCGTCAGTCCTATGCCTCCCAAACCGCCGGTAATCAGATAAGTGCCTTGTTGTTTTAATAATGACCTTTTCTTCATTTTCGCTTGCTGCAAATGAATAGGCTCATAAGACGGCAGCCAGCGATGTTTGCCGCGATAGGCTATGGCCCTGTCATCCGTTTTGCTCAGGATTTCCGCTAACAACTGGTCAAGCAGTCTTTGTTTCGATTCGGCATTTGCGATCGGCAGGATCACATCCACGTTTCGGCATTGAATGTTCGCATATTCCTGAGGAATGGTTTGCACGGGGCCCAGCAACGTCGCTTTTTCCGCTTGCAGTTGTTCGTCTCCGGTAACGACCTGCATGTTGTTGGAGACGGCAATCAGTTCCAGCGGCGGTTGTTGCTGCTGTTTTCCGAGCGCCTGCGCCAGGAACAGCAAGCTGTAAAAACCCGTTGCCTGCGCCTGCGCGGTAATTTCGGTTTCCGTTCCGGCATTATCCAAGCGATTGACGGCCCAAAGATGAACAATGGTCTGCGGCAGGTTTTGCGTTGCGTTCAGCTCATTGAGCAGGGTTTCATAGTCTTCCGCTGTTTCCGGGTTCAGCACATAGGAGTTATCCGATAATCGGCTCCATTTTTTGCCGGTCTTGACCTTGACAACCGCCTGTCCAAGCCCTTCAAGTTGTTCGGCCAATGAGTCGCCAAGTCCGCAATCGTCGACAAACAGCAGCCAATTGGCGGGCTCCGGTGTTTGCTCCTGCTCCAGCCATAAATTCAATGGCGCGGAGATTTTCCACGACGGCAGATAAAACCAATCCTGCAGTTTTTCTCTTGTGTTTTGCGGAACCGGCGAATTTCCCGCCGGCGCGTCTTTCCCGTCAATCCAATAGCGTTGCCGTTCGAAAGGATAGGTCGGCATCGCTATGCGGGATGGCTTCATGCGTTCATGGACAGCAAACCAATCCGCCGATATTCCCGCCAGCCATAGTTTGCCCAACGCGCCAAGAACCGCCTGGTCATCGTCAACAGGGTCTTTCGGCGAAGGCAGCGAGGAAACGATTTCCGGCCCGCTTGTCGCGGGGCAATGACGCTTGACCAATGTCGTCAACACCCGCCCCGGTCCCACTTCCAGAAATACCGACTCCGGGTCTTTCAGCAAAGTTTCCATTCCGTCTGTAAAACGTACCGCGGAGCGCAAGTGCTGGGCCCAGTAATTCGGGTCGGTCGCTTGTTCGGCCGTGATCCAGTCGCCGCTCAAATTGGATATATAAGGCTTTTGCGGCGCTTTCAATGTCATTTTGCTCAGGCAATCGACAAAGGACGGCAGGATAGGCTCCATCATCGCCGAATGAAAAGCATGGGAGGTATGCAAGCGAATGGATTGAATATCCTGGAGGGCCAGACGGTTTTCCAAAGCCTCTATAGCGTCACTTGGGCCGGAAACGACAGATAAGCAGGGGGCGTTCACGGCGGCCAGCGAAATATCCGCGCTCAAATACGGCTGAATCTGCTGTTCCGATAAAACCACGCTGAGCATCGAACCTGCCGGAAGCGACTGCATTAAGCGTCCGCGCAAGGTAACCAGCTCCAGCGCCTGTTCCAGCGAAAAGACGCCCGCCAGACAGGCGGCAACGTATTCGCCGATGCTGTGGCCCAACATCGCGGCGGGATGGACTCCCCAGGCCATCCATAATTGCGACAGCGCGTATTCAATCACAAACAGCGCCGGCTGCGCGACGGCCGTTTGTTCGAGTTCGGTTGCTTGTTGCTCCGTTGCGCCATTAGCGGGATACAGTATGTCCCTTATATCGAGCCCCATCAACGGGGTCAGGATGCTCGCGCAACGGTCGACCTGCTCGCGAAAGACCGGTTCACGGGCATAGAGTCCCGACGCCATGTTGACGTATTGGGAACCTTGGCCGGAGAACAGGAACACCACCGGATGTCCGTCGCTCTCGCATTTCCGGCTCAGCAGTCCGTTTGCGGTGCTTAGCGTCTTTACAGCCTCGTCCGCAGTCCGGCAAACCAGCATGCGCCGATGCTTGAAGGCTTTCCGCCCGGTATTCAGCGTAAATGCCGCACCGGCAAGATTGGTGTCCGGATTTTGCCTGAAATGTTCGGCAAGGTTCGCGGTGGCCTTTTCCAGAGCGGACTCCGTTCTGGCCGATAACAACAGAAGTTGCGGGCGCGATTCATGGCTTGCCGGTAAAGCTTTCGGCGCTTCCTCCAAAACCAAGTGGGCATTGGTGCCGCCGATACCGAACGAGCTGACGCCCGCGCGGCGCGGAGTTCCGTCGGATGTCCATTCAGCCTGGCGGCTGTTGACGTAAAACGGGCTGCCGGCAAAGTCGATTTCAGGATTGGGCTTTTCAAAATGCAGGCTCGGCGGCAACGATTGATGTTTCAGCGCCTGTATGGTTTTAATCAGTCCCGCTATGCCTGCGGCCGCATCCAGATGGCCGATATTGGTCTTGACCGAACCGATCGCGCAAAATTGTTTTTTCCCGGTATGGGCTTGATAAGCTTGGGTCAAGGCCGCGATTTCAATCGGGTCGCCCATGGCAGTCCCGGTGCCGTGCGTTTCTACATAGCTGACGGTTTCAGGCTCAATGCCGCGCATTGCCCGTGCGATCACTTCAGCCTGGCCTGCCACGCTCGGCGCGGTGTAGCCCGCTTTCAAAACGCCGTCATTATTGACGGCCGAACCTTTAATCACGGCATGAATGCAATCTTTGTCCGCAATGGCTTGGTCCAGTTTTTTCAGCATCACAATGCCGACGCCGTTGCCGCCAACCGTTCCTTGCGCATCGGCATCGAAAGCCCGGCAATGGCCGTCCGGAGAAAGAATCATGCCGTCCACATAAAGATAGCCGGACTTTTGGTTTGATTTAACCGATACGCCGCCGGCTAGCGCCATATCGCATTCCCCGTTCAGCAGGCTTTGACAGGCCATATGCACGGCAACCAACGAGGTGGAACAAGCCGTTTGGATATTGACGCTGGGTCCTTTCAGGTTCAGTTTGTAGGATGTCCGGGTGGTTATAAAATCGTTTTGATTACTGACCA
Organism: Methylobacter sp.; assembly: GCA_004299305.1. Taxonomy (GTDB): domain Bacteria; phylum Pseudomonadota; class Gammaproteobacteria; order Methylococcales; family Methylomonadaceae; genus Methylobacter_A. Next base: position 6,687 of record SCPZ01000057.1, read on the forward strand.
TCAGCTGGTAGTCGCCGACGGACTGCAGCAGCTCCCGATGAGGGGCAAGGTTATCCGTGTAATAGGTGTTCATCCCGGCCCCGGCGAAAACCCCCACCGCCCTGTTGATCCGCTCCGCATCGTAACCGGCATGCTCAATCGCTCTCGCGGCGCACTCCATGAACAAACGCTGTTGAGGGTCCATGATTTCGGCTTCTCGTGGAGAAAAACCGAAAAAAGCCGCATCGAAGAACTCAATGCCGTCCAGAATCCCATTGGCTTTGACATAGGCGGGATTATTGATCAGCGCCGGATCGACGCCTTCCGCCAACAGTTCTTCTTCCGAGAAAAAGGAGATGGACTCGACGCCGTCGCATAAATTCTTCCAATAGCTGTCCACGTCGTTTGCTCCGGGAAAGCGTCCGGCCATGCCGATCACGGCGATGTCGTTCGTGGCAGAAGCCGTCAATGGCGCAGTGCTTTCCGGCGCTTTTGCTCCCCCGCTCAGATGCGCGGCAAAGGCGTGAATGGTTGGATAGTGAAACAGGTCCGCTATCGGCGGACGTTTTCCCAGCACCGCCTGCAATTGTTGTTGCAACTGGAGCAATAACAGGGAATGCCCGCCGACTTCAAAGAAATTATCATGAATCCCGACCTTTTCGACTTGCAGGATTTTTTTCCAAAGACCGGCAATCTGTCCTTCCAGTTCCGTTTGCGGCATAACGGCATGGTTTTCCGGCGCGCCGGAATTTCCGCCCATGGCCTCAAGGGCGCGTCTATCCATCTTGCCGTTCGGCGTCAACGGCATTTCATCCAGCAGGATGAAAGCGGAAGGGATCATGTGACTGGGTAGCCATTTATTCAGGAATTTGCGCAGCTCGGCCAAATCAAGGTTGTTGTCCGCAACGATATAGGCAACCAGCGTCTTCTCTTTCCGGTCGGCGTTTTCGAGCGCCAGCACGGCGCTCTCGGCTATGGCCGGATATTTTCCGAGCGCGGCTTCGATTTCAGGGATTTCAATCCGGAATCCGCGAATTTTCACCTGGTTGTCCAGGCGTCCCAGATATTGGATATTGCCGTCCGCTAAAAAGCGCGCCAAGTCGCCGGTTTTGTAGAGGCGCGTGCCTGCCTCGCCGAAAGGATTGTCTATGAATCGTTCGGCCGTCATTTCCGGCCGGTTCAAATAACCGCGCGCCAAGCCCGCGCCACCCAGGTAAAGCTCCCCGGCCACGCCGATAGGCACCGGACGGCAGTTGTTATCCAAAATATAGGCCTGTGTGTTGTCGATTGGACGGCCGATCAGCGGAGCTTCCGTATCGCCCTTTTTCATCAACGCGAACGTGGAATAGGTTGTGTCTTCGGTTGGCCCGTACAGGTTGTAGACTTTCTTGACGGTGTCGGACTGGTAGACGCGTTGCACCAAATCGTTCTTTAACGCTTCCCCGGCAAGGTTAACCACCTGCACCGACGCCGGTATCAAATTCAACTTGACCAACTCATTGATAACGGAGGGGACCGTGTTCAGCAGGGTCACGTTCGCGTCAGCCGGCAAATCGGGCAACTGCAACGCGTTTTCAAGCAGGATAATGCTGCCGCCGACGCTGAGCGGTACGAATATTTCAAACACCGAAAGATCGAAGCAGATTGATGTGGTGGCCGCAACGCCGGCCAATTCTTCCGGTGAAAAGACTGTTTTTGACCAGCCTATAAAGGCCGCGGTATTTTTATGGTTGATCGCAACCCCTTTCGGCTTGCCGGTCGAACCCGAGGTATAGGTCACATAGGACAAATTGTCCGGCTTGACGCCGCTTTGGATATTTGAGGGATTTAGTTGCCGGAGGCTTTCAGCCGCGCTGTCCATGCAGAGGACTTGCGCTTGCGTAGACGGCAATGTTTCAGTCAGGCTTGATTGCGTCAACAAAACCAGGATTTGCGCGTCTTCAACCATAAAGGCCAGACGCTCAGCCGGATAATCTGGGTCCAAGGGCAAATAAGCTCCGCCGGCCTTCAGGATACCCAACATGCCGACGATCATCTCAATAGAACGTTCCATACAAACGCCGACCAAGACTTCCGGCCCCACGCCCATGCTTTGCAAATGGCGGGCCGTTTGGTTGGCGAGGCTGTTCAGCTCGCTGTAGCTTAGCGATTTTTCGCCAAAAACAAGGGCTATGGCATCCGGCGTTTTTTCCGCTTGCGCTTCGAAAAATTCGTGCAAGCATTTATCGGCGGGATAGGCCGCGTCGGTTCGGTTAAAATCGCCGAGGATTTTCTCCCGCTCGCCCGCCGTTAATACATCAATGTCCGCGATGGTTTCCGCTGCTTCCCCGACCAGCTCGCCAAGGGCTTTCAGGAAGCGTGCGCCGAACTGTTGCATCGTTGCTACGCTGAGAATGGCGGAGTAATATTCGATTGCAAAATCGATTTTATCCGGGAATTCCGTGCCGAAAATCGCCATATCGAATTTCGACGAATCTTTGACTTGCCCCTGGTAAGGCCTGAATTGCAGTCCGCTTTCGTCCTGTTCCGGCTGCTTGAAATTCATGTACGAGAAGGTAATGCCGGTCAACGGATCGCGGCTCATGTCCCTGGGCAGGTTCAGTTTTTGAATTAAGCGGTCAAACGGATACTCCTGGTGGGCATAGGCGTTGACCATCAGTTCTTTTACCTCGGCCAGGAATGCCGTCGGCGCTTTATCGTCTTTCGGGAAAGCCCGGATAGCCAGATGGTTGATGAACATGCCGATGGTTTCGCTGACTTCCGGCGCATTCCGGCCCAGGTCGGCAATCGCGATGACGATGTCCTCCTGCCTGCTGTATTTATGAAACAGCAGGTAAAAAGCGCTGAGGAACACCATGAACGGCGTGATTTCATTTTTTGCCGAAAAGTTGCGGACCTTTGCCAGCAGGTCTGCATCCACACTGAACGTCAGCACCGCCCCTTCATAGGTGATGATGAGAGGTCTTTGGAAATCATACGGAAAATCCAGCACCGGAATGTCTTGTTCAAATTGCTTGAGCCAATAATCCTGATGGACTTTAAAGGCTTCCGATTCAAAATGCGCATTCTGCCAGCGGGAAAAATCCTTGTACTGTATTTTTAGTTCAGGAAGATTTTCGTTTTGGTATAAGGCATTCAATTCCTGAAAAATAATTTGCAGCGAAAAAGCATCGGCGACGATATGGTGAACATCGAACAGCAGTACCTGTTCGCCGGTATCAAGGCTTGCAAGTTCGGCCCTGAGCAGCGGGGCTTTGGCAAGATCGAAAGGCCGGGAAAATTTTCTGGCATAGGCGTCCAAGTCCGATTTTTTCAACATTGTTTCGGACAGCGTGAAATCCACACGGTCGGCAATAACTTGCATAAGCTGCCCGTCTTTCATCTCAAACGAAACCCGAAAGGATTCGTGCCGGGCTATCAGCTTTTCGAAGGCGTGAGCCAGTTGCCCGACATACACTCTGTTTTCGATAAATAGGATGCACGGCAGATTGTAGCCGAGACTCTGTTTCGACAATTCCCAGAGAATGTACAGTCGGCGTTGAGCCGCGGACACAGGGTAATAAGCTTGTTTTGCAATGACTTCAATAGCGTTGCGGGATTCGCTCTCGCGGTTTTTCTTTTCAATAAAAGCCGCGTATTTTTCGATGGTCGGATGGCTGAAAATGACTTCCATCGACACTTTTGCGCCGAGTTTTTTCGCAACGACATTGCTTATTTTATTCGCATCGATTGAATCGCCGCCCAGGCTGTAATAATCGTCCAGTATGTTGATCTCGTCATAGCCCAAAACTTCGGACCAGGCTTGAGCCACCGCTATTTCCACCGGGCTGTAGTTGCCGTTGTCCTTGCCGGAAAGAATGACCGTTGCCGGCAGATCCGCTTTGGTTTCCGTGCGTTCTTTCTGCTTTGGCGATTGGAAAGCCTCTTGAATGCTAAAGCCGGGAGGAACAATGATTCCTTGGCTTCCTTCGTAAGCAAGCAGTTCGTGCAGCAGATCGATTGCTTCTTTTGTGGTAAGCGCGTACTGGCTTTGGTTGGCTTGCCAGTCGAAGGCCATGCCGGTTTCTTTCCAAGCCGGCCAATTGATAGCCAGCGTTCTTAAGCCTTGTTTGTTGCGAAACGCGGCAAACGCGTCCTGATAGGCGTTCGCGGCAATGTAATCGCTTTGTCCGGGAGCGCCGAGCACCGCGGACAGGGCCGAGCACAGAATAAAAAAGTCCGGCTTATCTTGCCGGGTCAGCCGGTCCAGAAGCCAGGTTCCTTGTATTTTCGGACGCAATACGGCGGCAAAGGTAGATTCTTCCTTTCGGAACAAATAACCGTCGCCTGCGATTCCGGCGCAATGCAGCACGCCGTCTATGTTGCCGAGCTTTTCGCGCGTTTCGTTGACGGCCTTTTCGATTTGCTCGGGGTTTGACACATCGGCGGCAATGACCAGCACTTCCGATCCGCTTGCCTCCATTGCCAGGATCGCATTGATTTTTTCGGCAACTTTGCCGTCCCCTTGTTGCATTTCCGCCCAATCCTCGCGGGGCGGCAAGCCTGAACGTCCGATCAGCGCCAGCTTCACGCGTTTTTGGGCGACCAGGTCTTTTGCGAATTCGATGCCCATCCCGCCTAATCCGCCGGTGATCAGGTAGACGCCCTGCTCTTTTATTGCAATGGCTGTCCCAGAACTGTGAATAGCTTGAAAATCCTGCTCATAGCGCATGCCGTTGCGGTAAGCTGCGGGGCGAGCCGGGCTGTCGAATCCGGCAAATTCGGCTAAGACCTGTTCTCCGGTAGTGCTGTCATCCAGGTCGAGGAATTTGCAGGCGATATTGTCATACTCTAAAGGTATGACTTTTGCCAAGCCTGACAGCGCTGCGTAAGCAGGATTTAAACGAGCCTCGCTGTTCGTTACCGCGAAGGTGTTTTTGCCGATGACCAGGATTTCCAACGCTCGTGTGCCGTCATGTTTAATCAAGGTTTTAACCAAGCGGAACAGGCCGGTTACGCCCAGCTCCAGCCTTGTTTCGAGCTCCTCCAGCGAAGCGCAGTCATTATCCGGCAGCGACGGCGAATAGATTATTTTGCCGATCCGGTGTTTTTCCAGGTTCTCGATCAGGGCCAAACGCTCGTCTTCGGAGCGTGGAATGTCAAAAGCCTGGATGCCTCGCAACGGCGGAAAGTCGCCCAGCACGCAAACTTCTCCCGCTGTTTGGGAATACTGTTGTTTTTTCGGAAGCCAAATCGCACTGAACAGTTGGCATTCATTTTGAACCCGTTTGAACGTGAGTCCATCGAACTCGGCGATTATTTGTCCGTCGGCATCGGCTAAAACGACATCGTACTTTTGTATTTCTTCCGACTCGCTTTTGCCTGTCACATAGCTGTAAATTTCCCCTGCAATGGGGCGATATAATTTTGCGCTGCCGCACATCATCGGCAGGAAGCCCGCTTCAGTCAGGCCGGAGCTCAAAGCCGCATCCAGCACGGGCGGATGGAATTCAAAGCGGTTCAAGTCGGTCTTGAATTCATCCTTTAATTTTAAAAGTGTCAGGCGTTCGTCGTCGTTTTTCCGGATTTCTGCCACGCAATCCCAGCGCCTGCCGACTTCAACCAGGCCTTGATTGTCAAAACCATGGTCAGGGATCGTTACCGCTTCGCATCGGGCTTTTATTTGTTCTAGGTCGAGACGTGCCGGGGCTTGTTCGGGCGCGGTTTTTATTTCCGCGGTGGCGTACTGCATCCAGCTGCCAGTCGGTTGTTTTCGCAGTACCGAGACAGAATGACCATCCGGCGATGCTTTCAATGTCGCGATCAGTTTGTCCGGGGATGTCCGTATTTCTTCCGGGCTGATAGCCAGCAGGTTTTCCCAGAACAGGTCATTTATTTCCAACGGCGATTGGTAGCCCTGTTTTTTGGCGATTTCCGAGAGCAGCTGAAAATAGGCGGCTCCTACCAGACACGATTGCCCACCCGCTTTGTGTTCATTCAGCAGCCAATCCTCGCCGCTGTCGATGCCGATTTCGTAAATAAGCTGTCCCGGAGTTTGCGCCGGCGCTTGCTTGATGAATACCGCATCCCGGTTCGTTGCATAAGGAGCAGCGGGCACTTTTAGCCAGCAACGCTTTTTTTCGAAACGGTGGAACACCTTCGGAGAAGCATCGGTTTGCTTCGGCGCAGGCGCTTCCTCCATCACAACATGGCAATTGACGCCGCTTAAGCCGAAAGCGCTGACACCGCACAGCAGCGGCTCTTCGGCCTCGCTCAAATCGATCAGCCTGTCGGCCGGAAATACCGGCGAGTTTTCAAACGGAATTTTGCTGTTGGCTGTTTTGAAATGCGCCAACGGCGGGATTTTTTTCTTTTGCAGGCTTAAAGCCGCCTTTACCAGACCGATCAGGCCTGCCGCATGATCCAGATGCCCGAAATTGGTCTTCACCGAACCGACAGCGCAGAATTGTTTGTCGCCAGTATATTTGGCAAAGGCTTTGTTAATCCCGTCTATTTCGATAGGATCGCCCAGCTTGGTGCCGGTGCCGTGCGCTTCTATAAAGCGCAGGTTTCGCGGGTCTATTCCGGCATCTTTCCAAGCCTGGTCGATTAATTCCGCCTGCGCGTCTGCATTCGGCACCGTCATGCCGGCAGCGGTGCCGTCCTGGTTCAGCGCGCTACCTTTGATGACCGCGTAAATCGAGTCTTCATCCTTCAAAGCTTGGTTAAGCGGCTTTAACAGCACAGCAATGACGCCTTCGCCGCCGCCTGTGCCGTCCGAAGAGTCATCGAATGTCCGGGTCCTGCCGTCCGAGGATTCGATTTCCACTTTCTCGAGAGCCACCGGCAAAATCGCCGTTTTGACTGTGCCGACCAGGGCCAGCTTGCATTCGTTCGCGCGCAATGCGCGGCAGGCCAGATGCACCGCGGTCAGCGACGACGAGCAGGCGGTATCGACCATCAGCGCGGGCCCCCGCCAATCGAGCACAAACGAAAGCCGGGTGGCGGTGTTGGACGGCACGTTGCTCAGGAAAATTTGCTCGCTGTCGTCCCGGTAAATCTGGCCGGCCAGCTCGCCGTATTCGTGGGCCGAACTCATGCCCATAAATACGCCGACCTTGGCCCCTTTGAGTTTCGTGCCGCCATAGCCGGCATCTTCCAGCGCTTTCCAGGCGGTTTGCATGAACAGCCGCTGGTTCGGCGACATAATTTCGGCTTCTTTCGGCGACAGGTGAAAGAAACGGTAGTCGAACTCGTCCACCCTGTCCAGGTAGGCTATTTCCCGGTAGCTCAGATGCTCCGGGTCCTGGCCCAGAAAACGCAGGATGTCGTCCGCATCTTTTTTTCGTTGTTCGGGAATGGAACGGATTCGATCCTTGGCAGAAACCAAGTCTTCCCAGAAATTTTCCGTATCCTCATAATCGGCAAGTTTCAGGCTGACGCCAATAATGGCTATATCCTTTGTCGAGGTTTCTTTAACTTTGATATTCGCTTGCTTTGGTATCGTGAGAATTTTTTTCATGATTTGCTGATTATTGGTCATTATGCGCTAATAAATACTGTACCCAGCTATCGTTCCGACGCTCCGGCGCTCATTGTTATACACAAGTCTATAAAAGCACGTCATCCCGGCACTTGTGTATAACGACGAACGCTCCGGCGTGGGAACGATGCCGTTCCTTATTTCTTACATCCCTTACGCTTCTTTTACTATTTCTTCCAGGATTGCCACGTAAAGTCCGGGCAACAGTTGCATTTCTTCCCTGTCCATCCGCGAGCTGAACCTGAAAGCGATGTTCACCGTGCCGTTGTTTATGCCGGTATGCCAATGCAAGTCCGCATTATCGAAATCGCCGCTTACGGCATCGGAATAGAGAGACAAGACCTCGCTGGACCCCGGATTCGCCCCCGTCTTTAAAAAGTCATCGGTCGGATAGATTGCCTCCGGATTCAGAAATTGGCTCCGCGATGCCTGCAACAGGTCCTCGATGGATTCAATCGCCTCAAAATCATGGCGAAGGGCAATGATGTGTTGCTCATCCAGCGCGGCATAATACGAAACCTCCCTTTGATTGCTGATTTCAAACAGCAGATAGCCGAACGCTGCACGGAGAATGTCCTGCAATGCTGTTGACTTAAGAGTACGGGCTCCTTCTCCCTGAGGGAGAAGGTTGGGATGATGAGGAATCAAATGGCTGCTTTCATTTCCCCTCGGCAACTGCTCCCTGCGTTGCTCTACCTCCTGCATCCATGCAGTCGTCACCCAACCCTCTCCCTCTGGAGAGGGCTTTGTACCGCTTACGCCAACATTATTAGGAATGTCCTGTACATCCCGATTTCCCAACCCGTTTAACTGCGCGGCCAGTTCATCGTCCAGCGTGTATTCCAATAGGCCGCCATCGCCTGCCGAGAAATATTTTTTATCCAACGCCAGGGTTTCTATCGCGATCCTTGTTTTTTCCCCTCCCGCAAGAAACAGCGCCAAATCCGCGATATTCGGGTGCGAGAATAAATCCATCAACGTGGTTTGCGGATAGCTCTTTTCGATTTCCCAATGCACCCTGACCAAGGACAACGAATTGCCGCCGATTTCAAAGAAATTCGCGTTGGTGCTGATGTCGTCCGTTTCCAGGTATTTTTGCCAAATCGACAATAATTCCGACTCCAGTTCATTTTGCGGCGGACGAAATTCTCTTAGCGACTCGATAGGCTTCAAGCCGACCAGGTTTTTGCGATTGATCTTGCCGTTCGGCAACAGCGGCAGCGCGTCCAGCTGCACAAAATACGCGGGGACCATATACGCGGGCAGCAGCGCACTGAGGCCGGCCCGGAGTTCCTCGACTTTCAAGACGGCATCCGCGGTAACGTAGGCGACCAAGGCTTTGCTCTCGCCTTCGCCGCTGGCCAGCACCACCGCTTCTTTAACAGCGGGATTGGCGGTCAGGCAGGCTTCAATTTCGCCCAATTCAATCCGGAAACCGCGAATTTTCACTTGATTGTCGATGCGGCCAAGGTATTCGATGTTGCCGTCGGGAAGCCAGCGCGCCAAATCCCCGCTTTTATAAACGCGTTGACGCTGTCCGAACAATTCAACTTCAATGAATCGTTCAGCCGTTAGCTCGGGACGGTTCAGGTAGCCGCGCGCGACGCCCGCACCGCCGACCAGCATTTCGCCGGGTACGCCGATTGGAAGAGGGTTATTGCACGCGTCAACCACCCAGACCTGCAAATCGGGAATCGGTATACCGATGATGCTCTTGCCCTGATTGTCCCCGCCTGCGACCGGATAATAGGTAACATGAACCGTCGTTTCGGTAATGCCGTACATATTGACCAGTTGCGGCTGCTTGTCGCCGTGACGGAAAAACCAGGGTTGCAGCGCGGCAAAATCCAGCGCTTCGCCGCCGAATATCACAAAGCGCAAACTGAGCTTATCCGGCCGGTTATCGACGTCCTGCAATTGTCTAAAAGCCGACGGCGTTTGGTTCAGTACCGTTACGCCCTGATCTATCAGCAACTGATAAAAAAGCGCGGGGTTACGGCTGGTATGGTACGGCACAACCACCAGTTTGCCGCCATGGAATAATGCGCCCCATATTTCCCATACCGAGAAATCGAACGCGTAAGAGTGGAATAGCGTCCAAACGTCCTGCTCGTTGAAGCTATACCAGTCGTCGGTTGCGGTAAACAGCCGCGTCACGTTGGCTTGCGTCAGTTGGCAACCTTTGGGTTTCCCGGTCGAACCGGAGGTATAAATCACATAAGCCAAATCGTCCGGCCCGCTTTGTTGTGCCGGGTTGTCCACGGAGCAGTTTGCAATCGCTTCCCTGTCCGTATCCATGCAAACCACTTTGGCAGTCGATGCCGACAATCTTTCCAGCAAATGGCTTTGGGCCAACAGCACCGGCACGGCGGCATCTTCCAATATGAATTGCAGGCGTTGTTCCGGGTAATCCTGGTCAAGCGGCACATAAGCCGCGCCCGCCTTCACTATCGCCAACAAGCCGATGATCATGTCCAGCGAACGCTCCACGCAAATACCGACCAGGCAGTTGCCGCTTACCAGTTGCTCGTTGCCGGTTTTAAGGTCGAGTAGATAATGCGCGAGTTGGTTGGCCTGTTGATTCAGCTGGCGGTAGGTCAGCTGCCTGTCCTCAAAAACCACGGCGATAGCGTCGGGCGTTTTCCCGGCCTGGATTTGAAATAAATCGACAATCGTCCGGTCTTTTGGATAATCGGTTTCGGTCCGGTTCCAGGCTTGTAGCAGCTGTTGTTCGGCAACAGTCAGTAACGGCCGCTCAGCTATCGATTGTTCCGGATCGGCAACAATTCCCTCCAGCAAGACCTGGAAACGCTCGCCGAGCAGGACGATGGTTTCCGGGCGGAACAGGTCCGTGTTGTATTCCCAATTGCAAACGAAGGCGCCGTCCCGTTCCTCGACGCTCAAGGTCAAATCGAATTTAGCCGTGGCGTGATCTGATTCAAGAGGCGTTATGTTCAAGCCGCTTAAGTCCGGCGCTTCTTCCGGCGCATTTTGCAGGACGAACATGACCTGGAACAGAGGGGAATAGCTCAGACTGCGGGAGGGATTTATTTTTTCAACCAGGGCTTCAAACGGAATATCCTGATGGCTGTAGGCTTCAAGCGCGGTTTTCCTGACCTGCGCCAGCAACCCGGAAAAGCTCTCCCCGGCATCGATTTGTACGCGCATGGCCAGCGTATTGACGAAAAAGCCGATTAAATTCTCGGTTTGGCTTTGGGTGCGATTGGCAATGGGGCAGCCAACGACAATATCCGTTTGTCCGCTGTAGCGGGACAGCAAAACCGTGAAAGCGGACAATAAGGCCATGAAGTCGGTCACGCCGTGTTTGCGGCTCAACTGCTTGATGCATTGCGTGAGCACTGGATTCAACGTGCTTTGCAGATGCTTGCCCCGGTAGCTCATCACAGCGGGACGCTGGTTGTCCGTCGGCAGCTCCAATAATTCCGGCGCTCCCGAGAGCTTGTCCGTCCAGTAATCGAGTTGCCGCTCCAGTACGTCGCCTTGCAGCCAATTTCTTTGCCAGGCCGCGTAGTCGGTGTATTGGATAGCCAGTTCGGGCAGTTGCGGTCCACGATTTTGCTCATAGGCGTCGTATAACCGGCACCAATCCCGGATCATCACGCCTGTCGACCAGCCGTCGCTGATAATATGGTGCATGTTGAACAGCAGGATATGGTCTTCCTCGCCCAGTCTGAGGAGCTGAGCCTTAAACAGCGGGCCGGTGCTCAGATCGAAAGGGTCATTGGCGTGACCGGCAATCCATTCCGCAACTTGGCCTTTTTGCTCGGCATCCGCTAAGTCGCTAAGATCGAACTTATCGTTCCCACGCTCCGCGTGGGAATGCAGTCTGAACCGCTCTGCGGTTAGGGACGCCGGAGCGTCCCTAACCGGGTTACCACGCGGAGCGTGGGAACCATAAGAAATTCTAAGGTCAGTGACGCTCAGCGGGTTATAAACCGCGTTGACCTGTACGCTTGGCTTTCCGTCAACCATCGGAAAACAGACATGCAGGGTTTCGTGGCGCTGAACCAAGTCAGTCAAGGCGCTTTGCAACGCCTCTTCATTGAGCCGGCCTTTCAGCCGCAATGCTGCCGGCATGTTATAGGTTGCGCTTTGTCCCGCCAATTGCGCCAGGAACCACAAGCGTTGCTGGGCAAAAGATAATGTCAAAGCTTCGCCTTCCGCCAAAGGCAGGATGGCGGGCAGTTCCGCGCCGCGTTGCTGCCTGTCCAGCCATTCGGCTTGTTCCCGAAGAAGGGGATATTCAAAAACAGTCCGCAACGGCATTTCAATGCCGAAGCTCTCGCGAATGCGGGACACCAGTTGGGTCGCCAACAGGGAATGCCCGCCCGCTGCAAAAAAATTGACGCTTATACTCATCACGTCGAGGCGCAACACTTGCGACCAGAGGCTGCACAGCAATTGCTCCGTTTCGGTATGCGGCAGCTGTTGTTCGCCCTGAATGGACAAGTCGGGCTTAGGCAAGGCTTTGCGGTCAATCTTGCCGTTAGGCGTCAGCGGCAGGCTGTCCAGACACAGAAAATGACTGGGTACCATGTAATCGGGCAGTCTGGCTTTCAGCCAGTTTCGTAAGTTATCGCTGTTGAAGCAGTCATTATCCGTGGTCAAGTAGGCGACAATGCGTTTATCGCCATCGGCCTCGTTCAGGTTCGCTACGGCTTCCTTGACGTCCGGATATTGGCAAAGCGCCGCTTCGATTTCGCCCAATTCGATGCGGAAACCGCGCAGTTTGATTTGCCGGTCGATGCGGCCCAGGAATTCGAGGTTGCCGTCGGGCAGCCATCTTGCCAAATCGCCGGTTTTGTAAATGCGTTCCGCTTTGCCGAATAGTTCAACGTCGATGAATTTCTCGGCGGTCAGTTCAGACCGGTTCAGATAGCCGCGGGCAAGGCCGACACCGGCAATGCACAGCTCGCCGGGAATATTGGGCGGTTGCGGCTGATGTTGCGGACTCAGGATAAATATCCGGGTGTTGCCAAGAGGCTTGCCAATTGGAATTGTGTTTATGTTATCCGGTTTTTGCCCGCTATTGGTCAAGTAGCAGGAAGCAAACGTCGTCGTTTCGGTTGGCCCATAGACGTGCAACAATCGTTCGGGCGGATGCTTGCTTAAAACGGTATTGACCGAATAAGGATCAACCTGTTCACCGCCAAAAAGAAGGTGTTTTAAGGTCTCAAAGCAATCGGGCCTGGTTTGTGCGATCTGGTTAAATAATGCCGTCGTTACAAAGAGCGTGTTGATGCGATGGCTTTGCAAATGCTCTGTCAATTTATCGGGCGACAGCAGCAATTCTTTGGGGATGCCGGCCAATTGGGCGCCGTTTAATAAACTCCCCCAAATTTCAAATGTTGCCGCATCGAATGAGGCATTTGATGCCTGCGCAATGCAATCATCCGCATGTATTTGAATATAATTTGTATTTTTAACTAAGCGGATCACGGCAGCATTGGTTATGCAGACGCCTTTCGGCATCCCGGTCGAACCCGAGGTATAAATCACATAAGCCAAATCCTCCGGCCCGCTTTTTCTCGCCGGATTTTCACTGGGCCGGCCGGAGACATCCAGTTCATCAAGGCACAGCACCACACAGCCATGTTCCAATCCAGACGGCGACAATTGGCCGTGCAGATAGCTTTGGCTCAGCAGCAGCGGAGCCTGACTGTCCGCCAGCATATGCTGGATACGGAGGGCCGGGTAATCGGGATCTACCGGCACATAGGCCCCGCCTACCTTGAGAATGCCCAGCAAACCGACGATCATGTCCAGTGAACGTTCGACCGCAATCGCAATCAGCGGATTAGCGGTCAATAACGGCGCCCCTATTTCCGTTTTCAGGCCGAGCAGGTAGTGCGCCAGCCGGTTGGCCTTTTCATTAAGCTGACGGTAACTCAGCGACTGACCGTCAAAAACTACAGCCAGATTGTCGGGCGTTGCCTCTACTTGTTGTTCGAACAGGCTGACAATGGTCTGGTCTTTGGGGTAGTCGGTCGCGGTATCGTTCCAGACCTGCAATTGCAGAGTTTCCTGTTCGGTCAGCATCGGCAGCAGGCCGATGGCTTGCTCCGAGTTGTCGACGACGGCATTGAGCAAAACTTCAAAATGTTCGGCCATGCGTTCGATAGTGCCGCCGTTAAATAAGTCGGTGGCGTATTCCCAGTAACACTGTAGCTGTCCGTCCTGTTCGGCGACATGCAAGGTCAGGTCGAATTTGGCGATAGGGTACTCTGCTTCAAGAAAGCCAACCTCCAGATCAGGCAAAGCCAATTCGGCGGCTTCGTTATTCTGTAATACAAACATCACCTGGAACAGCGGGCTATGGCTCAAACTACGGCTGGGCTGCAAGGTTTCGACCAGCATTTCAAACGGGATGTCTTGATGCGCGTAAGCCTCCAGGCAGGTCTGGCGGGTGGCCTGCAACAGCCCGGCAAAGCTTTGTTGCGGGTCAACTTGACCGCGCAGCACCAAAGTGTTGACGAAAAAGCCTATTAAATCTTCAGTGTGGGCGTGGGTACGGTTGGCGATCGGGCTGCCGACGCAAATGTCCTGTTGGCGGCTATAACGGGACAGCAACACGTTAAAGGTGGCCAATAAGGTCATGAACAAGGTCACACCCTGTTGCCTGCTCAACTGGGTGACGGCTTGGCTGAGTGTTACAGGCAAACACTGTGAGTAATGCGCACCTTGATAGCTTTGTTGCGGCGGCCGCGGTTTGTCGGTGGGCAATTCCAGCAGTTCGGGCAGGCCTTTAAGCTGCACTGTCCAATAATCGACTTGCTGTTGCAATATTTCCCCCTGAAACCATTGCCGTTGCCAGGCGGCGTAGTCGCTGTATTGAATTGTAAGCTCCGGCAAACTGGGTGCATTGCCTCCGGCAAAGGCGGTATAAGCGTGTCGCCAATCACGCATGAACACGCCTATTGACCAGCCGTCGCTGATGATGTGATGCATGTTCAGCAGCAGCACCGCCTGATTTTCATCAAGCAGCAGGTCAGCTTTAAATAAAGGCCCATGTTCCAAATCAAAAGGAGCGACGGCATGGATATTAGCCAAATTTTGGATTTCACTTGTTTGGTTATCGGTTGCCAGTTGGCGCAAATCGTGGATTTGCAAGATTGTTCCGATAGCCCGAATTTGTGTATGCACCTGTCCGGAAAGATTCGGAAAATGGCTCCTCAAACTGCTATGGCGTTCCACTAACCATTGCAAGCTTTGTTGTAAAGCGTCCACATTTAGTCGGCCTGATAAACGCAGTGCGGTCGGCATGTTATAGGTCGCACTGCTATTGCCTTCAAACTGGTTTAGAAACCATAGCCGTTGCTGGGCGAATGACAATACTTTAGGAGCATCTGCAGCCTGCGCGGCAATCGCCGGCAGGCGGATACTGCCGGCGGCGGCTTCAATGGCTGTCGCCAAGCTTGACAATTGGGGATGTTCAAACACCGCCCGTATCGGCAATTCAACCTGGAAACTTTCCCGAATACGGGCGATCAGTTGTGTCGCCAGTAAGGAATGACCACCCTGTTCGAAGAAGTTGTCTTGTCGGCTAATGGTTTCGCGTTTGAGAACGCCGCCCCATAACACTGCCAGCAGGTCTTCGGTAGTCGTGGCGAACTGGCTAAATCCGCTTGACATCTGAAACTCTGGAACAGGCAAGGCTTTACGGTCGATTTTGCCATTGGGCGTTAACGGCAGATTGTCAAGCACAGTAAAATAACTGGGAACCATATAATCCGGCAGTCTGGCTTTTAACCAACTGCGTAATTCTTCCGTAGCTAAGTTGCCGCCTTCGGTGGTGAGATAAGCGGCAATACGTTTATCGCCATCGGCTTCATACAGGTTTACTACGGTTTCTTTAATATCTGGATGCTGGCCGAGTACCGCTTCAATTTCTCCCAGTTCAATGCGAAAACCGCGCAGTTTGATTTGCCGGTCGATGCGCCCCAGAAATTCGATACTACCATCAGGCAACCATCGGGCTAGGTCGGCGGTTTTGTAAATACGCTCGATTTTGCCGAACAGTTCGATTTCAATGAATTTTTCGATAGTGAGCTCGGGACGGTTTAGGTAGCCTCGCGCAAGTCCTGCACCTGCAATGCACAGCTCACCAGGGACACCCGGCGGCTGGACTTGGTGACGGGCGTCCAGAATATAGATGCGGGCGTTGGCTATGGGTTGACCAATAGTCACTGTATCCATCTTGGGAAGGCAAACGGCCATACTGGCGCACACGGTGTTTTCGGTGGGGCCATAGGCATTGATAAAACGAAGCTTATTAGCCCATTTTTTGGACAACTCGGCAGGACAGGTTTCTCCGGCCACTACTAGTGTTTTCAATCCGGACATCGTCCGGTCATGCAAGCCGTTTAAAAAAGAGGGCGGCAAGGTGATATGACTGATATGTTGCTGAACCATCAGCTCTGCAAACCGGGCTATGTCCAGTATTGTTTCTTTAGTCAGCAGACATAAACTTGCTCCAGACAATAAAGCGGTGGCGATTTCGGAAATGGACGCATCAAAACTGAAGGAAGCAAATTGCAGGATTCGACTTTCTGCGTTAATACTGAAAGTGCTGATTTGCGCCAATGCCAAATTGACCAGTCCTTGATGCTCGATCATTACCCCTTTTGGATTTCCGGTCGAACCGGAGGTGTAAATCACATAAGCCAAATCTTCCGCCCTGCATCTTACCGTCATATTTTCGGCGGACTGGTCAGCAAAATCTATTTTATCCAAACATAACACTGCACAATCATGTTTTGTGTCATCTAAATGAGCTTTGATATGGCTTTGGGTCAACAGCAACTGTGCCTGACTGTCATCCAACATGTAACGGATACGGGCGGCTGGATAACCGGGATCTATCGGCAGATACGCTCCGCCTGCCTTGAGAATAGCCAATAAACCGATGACCATTTCTAATGAGCGATCTACGGCAATGGCGATTAAAGGGTTGTCGCCCAGTAACGCGGTTCCCGTCTCCATTTTCAGGCTGAGTAAATAATGCGCCAGTTGGTTGGCTTTGTCGTTGAGTTGGCGATAGCTCAGCGACTGGTCTTCAAAAACCACGGCAATATTATCGGGCGTTGCTTCCGCTTGCCGCTCAAACAAATCAATAATGGTTTTATCTTTTGGATAATCGGTTTCGGTTTGATTCCACTGTTTAAGCTGCGCCTGTTCCTGGCCTGTGAGCAGCGGCATTGTCGCTATGCTTTGCTCTGCATCGTTAACTGCGCTTTGCAACAGGATGTGCAGATGCTCGGCCATGCGGGCAACGCTGTCCTCTGTAAACAGGTCGGTGTTGTAAGCCCATGCCGCCGATAAGGTGTTGCCGTCATCGCTGTCCGAAAAGGTCAGGGTCAAGTCGAACTGCCCTTCCATTTGCGCGAGTTCAAGGCGCTGGGCAATCAGCCCATTGGCCGAAAATGTCTTGGGGATCAGCTCGTCCCGCTCCAGGGCGAACATGGCTTGCACTAAGGGCGGATAAGCCGGGTTGCGTTGCGGTTGCAACTGCTCTATTAATTGCGTGAACGGATAGGGCTGGTGATAAAGCCCGCTCAGCATTTGCTTGCCGTTCAGCTGTAGAAGCCCGCTGAAGCCGAGCTCGCCGTCTTTTAAAAATTCGCCGCGCATGATCATCGGATTGACCAAATAGCCGACCATATCGGCGAACTCCGTTTGGTTGCGCGGTGTCGAGGTGGGTACGCCTATCCAAATATCGTCCTGCCCCGAGTAGCGATGCAACAGGACTTGATAGGCGCTGAACAACACTGTAAACAAGGTGCTCTTGTGGGTTTTGGCAAGGTTTTTGACGGCTGCGCTCAGCTGTTCAGGCATGTCGACACGCACCGAGGCGCCGTTGAAGGTTTGCTGCGCCGGGCGCGGATGGTCGGTGGGCAGCTGCAAAACCGGCACTTCGCCGGCAAGCCGCTGTTGCCAATAGGCCGCCAGACGTTGGCCTTTTTTGCTGCCTAGCAATTCGGCTTCCCAACGGACGTAATCGCCATACGCCATCGCTATCGGCGGCAAATCTTCCGCCGCATAAAGTGCCGATAATTCTTTGCCGAGGATAGCCAGGGAAGCCGCATCGCCGGCAATATGATGCAGGTTAAGCAGCAATACCGCCCCCATTTTTGCACCTTGGAACAGCGTGGCGCGGAATACGCCTTGTTCCAGGGTAAAAGGCCGTTGCGAGTAACGGTGCAGCTCTGCCATCAGTGTTGGTTCCGTCCATTGGTCTGCGTT
>SCPZ01000058.1 GCA_004299305.1 Methylobacter sp.
CCTCAGGGATGGCTCGACTTCCTCGCTGCCCTCCCGATGATCAGTCGGGGATTCTGGCTCTTTGAGAGAACAGAATCAAGATATAAGGGATTGCCGGGATCCAGAGCACAGGGATGTGAACACTTGATTTTATTGAGTAATACCGTGGTGATAATTGCTATCTGTTTCGCTATCTCCATCCATGGCTTCTGGATCCCGGCAATCCCTGCCGGGATGACGCGCTCTTAAAGACTTGTGTATAACGATGAGAGTTCTAGCTTGGGAATGCAGTCTTGGAAGCTTCAGCTTCCCGAAAATATAACCATCGTGACGAACAACGTGAAGGATTTTGCCAAGTATCCTGGTGTGGTTACCGAAAATTGGATAATGCCTTCACCATAAGCCAGTCTCATTCTGTAATGGAATGAGACTCTATGTTGTAATGTTCTATACAACAATGTATTCTCAAGTTGTATACAGAGGAGTATAGCCATGCCGAATGCACAAACCAAAGAAGCGGCTTCCGTTTCCATCAACATCCGCGCTAAAGCCAGACAGCGCGATCTTATCGACCAAGCTGCAAATCGCCTGGGCCGCAGTCGCTCAGATTTCATGCTTGAAGCCGCCTGCCGTGAAGCGGAAGACGTGCTGCTCGACCAGGCATTCTTTACCGTCGATGAAGGCACTTTTGCTAAATTTCAGGCACTGCTCGATCAGCCATTGCCGCCGACTGACAAACTACGCCGGTTGCTCAAGACTAAAGCGCCTTGGGAGAGATGAGCGCGCTTGATTTAACACCGCCCGCGCCGATCACGGCTAATCATGAGTTGGCAGGTTTTGATAGCGGCGAACCATCCCTGAACGAATGGCTCAAAAAACGCGCGTTTAAGAATCATGCCTCCGGCGCTTCCCGTTGCTTCGTGTTGTGTGCCGGTGCAGATGTTATAGCTTACTACAGCCTATCGGCCGGAGCGATCAGCCATGAGGCGTCGCCCAAGTCGATGCGGCGCAACATGCCCAATCCGTTGCCAGTCTTGCTGCTGGGTCGGCTCGCCGTCGATAAGTGCTACCACAATCAGGGAATCGGGCAGGCACTGCTGCGCGATGCGATGCTACGGGCAGTCAACGTCGCCGGTGATGCCGGTGTGTTTGCCCTATTGGTTCATGCGCTTTCCGACCAAGCCAAGCAGTTCTACCTTTCACGCGGTTTCGTGGAATCGCCTTTGCAGCCGATGACTCTGTTCATGACGATAGAAACAATTCGATTAATTTTGGCTGAGGCTGATTGATAGCGAAGTAAATGTCGTGCCCGTGGTGAACTTGGTATTTTTGTAAAGCGTAATTTTGAAACGTTTATCATGTATAAATTGCATGTTATCTAGTTTAGAAGATATGGCTATTAACGGTAATCTTTGTCAGCTGATATTATCTGTTGTTAAGATTGCATACCCAGATAAAAAGCTTGCTATAAGGGAGTAGGCGCCCACCTGGCAATCTTTAAGTTCCCGAATAACTAAAAAGAAAAAGGAGTAGATGTGAGCAAGAATTATCCTAAAGGTTCTGAATGGCGGCGTTGGGATTTACAAGTGCAGACCATTCTGGATGATGGCTATGTTGAACTCAAAAATTATGCTGAAGGCTTGAAAGTCTCACATAAAGTTGAATGGAATGCATTTGTTAAGGCTGTTGGTTCAGAAAAGGATGTCTTTAAATTTGATTCTAAAGAGTATTTTTATACAGATCCCACTGACGATGAAAAGACAAGAGCAAAAAACTATGCCAAAACATTCGTATCGTTTTTAGAGACCTTCCATAAAGATGAGGTATGCATTGGTATTACTGATCACAATTATGATCACTCACATCTATTGGATGCACTTTTAAATGCCACAAAAAATAGTTCGGTTAGTATCATTGGAGGCGTTGAGATAAATGTACAAGGAGTACATATTTTGGCATTTTTCGGTGATGTAATTTATGGAAAAAATAGTTTTTCTGAAGGAATTACAAGGTTTCTTTCGAAAATTAATGTAGATAACAAAAAAACAAATGGTACCTTGACCGTATCTAATAAATCCTATATCGAAGTATTAAGCCTAATTAAGGAAAATGACGGAATTACGATTTATCCTCACTGCAATAGTAGTAATGGGCTGTTCCAGGAAAGAGGCCAGATAGATAGGACACACTTGGCAGATCAATTTAACTACCAAGTATTCAATATACTTCAAGGAAAAAATAAAACGCGTGGTGAATCCCTATTAAATTACATAGCTAGTAGGCCAACTTTGACTGCGGGCTACTGTTATACCACAGCAACAGATGCAAGAAGTTTGAAAGATGTATTAACAGCGGACGGCGATGGTAACTTTACATGGATAAAAGCTGACCCGACATTTGAAGGCTTGAGGCAAATTACGTTTGAACCTTCACGCATAGCTATTCAGGCAACTCTTCCAGAAGATAAAGCAGGGTATCAAGTCATAGATAAGGTCGAAATTTCTAACAACCTTATTTTAAATACTGAGGTACCACTGAATCCAAACATGAATTCAATCATCGGTGGTCGTTCAACTGGCAAGTCAATTTTATTAACCGCTATTGCTCAGAAGCTAAAAACGGAAGAACCGATTTCTTTTATACAAAAGCCGGAGTATGGGAATTTTGTAAAAGAAATATCTTCATCCATAACAGTAATATGGAAAGATGGCGAGATTAACGACAATCGGGAAATAGAGTTTTTTCAGCAAGGATATATGTATGATCTTGCAACCAATGACACTAAGTTAAGCGATCTAATTCAAGATATTCTTAGAATAAAAGGAAAGGACTGTTTTCTAGAGTCATATTCCGCTAAAAAGGCGGAACTTAAGAAATTATTATCTAGCTATGTCAATGACCTTTTTCAAATATTATCCGACATAAACAGACGGTCTGTTTTGCTGGCTGAAAAAGGTGACAAAAAAGGCGTTGAAGATGAGATAAATAGGCTAGAAACAAAACTTAATGAGCTTGATAGTTTGCAGCTAAATGAATCAGAGCGTCAAAACTATGAACAGCACAAAGAAATAATTGAGACTGCAAATAAGTTACGCGATCAATTGGTTAAAGATGCCAATCAAATTGAAAGGCTCCAAGAGTTTTCCTTAATTAGACAAGATTTGGAATATGAGTTTGCAACTATTTCAGATGCTTCACGCAGTAAAGTCATAGAGCTATTCAGTACTTTAAAGAGCGAAACAGACAATAGATGGAATATTGGATTAGAGCAGGCGATTGCTCAACTTAAGAGAAGTAAGGAAAATGAAGAAGAAAAGATTAAGCAGTCTGAAGCCAATCCTGATTACATTAAGGCTTCGCAAGCCTATAAGCATTCGAGTCAACTAAATGAGATACAAGATAGAATCAAGGAGCAAAAATCCAAGCTGAACGAAATAGATTCTTTAATGGGTGAAATATCTGAGCTAGAAAAGCAGAGAGAGCACTTTAAGGAAAAAATCCTTGAATCACATAATATGTATTTTTCCATCACAGATGAATTGTTGCCTAACCTATCCGATAGCCAAGACGGTTTGGTCATCAATGCGTTTTATAAATTTGATGAAAAAAGATACCAGGGGATTCTTGAAGGAGCTCTTAACCGCCAAAATGTGTCAAGTCGCAAAATTTTGGAATTTGAATATCAGGACAATGAAAAGTATCGAACTGAAATATCTAGCTTGCTAGAGCTGTTTTTATCCAATGGGCTGATATTAAAAGGAGGATATACCAGCCAATCTCTAGCAACAATGATAATGACGGAATGCTTTCATGGAGTTAGCTATGACCTTGTATATGAAGATGACAAATTCGAACAAATGTCAGATGGTAAAAAAGCCTTCGTAGTACTCAAGCTTTTGCTAGATTTCAGCGATAAAAAATGCCCTATTCTTATTGACCAACCAGAAGACGATTTGGATAACCGAGCGATCTATCTTGATTTAGTTCAGTATCTGAAAAAAAAGAAGGTTCAGCGTCAGGTTATAGTTGCGACTCATAACCCAAATATTGTCGTTGGATCAGACAGTGAGTTGGTTATTGTTGCCAACCAGCATGGAGTGAAAAGCGAAAATAAAGATAACAAGAAATTCGCATATAAGTCTGGAAGCCTAGAAAATTCCGCCCTTTTAGATGAGGCGAACACTATTGTTCTTAATGCCCAAGGTGTTCGAGAACATGTATGCGTAATTCTGGAAGGCGGTGATACCGCATTTAAATTGCGCGAAAAAAAATACGGCATTGAAAGACGCTCATGATAAAAAAACCTATAACAATCGGTTGCTGTCGGACAGGCAAAAGCTCCGGCCTTAGAGTAACTGATATTGATCTATCCGACTGTTATTAGGAATAACTAATGATTCCAGGCGAATTTCTGTTGTACGAAACAGAAGACGGTAAAACCCGAGTCGAATGCCGGTTCGTAGAAGACACGCTGTGGCTGACGCAGGCGCTGATGGCGGAATTGTTCCAGGTAAAAATACCCACCATCAACGAACATCTAAAAACCATTTATGCCGATGGCGAACTACTACCGGAGGCAACTATTAGGAAATTCCTAATAGTTCGCCAGGAAGGCAGTCGTCAAGTAAGCCGCAACATCGACCATTACCATCTCGACGCGATTCTGGCTGTAGGCTACAGAGTGCGCTCAACCCGTGGCACCCAGTTCCGCCGCTGGGCTACCGAACGATTACGTGAATATCTGATCAAGGGGTTTACCCTGGACGATCAGCGTTTGAAAAATCCGCCCGTTGCAGGCTCTGGGGTGCCGGATTATTTCGATGAATTGCTGGAACGCATTCGCGATATTCGGGCCAGCGAACGGCGCATGTATTTACGCGTGCGGGAGATTTTTGCGATGGCGGCGGACTATTCGCCGAGCTTGGCGGAAACGATGCAGTTTTTCAAGGTGATTCAAAACAAGCTGCATTTTGCGGTTACCGGTAAAACCGCTGCGGAGCTGATTCATGAGCGAGCCGACAGCAGCAAAGCGAATATGGGCTTAACGACTTGGAAATCAGGGACGGTACGGAAAGCCGATGTCAGCATCGCCAAAAATTATTTATTTGAAAACGAGATCGGCGAGCTCAACCGAATTGTGGTGATGTGGTTGGACTTTGCCGAGGATCAAGCCAAGCGGCGCAAGGAAGTTTTTTTGAAGGATTGGGAAGAAAAACTGAATAGTTTTTTGGCATTTAATGATCGAAATGTATTGCCCAATGCAGGCAACCTGTCGAAGAAACACGCCGACGCTCATGCCGAAGCCGAGTATGCGAAATTCGCTGCTCAGTGCCGAGCGCTGTTAGAGTCTGAAGGCGAAGCATATAACTTGAATATGTTGGAGGCTGCCGCGAAGGCTCTGCCGGAGCAACAGAAGAAGTAGATAATTGCTGATGAATTCTAATACCAATTGGGAATTGACAATACATACAGCGTTTTCAAACTCAGTTAATGACTAAAAATAATAAAGCTATGGCGTGGCTGGAGTGCAAGCTTCGCCTAAAGCGCCTACTTTTGGTGCTTGCCAGCGCAGGCGAAGCCTGCACTCCAGCGGCAA
>SCPZ01000059.1 GCA_004299305.1 Methylobacter sp.
TCAAAATCAAACTCACCCGAATGCCCCCAGGTCATGGGATAAACACCCATTTTTACAAACTTGAAAAAACTCGAATGCGGCCAATCTGCAACTTGGCAGACCCAACCGTGCTTGACCGGGTTCCAATGAATGTAATCGATATGACGATTGAAGTCATCTTGATCCGTTATTAAATGCGTCCAAAAGCGGCGTTGCCGGAGTCCGCGCTCGCGCCGTTTTTTCCTGCTTTTAGAAATGCTTTCGCCGGTATCGATGTGACAGGAAAAGCGCCCTTTGATCTGTCCCCAACGCATTGAATAATTAGTATCGCCCGGCGGTAAAGCCAGGTAGGTCGGGTTACGCTACGCTAACCCGACTACGGCCCTGGTGTGGCACTTTCATGCCTATTTTTAGCAAACTGTACGGTAGGCAAAACCAGTCTGGGTAAATGCATTCGGCCGCATTGGTTCATCAGGTATTCTCGCCAGTAAGGCCAGACATGGAAACTAGCATTTTTCAATGCATATTCGCTGATGCATTCCTCTCCGGGCTCTTCATCTGTGATGTACTCAGCCACAAATTCGGCCTCAACTATTACTTTAACCGAATCATCCACTAATTCATTAAGTGGATCAACAAGTCTTACCCCTAACTCAATAAAAACGCGCACCAGCCATTTAGAATCATCAAGCTGCGCAACTTGAGATTGTTTAACCGCGTGTTTGGTTTGTGTCTCCAGCTTATCAAGGTCTTGAGCGTATTTGGGGTCAAACCCGTTGAAGCATTGCGAAATAGAATTTCTCAGATAAACATCATGGATACGCAAGGTATCGATAGCCTTTTGCAAATTCTCGGTTAGCATGAGGCGTATCTCTGAGAGGGAGCTGCTACCCATTCTTCCGAAGCAGTTTGCTTAACGGGCTTCGAGGGATGGACCACGCGTAGTTGCGGCCGTTTAGTTTCAGTCGCCTCGGTTTCGATTTTTATTGATATTTCTGGACGAACATATTTCGATGATTCAGAAGGTAAGGCCGATGGGTGCGAAGAGCATGGGAGATCGATGCTGGCTTTTTGGGCCAAATAGCCAAATGCATCGGGAAACTCTGATGCTACACGCAATAATTTATCCATTGCTTCCGATTGCATCACATCGTTGTTCTCGTATTTTGAAAACGCTACCGGACCACCACCAAAAATTGCAGCCGCTTGTGCCTGATTAATACCTAAACGTTGTCTAAGGACTTTCAGCTCAGTACCTGTTAAAAGACCATCTACTTTCTTTTTAAATGCCATCATTGTCCGCTTGTTATCGCGAGTTTGATTAGGGCTAGCCTGTTCGGAGCCACATGCATCGCAAACCGAATAATGGCAATCGAGTTGCGCTGAGTAACCGTTGTATTCCATCTTATTTTTTTCGACTCGATGTTCAAGATGCCCTTCGCCGCAAATGAGGCAAATTTCGCCTTGTTTAGTCATAACTACCACCTAATTTCTGGGGGATGGCAAGATACCAGCAACATAAGCCGACCAGTCTTGCCAATTGCAAATTTTATGTAATTTTCAAAATCCATTTCTTTATGAGCATAATTTACCCATTTCCGTTGCGTTACTTGATAGGCGTCGCACGCAGCCCATGGGCCATCAATTTTTTGTTGGCACCACTCTGAATCGATATATCTTCCTGACCGAAAACAAAGACGGATTAACTCTACAACATCGTCTAAATCCATCGAATATTTTTGTAGATCCCGGATGCAGTCTCTAGTCCAAGCTGTAATACAATCACTACCTATTTCATCTAATAGCGCTAACACTTCATCTGACCCATAGATCGGTCCACCGACTATTTTACGATTTGTCGCTACTGACTCAGGCAGTGATCCTAAGTAACGACTTATATTTTTATTATTTACCATAATGGTAAGTAAGGCAAGAAAAAGGAATAAATTTCCTTGTTTCGTTTAATTTAAGTTTGTGAATGATGCGCCTCCTGGCGTCGGCGCATCCTATATTGGCGTTGCAACCGTCGAGCCGCTTATCCTACGAATTAATGTGAGATGACAGCAAGATAGCATTATTCCTTTAGCAAAGCAAAAAATATCTAACGTTAGTAATTACCTGTATGGTATTTGCTTGTTTAAGATTTTTACGCTCCGCGTACCTTATGTGCCCATAAAGTTAAAAGGTACGCACAGCGTATCTACAGAACTGAACCCCTCATATTTAATGATAGTTTTAGTAAACTAAGCACCTTCTACCGATACCTCAATAATGCCGATTCAAGGTATAATTGCCGCAAATCCACTTTACCAACAAACCCAATGTCCACTAACGATACTCCATTAGCATCAAATTTTATCCGCCAGATCATCGCCAACGATCTCAAAGACAACAAAAACAACGGCCAAGTCGTCACCCGCTTTCCTCCCGAACCTAACGGCTACCTGCATATCGGCCATGCCAAATCGATCTGCTTGAATTTCGGCATCGCCGCCGAAAACAACGGCCGCTGCAACCTGCGTTTCGACGATACCAATCCCGAAAAAGAAAGCGACGAATATGTGCAATCGATCATGCGCGATGTACAGTGGCTGGGCTTTGAGTGGTCGGAATTACGCCATGCCTCGGATTATTTTGAGCAGCTTTACGATTACGCCGTGCAATTGATCGAACAAGGCTTGGCCTATGTCGATAGCTTGTCTGCCGAACAAATCCGCGAATATCGCGGCACCTTGACCCAACCCGGCAAGGAAAGCCCTGACCGCAGCCGCCCGATTGCGGAAAACCTGGATTTATTCAAACGGATGCGCGCCGGTGAATTTGCCGACGGCCAATATGTGTTGCGCGCCAAAATCGATATGGCCTCGCCCAATATCAACATGCGCGACCCGGCGCTGTACCGGATACGCCGCGTGCATCACCAGCGCACTGGTAACGACTGGTGCATCTACCCGATGTACGATTACACCCACTGTATTTCCGATATGCTGGAAGGCATCACCCATTCGCTGTGTACGCTGGAGTTTGAAGATCACCGCCCGCTGTACGACTGGGTATTGGATCAACTTAAAACGCCTTGCCACCCGCAGCAAATCGAATTTGCCCGCTTGCAGCTCGAATACACCATCGTCAGCAAGCGCAAACTCAACCAGCTGGTTATGGAAAAACACGTCCACGGCTGGGACGACCCGCGTATGCCGACCATCGCAGGACTCCGCCGCGCCGGTTTTACGCCCAAATCGATACGCGATTTTTGCGAGCGCATTGGCCTGACTAAGCAAAACTCATGGATAGAAATGGGCGTGCTGGAATATTGCATCCGCGAGGACTTGAACGAAAATGCGCTCAGAGCCATGGCGGTGTTGCAGCCGTTGCGCGTGGTCATCGACAATTATCCCGAAGGCCAAACAGAGCAACTGGAAGTCAGCAATCACCCGCAAAAACCCGAGCTGGGCAAACGCGTCGTGCCTTTCTCCAAAGTCATACTGATCGAACAGGATGACTTTGCCGAAGTGCCGCCGCCGAAATACAAGCGTTTGGTGGAAGGTGGCGAAGTTCGTTTGCGCGGTTCTTACGTTATCCGCTGCAACGAAATTATCAAGGATGCCGACGGCAACATCACCGAACTGCGGTGTAGCTACGATCCCGATACACTGGGCAAAAATCCCGAAGGCCGCAAAGTCAAAGGCGTGATCCATTGGGTTTCCGAGCAACATTCGCACCCTGCGGAGTTGCGTCTGTATGACCGATTGTTCAGCGTACCTGCCCCGGATAATGAACCTAACTTTCTGGATGTGATAAACCCCGATTCGCTGGAAGTGCTGACCGATTGTCGGGTAGAAGCCAGCCTAGCTAATCCGCAACCGGAAAACCGTTACCAATTCGAACGAACCGGCTATTTCTGCCTTGATGCGATAGACAGTGTTGACGGCAAGCTGGTGTTTAACCGCACCGTGACCTTGCGGGATAGCTGGGAAAAAGATTAACTCAATTTCACTTTAATTAACCACGGAATCACTATGAACCAACAAGACAGCATCAAACTTGTAGAACAATACTATGCCGCATTCAACGGCGGCGACATGGATACCTTTCTTAACCTGCTGACCGACGATGTCATCCACGACATCAACCAAGGCAGACGCGAAACCGGCAAGGAAGCGTTCACCCAATTCATGGCCTGCATGAACAACAATTACAAAGAACAGCTGGTCGATATGGTTATCATGGCGACAGCGGACGGCAAACGCGCGGCTGCTGAATTTGTCGTGTTGGGTGAATATATTAAAACCGACGAAGGCTTGCCTGCTGCGCAAGGGCAAAAATACCGTCTTCCGGCTGGTGCTTTTTTTGAAATCCGCGATAACAAAGTGGCTCGCATTACCAACTATTACAACTTGCAAGACTGGATTGCCCAGGTTAGCGAATAGCTGGTTGGGTATGTCTTTTACGCCGTAATCCAATAGGCGTGGCATTAATTTATCGGGTTAGGTAACTCGCAATAAATAAAATACCGTATTCCATTTTCTACCTGTTACGGTTCGGGTTTTCCCTGAGCATAAAAAACCCCGCGAAGCCGGTGGCTTGCGGGGTTTTGGCATAGTGTCGGCCTGTTTAAAAGCAGGCGTAACTATTACAAGCTGTAGTACATATCGTATTCAGCTGGGTGTGTGCTCATGCGAAGACGAGTCACTTCTTCCATTTTCAATGCAATAAAACCGTCGATAGCATCGTCAGTGAAAACACCGCCGCGGGTCAAGAATTCACGGTCAGCGTTCAGAGCGTCCAGCGCTTGGTCGAATGAGTGACAAACTTGCGGGATGTTGTTCGCTTCCTCAGCAGGCAAGTCATACAAGTCTTTATCCATCGCATCGCCAGGATGAATTTTGTTTTGAATGCCGTCCAAACCAGCCATCATCATGGCTGAGAACGCCAAGTAAGGGTTTGCAGTTGAGTCAGGGAAACGCACTTCGATACGACGGCCTTTTGGGTTGTTAACAAAAGGAATACGGATAGAAGCGGAACGGTTACGTGCAGAATAAGCCAGCATAACAGGCGCTTCAAAACCAGGAACCAGACGTTTGTAGCTGTTGGTTGATGAGTTGGTGAAAGCGTTCAATGCTTTAGCGTGTTTGATGATGCCGCCGATGTAGAACAGAGCTGTTTCAGACAAGCCGCCGTACAAATCGCCAGTGAACAGGTTAACGCCGTCTTTAGCTAAAGATTGGTGTACGTGCATACCGCTGCCGTTGTCGCCAACCAGTGGTTTAGGCATGAAGGTCGCTGTTTTGCCGTAAGCATGTGCAATGTTGGCGACGACATATTTCAGTTCCAGAACTTCGTCGGCTTTTTTAACCAGGGTGTTGAATTTCACGCCGATTTCGCACTGACCAGCCGTTGCTACTTCATGGTGATGAACTTCAGTAACCATGCCCATTTCTTCCAGCGTCAAGCACATTGCAGAACGCATGTCTTGGAAAGAATCAACTGGAGGCACAGGGAAGTAACCGCCTTTAACACCTGGACGGTGACCGGTGTTGCCGTCTGGGTAAACTTTTTCTGAGTTCCAGCCCGCTTCTTCTGAATCGACTTTATAGAAAGAACCGCTCATGTCGGTGCCCCAACGAACGTCGTCGAAAATGAAGAATTCGTTTTCAGGGCCGAAGAATGCTGTGTCTGCAATGCCGGTTGATTTTAAGTAGGCTTCCGCGCGTTTGGCGATAGAGCGCGGGTCGCGTTCGTAACCTTGCATGTTTTTGGGCTCAATGATGTCGCAACGCAAGATCAGTGTGTTGTCATCAAAGAACGGATCCATAACCGCTGTAGATGGATCAGGCATTAAGATCATGTCTGATTCATTAATGTGTTTCCAGCCTGCAACTGAAGAGCCGTCAAACATGTTGCCTTCTTCAAAGGTATCTTCGTCGATAGAGTGAGCAGGGAAGGTCACATGTTGTTCTTTGCCGCGGGTGTCACAAAAACGAAAATCGACGAATTTTACGTCGTTTTCTTTGATCAATTTAAGTACTTTTGCTGCAGACATTTATTTTATCTCCTGAGATGGATTGTTATAGGAATCTGTGTTTTATGACAAACGTTGTAACAATACCATTTTTTTTGCCGAATTAGCCACTAAAAAAACGAGGCTGAATAAACGGCGCTTTATTTTAAAGATGAGGGAATAGGGGTGTTGGTGATCAATTGTGGTGCGTTAATAATTAGGCTTGCCCAAAAGCTGTGCGGTGTGTTTTTGCTTTGTTGTGCCAGGTTTATGGGCATCAGGAGCTGTTGCTTGATTTGTTTTTCCGGTCTTTATTTTAACTTATTGAAAATAAATAAAATAAATGGGCAGTGGTCAGTGCTTTTTACTCGGAAATTTATGGTGTAAACATTATTGGCATTTTACTTGCAGTGGGTTGTTCAGTGGGCATTTTGTCTTGAGTTTAATTAATTTAAGGATTTTTAATATGAAGAACCATCTAAACAATAATAATTTCAAGCTAAAGCCGTTGGCTTTGGGAATAGCACTGGTTTCTGTTTTTGGTGTCGCACAAGCAAAGAGTTTGACTGAGGCCAGTACTTTGCTTGAAACGGTAGGCGATCCTAACGAAAGCCAGTTTATGAAAAATATTGGCTTGAAAATCGGCGGCTGGGCCAATGCCGGTATCACTTACAATGCAGCAAGCCCGGCTAACAATTTCAACGGTCCGGTTACTTTCGGCGATCGTTCGGCCGAGGTCCAGTTAAATCAATTAAATATATTCGCGCAACGCGCGGTGGCTGCGGAAGGCGACGCATGGGATTTCGGCGGACGAGTCGATGCGATGTTCGGTACTGATTCTATTTTTACCCAAGCTTACGGCGTTCCCGCATTTGATGTGAATACCGGACTGCCTTTGAACCGGAACCATTGGGATCTCAATATGCTCGGCAGTAACGACAATCGTTTTTACGATATTGCACTGCCTCAAGCTTATGCCGAAGCCTATGCGCCTATCGGCAATGGTTTGAATATCAAGGCCGGTCACTTCTATACGCCGATCGGTTACGAAACGGTTCCCGCTCCTGATAACTTTTTCTATACCCACGCTTACACCATGCAATATGGCGAACCGTTCACCCATACCGGCGTGATGGGCAACTATACCGTCGATAAAAACTGGGCAGTCATGGGCGGTGTGACTACCGGCAGCGCGACCGGCGGTTGGGATGGCGGCTGGGATAAACAACTGGGCAACTGGGGCGGCTTAGCAGGCACCACTTGGACCAGTGATGACAAGGATACCTCAGCCAATATCAGCGGCACTTATGGCGCCACATCTGAGCACAGCAGCCAATCCTGGGGTTTGTACAGCATGGTGTTGAAGCATAATATCACAGCTAAAACTCATCTGGTTTTGCAACATGATCATGGTTATGCCAATGGTGTTCTGACGTCTGTACCAAATGTCGATGCCGAATGGTATGGCGTTAATTCGCATTTAACTTATGACGTTAAGGATAACTTGACCGCAGGTGTTCGTGCCGAATGGTTCCGCGATCAAAACGGTTTTAGGGTCTGCTCTCCGGGCCGCGTAGGCGCGGCAACTAATGGCGCCGGCAGCAGTTTTGCCGCTGCCGGCAATTTCACTTCCACCTGTAATGCCGGTAATGGCGCAAGCTATTATGGAATTACCGCCGGTGTGAACTGGAAACCGATGAAATGGCTGAATGTCCGTCCGAATGTTCGTTATGACTGGGTTGATGGTAGAAATGCGGCCACTGGCGGTCAGTATCGCCCCTTCGGCAATAATAAACAGGATCAATTCCTGTTCTCTACCGATTTTGGAATCAATTTTTAACGCAGTTTGACGGGGGCAAGGTCGGCGCTTTTGGCAATGCTTTTCCTGCCCCCCCACTTAAGCTCCAGATTTGGATATTAATTTATATAAGAGGCTCAAATGAAACTAATAACTGCTGTTGTTAAACCCTTTAAGCTCGATGATGTTCGCGAGGCGCTTTCGGATATAGGGGTTTCCGGGGTAACCGTTACTGAAGTAAAAGGTTTCGGTCGTCAAAAAGGGCATACTGAGCTTTATCGCGGCGCTGAATATGTGGTTGATTTTTTACCTAAGGCCAAAATCGAAGTAGCGGTGGCTGACACTATGCTGGATCAGGCTGTAGAGGCCATTACCAAAGCGGCCAATACCGGCAAAATAGGCGACGGTAAAATTTTTGTAACCGATTTAGAGCAGGTTGTCCGGATTCGTACCGGGGAAACCGGCGAAGAAGCGCTTTAATATTAAGGGGGGTACTATGAAACAACTTTTAACGACCTTCATCCTGTTTGCTTTGCTGGGTTTTTCAGGATTTTCATTTGCGGATGCCGCCGTTCCGGCTCCGCCGGTAGCCGACAAAGGCGATACCGCTTGGATGATTATGGCGACAGTACTGGTTATCCTGATGGTCATACCTGGTTTGGCATTGTTTTACGGCGGCATGGTGCGCGCCAAAAACATGTTATCCGTGTTGATGCAGGTGTTTGTGATTTTCTCGATGATGGCGCTGTTGTGGGCGATTTACGGTTACAGCATTGCGTTTACCGAGGGTAACGCTTTCTTCGGCGGGTTTAGCAAGCTGTTCCTTAAAGGCATAACGCCGGAATCGCTAGCAGCGACTTTCAGCAAGGGTGTTTTTGTGCCTGAGTATATCTATGTTGCTTTTCAGCTGACTTTTGCTGCGATCACTCCGGCCTTGATCGTGGGCGCTTTTGCCGAGCGGGTTAAGTTTTCAGCGGTATTATTGTTTATGTTCATCTGGTTTACCTTCTCCTACCTGCCGATGGCGCATATGGTCTGGTATTGGGCCGGTCCTGACGCCTATACCGACGCCAAGGCAGCTGAAGCGGCGGGCGCTACGGCTGGATTTTTATTCCAAAAAGGTGCATTGGATTTTGCCGGTGGTACGGTCGTACATATCAATGCCGGTATCGCAGGCTTAGTGGGCTGCTTGATGATAGGGAAGCGTATCGGTTACAGAAAGGAATCGCTGGCACCGCATAGCGTTACCATGACCATGATTGGCGCTTCCTTGCTGTGGGTGGGTTGGTTCGGTTTTAATGTTGGCTCTAATCTGGAAGCTAACGGTCTAGCCGCTTTAGTTTTCGTCAATACCTTATTGGCCAGTGCGGCCGCTACTCTCTCATGGGTGGGAGCTGAATGGCTGTTGCGCGGTAAACCCAGCATGTTGGGCGGCGCTTCCGGCGCGATTGCGGGTCTTGTTGCGATTACGCCTGCTTGCGGCTGGTCAGGTCCTATGGGGGCCATATTCCTGGGACTGGCTGCCGGTGCGGTTTGTTTCTGGTCGGTTACCATGCTGAAAACGGCGTTGGGTTATGATGATTCGTTGGACGCTTTCGGTGTTCATGGCGTTGGCGGGATTCTCGGCGCTTTAGGCACCGGCGTCGTCGGCAGTCCGGCATTGGGCGGCACCGGGGTTTGGGATTATGTCGCCAACGGCGTGGCCGAATACAGCATGTTCGGTCAAGTTATGAGTCAGGCATGGGGTGTGGGTGTCTGTATCATCTGGTCCGGTGCGGTATCTTTTATAGCTTACAAGATCGTGGATATGGTGGTCGGACTTCGGGTTAGCGAAGAGGTCGAGCGTGCCGGTCTTGATGTTTCCGAACATGGTGAAACGGCATACCACATTTAATGTATTGGTGAATGTTCCTCGCAGGGGCTACCAGCTTAAGATGGGACAGATAACATTCGGTAAGGGATGTTATCTGTAAAATCATCCCACTTTAAATTGGAAGCCCTCGCAGGCAAATTGCTTCGCAAAAACGGGCGCAGATTCTGCGCCCGTTTTTGCGTTTAAAAAAGAGGCCGATAGGATAGAAAAACATGTTGGTCTGGCGTTTTTATCCGCTCTCAATTGTATGTTGATTGATAATTCACTATGATTGCAACGGATCTTACCCACACTTTTTGCTATCTAACTGAGAGAGAACATGAAATTAATAACAGCGATCATTAAACCGTTCAAATTGGATGATGTCCGAGAAGCATTATCCGAAATTGGCGTTGCAGGCGTTACTGCAACAGAAGTAAAAGGCTTCGGCCGTCAGAAAGGTCACACCGAGTTGTATCGAGGCGCCGAGTATGTGGTCGATTTTCTGCCCAAAGTTAAATTGGAAATAGCTGTCGCCGACGATGTGGTAGACAAAGCCGTCGAAACTATTGTTAATGCGGCCAATACCGGAAAAATCGGCGATGGAAAAATATTCGTATCTAATTTGGAGCAGGTTATTCGTATTAGAACCGGTGAAACCGGAGAAGATGCCATTTAGGCGCAAAGGAAAAAAATGTTGTTAAACATAATAAATAGAAGGCTGTTTTTAGGCCTCTTGTTGTTACCCGATCTTGCTGTTGCGGATCAATTAAACCAAGCTAACACGGCTTGGGTTTTAACTTCGACGGCCTTGGTTTTGTTTATGACCATACCGGGTTTGTCGTTATTTTATGCCGGATTGGTTAGAAGCAAGAACGTGCTGTCGGTATTAATGCAGTGTTTTGCGATTACCTGTCTGGTTTCCATTCTTTGGCTGGCTGGCGTTTACAGTTTTATATTCGCCGACGGCGGGGAATTGCAAAAGCTGATCGGCGGCGCGTCTAAAGCATTTCTGCCAGGTGTAGGCGTAGCATCATTGAAAGGCGATATTCCTGAAACAGTGTTCTTCATGTTTCAGATGACCTTTGCGATTATTACCCCGGCGCTGATTGTCGGCGGTTTTGCCGAGCGGATGAAATTCTCGGCGATGCTGTGGTTTAGCGGTTTGTGGCTGATTATGGTTTACCTGCCGATTTGTCACTGGGTGTGGGGCGGCGGTTGGTTGGCCGATTTAGGCGCGATGGATTTTGCCGGCGGTATCGTCATCCACGTTAATGCCGGCGTTGCGGCGTTGGTCGCGGCCTTGGTATTGGGAAAAAGAAAAGGTTTTCCGACCACGGCGATGCCGCCGCATAACATGACCATGGTGGTTACCGGTGCAGGCATGTTGTGGGTCGGCTGGTTCGGGTTTAATGCGGGCAGCGCGTTGACCGCAGACGGTCGCGCCGGTATGGCGATGCTGGTGACCCATATCGGTGCAGCTTCCGGCGCTTTGACCTGGATGTTTATAGAATGGAAGCGATTTAGCAGGCCCAGCGTTTTAGGTATCGTTACCGGAATGGTGGCCGGATTGGGTACTATTACGCCTGCTTCCGGTTTTGTAGGTCCTTTCGGCGCGTTGGTGATTGGTGTTACCGCCGGTGTGGTCTGTTTTTACGCCACCCAATATGTTAAACGCGTCTTGAAAATCGACGATTCCCTGGACGTGTTTTCCGTGCATGGCGTAGGCGGCGTAACCGGCTCATTGCTGACCGGCGTTTTTGCGGCAAGCGGCCTGGGCGGTCTCGGTTTGGCTGAAGGCGTTTCAATCATGGATCAAGTCGGCGTTCAGGCCTTGGCGATTGTCGTAACGGCGGCCTGGAGCGCATTGTTCAGTTACCTGATTTTGAAATGTTTGGACAAATTGATAGGCCTGCGGGTAACTCCCGATGAAGAAGTGCAGGGGCTGGATACCGTTCTGCACGAAGAGACCGGTTATCTCGATTTGTAAGTTGGGTCGATAGCATCTCTTAAGAGGCGGCTACTCAGTGACCTGAGAGCCGCCTTTTCTGTTTATAATGGTGCTAAGTTAAAGCGGGCCACCGGGTTTTATGAAAATTCGACACATAGTATCTAAAATAAAAATAGCTGTTCTGATAGCGGGCGGTCTTCTGGGCATTTATGCCGTATTGGGCTTTTACTTACTGCCGACCCTGGTCAAGACGAAACTTCCTGAATGGGTCCAGCAGCAAACCGGCAGGAAAGCATCTGTTGCAATGATACGCTTCGACCCGTTTGCGTTACGTTTAGGCTTACAGGGATTTGCGCTTCAAGAGCCTGATGGCCGGTTGTTTATCGGCTTTGAGAATTTTTTTATCGACATTGATGCATTGCAATCCATCGGTCAGGGGGCTTTGGTCGTTGACCAGGTTGCGCTGAACAAACCGGTTGTCCGTATCGCCAAAGGTAAAGACGGCGCATTCAATTTTAAAGATTTGCTTAAGGATAGCAACGAAACGGAACCGCAGGATAGTAAGGTTTTTCCGCTAAATATCGCAAAACTGTCGATAGTCGAAGGCAAGCTGGATTGGGAAGATGCGCATTTAACAAGCCCCGAAAAAGAGGCTGTTTACCCGATCAATCTTAGTATTGAAAATTTCACCACCCAGGCGAACGACCCAGCCAATTTCGGCTTAAGCCTGGAATTGAATTCCGGCGGTAAATTGGCTTGGCAAGGCGTTATCGGCCTTAATCCGCTGTCTTCATCAGGGCATATCACGCTGGATAACGTACAGTTGCAAAGAATCCGCGCATTGGCTTTGCAGGATGTTGTGCAGCAGGATCTACAGGGTTATGAAGTGTTCGAGGCCGATTACCAGGCCGATTATGCCGATAATAAATTTAACGTGACTGTCAACCAGGGCAAGTTTGAACTGCGCGATTTCCAGGTTTCAGCATCAGCCCAGGATAACGCACTGATTAAGATGCCCAGGCTTGCCGTCAGCGGAATCGGGTTTAATCTTGAAAACCATGAACTGGCGATCGAATCGATTTTTGCAAATGATGCTGATTTTAAGGCGCGACTGAATGCCGAAGGCGTTTTTAATTACCGGTCATTATTGCCGACGGCTCAAGACGAAACACCTTCCGCCTTGCCCCAGCAAACGCCGTGGAATATCAAGGTCGGCAACATCGAACTCAATAATTTCGGACTTAGCTTTGAAGATCAAACCTTAAAAAAAACAGTCACCATTACCGCTAAGCCGATCAATCTTAAACTGACAGATTTCAGCAATAAAGCCGGTACAAGTTTGCCTTTTCAGCTTAGCGCCGGGTTTAATGAAACCGGCTCGATAAAACTGGACGGCAACGCCGTTATCGAACCTTTATCTGCGCAGTTAGCCGTTGATGTCAAAGATATTGCACTGGAAAATTTCCAGGCTTATGTCGATAAATTTGCCAGATTGGATGTGATTGACGGGAGGCTGGCTATTGACGGCAAGGTTTCGGTCGCCAAATCGGCACAGGATAAACTGGAGCTTAAGTTTACCGGCAATACCAACATCGCTGATTTTTTAACCCGAGACCAGTTGAAGAACAAAGACTTTGTCAAAT
This sequence comes from Methylobacter sp., assembly GCA_004299305.1. Lineage (GTDB taxonomy): Bacteria > Pseudomonadota > Gammaproteobacteria > Methylococcales > Methylomonadaceae > Methylobacter_A. The sequence continues at coordinate 13,225 of SCPZ01000059.1, forward strand.
GGGAGAATTTAGCGCTTAACGGCATCGATATTGATTTTCCGGCAAATCAATACAGCGCCGAAGCACTGGTGATCGACAAGCCTTATGCCAGGGTTGTCATCAGAAAGGACAAGACCGTTAATTTTGGCGATATTATGATAGCCAAACAGGAAGCGACCGCTAACAACACTCAAACAGAGGCACAGAAACCTAAATTTAAACTGGGTAAGCTTCAAGTCGTTGACGGATCTTCCGACTTTGCCGATCTTTCGCTGATTTTACCGTTTGCCGCGCAAATCAAAAGTTTGGATGGCGGCGCCAGCGGTATTTCTTCAGAACAAAAATCAACAATCAAACTGGATTTAAAAGGAACTGCCTACGACTTGGCGCCGGTCGACGTCAAGGGCGAAATCAGCCCTTATCAGGGCGATTACAATGTGACCGTGAATTTTACCGGTATGCCGATGCCGTTGATTTCATCTTATATGGTGCAGTTTGCCGGTTATAAAGTTGAAAAAGGCAAAATGTCGCTGGAACTGGATTACAAGGTTGCCAACAAGGAACTGACTGCTTCCAATAACATACTAATAGACCGGTTCGAACTGGGCGAAAAAGTTGAAAATCCCAACGCCGTATCATTGCCGCTGGAATTGGCGGTAGCTTTGATGAAGGATTCCGAAGGCAAAATAAAAATTCACGTACCCATTACCGGCAGCCTGGAAGATCCTCAATTCAGCGTGCGTCACATCGTTGCCGATGCCTTGGTTAACGCCATCAGCAAAGTAATCACCTCGCCGTTTCGAGCGCTAGCCTCGCTGGTAGGCAGCGAGCAAGATTTAAGCACGATCAGCTTTGCTGCGGGTAGCGTGGAATTAAAGAAACAGCAAATCAGCAAACTGGACGATTTAGTTAAGGCGCTAAAAACACGCCCGGTATTAAAGCTGGAAATTAAAGGCGCGGCCTTTCAGGAGCAGGATTGGCCGGCGGTCAGCGATGACGCATTATACGATCAGCTTAAAAGAATAAAAGCCGCCGAAGTGAATAAGCAGGGCGGCAGGAAAATACGCGCAGAATATGTTGTGATTTCCGACCAGGATTACAGGCGTTTGATGGAACAGCTGTTTGCCGAAAAGTTTCCGCTGCTGGTGGAAAAGTCGTTGCTGGGTACGCGGCGCTTGGTAGGCAGTAAGGCCGACATTAACACAGACGAGTTTTATGCAGTCGCGAAGGAAAAGTTGTCAGCCATCATTAAACCGGAAGAGCAGCGACTAAAAAGCTTGGCCGCAGAAAGAGCGCAAGCGATTGCCAACTATATCGTGCAAAAAGGCGGCATAGCTAACGAACGGGTATTTATACTGGATACGGCGATTGATCCCGAACGGGAAGGAAATGGCATTGTCAGTGTGCTGTCTTTGAAAGTAGAGTAACTAGATGTTGTACTCGTATTTCTCCTGTTTTTCGGGCAACTCCGGGGGAATTTGCATACGACGCCAATGCTTCCGGTTTCTGCTACGCGGATCAATACCTCATCAAAGCTGCAAGCCTCGCTTTTGTTGAAAACATCAAAGGAACGAAAAACTTTACTGTTCGTATGGCAAAAAAAGTCGGTGAAAACCAGCTTATTGATGCCTGGCGTCCATTTCAACATGGGGTGGTGGTATGCTTACCGTATTTTATTCGAGGCGACCTGTGCGAAAAGCTGCGTAAGCGCCTCGACTCCTCGTCGGCTGTTTGTGCAATTGGGCTCCACGGTAGCCAATATTTTCTTTTGAGTCCTATACAAAGGAGAAAAACATGCGTCTGTTATTAGCAATAATATTACCTTGGTTTCAGTTCTTTACTATCGGTCGGCCAATCTCTGGAATTATTTGCCTACTGCTACAACTCACCCTTATCGGTTGGATACCAGCGGCTATTTGGTCTGTGTTTGCTCTTAGCCAATACAAGACTGATAAGAAAATTGAGAAGGCGTTGGGTGAATCAAGATTCTGACCTGGGCTCAAGCGGAGGGGGCAATACTGTTGCCCCCAAACCTTATCCATCCGCTTTTCAGAAACCGGATAAGCGGTTTCAAAGGTTTCAGGTCTTGCATTGTTAAGTATTCAGACCCCTTAGCACCATACGGTTGACTTAATCATTAAACGGTTCGTTTAAAATTTTATGGCTAAATCATCCTATTGAAAAATATAGTGTTACGTCAAGAGCTTCCAGGTTTTAAAAACCTGGAAGCTCTAAATACGGGCGGGGTTGAATGGTTACAACAAATTTAACAATTTGCTTTCCCTCCATTAGCCCCTCTCATCCCAAGCCTTATCCATCCTCTTCACAGAAACCGGATAAGCCGTTTTAAGCTGCTGCGCGAACAACGAAACCCTGAATTCCTCTAACATCCAGCGGAACGGGTCTTGCTCTGGGATAACCTTATCTTTTTTGGCTTGCTTCTCCATGTCCTTCCAATACCGCGTTGCATAACGATTGGCTTCCTGGACTTTTTGCAAGTTGTTATCCCGTTTATCCAGCCGGTATTGCACGGCCTTCAAATAGCGCGGGATGGCTTTAAGCTGCTGATACGGCGTGTTGCGAATGAACCCGGCATAAATCATCAAATCCAGCTGTTCGTTAATGTCTTTAGCCAGCGGATCATTCGCATTCAGGCGGTTCAGTTGCATTTTGATTGCGCCGTACAGCTCCATGATTTCCAGCGCGATTTTACCGGCTTCATTGGCGGCGCTGATTAACCCCGATTTATTTTGCTGTAAGGTTTGTTCAAAGGCCTGCTGGGTGCGGATGGTTCGGCCTTCGACAAATACGCCGTACAGGACTAAATACAGCAGGTCGTCTTTATACGAGGAGCTCACGTCTGTGCCGATAACAGGATGCTTCGGCAAACGGTTATAGCTTAATTCCGCCGTCGCCGACTTCGGCATGTTTTTAGCCACATAAGTGCATTCTTTACGCAATTGCAGCTGGAACAAGCGCATTAATCCGGCCTGATGCTGGTGTGCAGCTTTTTGCCGGGTGTCGAAAATACGCACGCCGACCGCATCGCCTTCGTCGATGATTGCGGGGTATCCGACAAAGGCTTGTCCCTTCTGGATAAACTCATAAGTTTCCGGTAGGTCGTCGAATGCCCAGCCGATACAGCCGGTGTAATTCAGCTCGTCTGCGGCGATTTGGTCGAAGCTATCCCCGGCTTTGGCGGTATGTTTGAGCTGCAATTTTTTCAGGTCGCGCCCATAATCCAACAGCTGGCCTTGATCGTCTACCACCCGGAAATTCATCTTTAAATGATCGGTCAACGTGTCCATGTTCCAGGCATTTAACGGAATCGCCTCTCCGGTCAGTTTTCTTAAGCGGTTGCCCAGCCATTCCTGCAACGCGCCTTTAAAATCCGGCTCGATTTCAAGACATTGTTTGACGGTCTCAGGTACCGGCACAAAATGCTTCCTGATGTTTTTGGGCAAGGCTTTTATCAGCGCAATGCACTTTTCTTCCAGCAAACCCGGCACCAGCCAGTCAAACGGCGTTTGCGAAATCTGGTTCAGTTGATGCACCGGAATAATCGCGGTCACGCCGTCTTCATCATGGCCCGGCTCGAAGCGGTATTGCAATGGAATAGTCAGGTTACCGACTTTCTTGCTGTCCGGGAAATCCCATTCGTTAACAAAATCTTCCTCCTGCTCCCGCGTTAAATCCTCCTTGGTTAAAAACAGGATCTTCGGGTTGGCGCGTTCGGCTGTTTTGCGCCAAGTGTCCAAGGTAACGCCGCTGACCACCTCGGGCGGCAGTTTGCTATCGTAAAATTCATACAGCCACTGCTCATCTTCGACCAGATCGACCCGGCGGCCTTTGTGCTGGATCATGCCCACTTCTTCGAGCAGTTTCTGGTTCGCAACATAAAATCGCGCATTGCTGTGATAATCATGATCGACCAGCGCCGAGCGGATAAAAATCTCCCTGGCGGCTTTGGCATCGACATGATCATAAGGAATCTTGCGTCCGGCTTGCAGTGTCAAGCCGTGCAACAGGGTGCGCGAAGACACCATACAGCGCGCGCCTTTCTTTTCCCAATGCGGGTCGTAATAGTTATGCTTGATCAGATGCTCGGCGCATTGCTCTATCCATTCCGGCTCGATTCTAGCGACATTGCGCGCATAAACCTTGCTGGTTTCGACTTGTTCCGCCGCCATGATCCATTTAGGCTTGAGTTTATGCAGGCCGGAACCGGGGAAGATGAAAAACTTCAAGCCGCGTGCGCCGAGGTATTCGTATTGCTCATGGCGAAAGCCGATATTGGATAATAAGCCCGGCAACAGCGCGCGATGGATTTTTTCATAACTCGCGTCGTCGGTGTTCGGGGTCATTTTTAAATCGCCCTTAACCACCTGCATGATTTGCGCGTGGATGTCGAACCACTCGCGCATCCTCATATAGGACAGGAAGTTATCGGTGCAATATTTGCGCAGCTTATTGTGGGACAGGTGTTTTTTCTTGTCCTCGTAAGTATTCCAGACATTTACTAGCGTTAAGAAGTCGGACTCGGGATGACGAAACGCCGCGTGTTTGGCATCGGCCTGCTGCATTTTATCGGCGGGTTTTTCGCGCGGGTCTTGCACGCTTAACGCGGACACGATAATCGCAACTTCGGTCAAGCAATGCTCATGCGCCGCGGCAACCAGCATCCTGGCAAGCTTGGGGTCGGTCGGGAATTTTGCCAGCTGTTTGCCGACCTCGGTCAGCTTGCCCGATTTATCCAGCGCGTTGACTTCATGCAGCACGGTTTTTCCGTCCCGGATCATTTTGTCTTCGGGCGGCTCGATGAACGGGAAGTCTTCAATATCGCCAAGCTTCAACGAGATCATCTGCAAAATAACCGCAGACAAGTTGGTGCGCATGATTTCCGGTTCGGTAAATTCCGGTCTGGCTAAATAATCGTCATGCGAATACAGCCGGATGCAAATGCCTTCGGCGACACGGCCGCAGCGTCCTGCCCTTTGATTGGCGCTCGATTGAGAGATACGTTCAATCGGCAAACGCTGGATTTTGCTGCGATGGCTGTAACGGCTGATACGGGCGTGGCCGGTATCGATCACGCAGCGGATGCCTGGTACCGTCAATGAGGTTTCCGCGACGTTGGTCGCCAGCACGATGCGCAGCTTGCCGCCTTTGGGCTTGAACACCCTCTCCTGCTCGCTGACGCTGAGTTTCGAATACAGCGGCAGGATTTCATATTGGGTCGGGTGATGCTTTTTCAGTGAATCGGTCGTTTCCCTGATTTCACGCTCGCCGCTGAGGAAAATCAGTATATCGCCGCGCAAATCCCGGTACAGCTCGTCTACCGCATCGAGTATCGCGTTTTGGAGGTCGTCTGTAGTTTCATCGGCTTCTTCATCGTCTTTTTGTTCGATGGGCCGGTAACGCACGTCCACCGGATAAGTACGCCCCGAAACCTCGATAATCGGCGCTTTATTGAAATGATCGGAAAAGCGTTGCGTATCGATAGTTGCCGAGGTGATGATCAGTTTTAAATCGGGCCGTTTCGGCAACAGCCATTTCATATAACCGATCAAAAAATCGATGTTCAAACTGCGCTCATGCGCCTCATCGATAATGATGGTGTCGTACTGGTTTAAGTAAGGATCGTTTTGCGACTCGGCCAGCAAGATACCGTCGGTCATCAGTTTAACCAACGACTCGGCGTGGGTTTTGTCGTTAAAACGGATTTTATAACCGACCGATTTGCCGATAGTTTCGCCGAGTTCTTCGGCAATGCGGTCGGCGACGGTGCGGGCGGCAATACGCCTGGGCTGGGTGTGACCGATAAACCCGGAAGCTCCCCGGCCTATCGACAGGCAAATTTTGGGCAATTGCGTGGTTTTTCCGGAGCCGGTTTCGCCGCAAACAATCACCACCTGATTGTCCTGTATCAGCTTGGCGATGTCATCCTTTTTGCCGGTAACCGGCAAATCGGGGAAGGTCAGCACCGGAATACTGGCGAGACGCTTGTTCCTGGCGGCGACCGATCGTTCAATACGGCTTGCCAATGCGTTCAATTCTTCTACTGATTTTTTGCTGCGACAGCGATCCAATTGCCGCTTTAATACGTGCCTGTCCTGGTTAAGACAGTGAGGTAACTGATGGGTGAGTTGCTTGATAAGATCGGGGGTTGACATCAAAGACAGCCGGATAAATTAGGGCATTATACGTTAATTTCTCAAAATTTGACCTTATCCATAGACTATTGATTAATAGTTCATTAGACTTTAAAAATACATCATCTGATGTGAAGGTGCGTCATGATTTCTTCCATATCCAGCAACAGACTCGCGACTTGGCAAACTGATTACTCTCAGAGGCAGTCGGTTGCTCCAACAAATGAACTGGACAAGGAAGCTAAACAAGACCCGGCTTTAAAACCTGCCGATGCCAAAGCAACGGACACTAAAAAAACCGGGGGACTCTCCGCGTCCGACCTAAAGATCGTTAGCGAACTTAAACAAAGAGACGCCGAAGTCAGGGCGCATGAAGCGGCGCACTTGGCTGCCGCCGGCAGCATTGCCAAAGGCGGCGCCAGTTTTAATTATCAGCAAGGCCCCGACGGAATCCAGTATGCAATTGGCGGCGAAGTCAGCATAGATACCTCTGCAATTCCAGGCGACCCGGCCGCAACATTACGGAAAGCCGACACGATCAGGAGAGCCGCCCTGGCTCCGGCCCAACCCTCCGGCCCGGATATACAAGCCGCTGCAAGTGCAACGGCAATGGCTGCACAAGCACAGGCTGAATTGTTGCAAAAAAACCAGGACACCCAAAATGGTAATAAAGAGCATCGGGGAACCAAAATCGACGTGTCGGCATAGCTCCTATTTACCGTCCGGCAAAACAATCCGGTTTGCCTGGAAATTCAATAATCTATAGAGCTTGGTTAAACAGCAGGCCATGCTCTTTCCGATCAGGCAGCCCTAAACGCGCTCCCATACGCGTACAGCACAAAGCGCCAGCAGCACTGGCATAGCGAAGCAGCGTTTGCCAATCCATACCGGCTGCCAGTGCGGCGGCAAAAGCGCCATGAAAAGCATCACCTGCGCCGGTAGTATCAATAGCGGCAATAGGATAAGCAGGCAGTTCGCCTTGCTCATTACCGCGCCGCCAAATCAGCCCCCGCTCACCCAGCGTAATAACCACAGCGGGCGCAAATTCAGCGAGTCGGCTTAAGGCTTTGTGTTCATCACCTGCATACTGGCCTGCAAATTTTTCCGAACAAACCAGGTAATCGACCTGGTTCATCAACGCCAAAGTTCCTTCATGTACGGAACCGGCATCCAATAGCGTTGGGATCTTGGTTTGCCTGGCCTTTTGGGCCAGCGGCAATGAGATAAAGGGTTCATGCCCGTCAAATAACATAACCTTCGCGTGAACATCGCTGAAATCCAAGGCATCGGCAGGTAATGCCTGGGTATCGCCCTTGTAATTGATTAAGCAACGTTTGCCGTCGGGTTTGACCAATAGGGTCGATAACGGCGTAGGAGAATCGCCGCGCATGATTAACTGCGTGTTGACGCGGTAATCATTGAGTTCCTGAAAATGTTTATCGCCGTAAAGATCGCGTCCCAAGTAACCGGCAAATGCCGATGTTAAACCCAAGCGGGAAACGCAAACCGCGGCATTGGCGGCGGGACCGCCACCGCAACTAAGCAGGCTGTCGGCAACTGTTTTTTCATCGGCGTCTGGATGATGACTTACCGAAAAAATTAAATCGTAAGAGGCGTGCCCTACGCACAGTACGTCGACATCAACACACATAAATAGCACCACAAAAATATTGAGGGGCGCAAAAGCGCCCCTCAACACAACTCTTTTAAATACTAACCCTTCAACGCTTTCAACACCGCCTGCATGGTCGTATTGGCATCGCCAAACAACATACGGGTGTTTTCCAGTACAAATAAGGGGTTACCCACACCGGCATAGCCTGAGGCCATGCTGCGTTTCAGTACGATAGTGGTTTCGCCTTTCCAGCATTCCAGTACCGGCATCCCGGCAATCGGGCTGTTCGGATCGTCCAATGCCGATGGATTGACGATGTCATTCGCACCTATCACTATCGATACGTCAACATGAGCCCAATCTTCATTGACCTCGTCCATTTCATAAACGATGTCGTAAGGCACTTTGGCTTCGGCTAACAGCACGTTCATGTGGCCGGGCATTCTTCCCGCAACCGGGTGGATGCCGAAACCGACTTTCTTGCCTTTATCGCGCAACAGCTTGGTGATCTCGTTAACCGTATGCTGGGCTTGCGCAACCGCCATGCCGTAGCCTGGAATGATCATGATGTTTTTTGCGTCCAGCAATAATTGTGCGGTTTCATCGGCGCTGATCGGCGTGACTTCGCCTTCAATTACCGCAGCTTCGCCGCCTGAACCGGTGCCAAAACCGCCGGCAATCACGCTGATAAAGTTGCGATTCATCGCGCGGCACATGATGTAACTCAAGATCGCCCCGCTGCTGCCGACCAATGCGCCGGTCACAATCAACAAGTCGTTGCTTAACATAAAGCCGGTTGCCGCCGCCGCCCATCCTGAGTAACTGTTCAGCATAGACACTACCACCGGCATATCAGCGCCGCCGATAGCCATAACCATGTGGACGCCGAACACCAGGGCAATCCCGGTCATGATCCATAAGGGGATGGAGCCGCCGCCGGTTTCGGTTTGTTGTAAAAACATCCCGCCCAAAACAATAGCGCCAACCAACAGACCTAAATTAAACCAATGACGACCCGGCAATAACATCGGCTTGCCGCTGATGCGTTCGCTGAGTTTGCCAAAAGCAATCACCGAACCTGAAAACGTAACCGCCCCGATCAGGATGCCGATGTAGATTTCCACTTCATGGATGGTTTTTTCCACGCCGGTAAGTGTTGCGGAAGTGTCCATAAAATTGGCATAACCGACCAGCACAGCAGCCATACCGACCAAGCTATGCATGATGGCGACCAACTCCGGCATTTGAGTCATTTCGACTTTTAATGCGGCCCTGGCGCCGATAGCGCCGCCGATTAACAAGGCGACGATCAAGATAGCGTATGAGCTAACCGAGGCGCTTAATGCGGTAGCAATAATCGCAATCGCCATGCCTAACATGCCGAAATAATTGCCTCGGCGAGCGGTTTCCTGGTTACTTAACCCACTCAGGCTAAAAATGAACAGAATGGTGGCGACGATGTAAGACATCGTGACTAAACTATGGGACATCATATTCTCCTGTTATTTTCTGAACATTTCTAACATACGGCGAGTGACTAAAAAGCCACCGACAATATTGATAGACGCAATGAGTATCGCCAATCCGGCAAGGATGCTGATATTTAAGGTTGGCGAGGAAACCTGCACCAACGCGCCTATCACAATAATCCCGCTAATGGCATTGGTCACACTCATTAATGGGGTATGCAGCGATGCGGTCACATTCCATATCACCTGATAACCGATGAAACAGGCCAGCACAAACACGGTAAAGTGCGACATGAACGAGGCAGGGGCGACCGAACCGATGCCGAACAAAGCCAAGCCGACAATAACTAAGGGTATAAATTGTTTAATTGAGTCGGGAATGATTGATTTTTTTTGTTCTTGTACTGAAGCATAAGCGGGCGCTTCGGTTTGCGGGGCTGGAGAGGCGGAGAGTTTGGGCGGTGGCGGCGGCCAAGTGATTTTGCCTTCTTTAATCACCGTAGTGCCGCGTATCACCTCGTCTTCCATATTGACGTTGATCTCGCCGTTCTTTTCAGGACAAAGTTCCGTCAACAAGTGTCTGAGGTTAGTCGCGTAAAGCTGGCTCGATTGATTAGCCAAACGGCTGGGTAAGTTGCTGTAGCCGATAATGGTCACGCCATGCTGTACCACAACTTGGTCTTTCTCGGTCAACGCGCAATTGCCGCCTTGTTCAGCAGCCAGGTCGACAATAATACTGCCCGGCTTCATCGATTCAACCATGCCTTCGGTGATCAGCTTGGGTGCGGGTTTGCCGGGAATCAGCGCAGTGGTGATGATGATGTCCACTTCCATCGCCTGTCTGGCAAACAAGGCCATTTCAGCTTCGATGAATTCCTTGGACATGGTTTTAGCGTAACCGCCGGTGCCGGAGCCTTCTTCTTCAAAGTCCAGCATTAAAAACTCGGCATCCATGCTTTCTATTTGTTCTTTAACTTCAGGCCGGGTATCGAAAGCCCGGACGATAGCGCCCATGCTTTTTGCGGTACCGATGGCGGCAAGACCTGCAACACCGGCGCCTATCACCAATACCTTAGCAGGCGGGATTTTACCGGCGGCGGTAATCTGTCCGGTAAAAAACCGGCCAAAATGCTGGGCGGCTTCAATAACGGCCCGATATCCGGCAATATTCGCCATAGAACTCAAGGCATCGAGCTTTTGCGCCCTGGACATACGCGGCACGCTGTCCATAGCCAATACCGTGGCATTTTTAGCCGCCAGTTTCTGCATTAATTGTTCATTTTGGGCAGGCCAGATAAAACTGATTAAACGGCCGCCTTCGGACAACATGTCGATTTCGTCCATCGCCAGCTCGGGGTGCTGCTCGGGTGCGCGAACTTTCATGACGATGTCGGCTGATTTCCACAGCGTCTTGGCATTGTCAACGATTTCAACACCTACTTCTTTGTAGGCTTCATCGGAAATATTAGCGTTAAGCCCTGCGCCGCTTTCGACCAGGACGGAAAAACCCAGTTTTATAATTTGTTCTGCGGCCTCAGGCGTAGTGGCTACACGTTTTTCACCTGGGTGAATCTCTTTAGGTATACCAATCTTCATACAATCTCCAATGGGAGTAGTTTAAGAGCATAGTGAGCAAAGGTTTCAACCTCCGGTCAAAACCTCAGCAGGGAGGATAGGAGATTAAGCGGTGTTTTTCAATAAAAACCGTAACTACTCGGCCCCAATTATTTTTATTACAAGATCAAAAGAAATCTTGACAGGTTTTTTCGGCGCAAAAAAATCATTTTCTCTGAGCAGTAAAAAACTCAGCGAATAAACCCATATAGCGGTGTTGTTGGAGATGATTACAGATTTGTGTCATCGAACATCAAAACTTGTCATTTTGTTAGGCAACTCGCAATAAATAAAATACGCAACTTCAACAGCTAAAAAATAGCACACGGATGACACTGATTGGACGGATTTAAACGGATTTTTAACAATTCTAATGACTTAGAGTTTTATC
>SCPZ01000060.1 GCA_004299305.1 Methylobacter sp.
TATAATATGTTGATTAATAGAAAAAGCCGTCATGTCGCAGGGATTGCCGACATCCAGAACACATGGATGTGCTTGTAAAGTGTGCCCTCCCTGGCTGCTGGATTCGCTACGCGCTCTAACGGGTCCGGTAATCCCTGCCGGAATGACGATGTTTTTCCTTAAGTTGGCGCGTATGGGGTAGCCATAGATTCACCGCTTATAAAATGATTCTTTTTGTTAATATTTCATAAGTTTAATCTGTGAATCTGTGGCGTTTTGTTTTTACTGCTGAGTAGTTACAAAAATCCACAATAACCGATAAAACCTGCGATAAAATCTTCTGCGCCGATGATAAACGATGATATTTCTCTGTTTGAACTCAACTTATCCCGTATTACCAAAGCTTTGGAGCGTACATGACTGTATCATCTTCCGGCATCAGCCAAAAAATCCTGTTTGTTGATGACGAAGTTCTGTTGCTGGAGGGGGTAAAGCGCCAACTGCGGAGGGAGCTTGACATCACTGTCGCCGAAAGCGGCGAAGCGGCGTTGGCGATATTGACCAGCGATGGGCCGTTTGCGGTGGTGGTGTCGGATTACAATATGCCGGGCATGGACGGCATTGCCTTTCTGAATGTTGTATATCAGCGTCATCCTCATACCGTACTGGTGATGCTCACTGGCCGCGCCGAGCTGGATGTGGCCGTCAACGCTTTGCACAATGCACACATTTCCCGCTTTCTCAATAAACCCTGTGCCAAGGAAATATTGCTGGAAACACTGACCGACGGCCTGGAACAATACCGGCTGCGGATGTCCGAGCAATTGTTGCAAGCGCAGTTACAACAGGCCAATCAGCAACTTAATCAGCTGAACAACCAACTGGAAGCTCTGGTCGCGCAAAAAACCCGCGCCTTACAATTGCAATACTGTTATGTTGCCAATATGACGCAAATGAGCAACTCGCAAGCCATTATTAATGCGTTGATTAATGCTGTCAGCGAATTGACCAATCTACATGACATCACTTTATGGCTCAGCCCGCAACTGGATGGGCAGTTTACCTGCCACTATCCACCTGGCACAGAACTGACGGCATTTAATGCCAAAAGTTGTCCGGACGGGGTGGTTGCCAAAACATTAACCGATAAACATATCTGGCAACACAGTGCTTTGGCCGAACCGACACTTAACGCCTTTGATAAATCGCTGTTTCGTGGTCAACCGTTCATGTCCGTTCCGCTACAGAGCAAACAGGGCGTGTTGGGATTACTCAATCTGGCCGGAGATAATGCCAAGCTTGGAATCGACACGTTGGAAGCGTTAACCGGCATGGCCGACGTCACCGCCACCGCGCTGCAAAGCCACTGGCATCGCGAAGCTTTCGACGATGCACAAGATGCCATCATTACCGCGCTGGCCAAGTTATCTGAGTATCGCGATCCGGAAACCGGCGCGCATTTGCTGCGCCTGAAAAAACACTGTGCGCTGATCTGTCAGTTCCTGGCGAAAACCGACAAATATCGCGACATTATCACCCCGGAATTCACCGAAGATTTGGTACGCTCCTCGCCGCTGCATGATATTGGCAAGGTCGGTATTCCCGATGCCATTTTGAAAAAACCCGGTCGATTGACTCCGGATGAGTTTGAAATCATGAAAACCCATACCCGGATTGGCGGCGATACGCTACGCATGGTCTATGACCAGTACCCGTCACAAAGTTTTATTAAATGCGGTATGGATGTCGCTTACTGCCATCACGAAAAATGGAATGGCAGCGGCTATCCGTGCGGCTTACAGGGTGAATCTATCCCGCTGGTGGCGCGAATTTTGGCATTAGTCGATGTTTACGACGCTCTTACCTGTCGACGCATTTACAAGCTGCCGTTTCCGCGTGAGCAAGCCAAGTCTCTCATAGCCGAAGGCAACGGTACCCATTTCGACCCGGACATTGTTGCCGCCTTTTTAAATAATGAAGCTGAGTTTTATATGATTAGCGAACAGTTTGCCGATATTGCGTAGACAGAGGAGGGGATACAAAACCGCTGGGGACCATTTATCAACCTAAAAACTACAGTTTATCCAGTAGAGTAGGGAACAGGCGAAAGCCTGCTCCCTACTCTACTGGACGAAATGATTTTTCTAGGATGAGTTCCTATTCGATTCAATATCCGGGGAACGACGCAATCAATTCAAGCGCCCGGTCAAGTTCTTCGACTGTGTTGTAAAAATGCGCCGAAAAGCGTATGCCGCCGCCACGCAAGGCGCAAACCACGCCGTTTTCCTGTAAATATTTATACAATACCTCGTTTGACGCTGTCCGGTGTTTAAAAACAACAATACCGGATTTCAGTCGATGTTGCTTTGCCGACAATAAAATTGCCTGCCCGTTTTTATCAATGGCTTCTTTTAAATAGTCCGATTTTTCAATAACCAGCGCTTCGACTACGGTCATGTCCGTTTCCAGCAATAAAGACAAGCTGGCGGAAAAAGCATGGATGCCCAACATGTTGGGACTGCCGCATTCAAAACGGCGGGCGGTTGGATGGACTTCCCATGGCTTATTTTCATAATTATGGGTGTCTTTCATCATGTGCCAGCCGTACTGGCTTAGCTTTAGCTTGGCTCTGGCTTCGGGCGTGGTGTAGAAAACGCCTAAGCCTTCAGGGCCGAACATCCACTTATGCCCATCGGCCATGACAAAATCCGCTTGATAAGCCTGCACGTCAAACTGTACAGCACCCAGGCTCTGAATCGCATCGATACAAAATAAAATGCCGCGCCGTTTGCAGAATTCGCCTATTCTTTCCAAATCCAAGCGCAATCCAGAGGAAAATTGTATGGAACTGATAGTTAATAAGCGGGTATGACTGTCTACCAGCGCAAATAATGCATCCTCAGGCGTATCGGCACTGTGTAGATCAGCTTGGCGAAATTCCACGCCTTGATCGGCCAATGATTCCCAGGGCAATCTGTTGGAGGGGAATTCCTCATTGCTGGACACAATATTGTCGCCGACCTGCCATGCTAAACCGTAGGCGACAAAGGACAAGGCTTCCGAGGTGTTTTTAACCAGGGCAATATCGTCAGGGGAGGGGGCGTTCAATAAAGTTTGCAGTTGGACGCGCAGTTCAGCTTCCTTGTTCAGCCAATCCAGGTAAAAGTGCGAGCCGTAGCGGGTGTTTTGGTCGGCAAAATTGATTACCGCTGTACTGGTTCTTTTAGGCCAGGGGGCTACGGCGGCATGGTTAAGATAAACCAATCCGTCGATTAAGGGGAATTCAGGGTGTCTCATAATATTTCCTTGTTGCCACGTTCCTGTGTAGAAATCGTAGGGCGCTGAGTGTAAGGCGTGTAAGTGATTATAGGGGCTGACACAGTACATTATCTTGGCTGCCAACTTAAGCCGGGACAGATAACATCCCTTGAAGGGATGTTATCTGTAAAATCGTCCCGCTTTAAATTGGAAGCCTTTATCTTCAAGTCCTTCATGGTAAAAATAAATGACATTTTTTGGAACAGCGCACCCGATACACTTATTTCGCGTTCAGGCAAATTTTAATGATGGGGTTTTGACCGCTGCTTTTTTGTAATTCGGTGACGTTATCAATAATTGATTGATCGACAATACAATTTCTAATATAAAGCTCGCTTCCAAAATAGATGCTGTCCACTCTCATATCGAGTTTCAGTTGCGGCAATGCAATTTCAACAATCGTGGAGGACGGGCGGACGGTAGCCTTTCGTGAATTAAGCACGAGGCCTTTTCGCCATCGCTCCGTCGCCACTGCAAGTAGTTTCGATTTAGCGAAGGCGGCTTTGAGTTCTTCAGCGCTTGCACCTTTGAGCACATTGACGAAAATGTCGACAATATCGGGATCATAATAGCTTTCTTTCCGAATCATTAATTGACTGAGTGCGCCGTCGGCGTACATGACTTTACCGGTCATCGAGCCGTCAAGATACGTGATATAGTCACTGACCACACTGAGAATACGGGATCCTAACGGAATATTGTCTTTACTCAGGCCGTCGGGAAAGCCTTGGCCGTCATAGCGTTCGTATTGATGCCGGATTAAAGTAGCGGCGCCTTCAAACTGTGCCAGTCCATGCAATAAAGCTTCACCTTCTACCGCATGTCCTAAATAGCGGTATTTGTCGACCGTAGACATTGAATAAAAAGGCTTGGTCAGCAATCTATCCGGCAAAGTGATCTTGCCGATTTGCATCAGCAGTCCGGCATAGAGAATATCTACTTTTTCTTCTGCATTCATGTCAAAACAACCCGCAATCGGCAAGGCTTTTTCAGCGATATATTTTGCCTGTCCGTTTTTAATGCCGGGGTGCATTTCAATGATACGTGAGAGTTTCCGGACGAAATCAATATCCAGTTTTTTTAGCTGTTCATCCGCCGGGTCAAGATGCTGCGTGCTATTCTTGAATTGTTCGATATATTTAGTGACTTTGTCTTTCATTATCTGGGGTATTTAAGGGGTTATTTTAATTCCTGCACTACCAAGCGTGACGCCTACATCGGGCAACGATGCAGGCGGGAAAACTACTTTAAAAATTACTTCATGCCCATAACGATTTTAATAACGGGAATTTTTCCTGAGTTTTCTCTTAATGCGTTGATGTTTTTAATTAGTTTTCTATCTACAAAACAGTTTTTAACATAAGGCTTATCACCAAAATAGACCGAGTCTATTTCCATGCCGACTTGCAGTTGTATATAAGAGATTTCAAGAATCGGGCGTTCTAGGGCGGCATTTTTCGATGTGGTAGATAATTTGCTGGTTTTCCATGATTTTGTAATTATCGGGCGTTCCTCTTCATCGGCTTCAACGGGTATATCTTCTTTGATCGCTTTAACAAAAGCATCGATAATCTCAGGATCGTAATAGCTTTCTTTCCGCATCATTAGTTGGCTGATTGCGGTGTTGACGGACATAATTTCACCTGTTATTGAACCTTCAAGATAGGCGATATAATCACTGACGACACTGAGAATACGGGAGCCCTGTGGAATGTTTTGTTTAGCCAGGCCGTCGGGAAAGCCTGAGCCGTCATAACGTTCGTATTGATGACGGATTAAAACAGAAGCCCCTCTTAACTGCGTCAATCCCTTCAATAAAGCTTCGCCTTCTACCGCATGTTTTAGATAACGCTGTTTATCGGCGACAGGTATTTTGTAATAAGGCACTGCCAGCAAGCTATCCGGCAAACTCATCTTGCCGATTTGAACCAGCAATCCGGCATAAAAAATATTTTTCTTCTCATCAGGAGTCATATCCAGTTCGCGCGCCACCAACAAGGCTTTTTCGGCGATATATTTTGACTGTCCGCTTTTAATGCCGGGACGCATTTCAATAATGCGTGAGAATGCCTTGATGGAATCGATATATTGTTTTTCTAAATTTTTGTTTGCCCGGTCAAGATGCTGCATGGCATTGTTGAGCTGTTCGGTGCGTTGCTCGACTTTCTCTTCCAGATGTTCATTGAGTTCTTTTAGTTCTTTATTTTGCTGGCGAACAATATCCGATAAACGATCCCGTTCCTCGCGTAGGCGCTTTTGTTCCAGCGCGTTGCGAACCAGCAATTTAAGTTCCGCGTCATCCCAGGGTTTATTGCAATAATTGTAAATACGGCCTTTATTAACGGCATCGATCGTTGATTGCAAATCGGCATAGCCGGTCAGTAAAATACGGATGGTTTCCGGCCATTGCATAAAAGCCTGGCTTAAAAATTCCGCACCGCTCATTTCCGGCATACGCATATCGGAAATAATCAGGTCAATAGGATGTTGTCGCAATATCTCCAGGCCTTCTGCGCCGCTTGAGGCAAAGTAGGGGACATAAGGTTCATTATGAAATAGGCGGTGCAAAGCTTTAAGCACATTCCTTTCATCATCGACAAACAAAATCACGGCAGGTTTGTCATTATTAACACTTGCAAATTCAGGCAGCATAATTCTCCAGCTCCATTTCAATCGGCATGACTGCCATTTTAAATATTTTCAATAGCCGCGCCGTTAATAGGCAGGATAATTCGAAATGTTGTTCCCTGACCTGGTTGGCTAGTGAGTTGAATTTCACCCTGATGTTTTTTGATAATGGTATAGGAAACCGAAAGCCCTAATCCAGTGCCTTTACCTACCTGCCGGGTAGTAAAAAAAGGGTCGAATATTTTACTCAGGTACTCAGGGGCTATGCCCTTACCGGTATCGCTGATTTCAATCCATACATGATCATTTTCCGTTCCGGTACGTAAGGTGATAATGCCTTCGCTTTCAATAGCGTGCGCCGCATTGATCAGCAAATTCATAAACACTTGATTCAGCTGATGCGGCAAACACCTTACTTCAGGCAGGTCGCCAAAGTCTTTGACAATTCTTGCTTTGTATTTAAGTTCACCGTTAATAATATTGAGCGTACTTTCAAGTCCGGCGTGCAAATCCGTCCATTGCCAGTCATTATCACCGCTACCAAGATGAGAGAAGTCTTTAAGATCCTGGACAATTTGCTTCACCCGTGTGGCGCCTTCATGAGATTCCTCCAATAAATCGAGCACATCGGTTCTCAGAAATTTCAAATCTATGTTTTGTTTAAAGGCTTGAATCTGTGCGAGTTGCTCGGTATTAGCGGTTGTTACTTCAGCTGCTTCGTAAATCGCGACCAGCGCCAGTAAATTATCGATATAATTTTTTAAGGTGGTCAGGTTGGAGTTGATATAGCCGATGGGATTATTGATTTCATGAGCAACGCCTGCAGCCAATTGGCCGATGGACGCCATTTTCTCCGATTGCAGCAGGTGTGCCTGCGCTTCTTTTAATTGGCTGTTCAGTAGCAACTGTTGGTTTTTTTCAAGTTCCAGGGTTTGATTAATTTCGATAAGCTCTTGGGTGCGTTTTTTAACTTCTTCTTCCAATTGTGCATTGCTGCGAGCGAGCACCGTTTCGGCTTGTTTTTGCGAAGTAATGTCCATGCCGCACCCCATTAAGCCGGCAAAGCTCCCGTTTTTCCGCAGCCTGGGAGCTGCTGTTTCATAGATCCAGGTGATTTTGCCGTCGGCTCTTTGCAAGCGGTATTCAATTTTGAACTTACTGCGTTCTTCAGCGGCTCGGGTATAGGTTTGGGTCACTTTGTCCCTGTCCTCAGGATGTATCGCGTTTAACCATTGTTCACGGCTGGGTATTTTGGGCGGTAAATTAAAAAGGGCAAACCAAAAATGATTGCAAAATATCGGCATATTCTTAGCGTTGGTAATCCAGATTAATGCGGAAATATTTTCGGCTAACTCCTTAAAGCGGCTTTCACTCTCGCATAAAGCCGCGTACAGATTACTCTGCATAATTTCATCGTGTTCGTGTTTATCGATACGGATTTTCTCAGCATCAATATTATTAATAAGGCTGAGCGCCATTCGTTTATCGGTGCTGAGAATATGATGGCAAAGCCAGTTGACCAGGTAGTCCATCAAGTCCTCCGAAAGCGCATTAATATCGGCCTGGACTTCGCGTTGGACCGAGAGCATTTTTGCCACGAATTCTTTATGCTCCGCTTCATGTACGGCATATATCGTTGGATTAAACTTTGCAGCCGACATCAATTGCTCTTCATGCTGAAAGTGGTACACCGTATAATCGACTAAGCTATTTACAATGTTGATGATGGTGTCACGGTCAGTGCCGACGGCGACCGCTTCGTCCAATTGGTTGGCTAAATCGATAAGATGTTGATGCTGTTTATCAACGGACTCTATGCCGAGCACCAGTTGATCATTCCAATTCAAAATGGCCATGTCGTTTGCAAGAAATTTAATAAGGATGGTGGGTATTATGGCACAATCCTTAAGGCTATATTCTTCCCAGTTTGTAACTGCTCAGCAGATAAAAAATGGAACACGGATGACACGGATGACACGGATTTTAAAGAGTCGATGAATACCCATTCGTTAGTTTTATCCGCGTTTAATCAGTCTAATCCGTGTCATCCGTGTTCTATTGTAAAATTAGCCCTGAGTAGTTTTACCCCGGTTTTAACTTAGGCTAAGGATTTGGTTGGCAAACTGTAGTCCGCTGTTAGCACAATGAACGGCTTGCTCGATGGAAATGTTGAGTATGGCAAGTGCGGTGCAAATGGGGGCGTATTTATCCCAATCGGATTCATCGGCTTGTTCGATTTTGACAATCAATAAATTGGCGATATAAACCAGCAATCCGAGCGACTTGACTGAACCGGGTTCAGGCGGTGTTTCGTGTAGCTCAATGGCCTCTTGAATCTCTTGCGGAAGGTTCCAGTATTGAGCCGCTTTACCGCCTATAGTCGCATGATCAAAACCTAGCAGTTCTTGTTCTGTTTCTATGCCGAAATTTGCAGACACCTTAACAAGTCGGCTGAATTCATCAGGGAAAAGTACAACTATCAGCAGACGCCCAATGTCATGTAATAATCCTGCGGTGAAGGCAAAGTCAAGGCTGTTGCCGGATAAACCTGCAAGTTGCCGGGTACATTCGGCAACGGCCATACTGTGATGCCAGAGATGGCGATAATCAAAATCTTTATGTGAAGCGGGCATTATTTTTGAAAAACAGATGCTAACTAATATATCTCTTATCCGGTTAAAACCCAGTAATACGATAGCTTCGCGTAAAGAACCTATTTCCCTGGACATGCCGTAAAAAGGCGAATTGACAATGCGTAAAATGCGTACAGTGATGGACGGATCCAAGCTGATTTTATCGACCAGGGTGGTCAGGTCTTGTTTGCCGTCAATCTGCTGTAAGGCTTCCATAAGCAACACCGAGACTGGCGGCAAATTCGCCAAACAGGCAAATTTATTTTTAAAGCTGGGCATTGCAGCTCTCTGTTAATGGCGACAATACAATAATGATTCCTTTCGATTGGCTGATGTCTCCCATTGTATTCATGAGTACATGGACAAAAACACCTTCGCTCAGGCTTATGATTCCGCCATCAAGCTGGGTAAGATCGCCGGAATAGAGGCTAGGCAATAATTGTAACAGCGCTTCGGGTAAAACATCGCCCGCCATAAGGCCAATTAAACAGGCGCCGGGAGCTTGGCGGAATAGTGCGTCGCTGCATCGGTTGGAGGCTACTATCATATTCTGTTCGTCAATGCCAATAATGCCTACCGGTAAATGCTCAAGAATTTCTTGTGAAATTTGTAATAAGTTAATGCTGTGGACAATTTCACGGGTTTTATCGGCTACTTTTTGTTCAAGATTTTGATTGAGTATGGAAAGTTCGTTATAGGCGGATTGAAGTTCCCTGGTTAAACGTAAATTTTCCTGCTCCATGTCATAGTACTGAAATGCTTCGCGAATGTTATCCCGAAGTAAGTCATCGTCCCAAGGTTTGGTTAAAAACTTGTAAATTGCGCCTTCGTTAATGGTTTTGGTGATCGATTCAAGCTCGGTGTAACCGGACAACACAATACGTAGTGTTTTTGGGTAGAGCTGTTTAACCTGGTGTAGAAATTCCAGGCCACTCATGTGCGGCATCCGTTGACCGGAAATGATGACGCCTACTTCGTTCTGTGCCAATAAGGCGAGCCCTTCTTCGGCGCTATTGGTGGTCAGAACGGTATAGCCATCACGTCGCAAAGTCCGTTTAAGCGCATTAGTGATATTAATTTCTTCATCCACCAGCAGGATGGTGCGTGAGGTGTGTGGTAGTTCTGTCATAAGTGGACCTCGTGTGTGCATTTTTGGACTTGCCGGTTAAGGTAAAGCACAGGAGAGTTTTGAAAAATTCGTTTATATACAGCTTGCTGAGCTTTACGCGATTTCCCCAGTATCTCAGGCTAGCTCCCAAAAGGGTCGATGTATCGGGAGCTTTTAACGCGGTAAGTATAGCATTTTTCTTCTAATAACACGGCTCATGAGTTGCTCTACGCTAGCCTGTAATGTAGAGATATTATTTAAATTAATCGTACAGCTCGAGAAATTAAACAAATCGACTACCCACTTAAGCCGGGACAAGTACTGC
Organism: Methylobacter sp.; assembly: GCA_004299305.1. Lineage (GTDB taxonomy): Bacteria > Pseudomonadota > Gammaproteobacteria > Methylococcales > Methylomonadaceae > Methylobacter_A. The sequence goes on from SCPZ01000060.1 coordinate 9,992, forward strand.
CAATGAAAAATGACTGGTAATCACAAACAGCAAAAAACTCATCACACAAAGACACAAAGACACGAAGAAATAAACTTCGTGTTCTTCGTGTCTTTGTGTGATGAATAATATTTTTGTCCCGTTTTAAGTGGGTAGCCAACAAATCATCTGTAATGCGTTAGAGTTTGTCGAGCTAAAATATGTCCTCAAAGCTGTGAAACTTTGACTCCTTATTCACCGGAAATTGAAAATAAAATGCGAGAACAGTGTAATGCCTTGATGACCGCTTTACGGCGAGCAATCATCCTGTATGTTTTTATAATGCCGTTAGCCGCTTGTCAGTGCATGTCCGTCTCTTTAATGGATACCGATATGACTAAAATAGACAACTTGCTGATTTTAATGGATGAGCGTCTGGCTCTTGCGCCCAAGGTGGCAATGGCGAAGTGGAATAGCGGTGCGCCGATTGATGATAAAGTGCGCGAGGCGCAAATTCTTGCCAGTGTGCAACAGCATTCTATTTTATTGGGCATAGCTCCCAACGTGGCGGTTGATTTTTTTCAAGGACAAATGAATGCCAACAAGCTATATCAACGACGTTTGCATGAACAATGGCGAGGGGAGGCTTTGCCGCCTTTTGCAAAGGCTCCCGATTTAGCGCATGACGTGCGTCCTGTTTTGGATGAGTTGCAAGCGAAAATATTACTTGCTTTACGCGACACTCAAACGATCCGTTTTAGTTCGAGAGCGCAAAATTACTTGCTGGATCGTTCGAAACAATTGATACGTGGCGATTTTAAGGGGGAAGTGCGTAATATGGCGGTGCTTTCGTTAGCTAACTTGCAAAAATAAACCACTACAGCGGTTTTTATTTATTGCGAGTTAGCTTAGCGCCACGAATATTTGAGCCAGATTCCCCCTGCATCGTGTATGACTTCAAGCACTATTAGGCAATTGCCAAGAATAAATATACCCAAATGGCGCAGGATTTTTGTTCGTATTCAATGCGTAAAAATGGGCGCATAGCGAGCTATGCAACCATTTTTACAACGCAGAAGACGGACAAAAAGACCAGTCAGGTGGGTATATTTTTCGCAGGAAATCGCCTTATATCGCCTGTGGTTTAAACGCCTTAAGCGCCAGCACCAGCAGGCTTTGGGTTTCTGCTGTCAACTCAGGCAAGGCGCCCGCATTAACTACCTTGACCAATTGCGGCCATAGGGCCATGAATCCTCGATTTCCCGTCCATGGAATACCTTCTTCCCGACCATGATGGTAGTAATGTTCAAAACCGCAGGAAAATTGTTTACGCTCTACAGCGACCGCCACGTCAGGACGCAAACGGAGGTAATCGGCATCGGCCAATGATAAGGCGGCGAATAAGTTTTCCAGACCCGCCGATGCGCAACCCGCCGCCAACAAGTGCTTGGATGCCGTCAGAAGAGCCTCGGAGCTATCAGGCATTGCGCGCACCAAACGCAAGGCAAGTAATTCTACAATGTCGGCATTTACAGCCTGTCCATCAATGGCTGCCAAGGTCGTGAAACATGCGCCCGCTATAGCCCCTTTTGCAGAAGAAGACTTGCCCGATCCGGCAAGCAACTTACGCAGTTGTTTTACATCGCCTTGCTTTGCCGCCGATATAACCGATGTCGCCAAAGCGCCGCTAGAAGCGCCTTCCATATATCCGTCCACATTGGGTCGTGACATATCGTCCAGTATCGTTTGGGCTATGGCTTCATGGCCCATTAATTTCAGTGTATTAATCACTGCCGCCACGGTCTCCGGCGCATCAGGGCCGCCAATTGCCAAACATTGCCGATCCGTCTCCGAAACCGGTTGCGGTATCAGCTCCGTCGCCAAGCCATGAGCCAACACCGCCAACTCTGCCAATGGCGCCGATAAGTGATCAAGGTAAGGTTGAAAACTGCGCATCCGGTTCGCCGCCGCATGGGTAGCGCTCAACATCGATTCGCCGTTTCGACGATACCAAAATAACGGTTCCGGTATTACAGAGGTCTTGGCCCCGGTCAGTACGGCGCGCAGATATAACTCAAAATCCTCATGTCCCAGGCCGTAGTCCTCGGAAAAACCGCCCAGTTTTTCAAAAAGCGAGCGCCGGATCAGCGAATTGGCATCGCCGATTGCATTCGCCACGACTGAGAATGACACAATATCTCCCACCGGCAAAAAGCGTTCGACTATCGGTGTCTTGGCAGTCGGTTTCTTTTCGCCGGAAAACACCTCGAATACCGTTGTCACCAAATCCGCGCCGGACGACAACGCCGCCTGTATGAAACGGCTGACCATAGTGGGGCGGGCGACGTTGTCGTCATCCATGAACAGTAAAAACTCGCCTCGCGCCGAGCGTACCGCAGTGTTGCGCGCTTTGCCGAGATAGCCATTTTCCAGGCGTAAAATTTTCCAGCCACGGAGGGCGAATTCAGCTTCCAAAGATTGCAAGAGCTTAGCAGCATCCTTGCCTGGACTGCCGTCGTCAACCAGGATGACTTCGAGGTTCGAGTAATCCTGCTCCAGTAATGAGGCGACCGCCTGACGCAGCAGTTTTGGCCGATTGTAATGGGTCAGGCAGACTGATACCCATGGCATATCCTTCGCGTGTTTGTTCGGCTGAGTTGCCGGACAGATTTGCTGTGCCAATGCCGCCAAGCCTTCCCGCCATGCTTTGCGATTGTTTTCCTGATCAAATGCCAGACGAGGTCGGCAGGCTCCTTCAGCCAATACTTTTGCCATCATGCGCGCCAAGAGGTTCGGGTTATCATTGAACAGGCAAGCGGCTTGATCCTCCATGGCAATCAGTTCCGCCACCCCGCCCACATTCCGCGCCAGGAACGGAATACCCAGCGTCAGGCATTCATACACGGTATAGGGTGAGTTATCAGCCACCGACGGCATCACCGCCAAGCGTCCCGGCGCGGATAAATAATCCAGCGCTTCCGCTTGCCCCATACGCGATAGAATCTTGATCGGGAAGCGCCAGTTTTTTGCTCGTCGGGCGATATACAGGGCCGAATGTTCTTGGCCCACCCAGGCAAACTTGCCTAAAAATGTTATCTTGGGAGGCGTTTCTACCAGCCCATCCAGTCTATCGAGCGTATCGCAAAACTGCACCAGGCCCTTGCGGTATTCCAGTCGCCCAAAGAATACTAATTCATCTACCGCTATGGCTTGGTTCGGTCCGGTGGTCTGTTGCGCTTTTACCTCCAGCAAATTCGGCTGTACGAACGACAAGGCTGGCGGATTGAAACCATGATGCAGCACCCAATCAAGCATGTAGGCGCTGGGGCTGATCACGGCGTCAGCCAGTTCTATGGATTTGCGCTCCATGAAATAGCCGATAGACTGCATCGGATCGGTCGGCAAGTCGGCATTGTGCATGGCATGCCACAGGCTGGGGCTATGAATTTGAGTGATGAAGGCGGTGTCATGGAAATGCAGCCCGCCGCGTTTGGCCTGCAAAGCATAAAAACCGTGACCTTGCCACTCCATCAAAATGACCAAGTCAAAGTGACGCTCAGTCAACCACTCATACACCGTATACGACATAGCCAGGGAAGGGTGGTTAGGGAAGAACTTGACCTGGCCGCGCTTCTTTGTCCATTCTTCCGCTACGACCACCTCTATCCCCCGTTGGCTGTAGGCGATTACCCAGGGCTCCGAAGAGCGAGCTGTGGTCCCGCATTGGCTGAAAAGAATAGATACGGAATGACCCGCCTCAGCCAGTTCATGGGCCAAAAAGGTATTTGCCGTGCCGATGCCGCCATTACGCACCGGGCCGAGCAAGTCGGGGGTAATAATACAGATACTAAGGGCCGAGACGCTATGGACTAAGTCGACAGCAGTAGTTAGATCGGGATATTTCATAGGCAATTCGAATGACTCCTCAATAGCCAGGATGCAGTAAGCGGCATAAATTGATCGGTTACTAAGATAAATAAGGTGTGTTGGCAGGATAACGATACCAGCAAGGTTGCTGATATTAAACATTATAAATGCATGGCAGGAAGACTGGCATGATTTTTTCATAAAACATCAGAAGCCTGACCACAAGTCATTATAATTGTTGAGTGCTATAGTAGGACTAAATTTTAGTTAACAGCGTCTTGATGATATTATTCGTCAGCTAACACGCATATAAACGAGGATACATGAGCAATTTTGATTTTAATGCTACTTCGATAAAGGATATTACCCAAACCAGATTGCTGACCTGCTTACCCGATGAGACGATGCATGATGCGGCGGTCAAAATGGCGGAGCGCAACTGTAGCGCTATTTTAATTGTGGCAAACGATGAAATTATCGGTATTTGGACAGAAAGGGACGTATTGAAATTTGACTTTTCATCGCCCAACGCACGATCCACGCCTGTTTCTGAAGGCATGAGCAGCCCGGTTATTTGTGTTAATGAAAATGTCAGCTTAGAGGAAGTTTCGCTTAAATTTAAAAAAGACGGTGTACGTCATTATGTTGTGACTGATGATCATGGCAAACATCAGGGCATCATTTCTCAAACCGATGTCATTAAAAAGCACAATTTTGAGTTTTTTCTGGTTTTAAAAACGGCAGGCAGTGTTTTAAAACCCAGTCCGCCGCTTATCCAATCAACGCAAAGCATGGCTCAAGCGAGCAAGCTTATGCATTCATCTCACTCGGATGCGATAAGAGTCGAGTTTCCTGATGAATCAGTCGGCATTTTGACCGAGCGGGATGTGGTTAAGGCGTTGGCGTCCTTAATGCTAAATCCGCTTGTTGAGGATTATGCAAGCAGGAATCTCGTTACCGTTAATGAGCACGAAAGTCTTTATCAAGCCAAGAAAATTATGCTCCAGCACGGTTTCCGGCACCTTGGCGTAGTTGACAATAAAAGTAATTTAATCGGCATTATCAACCTGAGCGACATATTGGCGGGATTTCGCAGCACTTATGTTGAAGAACTTAAAGAATCCCTGGCCCAAAGAGACGCCTCGTTAAAGGAATCGTTAAAGAGCCTTTGTTTGGCGAAAAAGATTATTGATAACACCCAGGAAGGGGTTATTACCACCGATAAATACGTCGTCATTCAGACTTGTAATGCAGGCTTCACCAGGATTACCGGCTACACGGAACAGGAAGTTGTCGGCAAAACCCCCGCCATTATCAGTTCGGGACGGCATGATAAAAATTTTTATTACGCCATGTGGGAAAACATCAACAAACAGGGGTTTTGGCAAGGCGAAATCTGGAACCGGCGCAAAAATGGCGAGATTTATCCCGAACTGCTGACTATTACCGAAATCCGGGATGACGAAACCAATGAGATAAGTAACTATGCCGCTATTTTTAGTGATATTAGCCAGTTAAAAAATGACGAAGAAGAAATTAAACGGCTGGCTTTTTACGATCCTTTAACAGACTTACCCAATCGACGTTTATTAAACGATCGCTTGACCCAGGAGTTGGCGATTGCAGGAAGATCCGCTAAGAACGGTGCGCTGTTGTTGATTGATCTCGATCATTTTAAGAATATTAATGAAACGCTCGGACATTCAGCGGGGGACAGGGTTCTTGTAGAAGTTGCCTATCGATTAAAGATCTGCGTTAGGGATTGCGATACGGTCGCTCGTATCAGCAGCGATGAATTTGTGGTTATTTTGACCGAACTGAGCGAGCAAATAGAGTCTGCATGCAATGAAGCCAGACATATTGCGGAAAACCTGCAACAAACTATTTGCCAAGTTTATTCGGTCATGAATCATAAACTTTATATTTCTTCCAGCATCGGCATTGCGATGTACTCGGAGAATTCAGGTTTGCCTGACGACTTGCTTAAACAAGCCGGTACCGCAATGTACCGTGCTAAAGACAGCGGCCGTAATATGCTGCAGTTTTTTCAGGACAGTATGCAAGAAGCCGTTATGGAAAGAATGCTGATCGAAAAAGAGCTGCGCCATGCCCTGGATGAAAAACAGCTGTCCTTGTATTACCAGCCGCAGGTTGATTATGAGGGTAATCTTATCGGGGCCGAAGCCCTTATTCGCTGGAATCACCCCAAAAAGGGATTTATTCCGCCCGATAAATTTATTCCTATTGCCGAAGAATGCGGGTTGATTCAGGCAGTAGGCGCTTGGGTGCTTGAACAAGCGTTTATTCATCTTAGGCAGTGGGATAAACAGCAGGTATATTTACCTCATTTGGCGATTAATATCAGTCCTAGGCAGTTTTATCATGATGATTTCATAGACATACTCGCCAGACTTGTTAAGCAATACCGGATAAGTCCGACCAGAGTTATGTTGGAATTTACCGAAGGGCTGCTGATGAATGATGTTGACAATGCGATCAATAAAATAAAACAGTTGAAAAAGCTGGGCTATACCTTTTCGATAGACGATTTCGGCACCGGCTATTCATCATTGAGTTATCTAAAACATTTACCGGTGGATCAGTTGAAGATTGATAAATCCTTTGTTGAAGATATTACTAAAAATGAAGACGATGCGATTTTTGTCGGCACCATTATTGCGATAGCCCAACACATGAATTTGGATGTTGTTGCGGAAGGTGTTGAATCAAAAATGGAGCTAGAGTTTTTAAAAGAAAACGGATGTCTTTGTTTTCAAGGCTATTATTTTAGTAAACCCTTGCCCGAAGAGCAGTTTTACGAAGATTGGCTGAAAAAGGCAAAACACTAAATCTAATGGGTAAAGTAGATATATTGAATATCACAATATTTTTGTAACTACTCAGCAATTCGCTGAGTAGTTACATATTTTTTTAAATAAATGGCGGGTAAAAATGAAAATTGATCTTTTTTGTGCTGGATTGCTACGGAAATCTTTCTGTGGCTTGGTTGTAATGATGCTTCTGTTAACCTCAGGATGCGCGACGCTCGGTCATGAATTCCCGGCAGGTCAAGTATCAAGCATCAAGATAGGGGAAACCACCCAAAACGACATCTATACCACGTTCGGGGCGCCCTGGAGAACCGGCCTTGATAACGGCATGAAAACTTGGACTTACGGCAACTACTATTACAGCTTGTTTAATGATGGCAGTACCGAGGATTTGGTGATTAAATTCGACAAGCGTGGCGTTGTTGCGTCTTTTGTATTCAATACTACTAAGCGGTCTAAATAAGGCCAATGCAGCAGGGGGTAGGAAAACTAACAATGTGCGCTTCTTCTCCCTCAGAGCATAAGTATCTACACAAGTACCGGCTCCTTCTCCCTTGAGGGAGAAGGTTGGGATGAGGGGGATGTAAATGCTTGTTTTTATTCTCCTCACCCCAACCCTCTCCAACAGGAGAGGGAGTCAGGTTAACTTGCAACCCATTGTATTTATAATGTAAAAAAGTTGTGTAGATAGTTATGCCCTTAGAGCATAGGTGTTCACACAAGTTCCACTCTTCTAAATTTTATCTATAACAAAAGCTTGCTTTGTATATAGGCGACCAGGAGGAAAATTATGGGTGACGTAGTTCAATTTAAACGGCCTAAACTATCTCAACTGCATAAAGGCAATACGCTATGTCGTAGCGGTTTTCATAAATGGGAAGTTTTAAACGAGAAACAGTTTGATGTTAAGCAGGGGAGGTTGATTACCGTTTATCAATGTAAACGCTGTGCAAAGATAAAATCCAAAGCACTGTAGGGGGGGCGAGGTTGAGGGGATTTTTCAGCTACGCTCAAGACTAAATAACTTGTCGAAAGATTGTTTTAACCAACCATACTTTGACAAGCAAAATCGAAGCATGGTTGGATAGGATTTAGGCGATTGCCAAGAATAAATATACCCAAATGGCGCAGGATTTTTGTTCGTCTGCAACGACTGCATGGATGCAGGAGGTAGAGCAACGCATGGAGCAGTTGCCGAGGCGTAAAAATGGGC
>SCPZ01000061.1 GCA_004299305.1 Methylobacter sp.
TGTCCTGAGCGGCGCACCCAACTATGCGTTCAGCGGCAACCATCAGGATGCCGGTCGCTACACGATTACGCCGTCCGGCTTGAGCGCAACCAATTACGCCATTAGCTATGTCGACGGCGCGCTAAATATAAGCCCCCTCGCCAACGTAAACTGGATTGGAAACAACGGCGATTGGTCAATAGCCGACAACTGGGAAGGAAATATTCTGCCGACAACCGGCAACGTATTGGCAGCCACTATCCCGACTGGCATTACTGTAACCTACGACTCCAAAGCGGGCGATACCAGACTGGACAGTTTGAAGAGTCTGGGAGATTTCCAGATGACCGGAGGCAGCCTGGAAGTCACCGGCAACTTTAGTACTGCTCAATATACCCAGTCCGGCGGCAATCTTTTAGCCGATAGCTTTAATGTCGACAATGCTTTCAACCAAACCGGCGGTACACTCACCGCCAATAATGTTTTTATCAACGCCATCAACACCATTGATCAAGGCATATCAGGGACCATCAAGGCCACCAATCTCACGGCTAATAGTGGTGAAGATGTTACTCTTGCAGGGTTAAATATTATTACCGGTGTACTGGACATCAGTGCGGGCGGCAACATTTATTCGCGTACCCAGAAAGTTCACCGGATGAGCAGTCTAAATGCAGCCAGTGGCTGGATTGATGTTGAAAATATTGGCGGGTTTATTCTTGGTTCGGAAGATATTTCCCAGGGCTCGGAGATCAGCAGCAATGTAGTCGCCAATGCTACAGGCGATATTACTATCAGCGCCCACTCTCCCCTCACGATTAATGGGGCCGTTTCTTCAACCGACGGCAATGTCAGTCTTACGGCCAGTAATAATGACACCCTATCTATTAATGCTCCTATTTCAGCACCCAATGGTATTACTACATTGGCAGGTGGTGATCTTAAGGGAAGTGACGCTAATTTATATAACCGATATTTTCATAATACTACGCATGATGGAATCAATAGTTCAACGACAATTGAAGATACGCTAAGTGAAACTGTAACGGACTCCACTGAGGAAGTTACCCAAGTGGTGGTGGGAACAACAATATCCCAATCAGGGCAGCCAATAGCCGATGAATCGGATAAACGCAAAAATCTATTAGACAACAAAAATACCACTGACGAATCTACTGATCTCACTACAGAAAAAAACAAGAAACTTAATAAGCAATGTGCTGTCGGACGATGAATCTATACCGGACAAACTAGCTCCCACAATCAGACTTCTCCCTCAACTTTACTGAAAAAAACATGCATCAGCTCACCACTCACATCATTGTTATTGAGCTGATTGGTTCAGGGGACAGAACGCCGCGTATTAAACAGCTTACTCCCTCCGCCGCTACATTTTTAGACTATAGCGTGAACGAACTCATCGGCCAGCCTATTGATATTCTCTACGCTACCGGAAACGACAAGGCATTATGGCAGACGGCCCTTGCCAGCATAACCGATAATAATGCCCGGCTAGACCCTTCGGCTCCGCTCGGAACAAGCTTTGTCACTGAAATAGCCACCAAGTCAGATAACAAAGTCCAAGTATTACTATCGCTTTCGGTCTTGTCCAATCGGACGCCCAATAAAACCGACATTATTTTATTGATTCAGCCCCCCCCTGACGGAGCCGACGGGCTAGGTCTCAGCGCTGAATTGGCGTTGACCGAGAGTGAAGAACGTTTCCGGCAAATGGCGGAAATAACCGGCGAATGGTTATGGGAACAAAACCCCGAAGGCTACTATAGCTATAGCAGCACTGCAATTACCCAGATACTGGGCTATAGTCCTAATGACGTACTCGGCAAACACTATACCGAGTTTTTAGCGCCGCAGGATAAAGCAGACCAACAACGATACGCGACCAGCCATCGACCTTTTTATGCATTACTGTCTCACTATCGGCACAAAGACGGTCGCCAAATACTGACCGAATCGACAGGGTTGCCGATAATCAACGCTGGGGGAAAACTGCTAAAATGGCGGGGCGTTGATCGGGACATTACCGCCAAAACGCATTTTCAGGATGCTCTTATCGAAAGTGAAAGACGTACCCGCCTGATTATTGAAAGCTCATTAAATGCCATCGTGATCATGGATTCTTACGGCATTATTAACGATTGGAACCACCCAGCCGAAAAAATGTTCGGCTGGACTAAGGATGAAGCCATCGGCCAGCGTCTTGAAGACTTAATTATTCCTCCACGATTTCGCGATGCGCATCGCCAAGGCTTGGAACAGTTCCTGCGAACCGGCTTTGGTCCGCTATTAAATCAATTACTTGAGCAGACCGCCATGCGCCGCGACGGTACTGAGTTTCCTGTTGAACTCAGCTTTTCCCCGTTAAAACAGGGCAATACCTATATATTCAGCGGTTTTATCCACGATATTTCCAACCGAAAAGCGGCCGAACAACAGATTCGCCAAGCGCAGATCAATCTTGCCATTGCTCAAAGTGAAATCAGGATTGCCCAACGCATTCAGGCATCGCTGTCGCCCTCTGCGCCGATTAAATCCGCTCATTTTGAAGTCACAGGTTTCTGCCTGCCTGCCGACCGGATTGGCGGCGACTATTTCGATTATTTTTACCGTAATGAAGACCATCTGGATATGATTATTGCCGATGTTTCCGGTCATTCAATCGGCCCGGCCCTGTTTATGGTGGAAACCCGTAGCGCCATTCGAACTCAGGCAAACGGCTTAGGTACGCCGGCAGAAACACTGACCCTGCTCAATAATTTCCTTTTTGAGGATTTGGATAAATCCGATTACTTTATTACGCTGTTTTATTTGCAATATAACATCAGCAAGCAGCGCTTGAGATTTGCCAATGCGGGCCATCCTCCCCCCTTATTGCTTAGCCCTTGCCAATCCGAATGCAGGCAATTGGATGCCGATGGCTTAATACTGGGCGTAAACAAAAATGTCGTTTTTGAAGAAAAAACCGTCACCTTATCCCAAGGCGACTTAATCCTGCTGTATACCGACGGTTTAACCGAAGCGGAAAACGCCAATGGCGAATTTTTCGGACTCAAGCGCGTCAGTGATATTCTGGTTCAACATGCGCAGCAATCTCCACAGACCATCATTAACGTGCTGCTGGAACAGCTAAAATTATTTTGCTGCACTGAATCGTTTAACGATGATATTACATTAATGGTTTTTAAGCGGTATTAGGAAAAGTGTTCTTCCCCTGCTCCCTAGTAATAGGCTGAAGCCCAAAACAACAAACCGCCTGCGAATACCCCCGCCAGCACATCATCCAGCATGATGCCCAGGCCGCCATGCACCTGCCGATCAATCCACTTAATCGGCCACGGTTTGAGTATGTCGAAGAACCTGAACAAGATGAAACCCAGCACCACTGCTTGCCAGGAAAAGGGAACCAGACACATCGTTATCAGGTAACCGGCAATCTCGTCCCAAACGATGCCGCCGAAATCGTGTTCATCGAGTTTTTTTGCAGCACTGTCGCAGATCCAAATACCGACAACTGTGACAATCAGCGTCAAAAATCCATAAACGAACAGATTGGTTTGCGCAAATAACCAGTAAACAGGAATGGCGGCCAATGTACCGAAAGTGCCTGGGGCTTTTTTTGCTAAACCGGAACCGAAACCGAAGGCCAAAAACAGGACCGGATCAGACAGCACCTGCTTGGGCGTTAGTTTATTTTTACCTAATTGGGTATTAAGAAAAATGCTCAAAACCTTTTACCTCTAATGATTGGATATGACCAGACTTATTCAAGCGTAAACCCGGTTTGGATTCAATAATGCCGATTTTAGTCGCCTTTATAGTTAACTTATCTGCCTGATCGGGGCTTAGGGTAAAGCACAGCTCATAGTCGTCACCGGCAGTTAACGGCATAGACCAATCGCCGGTATCGTTTATATAAGCCTGCACAATGCTTGACAGCGGTAACGTTTCCCAATCAAGGCAGGCGCCAACTTGGCTTTGCTCGAGAATATGGCCCAGATCACCGGCCAAACCGTCCGATAAATCGATACAGGCATTGGCAATACCGATTAAGCTTTGCCCGGCGTCGACTTGCGGTTCCGGTCGGTTAAATCGCGTTAAAGCCGACTCGGGATTTGCACAGTTGTAACCTTGCTTGATCTTTAAACCCAGCCCTGCATCGCCCAAATAACCGGTCATATAGATAAAATCGCCGGGACGAGCTTTAGATCGTAGCAACGCCAGACCTTTCGGAACTAAACCCATAGCCTGAACGGTCAAGGTCAACGGACCTGAGGTGGTATCGCCGCCAATCAAATCCACCGAATAGCGCTTGGCCAAATTTAAAAAACCTTGGGCAAAGGCTGTCAGCCAGCTTTCATCAACTTTGGGTAGGGTTAAGGCCAATGTTACCGAGATTGGCTTGGCGCCCATTGCGGCTAAATCGCTCAAATTGACGGCCAGCAGTTTATGGCCCAGCAGCTCCGGATCGGTTCCGGCAAAGAAATGTACGTTTTCGACCATCGTGTCGGTGGTCACGACCAGCTCGAAACCCTCGGGAATGGACAGTAGCGCGCAGTCATCGCCGATGCCCAAGCGCGTTGAGGGATTGGTGATCCGTTGCTTGGTGAAGAAGCGTTGGATTAGGGAAAATTCGGAAAGCGGCATGATCTCAAGTAGGGCGTGCCATGCGCGCCAAAGAATAGCAAGTCATCAAAAAGGCGCGCATGGCACGCCCTACTCAGCACATAGTTAAATTGCAAAAAGATTCGTTAATTCGTCTTTAAGATCGTTAAAACAAGGATGATTTAAATTATCGGGTGGATCGGAATAAGCTGTTTTGTAAAGTTTAAGAATCTTTTTATGATCTTTATTATTCATTTCCGAACATTCAACAAAACATTCAATACATTTTCGTTCTTTTTCTGGTAATGAGGCTAAAATTAGTGATTCCAAATAACCAGCTCTGCTACTAGGAGAGCAGACAATGTAAAACCGGGCTATATCTTGAAAAGCTAATTCATTGATAATGTTATTCAATTGTAGTTCTGTGTTTTCAAAGCCTTTGTATATCGCATCATCTTCTTTGTGATCAGCATCAACAATAAATAATATTTTGTTTATCTGATCTGTTTCAACCTGCTGTTTCAGTAGCGAGTATTTTTCTTTTTTAAAAAAATTACTTTTAGAACCAAAACCTTCAAATTGAATAAAACTTTCATCCAATTTTAAATTAGCAAGTAAGGCTTTTATGAACTTCTTGTCAGAAGTATCTTTGTTATTACCTTCATGCAAAATAGCTGCTTTTACCATCCCCTGACCTCATGTTCTTGAGCCAAGCTATTCAAAAGCACTTCATAATTCATAGCAATGGTTTTTATTTCCTGCTGCTTGTTTTTTACCAAGAGAGTGTAGCTAATATCTGGCTCTTTCAGTTTTTCGGCAACTCGCGCAAACGATTCGAGCATTTCTTTGGAATGCGTGACTGCAAACACTTGGCAATTGATTTTCTTGGAAAGCGTTAAAATAAGCTCCCATAACCTGTCTAACTGGGTGTAGTGAATGCCGTTATCTATTTCATCGATAAATAAATAACCGTTTTCACAGGCATATAGGGCGCAGATAATGGAAATGTAATGCCTTAAGCCGTCACCGAACTCGACTATATCGCGGTATTCGCCATTGGTTTTGCATTGCGGTTTATCGCCAATAACTTTAAATATTTCTATACTATTATCAAACTCATAAATATAATCATTTAACTGATTTTCTTGGTCCTGCTTTTGGACGGCTTGATAAAGTCTTATCAGGCCACCGTTATCACAACCAAAATTATCTATATACATGATATTATATATACTATTAGCGTCAATAGAGAGGTTATTTGCATTAATAACATAATCTGTGTTATCAACACTAACTTTATATTCTTTTATTCCGCTTTTCTTTACTACAGCGAACTCTATATTTTTCAAATTAGATTTAGCCAAATAGTTTTCTATACTATCTAAATATCTTTGATCATTGATGCTACCTATCTTAGCCGCAATATTTAAAAATTCACGAGAATATTTGGTATTAATAATAGCTGTTAATATCTTATCCACATTGACCGAATGAACATTAATATAACAAGCCTCCATAAACGCCGTCTTACCAATATTATTTTTCCCGCCAATCAAATTAACTCGCTTAAAACCGGACGCTTTAAAACAGGTAAAACATTTAAACTGTGTTATTTCAATCTCGGTTAAAAAATGCTCATTCATCTTATCGATCCTACCCGTTATCGAAACAGAAAACTTCGTGTCCTTCGTGCCTTCGTGGTGAATAAAAAGCTTTTGATCTACTTAGGGATGCCGCAAGCCTAAAAATCCCATCATTAATGATAGTTTTGCAAAACAACCCAACTCGGCATATAGCTACAAAGGTATTTTGAAAAAGACATCATCCCTTACCTTGCGCCTTACTCTTAATCTCCACCGCTCTTTTTTGCTGCGCAACCTTATCCAATATACCGTTGACATACTTATGACTACCATCCGCGCCAAAGTATTTGGCCAGATTAATACCTTCGTTTAACACAACCTTGTACGGCATATCCAACCGGTGCAACAACTCATACACGCCGATTCTTAAAATCGCCCTTTCGACCGGGTCAATCGCATCAACCGGACGATCTACAAATTCCGATAACACCAGATCAATAGCGTCCAGGTTTTTAGGCACACCGTAAAACAACTCGACAAAATAACTTTTCTGAGCGTCTTTCAATCGCTCTTCTTCCAGAAACTGCCGTTCGATCTCGCTAAGAGCCTGACCGGCCATCTGCCATTGATACAATGCCTGTACAGCAGCCTTTCGGGCATTGGTTCTCGCTTGACTCATTAGTTTTCCAGGTTATTAAATAAACTTACCATTTCAATGGCGGACATTGCCGCTTCCGCGCCTTTATTACCGGCTTTGGTGCCCGCGCGTTCTATAGCCTGCTCAATACTGTCAACGGTTAACACGCCAAAACTGACCGGCACATTATATTGCAGGGAAACCTGCGCCAAACCCTTAACGCACTCACCAGCAACATATTCGAAATGCGGCGTGCCGCCGCGAATCACTGCGCCCAAGGCGATAATCGCATCGTATTTTTTCGCCGCCGCGACGCGTTGCACCACCATTGGCAACTCGAACGCACCGGGAGCCTTAACCAAGTGAATATCCGCTTTATTGGCCCCGTGACGCACCAGCGCATCAATCGCACCAGCTTCCAATTGTTCAACGATGAAACTGTTAAACCGTGAGGCTACGATGCAGAATTTTCCGCCTTGAACGAGCAAATTGCCTTCAAAGGTTTTTAGTGTTGACATGATGTTTCTCTCGTGTAATGAATCTATGATGTTTAATCTTTAGCATAATGAAATCTAAAGGAAATAAAAATGATCTCTGTTGCGGTGACTTTATAAACAAGTCGGTGCTCCGAGTTAATTCTTCTCGACCAAAATCCTGATAAATTTGCTTTAAGAAGCTCCGGCTTTCCTGTACCTTCAAAAGGCGTTCTTTGTATTTCTTTAATTAAGCCATTAATGCGTTTTAACAGTTTTTTATCGTTATCTTGAAACCAAACGTAATCAAGCCATGAGCTTTCTGTAAAAACTAACTTCATTCTTCGATAAGCTGTTTTTCAAAAACATGCCCCAGCTCCAATTCTTGAATGGATTTTTGTAAATGTGCGGCATTTACAGGGTTCGATAATAAATAAAATGTTTCTTGCCAGGCATTAAAGTCGTCAAGCGCCATTAAAACCGCTTTATTTCCGTTATCGTTAAATACTATAGTCGGTTCAACATTAGCGATAACTTGTTCGATAAGCTGATCTAAATTTTTAGAGGCTTGAGCTGTTGTTATAGCATCCATTTTATCTCCTATATTTTAGTGAATAGCGAAACTTAATTAGCCCACATGCTCGGCAACTTCCAAATCGAACCCGGACAACGCGACATACTTTTTCTGCGGGCCTAGTACCTTCAGTTTATGCACGCCAAGATCGGCCAGGATTCTGGCGCCGGTTCCGGTGGTGCGCCAATCTGCGGCACCGGCAGCCTGAGCCGGACTCACAACGCCGTTATCTTCCAATTGGTAGTGATGAATCAATTCCGCCAACGATTTATTGTCTTCGCTTTGGCGGATAACCACCAGCACGCCGCGCCCTTCTTCAGCTATTTTTTGCATGGCCGCACGCAATGGAACGTTGCAATCGCTACGCTTGGAGGCAAACAGGTCATCCAACAAGTTTCGCGCATGAACCCGGACTAAAACCGGTTCGTCGCCGGAAACCTGCCCCATAACCAGAGCCAGATGCAGGTTATTGTCATTCCTGTCCTGATAGGCATAAAGCCTGAATTCGCCGAACTCAGTGGGATAAGCGCATTCGCTGATGCGTTCCAGAGTATTTTCGTGCTGGATACGGTAATGGATCAGATCGGCTATAGTGCCGATTTTAAGATTGTGTTGTTTAGCAAACACCTCCAAATCAGGCCGTCTTGCCATCGAACCGTCTTCATTGAGTATCTCGACGATGACCGCCGCCGGTTCCACACCTGCCAGCTTGGCTAAATCGCAGCCCGCTTCGGTATGGCCGGCACGGTTTAATACCCCGCCTGATTGCGCCATTAACGGGAATATGTGTCCCGGTTGCACCAGATCGTCGGCTTTGGCATCGGCAACTACTGCGCATTGAATGGTGCGCGCGCGGTCGGCGGCTGAAATGCCGGTAGTTACGCCGGTCGCGGCTTCGATAGACACGGTAAAATTGGTCGAATGGGCGGTTTTATTTTCATTGACCATCAACGGCAAACGCAACTGCTGACAACGCTCACTGGTCAAGGTCAAACAAATCAGGCCGCGACCGTAACGCGCCATAAAATTAACATCTTCAGGCCGCGTAAACGCAGCCGCCATAACCAGGTCGCCTTCATTTTCACGGTCTTCATCATCCATAATGATGACCATTTTGCCTACGCGTAAATCTTCTATAATTTCTTCGATAGTATTCATTGTGCCTTTGGGCTTAGCCTAAAAAACCGCTTTTTTGCAATAATTCTTCTGTGACGCCGCAGTGACTTTTAGCCGCCGCCTCACCCTTGATTAACCGCTCCAGATAGCGAGCCAGTAAATCCACTTCCAAGTTAACTTTAGTTCCGACTACCGCATCGCCCAAGGTGGTCTCCTTTAGCGTATGCGGTACGATATTAACGCTGAACGTAGCGCCATCGACTTCATTGACAGTCAGGCTGATGCCGTTGATGCAAATAGAGCCTTTTTCGGCAATATATTTGGCCAGGTTATCGGGCGCTTTAAATTTAAAGCGGAACGAACGGCCGTCAGCCTGCTTTTCCGTCACCGCACCAATGCCGTCAACATGGCCGCTGACGATATGTCCGCCCAAGCGGGTTGACGGTGTTAAGGCCAGCTCCAGGTTGACTGGTGTGCCGACCGATGCAGCATTCAAGATGGTCCTGGACAAGGTTTCGTTGGAGACATCGGCGCAAAAATAATCCGAGCCCAACTCCACTGCGGTCAGGCACACGCCGTTGACGGCAATACTGTCGCCCAGCGCAACGTCATGCATCGGTAATTTGCCGGTCGCTATGGTCAACCGGCAATCACCGGCTTTGCGCTCGATTGCCGATATAAGGCCCACTGCCAAGATTATGCCTGTAAACATGAAAGCCCCTACAATGGTGTATAAGTTAATTTTAAATCCTGGCCGACTTGCCTGACATCGCGCAGTGTTAACTGTTTTTTATCCGCCATCTGCTGCAATCCCGGCAAGTTAAACAATCCACGACCCTGGTCACCCAAAATACAAGGCGCCATGTAAATGACGTACTCATCAACCAGGCCTTCAGCTAGTAATGCGCCATTCAGCACAGAACCCGCCTCAACCAGCAGTTCGTTGATCTGCTGCCCGCTTAAAAAATCCATCACAGCTTGCAAATCCAGTCGCCCGTTTTTGCCGGGCAGTTGATAAACTTCAAAACCCGCCTGCTGCAACGCCTGTTGTTTTTGCTGATCCTCTGCACAAGTCAAAATCAGGCTGCGTCCCGGCAGTTTTGCCATCTTTGCTGCAACCGGCATGTTCAGATGCGTATCCAGCACCACCCTGAGCGGTTGCAAGACATCACTATCGATACGGGCATTCAGCGCCGGATCATCGGCCAATACGGTATTGATGCCGGTTAAAATCGCCGAGCTCTCCGCCCTTAATCGTTGCACATCGGCCCTGGCCTCGGGTCCGGTAATCCATTTGCTTTCACCCGATGCCATCGCGGTGCGCCCATCGATACTCATCGCCAACTTGCTGCGCACAAATGGGCGGTTTTTAGTCATACGCTTGATAAAACCGCGATTCACCGCCAACGCGTCTTCCTGCAACACACCACAGACGACTTCAATTCCCGCCGTTTTGAGCTTTTCCAGTCCTGCGCCTGATACCCGAGGATTCGGGTCCTGCATGGCCGCAACAACCCGACTGACTCCGGCTTTTATCAACGCATCGCAACACGGCGGCGTTTTGCCGTGATGACTACATGGCTCCAAGCTTACATAAGCCGTTGTCCCCTTGGCATCCGGTACATCTTTTAACGCTTCAACTTCCGCATGACCTTGGCCCGCTTTGGCATGCCAGCCCTCCCCGATCACTACATCATCCTTGACCAGCACACAGCCTACACGAGGATTCGGGTCGGTGGTATAACGGCCTTTTTTAGCCAGATAAATGGCTCGAGCCATATAAAAAGCATCGCGGTCCGCTGACATTATTTTTGTCACTCCGGTTCCCTCGGCAACTGCTCCTTGCGTTGCCCTACTTCGGCAACTGCTCCCGGCGTTGCTCTACCTCCTGCATCCTTGCAGTCGTCCTGCATCCGTACAGTCGTACCGACTGCGGCACTTCCGCCATCCATGGCAGTCGACCGCGCCGGTTCCCTACCGGCTGCGGCACTTCCACCATCCATGGCAGTCGTTTGTAAATGTTCAATCATATCGGTGAATTCGCTGACATCCTGAAAACTGCGATAAACCGAGGCAAAACGCACAAAAGCCACATGATCCAATGAACTCAATTCTTTCATGACCTTTTCGCCCAACTCCTGGGCCGATATTTCCCGCTCGCCTATCGCTCGCAAATCCTGTTTTATTCGATTAATCGCGGCTTCAATATCATCGCTACCTACAGGCCGTTTTTCCAACGCCCTAAGCATGCCTGATCGCAACTTATTTTCCTCGAAAGGCTCACGTATTCCATCGCGTTTAATAATACGGGGCAGTGTTAATTCAGCGACTTCGTGCGTCGTAAATCGCTCCTTACAAACGTTACACTCACGCCGACGACGAACCTGATCGCCATCATTTGCCAATCTGGAATCAAGGACCCGCGTATCTTGTGCGCCACAAAACGGACATCGCATAGTTAAGCCACTCTATTTTGTATATACCAATGACCTCCATGAATGGAGGAAATGCCGACGACTGCCGGGAGCAGTCGCGACAAGATAGACTTTCAAATTCGAAAAACCGTTAATTTTATAACACTCTGCCTGTTATCTGTATTTTATTTTCTAAACTATACTGTAGCCGCGCTCATATCGACTCAACTACATCATCCAAGACGCAGCCAAATGAAAGATCAAGAAGGCGTAATAAAATATCAGCTAAATCATACGCAGCAGCCGATTCCCCCTCTATGCTCCCTAACCGAAATCAACGCATGGCGCACTATTGCGGTCCGACTTGATCTTATTGGGCAATCCCCTAAACGTTATAACAACATCGGTTTCGGCAATATCAGCCAAAGAATCAATCCTAACAGCAATCAATTTATCATCAGCGGCACTCAAACCGGCCATATCGAACATTTAAACCCCGAACATTATTGCCTTATCGTCAAAGCGGAACCCCACCAAAACCGGCTTCAGTCCTGCGGTTTGTGCAAACCATCGTCTGAATCCCTGACTCACGCCAGCATTTATGCCCAGAATAATGCTGTCCAAGCCGTTATTCACGCCCACAGCCCTGAGATATGGAAACATACTGTAGCGCTTGGACTAGCCCACACGACTGCCGACATACCTTACGGCACGGTTGAAATGGCGACGGCTGTTAAGCGGTTATTCCAATCAGGGAACTTAACACAGACTTCATTATTTACCATGCTGGGACATGAAGACGGGGTCATTGCTTTCGGCAG
The DNA here is from genome assembly GCA_004299305.1 of Methylobacter sp. Taxonomy (GTDB): domain Bacteria; phylum Pseudomonadota; class Gammaproteobacteria; order Methylococcales; family Methylomonadaceae; genus Methylobacter_A. The sequence goes on from SCPZ01000061.1 coordinate 12,221, forward strand.
AAACATGCAGGAGGCGGCGTGGGAGCTAATTAACTGTTTATCGCTGGCCATCGGCATTGAACAACAATGCATTAACCGATAAAATGCACGACCCTATATTAGCGACCTTTAATTAATAAAATATGCCGGAAATACAGATCTACACAACCAATATTTGCCCTTATTGCATGATGGCTAAACGCCTGCTCGACAAAAAGGGAGCTCACTACACAGAAATTAATGTCGATGCCAAACCTGGCTTAAGAGAGGAGATGATGCTCAAAACAAACCGCCGGACGGTTCCTCAAATCTATATCGGCGATTATCATGTCGGCGGCTTTGACGAGCTGTATGCGTTGGACCAACAAAAGAAACTGGATGATTTACTGGCAGTTGCGTAGATGGCCCTCTTTTTTAAGACCTATTGACTCATTAACGCCGACGAGTATAAGCGTGGGTAATGTTGCAAGCGGTTACAAAACATTACCCCTATGCCACTTGACAATGTGCTACATCCCCGGCCAGCAATTCCAATACTAAAACATCGCAAGCCCCACACCCTGAACAAGCACCGGTGATTCTGGATATTTCATCCAGATTATCCACTCCATTATTAACAAGAGCCTTAATTTGCTCTTTAGTTGCGCCACTACAATAACAAATAATGTCCTTGCCTTTATCCGGATTCATATCTTCATTCATCTAAAAACCGCAGTTGGATCGTGTGAAAGCCGTTCGTGCTAAACCTCAAAGCATGGGTGGCTCCATGTTTATGTTTATGTTTATGTTTATGTTTATGTTTATGTTTATGTTTATGTTTATGTTTATGTTTATGTTTATGTTTATGTTTATGTTTATGTTTATGTTTAATTCAGATTGTGGTACGACGCTTGTAATAACGAATAAATTCGCCATTACAAGCTCGCATGTTACTTACTCAAGAACCAAATTCTTCAAATAATCCAGAAAATCGCCCTTTAACTCTTCATGTATCAAGCCATATTCAACAGTTGCCTGCAAATAACCGAGTTTTGATCCGCAATCGTACCGTTTACCTTCAAATTCATAGGCCAGCACCTGCTCATCGGTCATTAATGCCGCTATCGCATCAGTCAACTGGATCTCACCACCAGCGCCGCGCTCTGTCGTTTCAATCTTTTCAAAAATGGCAGGTGTCAGAATATAGCGACCAACTACTCCGAGATTTGATGGAGCGCGCTCGGGAGCAGGTTTTTCAACAATCAATTCAACCTGGCCTAGCGCCGGGGAGACTTCCTTGGTTTTGACTATGCCGTATTTATCGGTTTCTTGGGGATTTACTCTTTCTACGCCTAATACACTGCACTGATTTTTATCATATTGCTCAACCATTTGAGTCATACAACCGGCGCCGTTACGATTTCCGATCAAGTCATCGGCCAAGATAACCGCAAACGGTTCATCGCCGACGGCAGACTTGGCGCAAAGCACCGCATGACCTAAGCCCAATGCTTCAGGCTGACGAATAAACACGAATGACACATTCGGCGGCATCATCTCCCGAACCATTTTTAATATTCCGGTCTTACCGCGAATAGTCAGCTCATTTTCCAACTCATAAGCCTTATCAAAATGATCCATGATGACGTTTTTGGTTCGGCCCGTAACAAATATCATCGTATCAATACCCGCAGCTACGGCCTCTTCAACACAATACTGGATCAAGGGCTTGTCCACAACCGGCAACATTTCCTTCGGACTGGCCTTAGTGGCAGGTAAAAAGCGGGTTCCGAGACCCGCAACCGGAAAAACTGCTTTTCTTATTTTTTGATTCATTTTAAGACATTCTCGACAATACAGATCATTAAAAACCAGATGCTGGGCGCAGCATTTGATCATCCCTGCCCTACAAAAAGAGCGATTTCATTTTAAGCTTTTTCCAGACTTCGACTCTATTTATCTTTAAATACGAAGCTGTTATTCAATAACTAAAAACTTTCAACCAATGCCGTAAAAACATCCGGTTGTTGTACATGTAGCCAATGTCCGGCGTCAGCTATGGTGCTCAAAGCCGCCTCCGGAAATAACGAGTCTATATCTCCGGGCTTAACGAAGTCTGAATCGCCTCCTGCGATAAACAAGGCTTTGCCGGTAAATGGCGCTAAATGGTCTGCATTCGGAAAGGCAGCGATATTGGGTGCCATCCGGTGAAAAATATCCAGATCAACCCGCCAACAATATTTGCCGTCCTTTAGAATGAGATTTTGCAGCAGGAATTGGCGATAACTCAATTCGGGTATGCGTGACGCGAGCAGTGTTTCGGCTTGTTTGCGGTTGCTGATTTCAGCCAGCGGCAGCGCTTTTAGCGCCAGTACGGTGTTGTCAAAACTATGTTTATAGCTGATCGGCGCAATATCGGCCACAATCAGCTTATCCACCCTGTCCGGCGCCGCAAGCGCAAGCCACATGGACACCTTGCCCCCCATGCTATGCCCCAACAAGCCGGTTTTTTTCAAGTCGCGTCGATCAATAAATCGCAACAAATCCGCTGCCATGGACGGATAATCCATGACCGGGTGATGCGGCGATACGCCGTGATTGCGCATGTCCGGCACATAAACATGAAACCGGCCGGATAATCTTTGCGCTATTTGCCGCCAGTTTCGCGAAGAAGCAAAAAAACCATGCAAGATAATCAGCGGACTGTTATTCGGGTCGCCGAATTCCTCAAAAGCGAGTTCTACAGTTTCCATCAGGCAAAAACGAATAACGCGCCCATCAAACCGCCGAAGATACCGCCCCAAACAACCAACCAGCCCAAATGCTCGCGGATGATAGCCTGAACCATCTCTTTAACTAATTGCGGGGTTAACTCACTCAAGCGCTTGTCGATGACTGTTTCGATTTTGCCGATAATATCACCGCCAATTTTATGTGCATCCAAGCCCTGTTTTAATGCGGTTTTAAATCGTTCGGACTCGACCATTTCAGTCAGGGTGATTTTCATTTTCTCGGTAAACGGTTCTTTTAACGGCGCCAGCGCTTCTTCGCCGCCCATCATCACCAACATGCCACCAAAAGAAGATCCCATAATCGACGACACCAAGCCTTCGTACACCTTGTCGTAATCGACTGCATTCAATAAAGGCTCCAGATTCAGCAGGTTTTTGCCTTGTTGTTCCTCGTTTTCAATAAACTGTTCGATGTTGTTTGCAGTAAAAAACTGTTCCATCATCAGCCGTTTGATGGACAGTTTGAATTCTTCAAACCGGTCTGGTATAACGCCCGAACCATATAAATAAGGCACTTTTTCAAACAGCATGTAAATTGCCAGCCAATTGGTAATCGCCCCGGAAAGGGCAAAAAAGCCGATGGATTTAATGAATTGTATAGAGCTTGCATAGCCGATAATAATGATCACAACCGCGATAAAATTGGTCATGAAGCTTTTATTTAATAATTGTTCGTTCATCGTTTCTTAATCAATAAATCAGTAATAGTGCCTTCGATCATTTCAGCCGAAAAACCCAGGGTTTCCGCTAAAGTGGGATGTGCGTGTACCGTTAATGCCAAATCTTCAATGCTGGCCCCCATTTCCAAAGCCAATACGGCCTCTGCAATCAATTCCCCGGCATGAGTGCCGACAATGCCTGCGCCGAGAATACGGCCGGTTTGTTTATCGGACAGCAGCTTAGTTACGCCTTCTTTGCGCCCGATGCTTAATGACCGTCCGCTGGCAGCCCAAGGGAAAGCGGCTTTTTCATAAGCTATGCCTTGCGCTTTAGCGGCATTCTCGGTCAAGCCCATCCAGGCTATTTCAGGATCGGTATAAGCGACAGAAGGAATCGTCAATGCTCGCCACTCGGTCGACATTCCGGCAATGGCTTCAGCCGCTATTTTGCCTTCATGCGTTGCCTTATGCGCGAGCATCGGATTACCCACCACATCGCCGATAGCAAAAATATGTTTCACATTGCTGCGTTGTTGTTTATCGACACTGATAAATCCGTGTTCATCGACATTGATCCCGGCTTTATCGGCATCGATTAGATGGCCGTTGGGGCGCCTGCCTATTGCTACCAACACCTTATCGAACAGATCGGTTTCGGGTGCATCTTTGCCTCCGAAGCTGACTTTCAAGCCTTCCGGCAACGCTTCAATATTTGTTACTTCGGTTTCAAGGAAAATATTGTCGTATTGTTTTTTGATTTGCTGCATTAACGGCCTAACTAGGTCTTTATCGCAACCGGGAATAATCTGATCCTGCATTTCAACCACAGTAATCTTACTGCCCAGCGCGTTATAGACAGTCGCCATTTCCAGGCCGATGATGCCGCCGCCGATAATCAACAGTTTTTTCGGAATGCTTTCAAGATTGAGCGCGTCGGTGGAATCCATCAACCGTGGATCGTCATTCGGAAATGACGGTATTTTTACCGGATGGGAACCGACCGCAATAATAGCTCGTTTAAACTCTATGACCTGGGTATCGTCGCCGTCTTCAACCAGCACCTGCGTATCGGACACAAATCGTCCGATGCCTTTAACAACTGTTACATTGCGTTGCTTTGCCAATGCCGCCAAGCCAGTAGTTAACTGGGAACTGATATTGTTTTTCCAGCTACGCAGTTTTTCCAGATCAATATCGGGTTCTGCGAAACCGATTCCGGCGGCAGCGATTTCTTTGGATTCATTTAGCACAGAGGCCACATGTAACAGGGTTTTTGAAGGAATGCAGCCGACATTTAAACAAACCCCGCCTAAAACCGGGTAACGCTCAACTAACGTGACTTGTTTACCTAAATCAGCCGCACGAAACGCCGCCGTGTAACCTCCAGGGCCACCGCCCAACACTAGAACTTCTGTTTTCAATTGCATACCTTCAATTTAAGTAATGAGAGTTTATTGGTATTTTAATAATGGGACACGGATGCCACGGATTAGACGGATTGAAACGGATTTTTTATCAGTGTTGTCCGTGTTCGATTTTTCTAACTCAGCTTTTTGATACTGACGAATTTATTTTCTGGCGTTAATTCCATTTCAAAATAACCGCTGATGCCTTGCTTGGTCAAAAAAGACTGAACCCTGCCCGCCGGAAACGCGATTCTTCTACCGTCATCGGCAACGACCGAAACATTTTTGGCCATACCTTGATAGACCTTAAGGTATTCGTCGTATGACAGGCTTAGTGCAAAACGAATGCGTTGAAGTTGGGTCATGATATAAGCATCGACGTAAGCTGAAACCTAATTAACAACCACGAAGACACGAAGTTTTATTTCTTCGTGTCTCGGCAACTGCTCCATGCGCTGCTCTAGTTCATGTAAGTCGATCGTGGTTTAGTGTATTAACGGCTGTTTTGTAACGCAGCAATGCGCTCTTCCAAAGGCGGATGACTCATGAACAGTTTGCTCACGCCACCGCCGTTAATGCCAAAAGCCGCTAGTTGTCCCGGTAGATCTTCCGCTTCGTGTCCGCGCTGCAATGCACGCAGAGCGCCGATCATTTTCCCCCGTCCGGCCAAGTTGGCGCCGCCGGCATCAGCCCTAAATTCCCGGTAACGGGAGAACCACATAACCAACATAGAGGCCAAAATTCCCAAGGCGATTTGAGCCAGCATTTGGGTGATGTAATAGGCCGGACCGTAACCGCGTTCGGTTTTAAATACAACCCGGTCAACAACGTGGCCGATAATGGTCGCAAAAAAGTACACAAAGGTATTTACCACGCCCTGCATCAATGCCATCGTTACCATATCGCCATTGGCAACATGGCTGATTTCATGGCCGACCACTGCTTCAACTTCATCGGCATTCATGTTTTGCAGCAAACCGGTACTGACCGCAACCAATGCGCTGTTTCTACTCATGCCGGTAGCAAACGCATTGGCATCGGGAGTATCGAATATGCCGACTTCCGGCATACCAATGCCCGCCTGTCTGGCTTGCTTGGCCACGATGTCGATCAGCCATTGCTCGGTTTGATTTTGTGGACTCTCAATAACATGTACACCCATCGCATTTTTTGCCGACCATTTAGACATCGCCAAAGAAATAACGGAACCGGTCATACCTATCACTGCCGATATGACCAAAAGGGCATTCAGATTTAAGTCGATGCCTTGAGCATCCAGAGTGCCGCTTAAACCTAACACATTAAAAATAACACTGATCACAACCAATATGGCCACATTGGTTGCAAGAAAAAGAAAAATACGCATCATAATGTTTGAGCCTTTTGATAAGTTAAGGTTTAATCAATATGGGGGGTGAATAACACATTCCAACCCCTACTAAGAGTGCTAATATAACTTAGGCGATTTCCTGCGAAAAATATACCCATCTGACTGGTCTTTCTGCCCGTCTGCTGCGTTGTAAAAAATGGTTACATAGCTCGCTATGCGCCCATTTTTACGCCTCGGCAACTGCTCCATGCGTTGCCTAAAGCGCCTACTGTTGGTGCTCTACCTCCTGCATCCATGCAGTCGTTGCAGACGAACAAAAATCCTGCGCCATTTGGGTATATTTATTCTTGGCAATCGCCTTAAAGTTTATTGATGGAGAGGATTCTCATGCATATTATAAAAGTAATCCTGTTGGCTTTGTTTGTAATTAGCCCTTGTTTAGCTTTTGCACAGCAAAGCAGTCATCAGGATATTTTAAAGCAGCTGCATTTACCGACAGGGTTCACGGTGTCTATTTTTGCAGATAACCTGCCCAACGCTCGCAGTTTAGCTTTGGGCGATAACGGCATCGTATTTGTCGGCACAGGCTCTGAAAGTTCGGTTTATGCGGTACAGGACAATAATAGCGATGGCATAGCCGATGCACGTTATGTCATCGCCAACCATTTATATATGCCCAACGGCGTCGCCTATCAGGACGGCTCGCTCTATGTAGCCGAAGTTAATCGCATTATTCGTTTCGACCATATCACCCAGCAACTGGATAATCCGCCTAAACCTGTTGTAATTTACGATCAATTTCCATCAGACCAGCATCACGGTTGGAAATATCTGCGTTTTGGCCCCGACAATAAGCTATACACCTCTGTCGGAGCCCCATGCAATATTTGTGAGCCGGAAAAAGCGATTTATTCCTCACTGACCAGGTTGAATGCCGACGGCACTGGCTTTGAAATTCTTGCCAGAGGCATCAGGAGTTCGGTTGGTTTTGACTGGCAACCGGAAACCGGAACCTTGTTTTTTTCCGATAATGGTCGCGATTATTTGGGCGATGATCTACCGCCCGATGAGCTTAATCAATGGACGGCCACCGGGGAGCATTTTGGTTTTCCTTATTGTCATGGCGGCGACATTCCTGACCCAGAACTCGCCTCAGGTAAAAAATGCCGCCAATTTACTGCGCCTGCGTGGAAATTTAAAGCCCATATAGCGCCGTTAGGGCTACATTTTTATCGTGGCAAGCAATTTCCGGGCGAATTTAAGAATCAATTATTCGTGGCAGAACACGGCTCATGGAACCGGTCTGATCCACAGGGCTATCGCATTGCGTTAATAAAATTCAATCAAGGCAAACCGGTTTCCGAACAGGTTTTTATCGACGGCTGGTTAACCAAGGAAGGCAAGGTGCTTGGACGCCCCGTTGATGTTCTGGAAATGCCGAATGGCAGCCTGTTAATTAGCGATGATAAGCTCGGCGTTATTTATAAAGTTGAGTACAAAGGCAATCATGGATAAAAAATTTGAAATTTTAAGCAAGGAAACCGTTTATCAAGGTTTTTTCCGAGTCGAAAAATACCATCTTAAACACACAATGTTTGCCGGAGGATGGAGCGCTGGAATAACGCGCGAGTTATTTATGCGCGGTAACTGTGTTGCCGTTCTATTATATGACCCCCATGCCGACAAAGTGGTGTTGATCGAACAATTCAGGGCAGGCGCAATTTTAAACCCTGATAAAGCCTGGTTAGTGGAAATTGTTGCCGGAGCAATTGAGGAAGGCGAAACAGCCAAGGAGGTCGCTTACCGGGAATCTCTGGAAGAAGCAGGTTGTGAAATTCAGCAATTAATGGTCATTAATGAGTTTTATACTACCCCGGGCGGCTCATCCGAGTGGATCACCCTGTTTTGCGGCAAAGTAGACAGCTCTCAAGTGGGCGGGATTCATGGTTTAGATCATGAAGATGAGGATATATTAGTACGCGCTGTCGATTTTGATGAAGCGTATCTTATGCTGGAAAATGGCGCGATAGAATCGGCAATACCTATTATCGCAATTCAATGGTTGGCATTGAATAGACAAAAACTCAAGCAGGAATGGGTGATATAAAATAAAGAGGGAGATGCAACATTATCTTCATGTACTTCATGGTAATAAAAAAAGTTATAAGCATTGTGCTGCATCAGCACCCGACCTAGTTCCCTCTCCTGCTGGAGAGGGTTGGGGAGAATAGAAACAAGCATTTATTTCTCCATCAAGGGAGAAGGAGTTGGCATCCGTGTTCCATTTTTCTAGCTGCCAAGGTGTCAAGATCATTAGGATGCGGTAGTTTATTTTCTGTGCGTTACCCAACAGTGTATATCAGCCAAATTCGTGTGATCTGTGGCTAATTTTTAAATTTATGAATCTTTCAAAAACCCACTGCCCCGCCCTGTTCATCACCGCGCCCGGTTCCAATCACGGCAAGACCACTATCACCGCCGCTCTGGCCCGCTATCATGTCGAGCAAGGCCGCAAAGTCAGGGTGTTTAAATCGGGCCCTGATTTTCTCGACCCGATGATACTCGAACGCGCTTGCGGCCTGCCGGTGTACCAGCTCGATCTTTGGCTGATCGGCGAAACCGAATGCAGGCGATTGTTATACCAAGCCGCGCTGGAAGCCGATTTGATTTTGATTGAAGGCGTCATGGGCTTGTTCGATGGCGAACCTTGCAGCGCCGATATTGCCGAATTATTCTCGGTGCCGGTATTGGCAGTGATTGATGCAAGGGGTTCCGCTCAAACAGTGGGAGCAATCGCCTATGGACTGGCCAACTATCGGCCTAAGCTATTATTCGCCGGTATTTTAGCTAATAACGTCGCCAGCCCGCGTCATAACGAAATGATCCTGAATGGCATGACGCCTGATCTGCGCTGCTTTGGCGGGATACCGCGCGATAAGCAGTTTGTGTTGCCTGAACGGCATCTGGGTTTGGTTCAGGCAGAAGAAGTGCTTGATCTCGAATCGCGTATGATGGCCGCGGCAACGGCAATTGCCTCGACCGAGTTGACTAACTTGCCGGAAGCTGTGGAATTTATATCATCAGGACTGGAAACACTGCCTCAGCTACTTTCCGGCATCCGCATCGGCGTTGCCCGCGACACGGCATTTTCATTTATTTACGCCGCCAACCTGGAGTTGTTATGTGCGATGGGCGCTACGCTGATGTTCTTTTCGCCGCTTGCGGACGCTGCGCTACCCGATGTCGACAGCCTGTATTTGCCGGGCGGTTATCCCGAACTGCACTTACAAGCGCTACAGGAAAATAAGGCGATAAAAGCGGCATTGCAAGCGCATTTTCAGCAAGGCAAACCGATATACGCCGAATGCGGAGGCATGTTGTATTTGCTGGAATCGATCATCGATAAAACCGGAAATCGTGGTGACATGGTTGGCTTGCTGCCCGGACACGCCATCATGCAAAATCGATTGACAGGCTTGGGCTATCAATCCGCTCCTATGCCCGGCGGACTATTGCGCAGCCATACTTTTCACCATTCCCTGATAGAAACGCCGCTAGTCCCTATCGCCTTCGGCGAACGCGTACAGAACACTTCAGAGGGGGAAGCCATCTATCAACTAAACCGGCTAACAGCCAGTTACCTGCACTGTTATTTCGCTTCAAATCCCACTGCCGCCGCGCAATTGTTTTTGCCTTAGGTAACTCCTGAATTTAATTTACTCATCAAACCGGCCGAATCATGATGTCCCATTTGGGCAATGGTTGGGTTACGTCCAGTCTGGCTTCAATTGCCAACATCGCTTCCTTAGACAGTGAAATTCCTTTTTCTCAGGAAATCGCCTAAGTTGACCACCGGCTGTATTCCTTTCCATGAAAACGCTTTTCACACAGAAAAAATCATTTGAATTTATAAGATTCCCATATCGTTTGCAGAAAATATTATTAAGTGTTTATATCACAAACAAATCGTTTTAATTGATTTAATTGGAAATAGCGATTCTATTTTTGAATCGGCTTATAATTGTCTATAGGAATAAGAGTCGCTGAAAAACAACATAACAGATGAACCTGAAAAATCAGTTGCAGCGTGCATAAAAAAGGATGTTGTGTTCACGCTGAATAGTTACAAAACCGCTTTAAATATTAACTCTGCCATCTGAACTTACTTATGTTTACTTCATTTTTCCTGCAACGCCTGGATTTGATTTTTTTCTTTTACGGTCTTGCCTTTTTGATATTGGCTGCGATTTGCGCCGTATTGCGACGGATCAACTTCGAAGAGTTGCCCTGGCTGTGGCTTGGATTCTTTGGACTAACGCATGGCCTGAATGAATGGCTGGACATGCTTGCCCTGAGTATTGGTGATACCGTAACTTTCAAGTGGATTCGGCTGGCAATCTTAGCTTTGTCTTTCCTGTTCTTGTTTGAGTTTGGGCGGCGCAGCCTAATTAAAATTACCGGTAAAGGCTCAGAGAGCTATTGGATTTACCCGATTTTAATATCCGTTTGCGCAGCCTTTTGGGGGAATTTAACTGATTTAAATGCAATGGTGCGCTATGCATTCGGATTAAGCGGTGGTTTATGCGCAGCCTGGGCTTTGCTCTATCTCAGAAGCGGGCGTGTCCACCGCTATAGCACTGCCGCATCGATGTTCGGTTATGCTCTGGCAACCGGTCTGATCGTTCCCAAGGCATCATTCTTTCCCGCTACACTGCTTAATCAAGAGCTATTTTTGACAGGGACGGGGGGAATTCCAATCCAACTGATACGCGGGATTTTCGCCCTGCTCATTGCAACGCTGATATGGGCTTATTATTACCGGCGTTACCAGAAGATCGACTTTGGTGGCGATGATTTGTCGACCCTGCCGGATTTTAAGTTTGGCTATATGATAATACTGATTGCTTTGATCATCGTGGGCGGAGATTTTCTGACTAGCTTCTTTGGCAATTTAGCCCGGCATGAAATCCGAAACGAAGTTGAGATGCAAGTCAAGACGGCGGCGACGGTAATCAATACCGATCAAGTTATGGCGCTGAGCGGAACCTCGAAAGATCCCGATCAACCCGGCTACCATGCACTGTCACAAAAAATCGAAGCAATGCAGTTGAGTATTCCAGGGCTGCGCGATCTTCATCTGCTGTTGTTGTCACATAGCCGGAAAATTGTCTATGCCGTTACAACCTCGCCGGGTGCTCAAGGCACCGAATTCGCACACCCTCCTGTTGAACTGTACGAAGTCTTTGCGCATGGCCGGGCGCTTACCTTGGATGCTTATTACGATGCCAATAGAACCGTTATCTCCTCGTTTGTCCCTCTGCTTGATCAGTACACTCAAAAACCGCTGGCAGTATTGGCGGCAGAACTGAACGCCGACGAATGGCAACACTTGATAAAAATTTATCGTTTGGATGGAATTGTTCTAATCTTCCCTGTCATCTTGCTGATTATCTTGTTTTTCACGTTCCAGCAGCGGATCTTGGCGTCGACCAAACTGAACGAAATTCTAAATCGCCAACGTGAGCAGGAAAAATACCTCAGTCTTATTCAGGCCTCGCAAGATGCCTTTTTGATTATTGATCACCAAGGTCGAGTACGGGATGTGAATGACGCGATGTGCCAACTCAGCGGCTATCAGCGTGAGCAGTTAATGGCAATGACGATTCGGGAATTGGACTGCGTGATGAGCGATGAGCAGATCGCACAACAAACCGACTCTATCATAGCCGGAAACCGCTGCCGCTTTGACAGTCAATGGCAGACGCACGACGGAAGAATCTTGACCATAGATGTCAGTGCTAAGTACCTGAACGACCAAGAGGGCGGCAAAATAATTTCTTTCGTCAGGGATATCACCGATCGCCAAGATCATGAAACCGAAATCAAGCACTTGAACTGGCTATACGCCGTTCAAAGCCATATCCACAAGTGCATCGTCGAGGTCAAGTCTCGTGAGGAATTGTTCGACCAAGTTTGCCAGCTGCTGATTCAATACGGTCACGCTTACTTAGCCCAGATCGGCTGGCTGGATAAGCAAAATCTCGGCGTAGAACTGGTTGCGCAATGCACTAAAGAGCGGGGCTCCCTTGATGACAGCATCTGCGCTATCGAAAACGGACTGGAAGGGTGCGACCCTATAGCAAGAGCAATCCTTGAGGGGCGCTCCATCTTATTCAAAAACCGCACAAATAATCCGGATCTATTGTCCTGGCATGAAGCCTTGAATCAACACAAGCTTAAAACCGTTGCCGCATTTCCGATTCGGCAGCAGGAAGATGTTTGCGGCGCCTTGGCTGTCTATAGTCAAGACATTAGTTATTTCGGTGACAAGGAAATCGCCTTGCTCGAAGAGGTCGCTCAGGCAATCTCCTTCGGCCTGGATTATTTGGATAGCGAGTCGCAACGTAAGCAAGCGGAAATAGCACTACAGCAATCCGAAATAAAGTTCCGCACCGTCTACGATTCGACTTGCGACGCAGTGATGATGTTGGATATGAACGGTTTCTTCGATTGCAACGAGGCTGCGCTGGCGATGTTCGGTTGCCCCACGCGGGAAGTATTTTGCGCATCCCATCCCGCCGATTTGTCGCCGCCGGAGCAAGTTTGCGGCACTAATTCCATGGTGCTTGCCAATCAATACATTGCTACAGCGATGGAAAAAGGCAATTTGCGCTTTGAATGGACGCACAAACGTCTCGATACCGGAATAGAATTTCCCGCGGAGGTGCTGCTGAATGCGATGATACTGGAGGGCAAAAAGGTGCTTCATGCCTCGGTGCACGAAATTTCCGAGCGCAAGCAGGTAGAACAGGCGCTACGGGAGAGTCAGACGCGATACGAACGGGCGGTGAATGGCGCAAATGATGGTATTTGGGAGTGGATACCGGCAACCGGCGAAGATTACCTGTCGCCACGCTGGAAACAATTGCTCGGCTATGAAGATCATGAACTGCCCAACGTGCGGGCAACTTTTTTCGACAACATCCATCCGGAAGATCAAGCGTTGGTTTCGGAAACGATTCGGGCGCATCTCGAAAATCATCAGCCCTTTGGTGTTGAATTGCGGCTACGTTGCAAGAACGGTGAATATCGGTGGTTTTATTCCCGCGGACAAGCCGAATGGGACGAGCACGGTCAGCCGCTACGCATGTCAGGCTCCATTTCCGACATTACAGAACATAAGAAAAACGAAGTCGTCTTGTTATTGCAGGCTCGCCGCGCCGAGGCCATGCTTAGGTTGCCTAAGTTTGCCGAGCCTTGGGATGAGGAACGATTCATGCAGCTGGGTCAGGAATTGGCAGAGGATCTCACTGGCAGTCAAATCGCTTTCATCCACTTCGTTAACGAAGACCAAGAGACCATTGAATTAGTGACGTGGTCGCGCCGCACGATTGAACACTATTGCCACGCAGCTTACGAGAAGCATTATCCCGTTGGCCAGGCGGGCATCTGGGCGGATGCTTTGCGGCAACGTAAACCCGTGGTCATCAACGATTATTCTAGTTGCCCGCACATACACGGCTTACCGGAAGGACACAGCAAATTAACGCGCTTCATCACGGTGCCGGTCATTGAGAATGACAAAGTGGTCATGTTGGCAGCCGTGGGTGAGAAAAACTCGGATTACAGTGATCTGGACGTAGAAACCGTGCAGCTTATTGCCAATGAAATCTGGCGTATTGTGCAACGCCGGCGTTCGCAGATAAACGCAGGCCGTTTTAGTCGGGTACTTGAGCATTCGCTCAATGAAATCTATCTTTTCGATAGTCAGACCTTTAAATTCATTGATGTCAATTTAGGCGCACGACTCAATCTGGGCTATACGCTGGAAGAACTACAACAAATGAGCTGTCCAGAGATCAAATCCGAATTTACTCTCGACACCTTCCCGGCATTGGTCGCTCCTTTGTACTCTGGAGCAGTGAAGCAAATTCAGTTCGAGGCTACGCATACCCGCAAAGATGGCACCACCTACCCCGTCGAGGTTCGCCTCGAACTGACCGACGATAATCCTCAGCTATTCGTTGCCTTCGCCCTGGACATCACTGAGCGTAAACAGGCGGAGAATATCATTCGAGAAAGCGAGGCGTTGTATCGAGCGGTATCCCAATCGGTCAACGAAGCCATAGTTATTACCGACAGTTGGGGGAATGTAGTCAAATGGAATCGTGGCGCAGAGAACATGTTCGGTTACACGGAAGCGGAAATCAGCGGTCAACCGTTGAGCATCCTGATACCGCCTGAGTTACGCGCTACACATCTTGCTGGCTTGAGTAGACTACGCGCAGGAGGTGAATCGCACGTTATCGGAAAAACTGTTGAATTTACGGGGCTGCGCAAGAACCAAAGCGAGTTTCCGCTGGCAATATCACTGGCTCAGTGGGATTTGGACAAGCGTTGTTTTTATACGGGCGTGATCCGCGATATTAGCGAACGCAAGCAAGCCGAGCATGAATTGGAACAGCATCGGCAACATTTGGAAGAGTTGGTGGCTCAGCGCACCAGCGAGTTGATGGTTGCCAAGAACCAAGCTGAAGCCGCTTCGAGATATGCTCGCAGTCTAATTGAGGCGAGTTTGGATCCATTGGTCACTATCAGCCCTGACGGTAAAATCACTTATGCCAATACCGCCACGGAACGGGTAACGGGGGTGAGCAGAGAGTACCTGATTGGCAGTGATTTTGCGGATTATTTCACGCAGCCCGAGCAAGCGCGAGCGGGTTATCAACAGATGTTTTCCCAAGGTTTTGTGACCGATTATCCGTTGGCTATAAAAGATGTACATGGCAGGATCACCGACGTACTTTATAACGCCAGTCTGTATCATGACGATGAGGGCAACATACTGGGCATATTCGCCGCTGCCCGCGATGTCACGGAGCGTAAAAAGGCAGAAGAAGCCGCCTATGCCGCCAGTCGAGCCAAGTCCGCATTTTTGGCGAATATGAGTCACGAAATTCGTACGCCGATGAATGCCATTGTCGGTCTGACCCATCTGCTGCGCCGTTCTGGAGTAACACCGACGCAGACCCCATGGCTGAATGAGATTGACAACGCCGGACAACATCTGCTGAGCGTCATCAACGATATTCTCGATCTTTCAAAGATTGAGGCGGGACGATTTGAACTTGAACTGATAGGCTTTAGCGTCGATACTGTTCTCGATAATGTCCTATCGCTGGTGACTCGGCGAGCGCAGGACAAAGGTCTGACCATTAGCTGCGAGCCGAGTCCGGTTTCCTTTTGGCTGTGTGGCGATCCCACGCGGCTACGGCAGGCGCTGCTCAATTACGTCGGTAACGCGATTAAATTTACCGAGCGCGGTTCTATTATTTTGCGCTCCCGCTTGATAGAGGAAACGGACGAGGGTGTTCTGATGCGCTTTGAGGTCGAAGATACAGGCATCGGCATTCCTGTTGAGAATCAGGCCAATTTGTTTCAGTCTTTCATGCAGACGGATGTTTCAACTACCCGTAAATACGGCGGTACCGGGTTAGGTCTAGCGATTACCCGGCATTTGGCGCAAATGATGGGGGGAGATGCCGGATTCGATAGCGAAGCGAACAAAGGCAGTACCTTTTGGTTCACTGCCCGCCTTCGATATGGGCGCAGAAACCCAAAACCAGCTGCCGTACCGCGCAGTATCGAGGAATCTCTCGCTGCACTGCGCCATTACGTGGGCACTCGGATATTGCTGGTCGACGATGTCGCGATTAACCGCGAACTCACCGAGCGACTGCTTGACGATAGCGGTTTGATAATCGATATGGCCGAAGATGGCCGCGAAGCGGTAGACAAAGTTAGCGCTACGGCTTACGCGCTAATTTTGATGGACGTGCATATGCCGGTTATGGATGGCCTGGATGCTACCCGAGCCATCCATCTGCTGCCTGGACAGGAAGCAACTCCCATTGTGGCCCTGACCGCGAGCGCTTTCGTCGAGGATAAGCAGACTTGTCTGGAAGCGGGAATGGTTGACGTGATTACCAAGCCAATGGAGCCTAACGACCTCTATGCGATGTTGTTGAAGTGGCTACCGGCGCCCGATGCAACAGTGCTGGACAACGGGGCCGCAGCGCAAGCCCTGGCTATCGACTCAAGCGTACCCGTCAGTTTTTCGGGTATCGACATCGAGCGTGGTCTGGGTCTTTGGCGGGAAGTCCTGATTTATCAAAAGTTCTTGCGCATGTTTGCCGTCGATTTTGCAGACAGCGCACACGCCATAATGCAAGCGCTGACGGATAACAATAATGAGGCTGCGATAGCATTGGCGCATAAGCTAAAGGGAGTGGCGGCTAATTTGGCGCTCACCTCTGTAGCGCGGTATGCCACCGACATTGAGGTGAATCTAAAGAGGGGGCTTGCAATTGATGAAGCGTTGCCTAAGTTACAACAGGCATTGGATACGGTGCTGATTTCAATCGCCCGTTATGCCCCGGATGAGGAAATTGCGAGCGATCAGGACGTTTGCGTCGATTCGGAACTAGTGACAAAGCTAGCGCCGCTATTTCTTGCGTTGTTAGAGGCGCTCGATACCGATAATCCGAATAATGCCGAACCGATATTAAATGAATTGAGCACACTCTTGTCGGGCAAGCTTTTACAACGGGTAAGCACAGCGCTGGACGGTTTTGATTTCAGGGGGGCAGAAACCGCTACTCGCGATCTTGCCAAGGCTTTGAACATTTCTGTGGATACCTAAACCATGAGCAGACCTATTTTAATTGTTGATGACGAGCCTACCAATTTAGCGACATTGCGGCAGATTCTGTCGCCGGAATACTCGTTGGTATTTGCCCGTAACGGTAGCGAAGCACTGGCGGCGGTAGCCAAACACCATCCCGCGCTCATCTTGCTGGATGTGATGATGCCGGATATGGACGGCTACGCGGTTTGTCGCACACTCAAAGCCGATCCTAAAACTGAAAACATCCCCGTCATCTTCGTGACGGGGCTGGCGGATGTCGGCGACGAAACCGCCGGTTTTGCGGTGGGCGCTGTCGATTACATTATCAAACCTGTGTCGTCGCCTATCGTAAAAGCTAGAGTGCATACCCATCTCTCGCTGGTAAGCGCGAAGCAACTGGAGCAAAGCTACCATGAGGCCATCTATATGCTGGGTGTAGCTAGTGAATTCAGGGATACCGACACGGGTATCCATATCTGGCGAATGGCGGCCTATTGCAAAGCTTTAGCCATTGCCTGCGATTGGAAAGAAGCGGCTAGTAATAAACTTGAACTGGCGGCGATGATGCACGATATTGGTAAAATTGGTATTCCCGATTCGATTTTACTCAAACCTGGTAAGCTTAACGCAGCAGAATGGGAGATCATCCGTTCTCACACCACAGTAGGTCATGACATTCTTTCCAAGGGTTCCGCAGAAATCATTCTGATGGCAGCCGTCGTTGCCCTCTATCATCATGAAAGGTGGGACGGACATGGTTATCCTTGCGGACTGGCCGGTGAAGCTATTCCTGAGGCAGCGCGTATCGTATCTGTTGCTGATGTCTTTGATGCCCTCAGTATGAACCGTCCCTACAAGGAAGCTTGGCCATTAGAGCGCGTAATGGAAACCATGACCAAAGGTGCAGGCACACAATTTGATCCACGCATTATTGAAGCACTCATTGGCATCCTTCCTGATATTCTCGAAATCCAGGCTCACTGGGATGAGATAAATGTCGCAACTGGTTCTGTCGCAAAGTCTATCAGTCTGGGCTAGAATTCAGGTAACTCGCAAAAAATGGCTACCAACTAAGACGGGGCAAGTTGCTAGGCTTAACCGTTCGCCCTTGTCGAAGCCTGTCATGAGCTTGCCGAATGGGGTAGACGGTTAAGCCGATCATGGTTCGACAAGGCCTTTAGTCCTGAGCGTAGCCGAAGGGTCGCCACGAACGGCTTAACCTCAGGCTGTCCCGGTTTAGTTGGTAGCCCAAAAAATATCCGCCACTAATTTTCTTTAGACTGACACTTACTCGACAATAGCGGCAATCTATTCTAAATAGGTAAAGTCTTCTTTGAAAATCGCCTTAACGCCCGACAACAGCCCGCCCTTCACCGCGACGATCACTGGCGGCAGTTAATTGATGCGTAGTTTTATTCCACTGCACAGCCTGCATATCGCCATAGTTATAACGCGCTTCTTTCAGCTGATGTCCCATCGCGGCAAGGCCTGTGAGCTGCTCGGCTGTTATTGCGCCTTTTTCATATTCAATTACATCGGGCATAAATTGATGATGGAAACGCGGCACTTGCACCCATGAGTCCGGTTCATTGCCTTGGGCAAAATCCAGTGCGGCTAACAGCACCATGGATATGATACGGCTGCCGCCGGGCGTTCCCAACACTGCAACGTGACTGCCGTCATCGAGAAAAGTAGGAGTCATGCTGGACAACATGCGTTTACCCGGCGCGATAGCATTAGCAATGCCGCCTACCAATCCGTAGCCGTTCATCGCCCCCGGCAGGCCGACAAAATCGTCCATTTGATCATTCAGCAACACGCCGGTTCCAGGCGCTACCAGACCCGCACCAAAAGGAAAATTAATGCTTAGCGTTGCGGCAACCCGATTACCGCTTTCATCAATAATAGAAAAATGGGTGGTATTAATGCCTTCGGGTTGAGGCTGAATTTCACCCGATAACATCTCACTGGGCAAGGCCTTGTCGGAGCGCAGACTGCTGCGCAATCCAGCCGCATAATCATCGTTCAACAAGCGCTTAACCGGTATATCGATAAAATCCGAGTCGCCCAAATATAAGGCCCGATCATGATAAGCTCGGCGCATCGCCTCGACTATCAGGTGTTTCCGGGTCAGCTCATCAAGCTGTTTTAAATCATAGCCGGACAGAATGTTCAAGGCTTCAATCAGCACAATACCGCCCGATGATGACGGTGCGGAGCTGGTAATTTTTATGCCGCGATAACTGCCCTTGACCGGCTCCCGCTCGACAACCTGATAGAATGCAAGATCCTTCTTTGTCCAGATGCCGCCGGCCTTGTTGACGCCCGTTACCAGTTTATCGGCTATCTCGCCGCGATAGAATCCGTCCCGGCCTGCCTTGGCCAGTTGCTTTAAAGTATGGGCCAAATCCGCTTGCCTGAGTATCGAATAGGCTTCGGGGATATTGCCGTCAGACAGAAATATCTGTGCGGTCTGTGGGTGTTTTTTTATCACCTCGAGCCTGAACTGAAGCAGCTTCCGGTATCTTTCGCTGATTGCAAAACCGCTCTCTGCCGCCCTGATTGCAGGTTGCAGGCTTTTTGCCAGCGGCAAACGCCCGTATTTTTCCGACAAATGCACCAGAGCCGCAGGCATACCGGGAATAGCGGCCGCTAACGCACCATCAAGCGATAGACGGGGGATCGGCTTGCCTGCCTTATCCAGGTACATAGCTTGATGTGCCGCTAACGGCGCCTTCTCGCGCCCATCTATCATCGTTTCAAAACCATCCTGCTCCCTATGCAGCAACCAGTAACCGCCTCCCCCCAGACCTGACCCGGAGGGCTCTACAACCGCCAATGTTGCGCTGACGGCCACGGCCGCATCGAAAACATTACCGCCTTTAGCCAAAATTTCAAAACCGGCTGCTGTCGCCAATGGATGCGCGCTGGCAATTGCGGCCTTAGACCCATCCGCATAAGCAGGTGCGATACCGAAAACAACGCTTAATAGGAGTGCAGCACAGTATTTCTTTAACATTTTTTCTCTGAGGAAGTTTGGGAGGAGCTGTACAAGGTGGACGCCGCCCTAGTTTTGCTGATCATTTCAAACTATGCCGCTGAACTGTTGCTATCGCTTAAAAAACTAAGGGCAGAAATAATCTGCCCTTATGCGGTACTTGGTTTTCTGCTGGAGGCCAGGCTTTGCCTGACCTATAAACGAAACCGGCAATTTATTTTGGAGCTTTCTCGGTTTCCAACGCTTCGGTCAATTGTTTTGCAGGCAGGTAACCGGGAAAGATATTACCTTTTTCGGTAACAATCATCGGCGTTCCTTTTACTTCAAAATCCTCAGCCAATTGCATATGTTCGTCAACCGGATTGGCACAGGTTTTTGCAGGAGGAGTATCGCCTTTTTTCGCCGCTGTTAAAGCCGCTTTACGATCATCGGCACACCAGACCGACACGGCTTTGTGATACGAATCGGAACCTTTACCGGCTCTGGGGAAAAATAAGTATTGGATAGTAATGCCTTCCGCCATGTATTGATCGATTTCCGAATGCAATTTACGGCAATAACCGCAGTCAATATCGGTAAACACAGTCACCGTATATTTGCTTATTTTGGGTTTGAACACGATCATTTTATCTACGCCGAGCTTCTCGATGGCCTGTTTACGAGCGCCGCTCAACTTTTCTTCGGTTAAATCGGTACGTGCGGCAACATCAATCAAGTGCCCTTGAACTAAATACTTACCATCCTCGGAAACATAAAATATATTGCCGCCGACGGTAACCTCATAAAGGCTTTTTATTTCAGAGGGCTTAACAGACTCCACTGATACCGATGGCATGGATTTAGTCAGCGCTTGCCTGATAGCATTCTCATCGGCATGAGCTACGGACAAAGTCAGGCCGACGAGTGGTAACGTGGCAATCTTAATAAGCTTTTTCATAATGTTCCTGTGTGTGTTATAGAGTGTAGGCCAACCTACCTTGAACCTTGAACCTCATTTCATTGAAATAAACGTTCAACATCCAAAAACATAGCCAACGCCATCAATGATACGAGTAATGCAATGCCGATTTGTTGAAAAAAGATTTGTACCTTTTCAGAAACAGGACTGCCTTTAACAGCTTCTACGGCAAAAAATAGTAAATGCCCGCCATCCAATACCGGTATCGGCAATAAATTTAATACACCTAAACTAACGCTGACCAAGGCCATATATTTCAAAAATGGAGCCAAACCCATTGTAGCGGACTGTCCCGCATACTGGGCAATGCTGATAGGTCCGCTCAGGTTTTCTACGGAAGCTTTACCGATCAGCATCTTAGAAATCATTTTTAAGCTGGTAACGGAATAATAATAGGTGGTTTCCAGTGCAACCGGTATCGCTGCCAGCGGCGACAACGAATATTCAGCGCTGACCGATTTCATCAACTCTTCGGGTATATAAACGGATGCGCCAACTTTACCTTCGCTCTTATCACCTACAAGCACACTTTTCGGTGTAATGCTTACAGGCACTCGTACGCCGTCGCGTTCAATCACCAGTTTTATTGCAACGCCGCCATGATTTTTTACATAAGCCACCCATTGCATCCAATCGCTTATAGCTAAGTCGTCAACACTGACAATCAGGTCGCCTTGCTGCAAACCGGACGCGAAAGCCGCGCTATCGGGCAGCACTTGCCCTATGATAGGCTGCAATTTCGGTGACCAGGGTTTAAAGCCTAAGCGTTGATACAATACATCGGGATTTTCACTGTCCTTATCAGTAAGATTGAGTGTCTTAACAGCTTGCTGATCGGCAAAGTTTTTTACCGTTACCTTTATGTTCTGCTCGCCATCCAAGGCCGAAGATACTAAGACGCTCATGGCCTCAGTCCAGGTTGGCGTTACCTTGTCGTTAACGGAAAGTATCTGGTCGCCTTCAACAAAACCTGCGGCGGCGGCTAAGGTGCCCTGCTCTACCGCACCGAGTATCGGTTTTATGCCGGTCTCACCAATAACCAGCACACTCCAGAATAACGCTACGGCGAGTACCAGATTAAACAGGGGGCCTGCGGCTACTATGGCCGTCCTGGCCAATACGGATTGACGGTTAAAGGCATACGGCAAATCCGCTTCCTTAACTTCACCTTCCCGCTCGTCGACCATCTTGACATAGCCGCCCAACGGAATTGCCGATATTACATACTCTGTCGTATCTGGATTTTTCTGGTACGCCCATAAAATCTTGCCAAAACCAAGCGAAAACCGGAGTACTTTTACCCCGGCTTTACGGGCGACCCAAAAATGCCCGAATTCATGAATTGAAACCAGGACGCTTATCGCGACTATGAAATAAAACAGTGTATGCAACAAATCCATCAACTATTAAGCTCTCCAATAATTTGCGTAGAGGCCAACCTGGCCTGTTGGTCGGCATCCAAAATGATTTCTAGGGTATCGGCGGCCTTGGCCTCGAATTTTTTCATGCAACGCTCGATAATAAGCGGAATATCGGTAAAGCGAACCTGTTCGTTTAAAAATGCCTCGACTGCAATTTCATTGGCCGCATTTAAAATGGTCGGCATGGTGCCGCCAATGGCAATAGCATCGTATGCCAAACGTAAACAGGGAAATCGCTCCAGGCTAGGCTCTTGGAAATCCATGCGCCCGACATCAAAAATATTCAACGGCTCAACACCTGAATCGAACCGCTCCGGCCAAGCCATGGAATAGGCAATCGGTATGCGCATATCGGGATTGCCCATTTGCGCCAACACCGTTCCATCCACATAATCGACCATCGAATGGATAACGCTTTGCGGGTGGATAACCACTTGTATTTGATCTGGAGTCATATCGAATAAGATACAAGCCTCTATCATTTCCAGGCCTTTATTCATCATGGTTGCCGAATCGACGGAAATTTTTCGACCCATATCCCATTTAGGGTGGGCCACCGCCTGCTCCGGCGTAACAGCGGCCAGTTGGTCAACAGGGGTTTCCCGAAACGGGCCACCCGAGGCGGTCAATAAAATACGTCTGGCTTGTTTTGCCTGCATCCCGGTTTTATAGCCGGCGGGCATGCACTGGAATATCGCATTATGCTCGCTGTCAATCGGCAACAACTGCGCCCCCGAATCGGCTACGGCCTGCATAAAAATCGAACCCGACATCACCAGAGCTTCCTTGTTAGCCAGCAATATGGTTTTACCCGCTTTTGCTGCCGCCAGACTCGGCAATAAGCCCGCCGCCCCTACGATCGCAGCCATCACCGAATCGACGTTATCCAGCGTTGCAACATGCTCCAGCGCCTTAGCGCCGGACATGACCTTTATATCGGCTATTGGCGAGTTTTTAAGTTTTTCTTCAAAAACTTGCGCCTTATGTTCATCCACTACGACAACGATCTCTGGATGATGTTCCAGGCATTGCTCGTAAAGTGTGTCGATATTGGTGTTGGCTGTTAATGCGATAACTTTATATAGACTGGAATGTCTGGCTACCACATCTAAAGTGCTGACACCAATTGAGCCTGTCGCTCCGAGTATGCAAATACCTTTCATGGGTGGATTAAAATGACGCCGGCATAGAAAAACGGAATGGCCGCAATCAAGCTGTCAATCCTATCCAGAATCCCGCCGTGTCCCGGCAGTATTGAACCGGCATCCTTGACGCCGCGCTGACGTTTGACCACGCTAAAAAACAAATCGCCATAAATAGAGATTAATACGGTCAATATGGACAGCAGGATAAAATCCAATGCAATCATAAGTTGGAAACCATATTTTAGGGTATACAGGTCTAAAGCGACTGCGCAAACGACGGCAGATGCTAACGCGCCGTACATGCCTTGAACCGTCTTACCCGGACTGATGTCGGGCGCCAATTTGGTTTTACCGTATTTCTTGCCGATAAAATAAGCGCTTATATCTGCCGCCCAAATTAAAATAAGGAAATACACGGTCAGCTCCGAGCCGTAGAAAGCTCTTAACCTGCTTAAAAATAGCCACATTGAAAATAGTACAAGCCAGCCGATCAATGCCTTATAGCGAATTTTCATTTCCAGATTTAAAACGCCTGTCGGGGTATTCCTGATTAATATCATAGCCAATATCCAGAACAACACCGGCGGTACAACCAGCCACTCCAGGATGCCTGAAAAATCCCTGACATCGGGCCAATCTAATACTTGAGCCGTCAGCTCCAAAAACTGCGTCCAAAAATGCAGCCACAACATGGGCAAAATCAACGCAGCTAAAAATAACCCGCGTTTAAACAGTGAGTTAATGCCGACAAGATTAGTCCACTCCCATGCCGCCAAAAGCGCAACTAGCCCTACAAGCAATGAAAAATACTCCGAAGGCAGCTGAAAAACAGCAAGCACAACCAAGGGAACCAGAATTAATGCGGTAATAATTCGCTGTAGTAACATTTTGATTATTATTATATGAAGTTAAAAGTAAGTATTAATTTTCGGTAAAACCAGCAAGTTATTTTGTAACTACTCAGCAGATAGAAAATGGAACACGGATGCCAAAAGTAGGCGCCTCTAGGCGACACGGATTAGACTGATACATGCGGATAAAACCAATAAATGGGCTGTCCATCGACTCTTTAAAATCTGTTTAAATCCGTCCAATCCGTGTTCTATTATAAAATGGCTATGAGTAGTTACGTTATTTTAAGATAATCGATTTATCAAGCAGTTGCTCCCCGGTATGACCAAAGCGCCTTTGCCGACTTTTAAAACTCTTGATAGCCTCTTCAAGCGAGTGCCGATCGAAATCCGGCCATAAGGTTTCGGTAAAATACAGCTCAGTATAAGCGAGTTGCCATAACAAAAAATTACTAACACGCTGTTCGCCGCCGGTTCTGATAAACAAGTCGGGTTCGGGCAGGTCTGCGGTCGATAAATACTGGTTGATCAGGTGTTCATTGACATCCTGGTTTTTTAATTCCCCGACAGCTATTTTCTCCGCCACTGTTCTGAACGCCTGACACATATCCCAGCGCCCGCCATAATTTGCCGCAATAACCAGCGTTAAGGCATTATTATTTTTGGTTTGCGCCTCGCCTTCGGCCATTTTGGCCTGTAACTTGTCAGAGAATGCGGTTCTGTCGCCAATAAATCGCAAGCAGATATTATTGCGATCAAGTTTGTTAATTTCTCTTTGCAGGGTCGCCATAAATAACCCCATCAACAATGACACTTCTTGTTCAGGACGACGCCAATTTTCACTGCTAAAAGCGAACAAGGTCAATACCTCAACCTCTTGTCTGACACAATGCTCTACAATTTTCCGAACCGCTTTAACTCCGGCCTGATGCCCGATGGCTCGAGGCATAAATCGTTTCTGTGCCCATCGACCATTACCATCCATGATAATGGCGATATGGCGCGGATTGCTATTCATACTCTGAAGTGTACAAGCGCCTTTAAGGGCGCTTGCTGATTCCAAACCATTACAGTCATCCATAGGTGTTGTTCAAATCCCAATTACATTGACAGTAAATCGGCTTCTTTTGCTTCCAGCAATTTTTCAACGTCTTTTACATACTGATCGGTCAATTTTTGAATTTTTTCTTCCGCCGCACGCGCCTCATCTTCGGAAATCATTTTTTCCTTTAACGCATCTTTTATGGCTGAATTTGCATCGCGACGAATATTCCTGATCGCAACACGACCATTCTCCGCTTCGTTCTTGACGACTTTAACCAAGCTACGGCGGCGCTCTTCAGTCAATGGCGGTAATGGAATACGAATAGTCATCCCATTGGTGGCGGGATTTAAACCCAGATCCGATTTCATAATGGCTTTTTCAATAGCCTGTACCATGCCCTTTTCCCAAGGCGTAATCGTCAAAGTACGTGCGTCTTCAACGGCAATATTGGCAACCTGGGACAACGAGGACTCGGTACCATAATATGAAACGTTAATTTGATCCAATAGACTGGGATGAGCCCGCCCCGTTCTTATTTTTGAGAATTCATGTTTTAAGGCTTCAATACTTTTGCTCATACGCGTTGAAGCATCTTGTTGAATATCACTAATCATTATCTGTTCCTCGTTGAATGAGAGACCCTATTTCTTCACCCATCATTAGTTTCATTACCGCACCTTTCTCAAAAATATTCATCACTCGCATTGGCACATTATTATCCCGGCATAATACCAACGCAGTTGTGTCCATTACATTTAAGCGCTGATCCAGCGCTTCATCATAGGTTAACCGTGGATAGAACTTGGCATTCTTGTCTTTTTGTGGATCGGCCGAATAAACGCCCTTGACTTTAGTAGCTTTAATCATCAACTCGGCATTGATTTCAATCGCCCTGAGACTGGCCGCTGAATCGGTAGTAAAAAAAGGGTTTCCTGTTCCTGCTGCAAAAATAACAACACGGCCCTTTTCCAAATGCCTAACCGCCCTACGGCGAATATAATCTTCACAAACCTGATTGATTTTCAGCGCGGACATCACCCTGACCTGCTGCCCGTGTGCTTCCAGCGCATCCTGCATAGCCAGGGCATTGATTACCGTAGCCAGCATCCCCATTTGGTCACTGGTTACTCTATCCAAACCTTCCGAAGCTTTTTCAGCACCACGCAATATATTGCCGCCGCCGATAACCAATCCAACCTGAATGCCAATATCGCATAACTCTTTAATTTCAGTTGCAAGTCGGTTAACAATATCTGCATCAATACTACCACCTGCCTCACTCATTAAAGCTTCACCGCTTAACTTAAGTAAAATTCTCTGGCAAATTGTTTTAGTATTGGAAATGGCTGTCATGTTAATTATCGGGGGCTAGTATTTATTGTTGATGCGTATTCATCGGCAGTTAGCCAAGGAGTTATTGTGTGCCTCTAACTTGTGCCATAACTTCCTCAGCAAAGTTTTCTTCTTTCTTCTCAATGCCTTCACCCACTTCCAAACGGGCAAAACGGATAACGCTATTACCTTTTGAGGCAAGCAGCTTGGCGACAGTCAGTTTATCGTCCTTAATAAACGGCTGACCCAACAAGGTGATTTCCGCCAAGAACTTACTAATGCGACCTACGACCATTTTTTCAATAATGTCTGCTGGCTTCCCACTTTCCGCTGCCTGAACCGAGAAAATTTCTTTTTCTTTTTCAATAAGTTCTGCAGGCACTTGTTCATCAGAAACACAAGTCGGTTTGCTCGCTGCAATATGCATAGCAATGTCTTTACCTAATTGCTCATCTGCATTGGCTAATTCAACAATTACACCGATTTTATTGCCGTGTAAATAGCAGGCTGTACCACCCGTAGCCGTATGGTATTTTTGAAACCGTCTAACCGTAATGTTTTCGCCCAATTTAGCAATCAGGCCGCGACGGACTTCATCAACAATAGTGCCGTCAGCCAACGTCATTGCCAACAATTGTTCTTCTGTTTCAATATCGGAAACCAACAAAGCCGCAGTGACATTATTGACAAAACTGATGAAATCGTCTGCCTTCGCAACAAAATCAGTCTCGCAATTAACATCGGCAATTGCCACAGTTTTCCCGTCATCACTAACTTTAGCGCCGATGATGCCTTCAGCAGCAATACGACCGGATTTTTTATCGGCCTTGGCTAGACCTGCTTTACGCATATTTTCAATGGCCAATTCCATGTCGCCATTCGCTTCAACTAATGCTTTTTTACACTCCATCATGCCGGAGGCAGTTCTTTCACGCAGTTCCTTAACCATTGCTGCACTAATAGTAATACTCATTCTTTGTCTTTCCTCATTATTCATCACTGTAAAAACGCCCCCGTGAGGAGGCGTTTTTTGCCTAACTTTCAGCGCTCAGGAAACGCCTGTAAAAATACGAGCGTATCTTATTCTGCCGCCGCTTCTTCAACAAAATCATCTGCTTTTGCGGATAATCCCAAACTTGCTGATTTAGCATCCATGACTGCCGCAGAAACGCTTTCGCAATAGAGCTTAACCGCACGAATTGAGTCATCATTACCGGGAATAATGTAATCAATTTTTTCCGGTGAATTATTTGAATCGACGATACCAACAACCGGAATGCCTAATTTTTTAGCTTCACTGATCGCATTCTTTTCATAACCGACATCCAGTATAAAAATCACATCAGGGACGCCTTTCATATCTTTAATTCCACCCAAGCTGCGTTCCAGTTTTTCAAGCTCGCGCTCCATACCTAACGCTTCTTTCTTGCCAAAACGCTGATAAAGGGTGCCATCGGCTTTCATCGCTTCCAATTCTTTAAGGCGATTGATAGATTTCTTGATGGTTTTGAAATTTGTCAGCATACCGCCTAACCAGCGATGGTTGACATAAGGCATACCGCAACGTGCCGCTTCTTCAGCAACCACTTTTCGGGCTGCTTTCTTGGTGCCGACAAACAGAACCGTGCCTTTGTTTGCTGCCATCTGACCCAGATAATTCATTGCGTCATTAAACATTGGAAGCGTTTTTTCCAAATCGATGATATGGATTTTGTTACGTGCACCGAACAGGTAGTTAGCCATTTTCGGGTTCCAGTAACGAGTTTGATGCCCAAAATGGACACCCGCTTCAAGCATTTGCCGCATAGATACTGCTGCCATGTGTTCTCCTAAAATAAAAAAATTCGAAACCTATGTTTCGAGTTGGGTTACGCCTCCACCTATCCCGATTGAAAACCAACTACAACCACTATTTTAAGTTTAGGTTGTACCGGCACCCTTCCAAACGTGACGATAGGCGTGAGTATTAGTTCAAAAACGAACTTCCCTTTATACCATATTTACTTTTTCACAACAAGACGATCTCTGTTAAAATAGCTCCATTACACAGACAAAAAACAAGAGACACAGACTTAAAAATGTGTTGCTTACGCTTGTTGAACCTTACAACCTCTAGCCTTACATCTGTATTCATGAGCATAATTATTAAAACCGAAACTGAAATCGAAAAAATGCGTATTGCCGGAAAGCTGGCCGCCGAAGTTTTAGAAATAATTGAACCCTACGTTGTCCCCGGCGTTACCACCGACGAACTCAACCAGATTTGCCACGACTATATTGTCGATACGCAACAAGCCATACCGGCGCCACTTAATTATCGCGGTTTTCCAAAATCAATTTGCACCTCGGTTAACCAACAAATCTGCCACGGCATTCCCAGCGATAAAAAGCTTAAATCCGGCGATATTGTCAATATTGACATTACCGTCATTAAAGACGACTACCACGGCGATACCAGCAAAATGTTTTGCGTAGGCGAAGTAAGTCAGCACGCAAAACGCCTAATCAAAATAACCCAGGAAGCCATGTTTTTAGGCATCGACCAAGTCAAACCGGGAGCTACATTAGGCGACATAGGCCATGCCATACAAAAACACGCAGAATCCAACCGCTACTCCGTAGTCAGAGATTTTTGCGGACATGGTATCGGCAAAAATTTTCATGAAGAACCCCAAGTGCTGCATTACGGCAAACCCGGCGACGGCGACGTTCTTGAGGCGGGCATGATATTAACCATCGAACCCATGATTAACCTAGGCAAACGACACATGAAAATATTGCCCGACGGCTGGACCGCAGTAACCAAGGATCGAAGCCTATCCGCACAATGGGAGCATACCATTTTGGTAACCCACAACGGTTATGAAATCCTGACTTTACGTCAAGAAGAAAAACTCCTACTCACGCCCCTTACCAGCGCCCTGTAGGCAATATGAACGCCTTGAACAAAAATATTAACGCCGCGCTTTTTGCCGAAAAAGACAGCCTGCAACAATTCAAACACCTGTTAAAGCAAAAAGACGCCGAATTGCGGCAAAAATTCAACCCTCATAAATCGGTTTCCAAACTGCTTAAAGAAAAATCGGATTTTATTGACGAAATCTTAAGCTGCTGCTGGCAACATTTTCTCGGCGAATACGCTAACCAATTTGCCTTGTGCGCTGTTGGCGGTTACGGCAGAAGGGAGCTATTCCCCTATTCCGATATTGACTTGGTTGTACTTTTGGATTCTGAAGACACAGCGCCTTACCAGGAAGCGCTATCAACCTTCTTCACCTTCCTTTGGGATATAGGCTTAAAACCGGGACAAAGCGTACGCACCATCAACCAATGCATCGAAGCTGCGATCAGTGACCAAACGATCATAACCAGTCTTATGGAAAACCGGCTGATTACCGGCAACACCACCCTGCATACAACACTTAACCAACGAATCACGCCGGATAAAATCTGGCCGTCGGACCAGTTTTTTGCCGCCAAAATGGAAGAGCAACGACAACGTTATGCCAAATTCCATGACACTGCCTACAACCTTGAACCCAACGTCAAAGAGGGGCCTGGAGGATTGCGTGATAGACAAGTTATCGCCTGGGTATTTAAACGCCATTACAACGCATCGACACTCAAGGAATTGATTAAATACGGCTTCCTGCCCGAGTCCGAATATTTGGAACTGGTTGCCGCCGTTGAAGTACTCTGGCGAATTCGTTACGCACTACACCTGTTAATCAACCGCTGCGAAGACCGGCTCATTTTCGATTACCAGCGTGATCTTGCAAGGCAATTCGGCTTCAGCACCGAGCATCAGGAATACAACCAAGATGTCGAACAGTTCATGCAGTTTTATTTTAAAACGGTGCTGGGACTTGAGCGCCTCAATGAAATGCTGCTGCAATTATTTAACGAACGCTTCGTTTCCGGGGAAGTTGTCTACAAATCCATCCTGCTTAACGACAAATTTGTCGTCATCAACGGCTATCTTGAAGCGACTGATGACAACTTGTTCGAACGATACCCGCTCGCCTTACTGGAACTTTTTTTAGTCCTGGAGCAAAATTCATCAATCAAAGGCGTCCGTGCAACGACCATACGTTTGATTCGCAAAAACCTGTATTTAATCGACGACGCATTTCGCCGAAACAAAGCCGCTAACCGTCTTTTTATAGAAGCATTTCGCCAACCCCGAGGCATTACCGACCAATTAAGACGTATGAATCGATACGGGGTTTTAGCCGCCTATATCCCTTGTTTTGCCAATATTGTCGCCCGGATGCAGTATGACTTATTTCATATTTACACGGTGGACGAACACACGCTTTTTGTTATCGGTAACTTACGCCGCTTTGCCTTAGAAAAACACTCTGATGAACTGCCTTTCTGCAATGATATTTTCCTGCTGATTTCAAAGCCGGAAATCCTTTATCTTGCCGGACTATTTCACGACATAGCCAAAGGCAGGAGCGGCGACCATTCCGCAATTGGCGAAGAAATCGCCAAGGAGTTCTGCGTTCAACATGACCTTTCCCCCCATGACACCAACCTGATCTGTTGGCTGGTTCGCAATCACCTAGTCATGTCGATGACAGCACAACGAAAGGACATCGGCGACCCTGACGTCATTCATCAATTCGCCCAAACCGTAGGTAGTATCGAATACCTGAACTACTTGTACCTACTGACCGTAGCTGATATTCGCGCTACCAATCCTGAACTCTGGAACGCATGGAAGGACGCCCTGCTAAAAGAGCTTTATTCGGTAACCCATAGCGCCTTGCACAGAGGCTTACAAAACCCCGTAGCACTGACAGACCGCTTACTCGAAAATAAAAAAGAAGCAAAAGGCGAGCTACTTAAACTCGGCATATCCGAGCCGATTATTCTTAGATCCTGGCAACATGCCAGTGACGATTATTTTTTAAGGTATTCAGCCGATGAAATAGCCTGGCACACCATTGCCATAGCCTCATCCCGAGAAGACGATTTACCCCTGGTTCTGCTGCGCCCGCAAACCCAACGAGGCAGCGCGGAAGTTTTTGTTTACACAAAGAATGAAGAAGCCATCTTTTCGTTAAGCACAGCCACCCTCGATCAACTGGGGCTTACCATTCTTGACGCCAGAATCATGACCACGACCGATGACTACGTACTTAATAGTTTCCTGGTTCTTGAGCAGTCGGGAGACCCCATCAACGAACTGTTCAGGGAAGTGCATATTTGCACAGTCCTTCGTAATAACCTGCTACATCGCGAAGTAAAAAAACACAAAAACATTCATCGTCAATCAAGACAGGCCAAACATTTCCCTATCCCTACCAGCATTCAATTTCATGCCGACCCTTTAAACAGGCACACGATCATTGAACTTATCACCACCGATCATGCCGGACTATTATCAAAAATAGGTCGCGCGTTTATGCAAAAAGACATTCATCTACACAGCGCAAAAATAACCACCATAGGCAGCCGGGCAGAAGACATGTTTTACATTACCGACAACCAGTCACAACCCATCACAGACCCTGTCAGGCAGGAACAAATACGTGAAGAGATCTTAAAAATGCTGGGTGCTACAAGCTGACTTGATTAGCAAGCACCCCAAGCACTAAAGTGGATGGATTTCTACGGCGCCGACTACGAGCGGGAGGACACGGATAAAACTAATGAATGGGCCGGGGGGGCCGATTCCAAAAAACATCATTTTATGACTACCAACTAAGCTGGGACAGATAACATCCCTTTGAGGGATGTTATCTGTAAAACCGTCCCGCCTTAAAATTGGAAGACTAATTCTTTTCCCTTCATTATCTTCATGTCCTTCATGGCAATAAAAATACCTGTGTAACGATGAGCGCGACGCGTAAAAACGAGAAAACTATCGACCTCCACCATACGCCACAATCTCATAAGCAATTCTGTCTAACGGTATTTCTTTATTTACAGCACCTAGTTTTACCGCCTCTTTCGGCATCCCATACACCACGCAACTGTCTTCATCCTGGCCTAGGGTACGAGCGCCCATATCATGCATTTCCTTCAGCCCCCTGGCGCCGTCATCGCCCATGCCGGTCATGATGATGCCCAGTGCGTTCTTACCTGCACACTTGGCTACCGAACGGAACAATACATCGACCGACGGACGATGACGCGTAACAAGCGGTCCGTCGACAATCTCAACATGGTACTGCGCCCCGCTACGCTTAAGCAGCATGTGCCGCCCCCCTTGTGCAATCAGCGCACGTCCCGGTAACACTCGGTCGCCATTAACCGCTTCACGCACTTCAATCTGACACAGGTTGTTCAAACGATCGGCAAAAGCCCCGGTAAATTTTTCCGGCATATGCTGCACAATAACGATGCCTGGACAGACGCGCGGTAAGGCTGTCAATAAGACTTCCAAGGCCTGCGTACCGCCTGTGGAAGTACCAATGGCGACAACCCGATCGGTGGTTTCGGCCATTGCCTGGAAGGTTCCCGGAAGAATCGCGTCTGCGGTTAATTTGGCCGGCACCGGCACAGCTGCAACCGCTGTAACCAGCCTGCGCAGGTTAGCGCGAGAAGCCGCTTTAACTGCGGCAATCAGGTTTTCCGAATCATCCTGTAAAAACTGCTTAAGTCCTGCTTTCGGCTTGGTGACGATGCTCACCGCTCCAGCCGCCAGCGCCTGTATGGTGGTTTCAGCACCTTTCTCGGTGAGCGAGGAACAAATAACCACTGGCGTGGGGTGTTCGCCCATCAGCTTTTTCAAAAACGTAATGCCGTCCATGCGCGGCATTTCCACATCCAACACAATCACATCGGGCCATTGCACCTGCATTTTCGCCATGGCGAACAACGGGTCGGAAGCCGCGCCGATCACTTTAATGCCCGGATCCTGCGACAGGTTTGCAGTTAATACCTGTCGTACCACAGCGGAATCGTCCACTATCAACACCTTAATCTGGTTCATCCAAAACTCCTGTTTATTGGCTTAATATTTAGCTACGGGCAACACATGAGTGTGCTTAACCCAAACTTCTCCGCTCCACACATCAAACATCACTCTACGATACCCGACGCCGCCCAAGTGCTCAGCCACACAAGTAAAACCATATTGTTTTGTAAGCCGTTGCGCGGCATGGACATTCTTGATGCCGATCAGGGACTGGCTATTTTTTTTAGGCATTTCGGGAAACATATTGCCGCCGCCAAATAACTTGACCTGATATTCTTTGTAAGATGCACCTACGACATCCATTTTCTTCAGCAACAGAACGATAGCCTCATCCGCATAACGCCCGTCCGGTACAGACCTGCCGCCTGTCCCGGCACGCTCCGGCAGCAGGTAGTGACACATCCCTCCTACCAGTAATCTAGGGTGCCAAAAAGTCATTGAAACACATGATCCCAATACCGTGCAGATACGGGAATCCCGACCGGCGAAGTAGTAAGTGCCGGGCTGAAGAAATATCTCTAAAGAATGCAGAGACATCATCATTTCAGGGCTTCAGGTAAACAGCCGGCTGCACTGCTCGCAGGCCTTCGGTTACACCGTTCAAAGTCTCGGAATGGCCAATCAAAAAATGCCCGCCGGGACGTAATGACGACAGTAAACGCGCTACAACTTGGCGCTTGGTATCCTGATCGAAATAAATCATAACATTGCGCAAGAATATCACATCAAACTCGCCCAGTTTCGGTGGCGCTTCGGTGAGGTTATGTTGCATAAACTGCACACGTTCGCGCAATTTGCGCTCGATCAGTAATGATCCTTCCTGAGTGCCTGTGCCTTTAAGACAGCAGTTCGACAAATAAGAACTGGGAATTTCCATCATGCTCTCTATAGGGTAAAGGCCGATGCGCGCTTTTTCCAACACCCTAGTACTCAGGTCGGAGGCGACAATTTCCCACGGAGCGTGTCCCAATACGTCATCCAGCAACATGGCAATACTGTAGGGTTCTTCGCCGCTGGAACAGGCGGCACTCCAAACGCGGAAAGTTTTATCGGGTTTCCGGGCCGGTAAAATGCGTTGACGCAGAAAATCGAAATGTTTAGGTTCACGAAAGAAATGTGTTTCGTTGGTAGTCAGTAAATCCACCGCCATTTGCAGCTCCGTTTTGCCGTCAGCAGCGGTAATCATTTGAAAATACTCGCCATAGCTCGACAGCCCGTGATAGGTAAGCCGCTTCGCCAGGCGACTGGTTATCAGCGGCTTTTTGGCCGGTGACATATTGATGCCGGAGATACGGTAGATCAAGTCGCGAAACTGGGCGAATTCTTTCTCTCGCAACACTACGACGGCAGGTAGATTAGGATTTTTAAATGCGTATGCAGTCATTGTCTTATTCCATTTAATTAATCCTGAAAAGAGCAGTTGAGCCACGGATGGACACAGATTTAGACAGATAGACAATGGATTACATTAATTCTTTGAGACACCCATGGGGTGAAATACTCATATTGCATAACCAAGCGTTTTATCAGTGATTATCTGTGTAAATCTGTAGCTAACTGATTTTTTTTAGGTTAATGTCATAACTCGTACAATCGGCCTTGTACTCCATACCGGAGATCAATGCTCGCCTTGTACATATAAATTGTCCAAAGCTAGCTTTGGACTCCGCCCCCCGCTAGCGTCATCTCGGCATGAGATGCGTAACCCGCCGCAGCCAGCGTAGCCATATCATCCATACACAGCACATGCTGAATATTCAAGATGATCACAAACTTGCCATTGACCTTGCCCATACCGGCAATGAAATCTGCGCGAATGTTGGTACCGAACGTAGGAGCCGGTTCGATCTCGTTAGCTGGAATTTCCAGTACGGCGTTCACAGCATCCACCATCACGCCGACACTCTGGGTTTCTTCCCCCACAGCCACTTCGATGATGATGATGCAATTGCGCCGCCCTACCGCAGTAGGCAGTTTGCCGAAACGAGAACTCAGGTCGATCACCGGCACCACCGCCCCCCTCAGGTTAATCACGCCACGAATGAAATTAGGCATTCGCGGCACTTCAGTTACTTGTCCATATTGAATGATCTCCTTGATGCGAACTATGCTGATGGCATAAGTTTCACCGCTCAACATAAAGGTAAGATATTGCTGTTGTTCCTCAAGCTCCTGACTTTCGGCCACAGCTGACAGCGCTACGATTGTATTCATGCCCGCCTCCTAGAACTTTACGAATTCGGCTTCGTTAGGCGCCTGTTTTGCTTTCACCGTTTTTTTAACTGTCGGTTCAACAGGCTTGACCTTGTCCTTGATTTTGGGTGCCGCCGACACCGCATGGGACCTGCTATCAACGGTAAAGAACGCCATAAGTTCCTGAAGCTGCGTCGCCTGACCGCTCATCTCTTCCGAGGTGGCGGCCAACTGTTCCGATGAACTGGCATTTTGCTGGGTGATCCTGTTAAGTTGCTCCATCGCGGAATTGATTTGTCCGACACCCGACGATTGCTCTTCAGAGGCCGCCGCAATTTCCTGCACCAGATCAGCGGTTTTCTTGATAGAGGGCACGATGGTATCCAATAGCTTGCCGGCGTTTTCAGCCATATCGACACTGCCGGAAGCGAGTTCGCCGATTTCCTGTGCGGCGACCTGACTACGCTCAGCCAGTTTACGCACTTCGGCGGCGACCACCGCAAACCCCTTGCCGTGTTCGCCGGCCCTGGCGGCTTCAATCGCCGCGTTTAAAGCTAACAGGTTGGTTTGATAAGCAATATCGTCGATGATGCCGATTTTGTTGGCAATGCTCTTCATTGCGCTCACGGTCTTTTTAACCGCTTCACCGCCTTGCGCCGCTTCGCCGCTGGCTTGGGTTGCCATGCCGTCGGTAACTTTGGCGTTTTCAGTGTTTTGTTTGATCGAAGCCGACATCTGTTCGACCGAAGAACTGGTTTCTTCCACGCTGGCCGCCTGCTCAGTGGTGGCCTGGCTCATACTCTGTGCAGTGGCGCTTACCTCCTCGCTAGCCGATGCGATATTGGCAGCGGCATCATTCACTTCGCTAATGACTTGCGATAGTTTGGCGATAGTATTGTTAACCGTATCCTTAAAATCTTTGAGCTGTCCCTTGTAATCGCCATTGACGGTTCGGGTAAGGTCGCCATTTTCCAACTCGGTTAGAACCGCCACAACTTCGTTCACCGGAAGAATGACACCGTCCAGCGTGTTATTCACGCCTTCGACAATTTTACGGAAATCGCCTTGGTGCTTGCTTGCGTCGGCGCGCGTTTGTAAACGGCCTTCAACAGCGGCAATCGACAGCATGTTAGCGTCGGCCACCAGGGCGTTAACCGCATCAATACAAGTGTTCAGGTTGCTTTTTAAAATATTGAAATCGCCGTTGTAGGTATCGGTAATTTTGGCGGGGATATTGCCTTTGGAAATGCTATCAACATACGTCGCTGCCACATTCAACGGCCCAATCACCGCATCCAGAGTATCGTTAACCCCGACCACAATCTTGCGGAAGTCGCCTTGATGTTTAGTTGCATCGGCGCGCGTTGCCAAGCGGCCTTCGACCGCTGCTACGGATAACACGTTGGCATCGGTCACCAGTGCGTTAACCGCATCGATACAGGTGTTGAGGTTGTTTTTCAGGATATTGAAATCACCGTTGTAGGTGTCGGTGATCTTGGCGGGGATATTACCTTTGGAAATGCTATCAACATACGTCGCCGCCACATTCAACGGCCCAATCACTGCATCCAATGTATCGTTAACCCCGACTACAATCTTGCGGAAGTCGCCTTGATGTTTAGTCGCATCGGCGCGCGTTGCCAAGCGGCCTTCGACCGCTGCTACGGATAACACGCTGGCATCGGTCACCAGTGCGTTAACCGCATCGATACAGGTGTTGAGGTTGTTTTTCAGGATATTGAAATCACCGTTGTAGGTGTCGGTGATTTTAGCGGGGATGTTGCCTTTGGAAATATTATCAACATACGTCGCTGCCACATTCAACGGCCCAATCACCGCATCCAGGGTATCGTTAACCCCGACCACAATCTTGCGAAAATCCCCTTGGTGTTTGCTCGCATCGGCACGGGTCGCCAAGCGGCCTTCGACCGCTGCTACCGATAACACATTGGCATCGGTTACCAAGGCCTGAATATTACGCTTGAGCAGTATTAGCCATTCGTGAATCTGGTCATCGTTGGACGCTTTTCCCATTTCCGCCGTCATGTCGCCATTGGCAATTTTGGTGACATACACAATCAACTCGGACAGCCAGCTATGCACGCCGTTAACAGCCTGCTTCATCTTGTCATGATCACCTTTGCAAACAACTTCCACCTTCTGGCGCAAGTCACCGCCGCTAATCAGGCTTAAAATACGGTTGCCTTCGCCAATCGGTAGGAGAATCGCATCCAGCATCTCATTGACTCCGCCGATGACCTCGGCATAGGCGCCTTTAAACTGTTCCGGTTTGCCTCGTTCGGACAACTGCCCTTCCCTCGAAGCTAGAGTAAGACGCTGAAGTTCCTTTTGCAAACCTTGCAGCGTCGTCGCCACATTGTTTACCGCTTGCTTCATCAGTTCATGGTCGCCCTTGTAAGTCTTTGCTATCAACTCGTCGATCTTACCGCCGGAAATTTGCGTGAGGATACGATTGCCTTCGCCGATCGGCAGGAGAATCGCATCCAGCATTTCGTTAACACCGCCGACAACCTCGGCATAAGCGCCCTTAAACTGTTCCGGTTTGCCTCGTTCGGACAACTGCCCTTCTCTGGACGCTACGGTAAGACGCTGAAGTTCCTTTTGCAAACCTTGCAGCGTCGTCGCCACATTGTTCACCGCTTGCTTCATCAGCTCGTGCTCGCCCTTGTAAGTCTGGGCTATCAACTCATCGATTTTTCCGCCGGAAATTTGCGTGAGGATACGATTGCCTTCGCCGATCGGCAGGAGAATCGCATCCAGCATATCGTTAACGCCGCCGATGACCTCGGCATAGGCACCGTTAAACTGTTCCGGCTTGCCCCGCTCGGATAGCCGCCCTTCCCTGGAGGCCAAGACAAGACGTTGGAGCTCCTTCTTCATGCTTTGCTGCACTTCGATGATCCTACCCATACTCTTGGCTACCAAGTCATGTTCAGAACGAACACTGATCTTGACCGACAGGTCGCCGTCAGCAATAGCCTGGGTAGCTGCTGCCTGCTGGTTGATGGCGTCAATAAGCGAATTGAGGTTATTCTTGATGATATTGAAATCACCCTTGTAATGATCGCTAATTTTGTCGGGAATAGCGCCTTTGGAAATACCTTCGACATAATCTGTGGCCATAGTGAACGGCTGCACGATGGCATCCAGCATTTGATTGATCGAATTGCCAATCTGTTGATCCTCGCCGATCAAGCCGACGGTATTGATACGCTCCTTGATTTGCCCGGCGATAATGGCTTGGGTAACCCGTTGTATTTCGATGGTGGCTTTCTTTTCTTCCCATTGCTGACCGCGATAGGAAAATAAATTATTTAGTTTCATTTGGTGTCTCCTGGTATAGATTTTTTAAAGTTAAAAAGTCCGACTACCAATTTAAGCTGGGACAGATAACATCCCTTAAAAGGATGTTATCTGTAAAATCGCCCCGATTTAAATTAGAAGCCAAAAGTCCCATAAGATTAAGCATGTTGTTTATGCCCGACATTCCCATACTTAGAAATGCCGGGTGTGCTGCTCACTACAAGCTAGCCGAAGCAGACGCAGCCAATGCAGCCATATCATCCATCGACAGCACCTGCTGGATATTCAGGATGATCACAAACTTGCCGTTAATCTTGCCCATACCGGCAATGAAATCGGCCTGGATGTTGGCGCCAAACGTTGGCGCCGCTTCGATCTCGGTGGTTGGAATTTCCAACACTGCATTGACCGCATCCACCATTACGCCGACATTATGAGTTTCCTCGCCCATCGCCACCTCGATGATAATAATGCAGTTGCGTCGCCCTACCGCAGTGGGCGGCTTACCGAAACGCACGCCCAGGTCAATCACCGGCACCACTGATCCTCGCAGGTTAATCACGCCGCGAATAAAACCAGGCATTCGCGGCACTTCGGTCACTTGGCCATATTGAATGATCTCCTTGATGCGAAGTATGCTGGCGGCATAAGTTTCACCACTCAGCATAAAGGTAAGATATTGCTGCTCTTCCTCAAGTTCCTGACTGCCGACCGGAGCCGACAGCATTTGTGCCGCTTGTGTGATTGTATTCATGCCGCCCCCTAAAACTTCGTGAACTCGGCTTCGTTAGGCAACTGTTTTGCTACCACTATTTTTTTAACTGTCGGTTTAAAAGGCTTGGCCTTAGTCTTACTCTTGGCAGCCGCCGATACCGTATGCGTTCTATCATCAACAGTAAAAAATGCCATAAGTTCCTGCAGCTGTTCTGCTTGTCCGCTCATCTCTTCCGAGGTGGCGGCCAACTGTTCCGAGGAACTGGCATTCTGCTGGGTGATTTGGTTAAGCTGATCCATAGCGCTGTTGATTTGGCCTACGCCTGATGACTGCTCTTCAGAAGCCGCCGCAATTTCCTGCACCAAATCGGCGGTTTTTTTAATCGAGGGTACAATGGTATCCAACAGCTTACCGGCGCTTTCCGCCATCTCGACGCTGCCGGAGGCGAGTTCGCCGATTTCCTGCGCGGCGACCTGACTACGTTCAGCCAATTTGCGCACTTCGGCGGCGACCACCGCAAAACCCTTACCGTGTTCACCGGCCCTGGCGGCTTCAATCGCCGCGTTCAAAGCCAGCAAATTGGTTTGGTAAGCAATATCGTCGATGATGCCGATTTTGCCGGCGATACTCTTCATCGCACTCACGGTCTTTTTAACTGCGTCACCGCCTTGCGCCGCCTCGGTACTGGCTTGGGTCGCCATGCTGTCGGTGACCTTGGCGTTTTCAGTATTCTGGCTAATGGAAGCCGACATCTGTTCCACCGACGCACAGGTTTCTTCCACGCTGGATGCCTGCTCGGTGGTTGCTTGGCTCATACTCTGTGCCGTGGAACTTACCTCCTCACTGGCCGATGCAATATTGGCAGCGGCGCAGTTGACTTCACTAATGACTTGCGAAATTTTGGCGATGGTGTTGTTGACCGTATCCTTAAAATCTTCGAGTTGCCCCTTGTAATGACCATTGACGGTTCGGGTCAGGTCGCCTTTCTCCATATCGGTGAGAACTGACACCACTTCATTAACGGGAAGAATAACGCCGTCCAAGGTATTGTTCACGCCTTCGACAATCTTGCGGTAGTCGCCTTGGTGTTTGCTCGCATCGGCGCGGGTTTCCAATCGACCCTCAAGGGCGGCCTGCGCCAACATCCCGGCATCGGCTACCAAGGCATTGACGGCGTCAATCGCGGTATTGAGGTTGTTCTTGATCACATTGAAATCGCCTTTGTAAGGATCGGTGATCTTAGCCGGGATGCTGCCCTTGGCAATTTTATCGACATAATTGGCAGCAACATTTAGCGGTCCAATCACCGCGTCCAGCGTATTGTTCACGCCTTCGACAATCTTGCGAAAGTCGCCTTGGTGCTTGCTCGCATCGGCGCGGGTTTCCAGTCGACCTTCAAT
The DNA here is from genome assembly GCA_004299305.1 of Methylobacter sp. GTDB lineage: Bacteria > Pseudomonadota > Gammaproteobacteria > Methylococcales > Methylomonadaceae > Methylobacter_A. The sequence continues at coordinate 53,366 of SCPZ01000061.1, forward strand.
GGCAGCAGTGGAGAGTATGCCTGCATCCGCCACCAGCGCTTGGATGGAGATAGTCATGCGCTTCATCGCCGACATCACACTGGTGGTGTCACCGGCTTTGAGTTCGATTTGACCACTGAGGTCGCCGACGGCAATATTATTGGCCAGATTGGCGACATCCCCCGGCTCGCCGCCCAGTTGCCGCATCAGGCTCCTGGTGACCAACCACGCGATAAGCGCACTCATCACTAAAGCGATAAAAGCGACAATCTGCATCAGTTTACGGCTGGATTCGTAAACTGATGTAGACTCTTTAGCGCCTTCAGCCATACCGTCGTCTTGAAAGTCGCTCATATCATTCAGCGCATTTTGGAAGGCGTTATTAGTCGGCACGAAGTCATTGAACAAATAGTCGGTGGCCGCTTGCTTGCCTTGGCTTTTATCGGCCAGCAAATTATAAAGAATGTCGTACTTGGGACTGAGCTGATTGCGCTGTTCTTTAATAGCGCTAATCAGCTCGCGCCCTTTCGGGGTAATAACAACTGCGTCGAGTTTATCGAACATCGCCGTGTTCTCAGCGCGATTACTTTGAATTTCTGATTTAATACCTTGAATCTTGGTTTCACCGTCCACCAACAACAAAGTACGAATAAGACGACCGTTTTCCGAGGCATTTTTAGCCATGTCGTTAGCCATTTTTACTTTGGCATAACGATCTTCAACGATGAATCGCGTTTTTTCCGACATATTGTTCATGTTGCCGATGCCTACGGCAACGATAATGCCCAACAGGATTAACACCACCCCGAAACTAAGCCCGAGTTTCACTGCAACTTTCATATTATTAAACATGTTATTTTCCTTATCTTTAGCTAAAAAAATTTATCTATGAGAAGTACAAATTATGTCTATAGGGGGCTCAAATCGCCCTGCGTGTGTCAATATGGCGTATAAATCCTCCTTTACGAGCCGCACAAATGGTTTAAAACTAAAATGCGACTACCAATTTAGGTAGCTCGCAATAAATAAATCATCACAGATCCCCCTCGTTCCACGCAGCGCGCTCATCGTTATACACAAGTGTCTGGGAGACACCGTCATCCCGGCAGGGATTGCCGGGATCCAGAGCACAGGGATGTGAATGCTTGATTTCATTGAGCAATTCCTGTGGCGAGACT
>SCPZ01000062.1 GCA_004299305.1 Methylobacter sp.
AACGCTACCCGGCAGCGTCACGGCGCTCAATAACCTGACGATTAATAATACGAATGGCGTCAGTCTCGGCGGCAGTTCAGTGACCACCACGCTGAGCGGTACGCTGACCTTAACCAGCGGTACGTTTGCGGTCGGCGCAAACACCCTAGCCCTGAACGGCCCGGCGATTGCCGGTACGCCGACCCATTTGTCGACGACATCGTCTTCCAATCTGTCCTTCGGCGGCAGTGCTGCCGGTGTAACGCTACCCGGCAGTGTCACGGCGCTCAATAATCTGACGATTAATAACACGAATGGCGTCAGTCTCGGCGGCAGTTCAGTGACCACCACGCTGAGCGGTACGCTGACCTTAACCAGCGGCGCGTTTGCGGTCGGCGCAAACACCCTGGCCCTGAACGGCCCGGCGATTGCGGGTACGCCGACCCATTTGTTGACGACATCGTCTTCCAATCTGTCCTTCGGCGGCAGTTCTGCCGGTGTAACGCTACCCGGCAGTATCACGGCGCTCAATAATCTGACGATCAATAATACGAATGGCGTCAGCCTCGGCGGCAGTTCGGTGACCACTACGCTGAGCGGTACGCTGACCTTAACCAGCGGTGCGTTTGCGGTCGGCGCAAACACCTTGGCCCTGAACGGCCCGGCGATTGCGGGTACAGCGACCCATTTGTCGACGACATCGTCTTCCAGCCTGTCCTTCGGAGGCAGTTCAGCCGGTGTAACGCTACCCGGCAGCGTCACGGCGCTCAATAACCTGACGATTAATAATACGAATGGCGTCAGCCTCGGCGGCAGTTCAGTGACCACCACGCTGAGCGGTATACTGGCGCTTGGCGCAAACAAGCTGACTACAGACACGAATACCCTGGCTTTGGCGGGCGATTGCACGGCCAACGGCGGAAACGGCAGTCTTACCCGCACCAGCGGTCACGTCACCGGCAACCTGAAACTGACATTTCCGACCGGGAGCAGCGCTTGCACTTATCATGTCGGCGACAGTATTGGTTACTCCCCGATCACTATGGCTGTAGCGGTCACCGGCGCGGGTACGCTTTCCGGTCGCGTTGATGCAGCCGATCATCCCGATACGGTCTCAGCCGCCTCCGGCATTGATGAGACAAAAAGCGCAAATCACTACTGGACAGTAACGGCGGGGACGTTGACCCATACCGGGTATTCGGCGACCTTCCAGTTTTGCGCTAACGCCGGTTCATGCACGGCTACCGAAGTGGATTTGGCTGCCAATACCAGTAATTTCATCGTTGCCTTGAAGACCGCCGGTATCTGGTCGACACAGGCTACAGGCGCCAGGAATGGCTATTCCACCCAGGCTACCGGTATTACCGGATTTGGAGAGTTTGCGGTCGGAGAGCTCTCCACCAATAATTGTTATAACGACAGCTTTACCGGGGCTGACGGCGTTTCCCCAGGCGCTAATTGGTCGGTAGGGTACAAAACAGGGACATTCGGCAACCCGGTTATTTTCGGTAATCGTTTGAGGCTTACTAACGCCTCAGGCAACGACACCACTTGGGCGACACTGCAAAAGCTGTTCCCGGCGGCGGGTAATAAGATTACTGTCGAGTTTGATCACTTCGCTTATGGAGGAACCGGTAGTGCCGACGGCATAGCGGTGGTTCTGTCTAATGCGTCGGTGGCGCCCCAGGCCGGCGCTTTCGGCGGGTCGCTCGGCTATGCCCAAAAAGGCCAGGACCCTATTTCCGATTGCAATACGATAGGCGGCTGCCCTGGATTTACTGGCGGCTGGCTCGGAATTGCGCTTGACGAATACGGCAACTATTCGACTAATACCGAGGGCCGTTTTGGCGGCTATGCGACAAGGATACTGAACTCGGTAGCCGTGCGCGGTTCCGGTTCGGGCATGTCCGGTTATCGTTACCTGCTGGGAACAAGTACGCTTAGTCCGGTAATTGACGGTAACGGATCGGCTAGTCCTCCCCACCGCTACCGCATCATTGTCGATCACACCGACAGTATTCACGCCTGGACTTCGGTGGAGCGCGACACCACGGGTGGAGGCACTGCCTATACGATCCTGATGGGTTGCCCGCCGGGGGTGACAAGCGGTTGCACGGCGTTTGATGTCAAAGATCCCGGAAATAGCCAGGATGCGGTGCCTTCGTATTGGAACCTGTCCTTTACCGGTTCTACGGGCGCTTCGACTAACATTCACGAAGTCGACAGTCTGAAGGTCTGCACCGTTCAAGGACTAGCCAGCCCCGTACTTCACCATATTAAAATCGAGCATGGCGGGACTGCCTGTACATCGAATGCTGCGACGGTCATAGTTAAAGCCTGCGCCAATGCGGCCTGCGATGCGCTTTATATGGGCAGCGTGACGGCCAACCTGAGTACCACTGATGGTACATGGTCGCCTACCTCCCCGATTACCTTTAGCGGCGGCCAAGCTACAGTAACACTGACCGATACTACCGCCGGCTCGGATACTCTGGGCGCTACTGCAACTTCGCCGACGGCAAGTAATGCGACCCAGTGTTTTAACGGCAGCACAGAGACTTGCACCCTGACTTTTGCCGCCTGCACCTTTGATGTGATTGAAGTGGGGGCTGCCGCGAATACACCGATTTACACCAAGTTGGCGAACACGGCTTTCAATCTGGATGTGTTGTCCAGGAGTGGCGCGAGTCAGTCATTGACGGCAATAGAACTGGTGGATATGAGCAGCGGCACATGCACCAGCCCGGCCGGGGTGCTCTCTCCCGTGACAATAAGTCCCGCATTGACTGGCGGTGTTCCAAATTTCACCGCGAATCAGCGTAAGACTTTCAGCTTTACCTATGCCAATGCGGCTCCTAATGTTCGGGTACGCATCACCACAGCAGGCCCGCTTTATTCATGCTCGTCGGACAATTTCGCGATTCGCCCCCAGTCTTTCAACTTGACGAGCAGCGCCACGCAGACGGGCAGCAGCGGACTCCCTGTGTTCCGGGCGGGAATGGATCCCTTTTCGCTGTCCGCGACCGCTGTATACAGCGCAACCACGACCACTAATTACGCCGGAACTCCTAAGCTGAACCTTAATTCGGGAATGATCACGACAACCCTGGCGCACTTAGGCGTTCTTGGTTCCACCACATTTTCACCCGCCAGCAGCGGCGTTGCCACGGCAAGCGGTCTAACCTATTCCGAGGTGGGGAGTTTCAGTCTTGCTCAGTATGCAGTGTATGACGATACCTTTGCTGAGGTTGATTCGGTCAAAGGTGAGTGTGTTTCGGATTTTAGCAATACCCTGACTAATAGCCGGTATTCATGCCAGTTCGGGTCGGCTGCGGCAGGAGCATTTGGCCGCTTTGTACCTTATCATTTTACGGTGGCCGGGGCTGTTGTTCATGCTTGTGCAGCGGGACTTTATACCTACATGGGACAGTCTTTCACCCTGTCTACAAGCAATGTGGCCGAAGCCAAAAACGCGGCGAATGGTACGACACAAAATTACGCCGGAGTCTACGCACCCGGTACAGTCAGTTTCGCTGCGGAGAATGCCGATAATGGGACGGATCTATCTTCGCGTCTTGCTTTTTCTGGCGGCAGTTGGACTTCCGGTATTTATACGCTGGCGAGTGCAAGCGCTACGTTTACCCGGCCCACCACTACCGTAGCCGATGCCAGCTGGGGTTCCTTCGAATCCCTCGATATTGGTCTCACGGTAAATGATAGCGATGTGGCGACCTTGCCCAAGGTCAGTGGCGCCGATATGAATCCCAGCGTTGCAGGCGGTAGCAGCTTTGCATACAAAAAGTTTTCCGGGAGTCCAATGCGGATGCTTTTAGGCCGCCTCAACCTGCAAAACGCCTATGGTTCTGAATTGTTGGACTTGCCTATGCCGTTGACGGCTGAATATTGGGATGGCATTAGCTGGGTTATCAATACGGCAGACAACTGTACCGCCTTGACTGCCCCGAGTGGAAGCCGGTTAGCGCTCAATCTTGCCAATGGAGGGACGACCACGGCGACGCTGGACAGTCCGCTGGTGTCCGGCGATGCCGGTTTGAGCCTGTCCGCTCCCGGAGTCACTCATGCCGGTTATGTCGATGTCAGCATCGATTCACCTGCCTGGCTGGATTATAACTGGAGCGGCGCCGGTGATACTGATCCAAGCGCTCGCGCCACCTTCGGCATCTACAATAGCGATAATAAATTTATTTATATCCGTGAGCTTTATTAACGAGAGGCGTGGGAGAGAGCATAGGTAAAGCCCCTGTCAATACTGTGGGCAAGGCGCGTAAACAAAGAGCGGAAGCTTTAAAATTCACGACTCTATGCTGTATACTGACCGGCTATTTTTTATAATTAGGATTGAAACAATGGAACAGCATTTTGCCAAGATTATCGAGGCAGTCGGTGAAGATTTAAATCGCGAGGGTCTGCTCGATACGCCAAAACGCGCGGCCAAGGCTTTCAAATTTTTAAACAACGGCTACGACAAAACCCTGGAAGAAGTGCTTAACGGCGCTATTTTTAACGCCGATACCGAGGACATGGTTATTGTCAAGGATATTGAGCTGTATTCTTTATGTGAACACCATCTATTGCCGTTTATCGGCAAATGTCATGTGGGTTATTTGCCGCAAGGTAAGGTGATGGGCTTGTCCAAAGTGGCTCGTGTTATCGATATGTACGCGCGTCGCCTGCAAATCCAGGAAAAACTGACTAAACAAATAGCCGATGCGATTGAACTTGCAACCGGCGCCAGAGGTGTTGCGGTGGTTATCGAGGCCAAGCATTTATGCATGATGATGCGCGGCGTTGAAAAACAAAATTCGGTGATGACGACTTCGGTGATGACCGGGATTTTCCGTAAAGAAATCAGCACCCGTTCGGAATTTTTAAATTTGATTAACCGATAGGCCTAAGTGGTGAGCAAAGCCGAACTAACGACGACAAAAAAAACCGGCGTATTGCTGGCAAATCTGGGTTCGCCTACCGCGCCGACCACGTCGGCGGTCAGGCGGTTTCTTAAAGAGTTTCTTTGGGACCCACGCGTTGTCAACTTGCCCAGGCCATTATGGTGGGTGATACTGCATTTTTTTGTACTGCCTTTTCGCCCCCGAAAATCGGCTAAAGCCTATCGCAATATCTGGCATGAAAAAGGTTCTCCGTTAATTTTCCTGACTATGCAATTGGCCGAACGGGTTGCCGACAAGCTTCATGCCAAAGGCGTCACTACCCAGCATGTGATGCGCTATGGCGAACCCTCGATAGCGAAGCAGTTAAAAGCCTTTAAAACAGCGGGCGTCGATAACCTGATCGTGTTGCCGCTGTATCCGCAATACTCCTCAACCACCACCGCATCAATCTACGACGACATGGTTAAGGAGTTGAGTCAGTGGAAACACTTGCCCAACATTCACTTCATCAGCGATTATCACCAGCACAGCCACTATATTGCCGCAGTCGCCGAATCCATCAAACAAAGCTGGCTGGAACACGGCAAAAACGAGCTGTTATTGATGTCCTTTCACGGCTTGCCTGAACAGCTGACAAAATGGGGCGATCCTTATTTTCACCAGTGCCATAAAACCGCAGCCTTGATTGCCGAGAAATTGGGCATTGATCAGGAGCAATGGATGATTGTGTTCCAGTCGCGTTTTGGCAAGGCGCAATGGCTGAAGCCTTATTGCGTGGATACCTTAAAGGAGCTTCCGGGTCGCGGCATTAAAACGGTAGACGTTGTTTGTCCGGGTTTTGCGGTGGACTGCCTGGAAACCTTGGAAGAAATAGCGATGGAGAATAAGGCTATTTTTATGGAGTCAGGGGGAAAGGAATACCGTTATATAGCCGCATTGAATGATTCGGAAATTCATGTTGATGCTATAGTTAACCTGATTGAGCAGAAGTTGTAGGGTGAGCGGGCTTTTTTTCCACCAAAAACACTTGCTTCCTGTCTTTGTGGTTGACATTAAGTTAAAGTTTAGGTAGGTATTCATGCCCCTTAGCTCCATACGGATGGTTTAGCCATTAAACGGTTCGTTTAAAATTTTATGGCTAAATCGTCCTATTGAAAAATATATTGTTACGCCAAGACCTTCCAGGTTTTAAAAACCTGGAAGGTCTAAATACGGTCGGGGTCTGAATAGTTACAAGTTTAGAAATATGCGGGTTCCCAAGCTTGGGAACCCGGATGACGAAGCTCTCGGCAACCGCTCCTGCGTCGCCTAAAGCGCCTACTGTTGGTGCTTTACCTTCTGCATCATTCCCAAGCTTGGAGCTTGGGAACTAGCGCTCGACTAGCGCTCACAAAAATCCTTAACTTAATCGTACTGCTGCCGGAGAGCGTAGGAACGATAAATAAAGGCTAAATAGATGAACCAAACACTATTACAAAACTGGCAAGACAGCAGCTGGCCGACTATCAAATCCAGCAAGCCTTTGGATACCGGCGACGGCGTTATCGACCAAAGAACCTTCAATACCATAGAAGTAGATGAATTGTTCGATACCGTTAATCATGCCTCAACCATTTCCGGCCAAGCGGTGTTATACCGTTCTTTAGCCCAGCCGATGAATGGGCTTGATGCAATTAAGGCCAAACAGCTAGCCGTTGAAGAATTGCGTAATAATCCGGCACTAAAAGAACAGCTTGAGCGGATCGTGCAACAGGCTGTAGTCAACGAGAAAAACTTCTATTTACTGTTGTTCGGTGAATTTCTGGGAACCTTCGGTACAGCCAGGGAAGAGCATGAAATTGAAGGCTACGGTTATCTGCAATATAAACGCGGCATCCGTTTTATGCTGGATCTGGTCGATCAGGTCCAATCTGTAGAAGCTCCGCAAAACAGTTACCTAAAAGGAATTTTCGACCAAATAAAAGCCTTTGCCTTATCGCGCCCTTATTCGCTGATGCAGGGGCCGGTTTACATCACTGAAAACAATATCCAATGCAAGGAACAAAGACAGGGTTCGTTTTCGCCTGCGGTTATTTTCAAACCCCGGCTATTCAAGCCGCTGCTGATCAGCCTGTTTTTCGGAGCCGTTTGGGCATTGGCCCACTTCTTTCCAACCGATATGTTCCAGGTTTCAGTTGAGGCCATCCCGACCGCAACTATTTTCTTTGCGCCTTTGTTGCTGATTTATTATCCCGTAGTCGGCGGCTTCGATCGTGACAGCTGCATAATCCCGCTAAGAAATGAATTCAAAGCGTCCCCGGCGGTGGCAGAAACCTTGGATGCGCTGGGCAAACTAGACGAATTACTGTCGTTTATCAAATTGGCCGATGAATTTGGCGGTGATATGGTGTTGCCTGAATTGGTTGAAGCGCCGCATCATCGAATCAATCTGGCCGATGCCAGAAACCCGGTTTTAGGCAAACAAAACCCGGATTATGTCGGCAACGACTTTGTCTTGGAAGACGACAAACTGGTATTGGTCACCGGTCCCAACAGCGGCGGCAAGACGGCTTTTTGCAAAACCGTCACCCAAATCCAACTGCTCGCGCAAATCGGCTGCTATGTTCCGGCCAAATCGGCAGTATTGACCGTCGCCGACCGGATTTTCTATCAGGCACCCGACATCAGTCATCTGGATGACGGGGAAGGGCGCTTCGGCACCGAATTGAAACGCACCAAGGATATTTTCCTGGCCGCAAGCCCGAAAAGCCTGGTGGTGTTGGACGAATTATCCGAAGGTACGACCTTCGAAGAAAAAATGGAATCGTCGTCGAATGTGCTGAACGGCTTTTACCGGAAAGGCAACAGCACCATTTTAATTACCCATAACCATCAGCTGGTCGATCATTTTGTCGATCAAGGCATAGGCTTGCCGAGACAGGTTGAGTTTGCCAATGACGCACCGACTTACAAACTGGTTGCAGGCATTTCCCGTGTCAGCCATGCCGATCGTGTGGCTAAAAAAATCGGTTTTTCCAAAGAAGATATAGACAACTATCTGGCAGATTCACAATGAAAATAGGCACCGCATTATCAAACAGCGCAACCAAAGCCCTGCTGCTCGGCAGCGGCGAACTGGGCAAGGAATTGGCTATTGCATTACAACGTTACGGCGTGGAAGTGATTGCCGTAGACCGCTATCCGAATGCCCCTGCTCAGCATGTCGCGCATCGCAGTCATGTGATCGATATGACCGACACCGAAGCGGTCAAAAAACTGATTGCACTGGAACAGCCGGATTTCATCATCCCGGAAATTGAAGCGATTGCAACCCAGGCGCTGATCGACATTGAAACGGAAGGCGAATGTACCGTGGTGCCCAACGCCAGGGCGATTCAGTTGACTATGAATAGGGAAGGCATCAGAACCCTGGCCGCCGAACAACTTAAAATCCCCACTTCGAACTACGCGTTTGCGGAAAGTTTTGAGCAATTGCAGGCCGCAGTTGACGGCGGTATCGGTTACCCGTGCTTTATCAAGCCGACCATGTCATCATCCGGCAAAGGCCAGTCGATGGTTAAAAGCGTAGACCAGCTTAAAGCGGCCTGGGATTACGCCAAATCCAGCGGTCGGGTTGATACCGGCAAGGTCATTGTCGAAGCGAAAATAGACTTCGATTTTGAAATCACCTTGTTGACGGTGCGCGCCATGAATGAACGCGGTGAAATCGAAACCCACTTTTGCGCACCGATAGGTCACAGACAGGAAAGCGGCGATTATCGCGAGAGCTGGCAACCGCAAGCCATGAGTTCCGCCGCGATAAAAGCATCGCAGGACATCGCGTTTAAAATAACCAATGAGATTGCCGGGCTTGGCCTGTTCGGCGTTGAACTGTTTATCAAAGGCGATGCCGTCTGGTTTAGCGAAGTCAGCCCCAGACCGCATGATACCGGCATGGTGACCATGGTTACCCAAAAACAAAACGAATTTGAATTGCACGCCAGAGCCATTCTAGGCTTGCCTGTCGATACATCCATGCACAGCACAGGGGCGAGCGCCGTTATCTTAGGCGGCCTGGATGCCGAAGGCGTGGTTTACGAAGGTCTGGATAAGGCGCTGACTGTTCCGACCAGCGAAATCAGGTTGTTCGGCAAGCCCGAAGCTTTTGTCAGCAGGCGCATGGGCGTTGCGTTAGCCACCGCCGAAACAGTCGATGAAGCCAGAACCAGGGCGGTTAAAGCCGCAAGTATGATCGTTATTAAACCATAGGTGCAGCTATGATGAGAATTAAGGTCAGGCGATTCTGCCTGCGGCTCTTCGGGCCGATGAAAATCTGTTCCAAACAGATGTGTGCCGTTATATTGACTACTTTTCTCATCTCAAACGAGGTGTCGGCCGACATTTATAAATTTATCGATACTGACGGCCGTATCTACTATACCGACAAGCCTAAAAACGGCCTATACAAGCGCATTATACGAACAAGGCCAGTCACTTATTCCGCAGCCGTGCCCTATATCGGCGTCAACAAAAAGAAATTCGCCGATCTTATTGCCGAAGCGGCCAATCGTCACCAGGTTGATGTTAATCTGCTGCACGCCGTTATTCAGGCTGAATCCGCTTACGATGCCGGCGCAATATCCTCAGCCGGAGCCGTAGGTTTAATGCAGTTAATGCCCGATACCGCCAGACGCTATGGCGTTGTTAACCGGACTGATCCGGTCCAGAATATCGACGGCGGCACCCATTATTTGAAAGACTTGCTCAGGATGTTCGATTCGAATCTGGATCTGGCCGTTGCAGCGTATAACGCCGGTGAAAATGCGGTGATCCGCTACAACAATTCCATCCCGCCTTACCCCGAAACTCAAAATTACGTCAAAATAGTGAAGGCTTTGTATAACAGGCGGTCTTGAGCTGTTGGGCGGCTCGCCAAGGAGCCAAGCATGATGAACGCAAACCCCCTCGACTTAAGTCGTTTCACAAATGCGCAAGAAAGCATTTATGACAGCGTCCTCACAGAATTAACAAACGGTCGAAAGCGCTCTCACTGGATGTGGTACATATTCCCGCAAATTGATGGCTTGGGACACAGTTCAACCTCAAAACACTATGCCATTAAGAGCATGGAAGAAGCTCGGCAATACCTAAATCATCCCGTTCTTGGAAAAAGACTACTGGAATGCGCGGAAGCGGTTTTTGCTATTGAAGGACGATCTATTTCAGAAATATTTGGTTGTCCTGATGATATGAAGCTTAAATCTTCCATGACACTATTTGCTTGTGTAGCAGAACCATATTCTGTGTTTGTCCGTATTCTTGAAAAGTATTTTAATGGGGTACACGATTCTTTGACGCTACGCCTATTAGGCGAGGAAAAAAACAAGTAAAAAATCAACCTAACGGGCACTTCTGCTGATGGGCTATTGTCCGTCTGAGTTTCATTTTACATGTAAAATTTCTTTGCCGATGGGCGTTGCATTCAACTAAGCACGATCTTCATCATTAATAACTAGGCTTTCTTTTGGCGTTTCTTTTAACAAGTATTCCAATGTTAGACTCGACACGGGCATGGAGTTAGTTTCGTTTTGATTGTTATCCGTTGCGCTAGTCATTTTATGGATGCTCGGTATTGTTTTTTGTCACAGTTAGGTAACCAAAATGACACATTCCGATTAAAACGCTTAGCTAAGCAGTCAGGGTGCTATATGCCAATCTCAGCAAGGGAAGGAGATGGGGGCTGGGTTATTAGTATTTTTTGTTTGTCATAGCAATGTAACAAAAATGACATATTCTGGTTAAAATACCCAGATAACTAGTCAGAATATTACATGTCAATTTTACACAACGAACTCAGCAAAATTCTTAATAGTAAGCAATTAACGCCCCATTTTCAGCCTATTGTTTCTTTATCTCAAAAGAAAATCATGGGTTACGAAGCGTTAATTCGAGGTCCTTCCGATAGTCCGCTACATAGTCCCTTTAATTTGTTCGACACGGCTGAGCGTTTTGATTTAAGCACAAAACTCGAATATATTTGCCGGGAAGTCACTATAAAACATTACGCCGACTTAAATATCAAAGAGAAGCTGTTTATTAACGTAAGTCCTTCCGTATTGTTGCACCCAGACGTTAAAAAAGGGGAAACGCTTAAACTCCTGCAACAATTTGGTGTTGATCCTCGCTCTGTCGTTATTGAATTAACAGAACACCAACCGACTGATGACTTTCAATTAATGCGCGAAGCGATCATCCACTATAGGAAAATGGGTTTTGAAATAGCAATTGATGATCTAGGGGCAGGTTACTCGGGATTAAGGCTTTGGTCGGAATTACAGCCTGAATATGTAAAAATAGATATGCATTTTATTCAAGGTATTCATAATGATCCGATCAAACTTAATTTTGTTCGATCCATTCAAAATATTGCAAGTTCCCTTAATTGCAACGTTATCGCTGAAGGGATTGAAACAGAGGATGAATTTAAAGTTGTAGAGCAACTTGGCATTACGCACGCGCAGGGCTACTATTTCGCCCGGCCGACGGCTATCCCTTTAGAGAAAGTTGATAAATCATTATTCATTACCAGTACCCAGCCCAATCAGTTTAATGCTACAAAAGCAGATCATATCGCTAAATTTATAGCGCCTGTTTCAGCGGAAACCGCGATCAGCGATGTCATGAATTTGTTTCATCACGACAGTGACTTAACCATTCTACCTTTGGTTGATAACAATGTGGCTTCAGGTATTATTTTTCGCGACCATTTTCTATTTAAACTATTTTCCAGTCGCTACGGCATAGAGTTGTATGGAAAAAAACCGATAAAAACGTTTATAGAAAAAACGCCGTTAAGTTTTGATCAAAATACCCCCATTGAACTGGTCAGTAAGCAACTGACCTCGACCATGCGCAATGACCAGGCTTTTATTATTACCAATGACGGGGAATATTCAGGTATAGGAACGATACTTAAATTGCTTGAAGAAATCACCCGCCAGCAAATCCATAATGCCAAACACGCTAATCCTCTTACCCTGTTGCCGGGTAGCGTTCCCATCAATGAACAGATAGATCAATTATTGCTAACCAAGACACCTTTCAGTTTCGGCTACTTTGATCTTGATCACTTCAAGCCTTTTAACGATGTATACGGTTACAGTGCGGGCGATGCGATTATTAAGGCAGTTGCCAATTCACTGTCGCAACATATTCCCGCAGAAAGCGGACTGGTCGGCCACATCGGCGGTGACGATTTTATAGTTATTTTTTTGGGTGATGACTGGTTAAGGTGTTGTGAAAATATTTTGCATGATTTCGAAAAAATCGTTCCGAATTATTACAAAGATAAAGATATAAAAACAGGCGGCATTCATACTGAAAACAGGGCTGGAGAAAAATGTTTTTTTCCTTTGATAAGCCTGTCGGTAGGCTTGGTAGGCCCTGATTCGACAAGTCAGTGTCAATCGCATGTCGATATAGCCGATTTAGCATCCGAAGCCAAAAAACAGGCTAAAAAAATTGAAGGGAATAGTTTCTTTATTAATCCGCGAATAGTAACGAAAAGCCCGGAAAACCATCAAGTCTTTGCGTATAGACCCGCCGTAAAACTACATGCAGTTCATTAGCCCTGAAAACAGCTCCCCATTTCTTCTGATTCTTATGCGGAAGGAGTGGAAAATAGGTAATAACATCATAAAAGGTTTTTAAAATGTTTGGTCATATAAGCTTCAAAGTCCGCATCCTGCTCGGTTTTCTTGCCATCATCAGTTTGATGATAGGCATTGTCTCAGTGGGTTTATTTAATTTTTCGCAGACCCAGCGTGACGTGGCGAAAGTGGATGATACTTTTCTGCCCAATGCCTTGTTGGCAGAGCGAATGGCGATTTACACCGTACAGGTGCAACAGTTTTTCACTCAAGCTTCAATCAGTCAGGATCCTGATAGTTTTCAGGATGCTGAACGAGCTGCCGAAGATTTTAAACTGGGCATTGCCCAATTTCGCGAACGTTTGGCGGGAGAAAACTCAGCGGAAATAACATCAGAATTAGCGGCAATTAAGAACGGCCATGTTGCTACGCTGAATAATGTCAATTCGCCGGTAGTAAAAATGACTGAGTTAGCGGCGCTTGAGACCGGCTTTGATTGGTATTACAGTGAAGGCAAGCGCATGACTACGGTTTATGCCACGGAGGGAGTCGATGCCGGTAATTTGGTCATGAAAGATTTCAATAAATTGGCGAAAAACTTACGCACGCAACTGAATCGAATTAAAAACCAAGGCGTGAACGACGCAAAAAATAACGCTCATGCCATTACTGAATCAACCCGGCATGCGTCTATGATCATGCTGGCCATCTCTTTAACCGCTATCGGTTTGGGCCTGGGCATTGCGATTTATTTAACACGCTATCTGGACAAGAGCTTAGGCATAGACCCTTATTTCGCAAAAGGAATTGCCATGGAAATTGCCGAGGGTAATTTAACCCGGGATATTCAGGTTGATCAAAAAGACAGCAGCAGCTTGTTATATGGTATGAAGCACATGCAACAACAGCTGCTGGCGCGCATAACCGCAGAGCGCAAAGCGGCAGACGAAACTCTGCGCGTTAAGATTGCCTTGGACAGTGTCAGCACTGGCGTATTAATTGCCGATAATGATCGCAACATCATTTATGCCAACCCAGAAGTGATCAAGATACTCGGCAAGGCCGAAGCTGAAATCAGCAGGCAATTATCGAAATTCTCTATTGACGGTCTGGTCGGCACTAATATGGATGATTTCCACGCAACAGCCTCGCATCAGGCAAAAGTGCTCGCGACCTTAACCGGCGCCTATGAAGCTGATGTAATGGTAGGCGGTCGTTCAATGGTGGTGATCGTCAATCCGGTTGTCAACGAGCAAGGTCAGCGATTGGGTACGGTGGCCGAATGGCATGATCGTACCGACGAGGTAATGGCGGAGAATGAAGTAGCCGCGATTGTCAGCGCCGCAGCTATGGGTGACTTTAGTATGCGTTTTGACCTGGACGGCAAGGAAGGTTTTTTACGTCGCCTTGGCGCGGACATTAACCAGCTTATGCAAACCAGCGAAACTAGCCTCAATGAAGTCGTGCGCGTGTTTAACGCGTTGTCTCGCGGCGACTTGACCGAAACTATCAGCAATGATTATTCAGGTATTTTTGGTCAACTTAAAGACGACTCCAATACCACGGTAGAAAAACTTCAAGATATTGTTAACCAAATTAAGGCGGCTGCCGACGGCATTGACACCGGGACTAAAGAAATTGCGTCGGGTAACAATGATCTGTCGCATCGCACCGAACAGCAAGCCTCCAGTCTGGAACAAACCGCCGCCAGCATGGAGCAGCTGACCTCCGCTGTACAGCATAATGCTAAAAACGCCCAACAGGCCAACCGGCTTGCCGTTGATGCGTCGGACATAGCGGGCAAAGGCGTCGAAGTGGTCGATCAAGTGGTAACGACCATGACTGACATCAACGAATCTTCACGCAAAATCGGCGATATTATCTCGGTGATCGACGACATCGCTTTCCAAACCAACATTCTTGCCCTTAATGCCGCAGTAGAAGCCGCCCGTGCCGGAGAGCAAGGCCGGGGTTTTGCCGTTGTAGCGGTAGAAGTTCGCAATCTTGCGCAACGCGCGGCGACGGCAGCCGGAGAAATTAAACACCTGATTAATGATTCGGTAGAGAAAGTCTCGGGAGGTAGTAAACTGGTTGCCCAGGCGGGATTGACCATGAAAGAAATCGTCGCCTCGATTCGCGGCGTTACCGATATGATGGCTGAAATTACCGCCGCCTCCGCCGAACAAAGTTCCGGCATCGAACAAGTCAATCAAGCTATTGCGCAAATGGACGATGTAACCCAACAAAATGCCGCCTTGGTAGAGCAATCCGCCGCAGCGGCAAAATCGCTGGAGGAACAGGCGCACAACCTAGTGGTCACCGTGGGCAGTTTTAAGCTGGATAACAACCCGGACGATTTTTACCGCCTTGTCTCCCCAGTAAAAATAAGCACAAGCAAGCATGAATTACTGAGCGTTGATACCGAGGGTTGGGAAGAATTTTAAGGCGATTGCAGGAAATCGCCTAAGTGCAAGATCGCGAATTTAAGCCGTTATTTGTGAAATTAGCTAATCCGTAAGTTTTTTGTTGTTGCCGGGAATAGCGCGAGCGCTATAATCCAGCAAACTTGGTAAAAAACACGATGAATTCTTAGGAGCTTTTATGAACCGTACGGTTTTATTTATGGTAGCGCTGGCGACCGTGGGTTGTTTTGCACTCACCGGTTGCGAGCAAGAGCAAAAAACGGCAAAAGCGAATCCAGTCGCGGTTAAAAAATACACGCAAACGACAACTTTAGAGGGCGTGGTCAGTAATAACGAAGGCCTGGTTAAGTCCGGTAGGGTGGAAGCGACCGATGAAAGCGGTCGTTTAATTGCCCATGCGGTGGTGGATAATGGCTATTACAGCGTGGAAATTCCAGCCAATACGGTTTTGCCGATAGTGTTGACGTTTTCTTCCGAGTTGAACTCTGAGAAATTAGTCGCCGCTGTCATTCATAACACGATTACGAAATATGAGATTAATCCGGCAACGACTGCAATTGCCAAAGCGGCAAAAGCCATGGGCGGTTATACGCATGACCATATGATCCGCGCTGCGGCAGATACCGTACACACTCCCGATGCCAACAAGACCACAAGCGGTTGGCGCGGTGATCCGACTACGCAATACGGCGGTTGGCATTAAGTCATGTACGCCATGTGTACCTTTTTTCAATCGTTACGAAAGTCAAAATAAAGGCGCGCACAACAACGCCGAAACAGCTTGGTGCATGTCTAGCGTATGAGTCAATCCACGGGTTCATCGTTCCTACCCATTCTATTTTTTACTGTCACCATTAGTTTTACTGAGGAGCGCTATGCGAACATTTAGACAAATTCCGGCTTTTTTTCTTTTCATCGCAATTTTTTCGGCTTGCAACCCTGTTTTTGCTGAAACGGCTGAGACAAGCGATACGGATACGCATCATGCACAAAATAGCCTTGATTGGCCGGGCATTTATCACGGTTTTATGCCCTGTGATGATTGTAAGGGAGTCAAATCGACGCTCGCATTAAATCAAAACAGCAGTTATATCTTGATTACCCAATATGTTGGCAAGTCAGAAAGAGAAATTGTGGAGAAAGGGAAATTTTCTTGGGGTGATAAACGCGATACGATTGTTTTAACGCCACGCAATAGCTCAACTACACGGCAATATTTTGTCGGCGAAAATATGCTCATTCAGCTTGATGACAATGGCAATCGTATCTCTGGCAAACTTGCAGACCGCTATATTTTGCGTAGAACTGACGTAACAAAAGCGTCGTCATCGTCACATTTGGGGCATTGAGCGGCTTATTTGGCTGTTTAGCGTAGCCTGCGTCAGTAGAGTAGGGCGGTTTTGCGCCACGACTTGTATGGGTGCAGGAGGTAGATTGTTAAATTAGACGAAAAAACTGAGGTTTTGCAGGCTTCCCGCTGTTGGCATTTGTGTACGATTATTTAGCCCCGGCAATTTATTTAGAATAAATTGCTGAATTTCTATAAAATTACTTATTACCGTAACAATTCTTAAGGCCAAGTCTACATGGACCTAAAATTTCTCGATTTCGAACAACCCATTGCTGAATTAGAAGCGAAAATTGAAGAACTCCGCAATGTGCAGTTCGACAATAATATTAATATTTCCGATGCGCTTAAACAGTTGGAAGAACGAAGCCAAGCGCTGACCGAGTCGATTTTTACCGATCTTTCCGATTGGCAAATTTCCCAGTTATCCCGGCATCCGGGCCGTCCTTATACGCTGGATTATGTGGAACATATTTTTACCGATTTCCATGAGCTGCACGGCGACCGGGCTTATGCCGATGATCCGGCGATTATTTGCGGACTGGCGCGCCTCGACGGGCAGCCGGTTATGGTAATCGGTCATCAAAAGGGACGCGATACCAAGGAAAAAATTTATCGCAATTTCGGAATGCCGCGCCCGGAAGGTTACCGCAAGGCTTTGCGCATGATGAAAATGGCCGAGCGTTTTAAAATGCCGGTTATCTGCCTGATTGACACACCGGGGGCTTATCCGGGCATCGGTGCGGAAGAACGCGGCCAGAGCGAAGCCATCGCCAGAAACCTGTTTGAAATGGCCAAGCTGAGAACGCCGATTATCTGCACTATCATCGGCGAAGGCGGTTCCGGCGGCGCGTTGGCTATCGGCGTTGGCGACCGTTTAATCATGCTTGAATACAGCACTTATTCGGTTATTTCCCCGGAAGGCTGTGCATCTATATTGTGGAAGAGTGCGGATAAATCGCAATTGGCGGCCGAGGCGATGGGCATTACGTCGGATCGTATTCGTGAGCAGGGTTTTCTGGATGAAGTCGTTCGGGAACCTTTAGGCGGCGGGCATAGAAATTTTAAAGTGATTGCTCTGAACTTAAAGGAAGCACTGCTTCGTCATATGAATGAATTGAAACTGCAACCTATTGAGAAGGTGCTGGAAAAACGTTATCAGCGGATTATGGATTTTGGTGTTTTTGAGGAATCCGGGAAATAGGGCGTAGGTGCAAGGCGAAGGGCAAAAGGCGGAAGGTTCAAGTCTCTGCGAGGACTGTATTCTTAAATTTGATCTTGGGGATGCGCGACAAAGGTTTTTTATTGCTTATAGCGGCGGTGTGGATTCTCATGTTTTGCTGCATTGGTGCGCCTCAATGCCTCAACTCAAAAATAAACTTACCGCAGTTTATGTGCATCACGGCTTACAGGCAGAGGCTGAATCTTGGTCCAAGCACTGCGAAAAAACAGCCCAAGATTTGGGTGTTGAGTTTGTAACGCTACGGGTTAATGCCAAGGCGGCGCTCGGCGAAAGTCCAGAAGAAGCCGCCAGAAACGCCCGCTATGCGGCTTTAAAATCGCTAATCAAGGTTAATGATGTCTTGCTGCTTGCCCAGCACCGGGAAGATCAGCTGGAAACGGTGTTGCTGCAATTGTTTCGCGGCAGCGGTTTGCGCGGGCTTTCCGGGATGCCGGAAAGTACGGCTTTCGGGGGCGGCGTTATGCTCAGGCCTTTGTTGAATACGCCCAAACAGGCGATTAACGATTACGCCAAACTTCATCAATTAAGCTGGGTTGAAGATCCCAGTAATCAGGGTAATGATTATGACCGCAATTTCCTGCGCAATGCGGTTGTGCCTTTACTGAAACAGCGCTGGCTGGTCATCGATAAAACCGTGGCGCGTTCGGCAATGCATTGTGCGGATGCTCAAGTGCTGGTTGAGAAGGTTGCAGACGAGTTATTTGCTGCGGTATTTAATCCGGCAGATAAAACATTGTCTATCAGCCGTCTGATTGAACATCAACTCCATCCGCAACAACTTATCATCAGGCATTGGTTTCGGTATATGGGGCTGAAAATGCCTGCGCAAGCCTTCGTTGGGCGGATTCTAAGTCAAGTGGTTGCGGCAGCCGAGCATCGCGATCCGGTATTATCGGGGCGGGGCTACAGCATTCGCCGTTATCGGGATAAGCTGTATTGCCTGACAAATACGCCGGGAACAGGCTTGTATTTATCCGAAGGGCAACCGGCAGTTCCGCAAGACCTCATTTGGCCGAATGGGCAAGCATCGCTAAAAATTACCCAAGGCCTGACATTGTCCTGTGTGCCTTCTGCAAAAGGAATACTCCGGGAGCAGTGGGTGGGAGGCAAGGTTGAGGTGAGATTTCGGCGTGGCGGTGAGAAAATCTGTTTGCCGGGGCGTCAAGGCCGTCATTCGTTGAAGAACCTGTTTCAGGAAGCGGGTATTCCGCCGTGGGAAAGGGATGTAACGCCGCTGGTTTATCTGGATGGTGCGCTCGCCGCAGTTGGGGATCGGTGGATTAGCGCGGCGTTTTATAGTGAAAAACTACACGGCTGCATCGGTTTGCTGCTGCAAAGTTAAGAATTAAGGCGTGAAAACTAAATAACTTGAACAGATAACATCCCTTGAAGGGATGTTATCTGTAAATCGGCTGTATGAGTTATTTAATTTTTATCCCTAAAGCCAAAAGACAATGACGACAAGCGCATTGTCGATTAAAATGCACAAGTTCGGTAAGGTGGACGGTACTTTTTCGCCCACCTTTTAAATCTGCAAATGGTGGGCAAAAAAACACCGCTCACCCTACGTCTAAAATCCTACATGACAAAATACATTTTCATTACCGGTGGCGTTGTTTCGTCTCTTGGTAAAGGCATTGCCGCATCTTCACTTGCCGCTATCCTTGAGTCCCGCGGTCTTAAAGTTACCATGACCAAGCTTGATCCTTACATCAATGTCGATCCGGGCACCATGAGCCCTTTTCAGCATGGCGAGGTTTTTGTTACGGAAGACGGTACCGAAACCGATCTCGATTTGGGCCATTATGAGCGGTTTCTTAAAACCACGATGACTAAAAAGAACAGTTTCTCAACGGGACAGGTTTACGAAAGCGTGTTGCGCAAAGAGCGTAAAGGCGAATATTTGGGCGCAACGGTCCAGGTCATTCCGCATATTACCGATGAAATTAAACGCCGTGTTTATGAGAGCGCCGACGACTGCATAGATGCCGGCGGCAGGGTGACCCAGGGAGCGGTGGATGTCGCGCTGATTGAAGTTGGCGGCACGGTGGGCGATATTGAGTCCCTGCCTTTTCTTGAAGCTATCCGGCAAATGCGATTCGAACTGGGTGCTGAACGGTCATTATTTATTCATTTGACACTGGTGCCGTATATTCGCTCCGCCGGTGAAATAAAAACCAAGCCGACCCAGCATTCGGTAAAAGAGCTGCGCAGTATCGGCATCCAGCCGGATATTTTAATTTGCCGTTCCGAGCAACCGATACCGCACAGCGAGCGTCGTAAAATCGCCTTATTTACCAACGTTGAAGAAAAAGCGGTTATTTCTGCGGTTGATGCCGCTTCGATTTATAAGATCCCGTTATTACTGCACGATCAAGGCCTGGATGATATTGTCGTTAGCAAGTTGCGCCTGGATGTGCCGCCTGCGAATTTAGCCGAATGGGAAGCGGTTGTTGAAGCGCTGGAGCATTCTGAGGCCGAAGCGACCATCGCCATCGTCGGGAAATATGTCGACCATTCAGATGCCTATAAATCGCTGAATGAGGCCTTGATTCATGCCGGTATCCGTACCCGTACCAAGGTTAATATCGTCTATATCGATTCGGAGATGATAGAGGAAGACGGTGTTGCCAGACTGAAAGGCGTCGATGCTATTTTGGTGCCGGGTGGTTTCGGCGAGCGCGGCGTGGAAGGTAAGATCGCTACGGTCAGGTATGCGCGGGAAAACAGAATTCCTTACTTAGGGATTTGTCTGGGGATGCAGGTTGCCGTTATTGAGTTTGCCCGCGATGCTGCCGGTTTGGAAGGCGCGCACAGCACCGAATTTTTACCCAAATCGCCGCATCCGGTCATTGGCTTGATCACCGAATGGATGGCCGAAAGCGGCCAACTGGAAATCCGTAATGAAGAGTCCGATTTAGGCGGCTCGATGCGCTTGGGCGGACAGCAATGCCGTTTGCAACAGAATTCTTTAGCGTTCGATTTGTATCAAAAAGATGTGATTACCGAGCGTCATCGTCACCGCTATGAATTTAACAGCCAGTACCTGGAAAAACTGGAACAGGCTGGGATGCGTTTTTCCGGCAAGTCTATTGACGGACGATTGGTTGAAGTGGTCGAGATACCGGATCACCCCTGGTTCCTGGCTTGCCAGTTTCACCCGGAATTTACCTCGACCCCCAGAAAAGGCCATCCGTTGTTTTCAGGATTTGTAGTCGCAGCTGTTGAACATAAAAAAGGTGCAGCGTAATGAAATTATGTGGTTTTGAGGCGGGTTTGGATCAGCCGTTTTTTTTGATTGCAGGTCCCTGCGTTATTGAAAGCGAACAGTTGGCTCTGGATACTGCGGGGGAGTTAAAAGAATTAACGACGGCATTAAACATCCCCTTTATCTACAAGTCGTCTTTCGATAAAGCCAATCGTTCATCGCACGAAAGTTATCGCGGTCCCGGCGTAGAGCAAGGGCTTAAAATACTGGAAAAAGTCAAACAACAAATCGGCGTGCCGGTGTTGACCGATGTGCATGAAGATACGCCGTTAGCCGAAGTCGCCTCGGTCGTTGATGTGATGCAGACGCCAGCGTTTTTATGCAGGCAAACCAATTTTATTCAGCAAGTCGCCTCTCATGGCATTCCTGTGAATATCAAAAAAGGCCAGTTCCTGGCGCCTTGGGATATGGTGCATGTCGCTAACAAGGCTAAGGCAACCGGAAACCAGCAGATTATGGTCTGCGAACGCGGCGTATCGTTCGGCTATAACAACCTGGTTTCCGATATGCGCTCGTTGGCGGTCATGCGCGATACCGATTGTCCCGTGGTTTTTGATGCCACGCACTCGGTGCAACTGCCCGGCGGACAAGGTACGGTATCGGGCGGACAGCGCGAGTTTGTACCCGTGTTAGCCAGAGCCGCCGTTGCGGTTGGTATAGCCGGATTGTTTATGGAAACCCATCCGAATCCTGCTGAAGCAAAAAGCGACGGCCCTAACTCCTGGCCTTTGCACAGGATGCGGGAATTATTGGAAACCTTGGTGATTTTGGATAATGCGGTCAAACGTCAGTCATTTATCGAAATGACGTTGTAAGGGTATGGCTCAGATTACCCAGCTATCACAACTCGATTTATCCGCCAGCTATAGCTATGCGGATTATGTGACGTGGCGGTTAACCGAGGCTGTGGAGTTGATTAAAGGCAAAATTCAGTTAATGTCTCCTGCGCCGAATGTCAAACATCAACGTATTTCGTGGCAACTCGGTGGCGTATTATTTAATTATTTTGATCGCAAAGACTGTGCTGCTTTTTCGGCACCGTTTGATGTGCGTTTATATGACCGTACTAAATCGTTATTAGCCAATAAAGACATCACCACCGTCGTACAGCCTGATGTTTGCGTAATTTGTGATCAGGAGAAGTTAGATGAGCAAGGTTGTAACGGTGCGCCCGACTGGATTATTGAAATATTATCCAAAGGTAATTCCAAAAAAGAAGTCAAAATTAAACATGCGCTTTATGCCGAAAGCGGCGTAACTGAATATTGGTTGATTTATCCTTATGAAGAAGTCATTCATCAATTCGTACTGAATGACGAAACCGGGCAGTATCATTTGCATAATAGCTATGCGGGTGACGATGTCGCAGTCCCTTATTTATTTCCAGACTTAGCGATTGATTTATCAACGCTATTTAAAGATGTGCAGTGATGTTATTTAACCAAAAGCCCAGTGCTTTTATTTTTAACCAGTAGAAAAAGAAACCACCATGACTCGAATAGTTGATATTAAAGCAAGAGAAATTTTAGATTCACGCGGCAACCCGACCTTGGAAGCGGATGTGACTTTGGCGTCCGGCGTGGTCGGCAGCGCTATGGTCCCGTCCGGCGCATCAACTGGCGAGCGCGAAGCGATAGAATTGCGTGACAATGATAAAGCCCGTTATTTAGGCAAGGGTGTATTAACGGCGGTTAACAATGTTAATACCGAAATTCGCGAAGCAATAGTCGGTATGGATTCCGATGACCAGACCGCTATCGACAAAAAAATGATCGCATTGGACGGCACTGAAAACAAGGGCCGTTTGGGCGCTAATGCGATTTTAGCGGTATCGATGGCGGTGGCTCACGCAGCGGCTAAAGAAGCGGGCGTACCTTTGTACCGTCACCTGAACACCAGTGGTAAATTCATCATGCCGGTACCGATGATGAATATCATCAACGGCGGTTCACATGCCGATAACAGTGTTGACTTGCAAGAGTTCATGATCCTGCCGGTCGGCGCACCGACTTTCCGTGAAGCGATTCGTTACGGGGCGGAAGTTTTTCATAATTTGAGCAAAGTTTTAAAAGGTCGTGGCTTGGCAACGACAGTCGGCGATGAAGGTGGTTTCGCACCTAACTTGTCATCTAATGAAGAAGCCATCGAAGTTATTTTAGAAGCGATTGAAAAAGCCGGTTACAAAGCCGGTGTCGATATTTTCTTAGGTATGGACGCTGCCAGTTCCGAATACTACAAAGACGGTCGTTATGAATTATCGGCAGAAGGCAGAAGCTTTAACTCGGTTGAAATGAATGATTTCTTTGTTGAATGGGTCAATAAATACCCGATTATTTCTATCGAAGACGGCCTGGATCAAAACGACTGGAGCGGCTGGAAGGATCAAACCGAAAAATTGGGCAATAGAGTTCAACTGGTCGGTGATGACTTATTCGTGACTAACCCCGTTACCTTAAAAGAAGGTATTGACAAAGGCATTGCCAACTCAATCCTGATTAAAGTAAACCAAATCGGCACCTTAACTGAAACTTTGGAAGCGATTAATACTGCTCACGCAGCAGGTTATACCGCTGTTGTATCGCATCGTTCAGGCGAGACTGAAGATACCACCATTGCTGATTTAGCCGTCGCCACAGGCACAGGGCAAATTAAGACCGGTTCTTTAAGCCGTTCGGACCGTGTTGCCAAATACAATCGCCTGATGAAAATCGAGGAAGAATTGGGTGATTTAGCGGTTTATGCAGGTCGTAGCGCGTTTAAAATGTTGTAAAAAACAGGCGCAAGGCAGAAGGCGAAAGGCAAAGGGTGAAAAACCGTGAGCCTTACGTCTTTTGTTTTTAACTCTTAGCCTTCCCATCTATGAAAATCCTTATTGCAATCATCATCCTGTTAATTATTCATCTACAATACCGGATATGGATTGGCGACGGCAGTGTTGCGCAGATCGAGGCCTATCAACAGAGACTCGATGACCTGAAAGCACAGGTAGAGGAAAAAAGAGAGCGCAACGAAGCGCTTTACGCTGAAGTGCTGGATTTGAGGAAAGGGCAGGAAGCCATTGAGGAACGGGCTAGGGACGAATTAGGGATGATTAAAGAGGATGAAACGTTTTTTCATGTGCTTGAATAGTGAGGTTCAAGGTAAAAGGTGCAAGGTATGTGCTTTTCGCTTTGAACCTTGAACCTTGAACCTTGAACCTTGAACCTTGAACCTTGAACCTTGAACCTCAGTTAAAATTCTGGGCTATCGTCCCAGCCGCTGGCGTCGGCAAACGTATGCAGGCCGACCGGCCTAAACAATATCTGGAACTTGCCGGAAAAACGGTTATCGAACATACCCTGTTACGCTTGTTACAGGCCGATGTTTTTACCGCCGTTGCCGTTGCGGTTTCCGAAGAAGATCCGTACTGGCCTGATCTGGCTATATCTCAACATAAAAACATCATCACTGCTCCAGGCGGCAAAGAGCGGGCCGATTCCGTACTTTCCGGGCTAAAAACCATTAGTGGGCAGGCGGTCGATGACGATTGGGTATTGGTGCATGATGCGGCCAGGCCTTGTATTACCGCGACCGACATTCACCACCTGATTGATTCCCTGGTTAACGATGACGTGGGCGGGATTCTGGCCTTGGCATCGCCCGACACCTTGAAACAGGTGCAAGGCAACAGCATCACCGGAACCCTGGACAGGAGTCATATCTGGCGGGCATTGACGCCGCAGATGTTCCGTTACGGCATGTTAAAAACCGCACTGGAACAAAGCCTAGGCAATCCGGCCATCACCGACGACGCCAGCGCCCTGGAATTACAAGGTTTGCAGCCGAAAATCGTCGAGGGTCGCCCCGACAACATCAAAATCACCCGCCCGGAAGACCTGGCGCTGGCGCAATTTTATATGGAGCAACAATGATTAGAGTAGGTCAAGGTTACGATGTGCATCGCTTTAAAGACGGCGGCGACGTCATACTAGGCGGTGTAAAAATACCTTACGAACAAGGCCTGGAAGCGCATTCCGATGGTGATGTGGTTTTGCATGCCTTGTGCGATGCGCTATTGGGCGCTGCCGCCTTAGGCGATATAGGCAAACATTTTCCCGATACTGATCCCGAATTTAAAGGTGCTGACAGTCGTGTTTTATTGCGTCATGTCTACGGCATCGTGCAGGAAAAGGGTTATGCCTTGGTGAATGCCGACATTACCATCATTGCCCAGGCGCCGAAGATGTCGCCGCACACAGCCTCAATGTGTCGCAATATTGCCGATGATTTGCATGTGGACGTTGATTGCATCAATGTTAAAGCAACGACTACCGAAAAATTGGGTTTTGAGGGGCGAAAAGAGGGTATTGCCGTACAGGCGATAGTCTTGATTGAAAAATAGCTTACAAAAAAATAACTGCCCAACAGTTCACAAATTCAGCATCAGGAAAGTATTTTTGTATGGAATAGTAGGGTCAGTTAAGACTAATTTAAGGTTAAGTGATGAGAATAGCGCATCAGTATTAATACCTATAAAGCATGAACGCGAGTACAACCGACTATGAATGAAAGTGACATTATTTCATCACGACGCAAGTTTCTAAAAAATATGGCTTATGGTTCTCTGCTGATGGCGGGAGGAATCGGGGTTGCAAACGCTAAAGTTAAACACATAGCTTCACATACGGTGCTTGCCCCGCACTCGGCTAGCCATAACAGCCGTGTCCATGACACCTTGCATCGGCATTTGGTATCAAACAAGTCTTCACACAGTATCGATACTCATAATATATTTGATCGGAACTCGCCTTCGCACAAGGTGCTTGCTTTCCATAACACGCATACCGGCGACCAATTAAAGCTGACTTATTTTGAGCGGGGTCGTTATGTCAAAGATGCACTCCACGAAATTAATCATTTATTCCGTGATTACCATGACGGCAGCATCCATCCTATTGACCCGGCATTGCTGGATCAGTTGTATGATTTAAAACATACTCTCGAAGTCAGAAAGCCTTTTCATATCGTCTCAGGTTATCGATCACCGGCTACCAATGCCGATTTGCGCAAACACAGCGATGGCGTTGCCAAGAATAGTTTGCACATGGAGGGTAGGGCGATTGATATACGCATTGAGGGTTTAGATACCAGAAGGATCAGAAATGCAGCGCTTGCCATGCGTCGTGGCGGTGTCGGTTATTATGAAAGATCCGACTTTGTGCATTTGGATACCGGCAGCGTAAGAACCTGGGGCAGCTAGGTTTTAAGGCAACTTGCGGTTAAATGCAATAGAACACGGATGGCATAGATTGGACGGATTTTAAAGAGTCGATGTCCGCCCATTGATTGGTTTTATCCGTGTTTATCAGTCTGATCCGTGTCGTCCGTGTTCCATTTTCTATCTGCTGAATCGTTGAAACTATAAGATGCGGCAGTTTGTTTTTGATGAATTACCGTTTATTTGACCAGCGCTTCAGGCGCTGTATTGGTGCTGACAAAAAGCGATTGGTCGGACAGGTCATCCGGTTTACTCAAAGCTCCTAACAATACCGCGTCATGACCATAAATATCAGGATAAAATTCTAAATTATCATATTGGTCGAAAAAAGCCGTGGTATAAAAAAACAATACCGGTATCGGCTTTTTCAATATGACCCGTTGTGTTTTGGGCGTATTCATGGCCTGTTGTATAGTTTCGGCGTTCCAGTTATCCTGATCTCTAAGTGCAAATTCAGCCAGTTGTTGGGGGTTTGCAACCCGCACACAGCCATGGCTGAAATCCCTCCGTGATTTACTAAATAAGGCGTTTGACGGCGTGTCATGCAAATATACGTCATCCTTATTAGGAAAAATAAACTTGACTCTACCCAAAGCATTCTTCCCGCCTGGACGCTGCCTGATTCTTAATTTTCCGTCTTTAAGCAGGTTCATGGTCTCTTCACTCAGCTCTGTAGGATTTTCGGCGTCGCGAAAAACAGAGACCATCTCCATGTTTTCCTTGTTAAGATAATTATTATTTTGAATCAGCTTGGGCAATAGTTCATTCTTTATGATGCTGTAAGGCACATTCCAGTAAGGCATAAAGTCGATAAAATGCATTTCCGCCATCAACACCGGAGTTTGGGTTTTCAGCGCCTTGCCGACCACGACCCGCATATTAACGATATTGGCATCAGGCTGGTTAATATCATCAAACGCCCATAGTTGGAAGGCCGGGATATTAACAATAATCGACGCACCGGCATTGAGTTCAGGTAACCAGCGTAGTCTTTCCATCGCCAGTTCGATTTGTGTTACTCGTTGGCTTAAAGGCACGTTGAGCGCGATTACAGTGCTTTTTCCGATATGTCCGTCAGCGTTAAGTCCATGCCGTTTTTGAAACTTTTTAACCCCGTTAGCAATAGCGTCAGTGTATAGCGAGGATTTTTCAGCATTGTTAGCCGTTGTATCCTCGGGTAAATCGCCTAGAATGGTTAAAAACCTGCGTAGTTCTGCAATTTGTGGATGGCTATTTTTGGGGCGTAACGTTTCTTTAACGTCCAGCTTAAAAGAGGGGGCGTTTGCGGCAAGTTCACGGTAACTGGCCAATGCCTGTTTTAACTTTTGATATTGTTTTAAGGTCGGTTCAACCGATAGCGGCAATTGAGCCAGAGTATTTTGTACCAAATTGTTTTTAATCAACAAGGGTAAATCAATCAGCTTTTTTTCTCTTAACTTTAAGTTAAAGTTTATGCCCTGCGGATTCACCCGTCCATAATGCAAGTCATGCACGAAGCGTAGCAACGATATGCTGAGCGCGGTATCGTATAGCGCCAATTCTTGGTACGAATCCGGTTTGAACTTTAAAGCGAACTGTAGTTTTTGCCGCAACGTAGCCGTATCGTAATTGTTAGGATTTAAGCCGTGGATAGCCGCGTTTTCCAACAGGCCAAGCGCTTCGTTGATGTTTTTTTCCGCATCCGGGTTGCCTAGCCACAGCAACTGGTGGTTCGACATCTTATAGAGCGACTCAAGATCTTCGGTGCGATTCTGGAAATTGGACAGCATCAGATAAGGATGTTGTTTTGCCGTGATAATGGCAGTAATTTCCTGGGTGATGCCGGGTTCCTGATTGGCGGTTTCTTCGGCAAGCGACGCCTGTATGGGGAAGCCCAAGAAAAGAAAAATTAGCAATCGGGAAATAGAATATCTTATGGTCTTTTTCAATTTATGTCTTCGCTGAATGTTCGTGATATTAAGTTTTGCAGTTGGGCTGCGACAAAGCTATTTTTAATAGGATAATCAGTCTTTTGCTGTACGGATTGACGATTGTGCGATTTTAACATCAACTACATCATTCGAGGAAATTTTGACGACTGCAAGGATGTAGGAGG
Source organism: Methylobacter sp. (assembly GCA_004299305.1). Lineage (GTDB taxonomy): Bacteria > Pseudomonadota > Gammaproteobacteria > Methylococcales > Methylomonadaceae > Methylobacter_A. The sequence continues at coordinate 28,152 of SCPZ01000062.1, forward strand.
TACGACCCCAAGGACGGGGGAGGTAGAGCAATGCAGGAGCAATTGCCGACGACTTGCAGGGATGCAGGGTCGAGCAACACCGAAGGTAACGGCATCATTTACGTTTCACATACTACAAGGCAATACCATGACAAGTCTTACTTTTTTAGGCGCAACAGGCCAAGTTACCGGCTCCTGTTATTTGTTGGAAACCGATACCCGTCGCATCCTGCTTGATTGCGGGCTATTTCAGGGTTCAAGGGAGACGGAAAAACAAAATGAAGCCGATTTTCCGTTTGACCCGGCCGGTATTGATGTGGTGGTTTTATCTCACGCCCATCTCGACCACTGCGGGCGCTTGCCCAAGCTGGTTAAAGACGGCTTCAAGGGGGCCGTATTCCTGACCGAAGCCAGTTTTCCATTGTTGGAATTGATGTTGATGGATGCAGCCCATCTGCAATTACGCGATACCGAATGGGAAAACAAGCGGCGGGAGCGCGCCGGTAAGCCTCTGCTCGAACCTTTATATACCGAGGCCGATGTCAAGGCGTTACTGGCGCTACGTAAGCCGGTAGCCTACGGCGTGGAAACCGAAATACTCCCCGATCTTAGCGTTTCCTTTCATGAGGCCGGGCATATACTCGGATCATCGATTGTGCGCTTGCGCATTAACGATAAAAATAAAACCAAAACCCTGGTTTTTTCCGGCGATTTGGGTAACCCGAATTCGCCCTTACTGCGCGACCCGACTGTTTTAACCGAAGCGGATGTATTGTTGCTTGAGTCTACCTACGGCGACCGCGACCACAAACCGCTGGAAAATACCTTGGATGAATTGCGAGAAGCATTGGCGGAAGCCGCAGACAGCGGCGGCAACGTGATTATTCCGGCTTTTGCCGTGGGCAGAACCCAGGATTTAATTTATTGGTTGGGTAAAATTCAGCGTCAGGGCGGCGTGCCGCAACGGCAGATTTACCTGGATAGTCCGATGGCGATCAGCGCCAGCAATATTTACGCTGATAATGTACATTTATTCAATATCGATGACCCCGAGTTTACCAAAATAGCCCCCGACGGTTGGCAAGCCTGGTTGCCGGGCCTGATCTATTCGGAAACCGCCGAAGAGTCGATGGCCGTCAATCGCATTGCCGGCGGCGTGATTATTATTGCCGGCAGCGGCATGTGTACCGGCGGGCGTATTCGTCACCATCTTAAATACAATTTATGGCGGCACAATGCGCATATCATCATCGCAGGCTTTCAGGCCGAAGGCACCTTGGGCCGGGCTATTGTCGACGGTAAAAAGTCGCATTTGAAAATTTTAGGCGCAGAAGTCAATGTGGCCGCCAAGGTGCATACACTGGGCGCATTAAGCGCTCATGCCGATCAAAGCCAGTTGTTGCAGTGGGCGGGGCATTTTAAAAACAAGCCGAGGCTCTACCTGATTCATGGCGAAAAATCGGCTGCTTTATCATTACAGACCTGCTTCAAGCGCACCGGCTGGGATGCGAATATTCCTCAAGTGGGGGAGAGAATCACTATTTAAATGAGGCACGGTGGATTTGTTAATTACAAAAGCTTTGCCGATACAATGCCTAACCAAAAGGGCTTATGGTTTAATTTAGGCGATTGCCAAGAATAAATATACCCAAATGGCGCAGGATTTTTGTTCGTCTGCAAGGCGTAAGAATGGGCGCATAGCGAGCTATGCAACCATTTTTACAACGCAGGAGACGGGCAAAAAGACCAGTCAGTTGGGTATATTTTTCGCAGGAAAGCGCCTTATATGCGGGCTTGAACAATCTGCGCTTGTAATTGCAACAAAGTCAAGTTGCCGTCCGGCTTGAACTTGAACAACCCAAACGAGCTTTATAAACCGGGATGCAGGCCATAAAAAGTCGCCATCTTTTCAATCAACATCTATTCAAAAGAACCCAATATGGCCGGAACCAGCCTTTTAGCTTTACTTGATGATATTGCCTCAGTCCTGGACGACGTGGCCTCGATGACCAAAATGGCGGCAAAGAAAACAGCTGGGGTATTGGGCGATGACTTGGCGCTGAATGCTGAGCAGGTGTCCGGTGTTCGTGCGGATCGAGAGTTGCCGGTGGTGTGGGCGGTAGCGAAAGGCTCGCTGAAAAATAAACTGATTTTAGTGCCGACGGCGCTGGCGATCAGCTGGATTGCAGCATGGCTGATCATGCCGCTATTAATGCTGGGCGGCGTTTATTTGTGTTTTGAAGGCTTTGAAAAACTGGCGCATCCGTTGTTGCATAGTCATGATAAACATGACGTCCATCGTGCCGAATTGGCTGCTGCGGTCGCCAATCCCGGGCTTGACCTGGTGGCGTTTGAGCGGGACAAGATTAAGGGAGCCGTGCGTACCGACTTTGTATTGTCGGCGGAAATTATCGTGATTACGTTGGGAGCCGTTGCAACTGCGGCTTTTGCGACTAAAGTAGCTGTGCTTGCCGGTATTGCGCTGATTATGACGATAGGTGTGTACGGCTTGGTGGCGATCATTGTAAAACTGGATGATGTAGGGCTTTACTTGTGCCGGAAGCCAAGTTTAGGGCTCTGGACGAAACTCCAGCATCAAGTCGGCCGAGTGTTTTTGCATGGCGCTCCTTATTTGATGAAGTCGTTAGCGGTTATCGGCACTGCGGCGATGTTTATGGTGGGTGGCGGGATTATCGTTCATGGCATCCCCATTGTGCATCACTTGATCGAGTATCTTGCCCAAAGCGCCAACGCTGTACCCAGTATTGGCGGCATGTTGGAAGTGCTGATTTCTTTATTGCTTAATATATTGGCCGGTATTGTTACCGGCGCGTTTGCATTGGCCGGGCTGACGATAGCTACGCGTATTTACAATCTCTTCAACTATTAATATATCAACCTAAAAAATCAGTTAGGTAACTCGCAATAATAAACCCCCACAGCTATCGTTCCCGCGCTCCGGCGCCCATCGTTATACACAAGTATTTCAAAGAACGTCATCCCGGTAGGCACTTGTGTATAAAGGCGAGCGGCTCCGGCGTGGGAACTAAAAACAGTTTACAATACCGCTGTGTGTCTATTCCCGGTTGTACCCTAAATAATCTATGAAAATCATTAATTTCCCTATAGTTCAATCCAGTATTTACCCCCTGTTGTTATTGTTTATGTTTACATTGTGCTCAACCGGGGTGTGGGCCAAAAGCACGGTTTCAGGGGGCGGGCAAAAAAGCACAACCCTTGAAATCAATAAAGATACGCTAAAAGTCAAGATCGACACGATCAATAGCCGGGAAGGTATTGATGAGGCGACAAAATCCAAGCTGCTGTCTATTTATCAAGCGGCGGAAGATAATTTAGGCAACATCGAAAAGTTTAAGGCACAGACTGCCGATTTTAAGGCGGCTCTCAAGCAAGCGCCGGAACAAACTAAAAAACTGCAAAAGGAACTTGAGCAGGCCATGTTGAAACTATCCAAGCAAAAACTGGAAGATTTTAGCCGTATACCGATTGAGGAACTTGAGCAGCGACTTATTCTTGAGAAGGGCAAGGTCAGTAATCTGGATGAACAGGTCAAGAAGCTTGAAAATGAGCTGGTTGTCGAAAATAGCCGTCCACAGTTGATTCGCGAAGAAACGGTAGCGGCACAGCAAGACCTGGAGGCGGCGCAGAAAAAACTGGAAGTTCCGGCCAGTAAAGCGGATGCAAAATTGGAGGTTGAGGCTAGGCAGATGCAGCTGAAAACCTTGATTGATTCGCGCATTGCCGAGTTGAAAATGCTTGATGTTGAAGCAATCAGCAACCCGTCCAGAGTCGAGTTGCTTAAAACCCAGCTTCAGTTGCTGGATAATCAAAAAGCCGCGTTAAGCCCGGTTGTTAATGCAATCGAAACCCTTAGTTTCGATCTGCGCCAGCAGGAAGCGAAGCAAATGCAGGATGCGCTTAGCCAGGCGGAAAAAGCGGTTTCCGGCAAGCATCCGCTTATTCAAGCAAGTACGCGGGAAAATAGCCAATATAGCCGTGACCTACAAGACATTACCGCTAAAATTGAGCAATACAGCGAACAAAAAACCAGGGTTGAGCTACAAGCCGGTGAAATTGAAGCCGACTTTAAAAGCGCCGAAAAAAAAATCAGTTTGGCCGGTTTAAGTCCGGCGCTGGGCAAAATTTTGCGGGAACAGCGGCGTAATTTACCGATTCAGGATGAGTTTGCGCAGCAGTCCCAGACCATCCAGAGCGAAACTGCGATAACCAGCCTTGAGCAATTCAAGGTTGAAGACAAGCTGAAACGGTTGAAGGATGTTGATGCCGGGCTAAAAGATATGATGAGCCGACAGGTCGATCCCGCTTTGCCTGTCGATCAGCGCATGATGATACAGGCTGAATTACGGGTGTTGCTGAACAATCAGAAAGAATTGCTGAACAAGTTGTCGGTTGCCTACGCCACTTATCTGCGCACCTTGGGCGATTTTGATTTTGCTAGGCAACAGATGGGGGCGCAGGCCGGTAAGTTTGCTATTTATTTGGACGAGCGTTTGTTGTGGGTGCCCAGTTCCGAGCCGATTAACCTGGGTTATATAGCCGAGTTGTATCATTCTACGCAATGGCTGTTGTCGCCGTTTAACTGGATGGCGGTGATTAAGGATACGGTTAAGCTGGTCTTTCATCACCTGTTTTTGACCTTTGTCGCGGTACTGTGTTTTGTCGGCCTACACTTTGGCAGAAGCTGGGCAAAGCTGCAATTAGCTGCAATTAGCGGCAAGACGGATAGTTTTTATTACACCTTAAGGGGCTTGGCTTATAATTTAATGCTGGTGTTGCCTATTCCATTAATTATCAAATGTTTAGGCCTGTTTTTGGGGCGCAGCATCCAGGTTGACGATTTTACTAAGGCCATAGGCGAAGGCTTGCAGGGCGCTGCATTGCCGCTGTTTTTCCTGCAATTTTTTTATCGCTTATTTGCGGTCGATGGACTGGCGCGTAAACATTTTCAATGGCAAAAAAACTCAATCAGTCTGTTGCGCAGACAGATCGCCTGGATGCGTTTTGTTGTGATACCGGGGATGTTTATTATCAGCGCCACCAGCGCATCAAAATTTTCGGCGCACAGCGATAGTATCGGTCGCTTGGCTCTGCTGATCATTATGATTGTGATGGCGGTATTTGCGGGCCGGGTGTTAAAGCCTTCTACCGGCTTATTGCAGGACTATATCAACAAGAATTCCGAGGGTTGGACGGCTAAACTGCGCTATGTCTGGTATTTTGCTGTTATTCTTATTCCGGTGGTTATTATTGGTTTTGCTGTTGCCGGTTATTATTTAAGCGCGTTGGAGTTGCAGCAGAAGCTGATTATTACCCTGCGCTTGATTTTTTTGATCATTATTATCCATGCACTGGTGTTTCGTTGGTTAACGTTGGTTAACCGGCAGTTGGCTATCACTAATGCCAGACAAAAGCGCAAAGCGGCGGCGGTTACCGAAAGGCATTTGGTAGGCTCGGAAGATCCGGTGTTGCCGGTTGATGAGCAACAAATCGATATTCCTAAAATAAACGCCCAAACCATAAAACTACTTAATGTCTTTATCGGTTTTACCCTGGTGATCGGTTTTTGGATGATTTGGAAAAATATTTTGCCGGCCTTTTCATTCTTGGATCGTATCGTGCTTTGGCAGCATCTGGTTAATATCGATAATCAGGAGAGTTCTCAACCGATAACCCTGACTAATCTGCTGCTGGCCGGGTTATATGTTTTTATTGCCGTGGTTTCGGTACGAAATTTTTCCGGCGTGATGGAATTGTTGGTGTTTAGGCGCTTGTCGATAGAGGCGGGCAGCCGATATGCGGTTAACCAGCTAGCTACATATGGTTTATTTTCGATAGGCTTTATCAGCGTCGCCAACGAACTGGGCGGCAGTTGGTCGCAGGTACAGTGGTTGGTTGCAGCGCTCAGTGTCGGCTTGGGTTTCGGCTTGCAGGAAATCTTCGCCAATATGGTGTCGGGTATTATCCTGTTGTTCGAGCGTCCGATACGGATTGGCGATACCGTAACTATCGGCAGTGTCACCGGCAAAGTCAGTCGTATCCAGATGCGCGCCACTACGCTTGTAGATATAGATCAAAAGGATCTGATTGTGCCGAATAAAACGTTTATTACCAGCCAGCTGATCAACTGGACTTTAAGTGATGCCATAACCCGTGTGGTGATTCCGGTGGGTATCGCTTACGGTTCCGATATCGAGTTGGCGCATAAAATTATGATCGATACGGTACGCTCGACGCCGATGGTGCTTGCAGATCCTGAGCCCTGCGTGGTGCTGGTCGGTTTTGGCGATAGCTCACTGAGCTTTTCCATTCGTGTTTTTGTTAGTGAGCTTGCAAACCGGTTGCCTGTTACGCATGATTTGCACATTCGGCTTGAAAAAGCCCTGCGTGAGCACAGAATAGAAATTCCTTTTCCGCAGCAGGACATTCATTTGAGAACAGGTGAAAGGTGAACCTGTAATGCGGTCGATGGTGCTATGATTCGATTACAGCGTTTGTTTTAACTATTTATCATGCTCAAGAAAAACCTATGAATTTTGATCTGGAAAAAATTAACGGTTGCACTGTCCTTTTTATCAAGGAAGAAAGGATAGACGCACATAATTCGGGTGAATTAAAGGAAGCTGTTTTGCATCTGATAGAGCAGGGTGAGGTCAATATTATCGTCCAGTTGGAAGGTGTACGCTTTATTGATAGTTCCGGTTTGGGGGCTTTGTTGTCAGGCCATAAAAATGCAGCGGCCAAGTCGGGCAAGTTGGCTATAGCTAATATGCAGCAACAAGTATTATCGATGTTTGAGTTAACCCGTTTAAATCGGGTGTTTGAGATTTATGCGGATTTAAATGAGGCGTTTGACAACGAAACGTAGAGGTTGTGTATGTATAACTCGATTATTCAGGTTGAGGTAATTATTCCGACGCAGACCAAATATCTGGATTTGATCGGAAGTATCGGTGAGCATATAGCCAAAGAGCTGGATGATTTTTCCGGTGACCGAGGAGCCTTGGCTTATCATTTAAATCTGGTATTAACAGAAGCGACCGTCAATGCGATTAAACATGCAAATCATAAGGACCCGAAAGATACGGTCAGAATAACTATCTATATTCAGGACAATGAACTGAATATTAAGGTGTACGATCACGGACAGGGTTTCGATCTGGAATCCGTGCCGTTGCCGGATTTCGACCATCCCCAGGAAGGCGGCATGGGTATATTTTTCATTCGTACCCTGATGGATTCGGTTACTTATACCCGGCAGGGCGATTGTAATGTTTTGGAAGTTATTAAATATCTGAGTTGAACAATGGCATCCGTGTTCTGTTTTCTAACTGTTAAATTGTTGCAGGAGAGGATAAGTCATTGAACAAACTAAGCAAAAACTGGCTGATAGCCTTGCGGCATCTTGCGGAAAGGGCTTTGGGCAAACAAGCCGGTCACCAACTGTGGCAAAAATACCATTCAGCATTTTCGGCTGAATATCAGGCTCTAGTTTCGCCGCGTTATGCGTTAAAAGACATATTGCATCTTGAGCAGGTTCTGGCATCGGACAGTCAACGCATCGGTTTGCTTAATCCCGGCAATCAAGTTGACCATTATCGGCTGCATTTTTACAGTCGTCAGCCTCGTTACCTGGACGAGTATATTCCGGTTCTGGAAAACATGCATTTAAGGGTCATGGATCAGGTGCAGTTTCCGGTTACTGTCGATGGCCTTACCCTGTTTATCAAAAGCTTCACCATCAAGGCGGCTAAAAGCCAGTGCGCTTCATTTTCAAAGTTAAGAAGCCGGATGCTGGAAACTATTCAAGTGATGATGGAGGGGGCGGTTGAAAGAGACGCGCTCAACAAGCTGTGCGTGCTGGCCGGCATGGCTTGGCAGGAAATCGATGTGCTTAGGGCTTACCGGAATTATTACCTGCAACTGGGGCATCGAACCACCCGTTCCAGCGTTCATCATGCCTTGCTTAATAATCCTCAGGTTGCGCTAGGCTTGTTTAATTACTTTGAAGCGCGCTTTAGGCCGAATCCTGACTGGGAGGATACGTCGATCAGGGAAGAGCAGGCTTTATTCCCGTTACGATTGCAATTGCTGGAAAGTATCGCATCGGTTTCCGATCTTAATGATGATCGTATTTTGCGCACCCTGTTTAACCTGATTGATGCGACGATGCGCTGTAATTTTTATCTGCGTCGTGGTTTGGTCGACTATTTTATCGCCTTTAAAATCAACAGTCTTGGCATTATCGACCTGCCCGCGCCCAAGCCGCAAAACGAGATTTATGTCCACGCAGTCGATATGGAAGGCATACATTTACGTAGCGGCAAGATTTCCCGTGGCGGTATCCGCTGGTCGGATCGTCCCGATGATTTTAGGGCCGAAATTATGGGCTTGATGCAAACCCAGATCAGTAAGAACGCCTTGATTATTCCGACAGGCGCCAAGGGCGGATTTGTCGTTAAAAAGAATAGTTCAAAGTCCTCGTTGCCAAGTTCCGGCTTGGGAATGAAAGAAGCCGGTAAAAAAGCCTACCTGACTTTGATCCATGGTTTGCTGGATTTAACCGATAATTATATCGGCGACGAGGTCGTCCAGCAGCAGAACATCGTCTGTTACGACGACCCCGATCCTTATCTGGTAGTCGCCGCCGATAAAGGTACGGCGCAGTTTTCGGATATTGCCAACGCGGTTTCCGCCGAATACCAATTTTGGTTGGGCGATGCCTTCGCCAGCGGCGGCTCCCGGGGTTATGACCATAAAGCGTTGGGTATCACAGCTCGCGGCGCTTGGGAATGTATAAAGCGCCATTTTCGGGAAATAGGCAACGCTTTTGCTCATGGCCCTTATCCGCGTCCCGTAGGCAAAGACATACAGAACGAAGCTTTTACCGTGGTCGGGATCGGCAGCATGGACGGCGATGTGTTCGGCAACGGCATGTTGCAGTCGCGGTATATCCGGTTATTGGCGGCTGTTAGCGGCCAGCATATTTTTATCGATCCCAATCCGTCCAATAGCGATGCGGCATTTAATGAACGCAAACGTTTGTTCGAGTTGCCGGGCTCCAGTTGGGATGATTATGACCGGATGCTTATTTCAGCAGGCGGCGGCGTTTATCCACGGTCGGCCAAAGATATTCCGGTTTCTGCCGAGTTGAAAAAATGGTTGGGTTTACGTTACAGATCATTGGATGGCGAATCCTTGATCCGCTACCTGCTGACGGCTCCGGTGGAATTGTTATGGTTGGGCGGCATCGGGACTTACGTAAAAGCAAGCACGGAAAAACACGAAGATGTCGGCGACCGGGCTAACGACAATGTGCGGGTGGATGCGGCCGAACTGTGCGCCCGTGTTGTTGGAGAAGGCGCTAACCTGGGCTTTACTCAAAAAGCGCGCATTGAATATAGTTTGGGAGGAGGGCGCATTAACACCGATGCGGTCGATAACTCGGCAGGCGTCGATACCTCCGATCATGAAGTGAATTTAAAGATCTTTTTGGTCGGCCTGCAAAAGAAAAACCTGATTGCCGACTACCAGCCGTTATTCATCAGTATGACTCAGGATGTCTGTCAATTAGTGTTGGCTGATAATATCGCTCAAAGCCTTTGTTTGTCATTGGAACAATTGCGTTGTGCCGAAGGTTTGGCGGCTTATTTGCAATTGGCCGAACGTTTGGAAACCGAAGGTAAGTTCGATAGAGCTGAAGAATGTTTTCCGCAAACTAAAGAGCTTATGTCCCGGCCCGGCCCGGTCATAACCCGGCCCGAGCTTGCGGTATTAATGGCCGCAAGCAAAATGTACCTGACCCAGCTGATACAGGATCAATCGGTCCTGTTGCAGGAGGAATGTTGCAGCTGCTATTTGCAGGCCTATTTTCCCGAACAGATCAGCAGGCAGTATGCCGACTATCTTTCCGGTCATCCCTTGGCTCATGAAATTAAAGCCACGCTGATCAGCAATAAAATTATCAATCAGGCCGGTTGCGGTTTTTTAAGCCAGGACGAAGACAGCGAAAACGTCCTGGATCGTGTCACATGCTATCTAACCTTCGACCGGGTTTTGGACGGCGACGCTTTACGGCAGGCGATTAATGCATTGGATAATAAAATAGCCCCCGACCTGCAATATCGCTTATTGATGCAGTTGGAAAATACATTGGCCGGTTTTTGTCGATGGGCCTTAATGCAAAAAAGAAAAATCCGTCCGAATGAGTCGACTGTTGCCTGCTATAAACGTCATTTAAAGGACTATGAACATTATTTTAAAAGTGATCACGCCGAGTTTAACGGGCAGCTTACGCAATACCGGCAAGAGGGCATTCCCGACCGGTTGGCGCTGAGCATGGTGTTTATGGCTAGTCTCAATGATTTTCCGCTGATCGTCTCATTAGCCGCTGAGGCCGAGCAGGGTTTTGTCACTATCCTGAAGCTGTTTAATGAAATAACCGCTTGTCTGGGCTTGTCTGAGGTCAATGAACAGTTGGCGAAAATTCCCATGCACGATTATTGGGAGCGAAAAGTATTGAATGAGCTGCAAGAGGATATGAAGCGGGCGATAGGTCGTGTAATTAAGGCTATTCTGGCCAGTAAGGCCGAAACCTGTACCGATTATTTCAACCAGCCGGAGCGCAAACATAAAATCAATCGATACCGGCGCATTTATCGGGAAATTAACAATGTCTTGCCGGTTAATCTATTTCCCTATATTGCGTTAATTAAAGAGCTGGAATATTTGCTGGATAGTAACTTGTAGGGCGGAACGACTTGTCATAAATTTTTGTGATTATTGGTCAGTTGGAAAACGCCTTCATAGCATCATTAATTTGCTGCTTGGCTTCATGCAATATATTTAGTGAGAGTTCGGGCGAAAGTGAAAAGTTTTTTAATTTGCTGGCGGCGGGAATAGAGGAAATAACCGGAAGCCCAGAGGTATTTTTCTGTCCTATTTTGCTATGCAGGCGGGAAAGTACAACGATGTCGGTTAAGTTAAGGGTTTCACCGTTATTTTGATACCAATCATCGGCATAGAGAGGAATTTCAAGATATTCTTCAACAAATCCCCAGTCACGTAAAACTTTGTATCCTACCGGGCCTTTGATGTAGGGTAAGGCGAGTTCGATATCGGCTTCAGTGTAGTAACTTGTTGGAAAGTTTGCAGCAAAACTTAAGAAAGGGACAGAGCCGATATTGCTGATAAGTCCTGCGAGTAGCGCTTCTTCAGGATTAACTTGTTTGGTAATAGTTGCCAAAACAAAACTGATAATGGAAATAGAGAGGCTTTCTTTCCATATTGCGTCTAAGTATTTTTTTATAACGGGTAAATTGGTTTTAAAAATACGATTGATGCTTAAACTAATAACTAGGTTACGAGTGGCATTTAAACCAATACGGTTTACCGCCTCAAAACAGCTTTTTACCGGGTTTGCACCTCGATAGAGCGGACAATTGGCTAAACCGATAAGCTTGGCGGAAAAAACCGGGTCATGTTGAATTATTTTTACGATATCGGCAATGTTTGCATCGTTCTGCATGGCGTTGCGCAATTTAACCGCTACATCAGGCAGTGAGGGTATATCAAGCTCTTCGTTATTATAGTGATGAATAAAACCGGCTATCAAATGATTTTTAGTTAATTCATCCGGGATTGCCAGTGTTGAAAACTCTGATCTTGGTGCATATTTTGGCGACAAGATTTTTTGTGAAACACGCAAAACACTCACGTCAGTTGTAGCGATAGCTGTTGTTGTTTGTATGGCGGCGCTTGATAGAGGGAATGTAGCTTGTGTACTTCCAGACGATAATTCATAGCTTTTGCCATTCTCATCCGATAAAGAAACAGTGCCTTTTAGTAGATATAGGGCTGAATCAGCTTTATCACCGAGATGAAATAAGGTCGTTTGTTTAGGAAAAACCTCAGACTTAAGGTCGGATGTAAAAGCTACAAGCTTTTCATGATCGTAATTCCTGATTGGAAAGAGTTTTTGTACGACATCCATTGAAATGTTTTCGGTCACAAGGCTGCATTGTGTATTGCTTTTTAAATCCATGTCTATCCCTTAGAATTCATAAAATGAGTAAGTTGTAAAAAAGTAGTCATTTGAATTTAAGTCATAAAGATTTCATTGTTTCTGCAATTGGTTGTTGAGCATCTTGTATTATCTGTAGGGACATTTCTGGCGTTAGCTGTTGATTGTTCAATGTTTGAAAAATGGGTAACGTACTAATTGTAAGGTAACTTAGTGCTATTTATGAGATCTAAGAGGCGATGGTATTTGGCTAATAACACAATGTCAATTAGGCTGAGATCTTCGTTGCTATTTTCAAACCGGTTTGTAGTGCCCTTTTCCGGCAGACATTGGATGCAATACGTTAAAGGATCCGCTTGTGCCCCTGTTGAAAATGATCGATCCGGGAGGAAAATTAGCGGTTGTAACTTGTAATTGTTGTATATCTGTGTTTGGTGGCTGTGAAATAGGCTTTAGTGTTGTTAAAAATGAAAACAGGTATATCAATGTTGGTTTATTTTCAGTAGTTTTTATTATGAGTAAAGCTCATTTAGGATATGTGTAGTTACACTGGTATTTTCATCCTGAGTCGGCTAATTATTAAATGCTTGACTAGTGTTATGTTCTTCGTGAAAGTAGAGATAGTGAATTAAAATTAGATGATTTAGAGTGTTAGCGGTATTTTTTGGGCTGGATGCAGTATATCGTGCCGATGAGTTAGGGTGATGAACTTCACATTTTTGAGCTTTGGCTTAGGGATGAATACGGTGGAACTGTGGGTGTTTTCTAGTTGGGCTGATGTTTAAAACGCTTATTTCGATAGGTTTTAGGCTTTACATTGCCAAGTAGCTATGTATAATTTATTTAGGCTTGGAGGGCTTATCTGAAAAATTATGACTCTTTAGTCAGCATGTTAAACATGCGATTAGGTGCTTAATTTGGCTGATAGTCCTGAATTTCGAATAGCCAAAGCCCAAGAGATTCAGTATTCGGGTATATATTAGGGAATGATGATTAACAAAGTTGAAATGCTGCCATTGTGCGGTTGAAAATTTTATGTTGGTATCAATTGTTAATTTATACGCTATATAGTGTTCGATTGGTGTTTAATTCTTAACAGAAAAAACAAGTGACTTTTTCAATGGTACTGTGTAAGATTTATTTCAGTGCAGTTATTTTTTTTAAATTTATGAGGGGGTAGTATGGCAGGCGATTCAGTAGTTGGTTCTAGTGATAATGGTGTTAGCGGTTTAGACCAGGCAAGTAAAGATTTATTAAATTCTGTAGACCCGACTACTCTGGCTGGCTTAGAAGGCCACACAGAAGTGTCTAAGTTAGGTGACAGTGTGCTTGTTCAAGGTCAAGATGGACAGGGCGGTACTGTGGGTGTGCTGGTTCCGTCGCCTAATTTGTCAACAAACGGCACCATTCCAAGTGGTCTGATGGAAATAAATATTGGCGCAGGTCCCAATATCGGTTTGGGTATTCAAGGTCCTGATGATTATCAACAAACATACGAAGCAAATAATTATTTTGGTGCTTTGGCTGAAGGTTGGCTTCCAGAAGATGGTGCGGGTAATGTATATAGAACTTCATTTAATACCGCAGTTGAAAGGGCGACTAACAGTGCCGGTGATAATGCTGTAGTTCGCCTATTGACACCGACTGATCACTCAGAGGTTGCAGGCGAGATGAGCTTAGCAGGTTCAGCTACGGTTGATGATATGGCTGTTATCAACATGTATGGCGTCCAAGCTCACACTATCGTTGATGTTGCAGATTTCAATAGTGTGGCGATCTTAGGCGCTGGTACGCTTAATGTGGTAGGCGGTTCAATGTACGTGGCTGGAGACGCTGCCAATCAGAAAATTACTGGTGGTTCTGGTAACGATACAATCGTCGGTGGTGGCGGTTCTGACATTCTGACTGGTGGATCAGGTGCTGATACTTTCGGTATTGGATTAGACGGCAACATAATGATTACTGACTTTGGCGCCGGCGATAAGTTGTCATTCGGTGGTGGCATAACACTTGAGAAGTTCGTCAGTATGGATGTTACTGCGTCAAATATCGGTGGATTTGCTGTTACTGATCTGGCGTTCAATAATCAACATGTTTATTTAGTTGGTGTTGATCCAAGCGCATTAACCTTAGATATGATTAATTTCGATCTTTAAGGGTTGATTGTTGTTGAGAAGGGCCCGCTTGTGCGGGCCCTTTTTTATTATGTAATTTAATTTATCTGTTTCAATCTGCACCAATTTTATTCGCCGTGAGAATCCCTTCAATGGATAGAGGTGGGGTGTTTCCTCCCAGCGAACGAGGAGGTTGCCGCAAAGGAAACGATATCAGCGCATCGCTGTCAGATTTTAAAATCTCCCTAAAGGGGGAGGTTTCAACCGGGGAAGTATTTCGATGAAGGGAATCTTTATTATCGATATTTCACCTGTCATGAATAACCGTGTTGATAAGTAAGCATTAATTTTTTACCTCAGTGAAATAATTTATTTTTGCGGATCGGTGTACTACAGTTATGAGCGCGGAATTTTGGTTATTAATTCAATTTTTAAAAATTGGTGCTTATAAGTTTTAATAATTTATACTTGCCCCTATGGAAAAAGACATTATAGGCTTAAAGCCAAGAGCTCACGGCAAGGCGATTTCGCCTTTGAGTATATCGGATGGTTTTGTGCGTGGTTGGGTATTTGATCCATTACGGCCTATAACGACGGTTTTGCTCAGGGTCGATGGTATAGAAATGGTCAGTGGCTTGACCGGTCATCCTGTAGCGGATGAGTTTTACGCAAGGTATACGCCTCCTGCGACTAATTGCGGTTTTGTATTGGCGCTCCCGGATGAAGCGCTAGATGGCTTTACACACCAGCTTACAATTAAGGTTGCCGAATGGCGCTCTATGCCTTTAGCGCCCGAATCTAGTGAAGAGTGGTACCACGGTAATATATTTGGCGAGGTGAAATTTACCCCGCAGGGCTTCATAGAGGGTTGGGTTGGTTTTCGTTCGGCTATTGATGTTAATAAGCTGCCTCCAGTCACTGTCGGGCAGGGCGGTCAAACACATTACGCTATTCAACTCACCAGTGCCGTACCGGTTTCAAATAGTAAATGTCAAGTAATGGGGCGGTTTCGCGTCCCCCAAAGTCAGTTTGCAACGCTCGATCAGCCTGTTTTTTCTTGTTTAGGCGTCGTGTTGCGCCTTCATCCTGTTGTCTCAGCATTCAAACCTATCGGGCAAGTTGATGCCATCGACCACGAGGGTATCCGCGGCTGGGCGCTAAACAGTGTTAATCCGCTTGAATCCCTCGACCTACAGTTAGTGGTGGACGGACTGCCATTGAGAGCGATCCGCCCTAATGTCCGGCGCAACAATATCGCCGATTACCTTAATCTGTTGCCCGAAGAGATTGGTATAGTGGGTTTTCAAATCGGCTTACCGGCAAAGCTGAAAGACGGTCGACCCCATACCGTTTCAATACATTGCCGTAAAGACGGTACCGTCCTGAATGAAAAGCCGCTGAACTATCGACATGTGGCGCATGGTATCAGCTTACAACAAGCGCTGGCCCTGCTTGGCAAGCCGGTTGACGATAGCCGAAGCATTGCTGCGGATTTACCAAAATCCCGAAGCAGTCGGCGTATCAAAAAATCCCCGCAGGTTGCTGTTGTGATACTCAACCGTAATGGTGCGTCCTGTCTTGAGGCTTTGTTCGAAAGTTGGCAGTGTTACAACACCACGCCTGTCGAGCTGATTGTGATTGATCATGCTTCAAGCGATGCCAGCTTGGACACAATTAAGCGCTGGGAAAGCAAATTACCTATCCAGACTTTGGCGCTGGACAAAAACGATTCTTTTTCGGCGTCCTCCAATCGTGGCGCTAGAATGGCTAAGGCGCCGTTTGTCTTGTTCTTGAATAATGATATTGTCTGGCGGCAAGACGCCTTGCCATCCATGTTAGACACTCTTGAAAACCAGCAGGTTAGTGTTGTCGGCATTAAACTGTTGAAAACCGAGTTTACTGAGGATAGCGATAACACATTACTCAGCAGCGCTGCCGCCGAAGTACAGCATCTCGGCGTTCGTTTCACACTGGTGGACGATCAATATTGGCCTTACGAAACATCACCAGGCTCAGGTTTGCCGGAAGAACAATACAGCCCCCAAGATGTGCCGGTTGTTACTGGCGCAGTCATGCTTTGTCGGCGTGACGAGTTTTTGGCCGTAGGCGGTTTTGACGAAGGTTATTTTTACGGCTATGAAGATGTTGAGTTTTGTCTGCGTATGAGCGTACCGCAAGGCAGGCGTATTGTCTGCCGTAATGATTTAGTAGCTCTCCATCATCATGGATATACCCGTTTGACCGGTCGCGAGCCTAGTATGATCGATCACCAGCTGGACAACCAGATGCGTTTGGCAGACCAGCTCGGTTTATGGTCTAAACGCACTTTTTGGCAAAGCCTGCTCGATACAGATAACCTATTCACCAGCGAAGCGCTAACGATTGGTTTTGCAATCCACAATATTCACGGCAATACGAACGGGAAAACCCAGCTTGCAGCAGCAGTGGAACTGGCCGAACGTGTTTGTGCAATATACCCGAATGTTAAAGCAACTTTCTTGACATCTGAAAATGGCTGGAACATGGTTAGCGAATTGCATGTGTTGGTTTCGTTGAGCCCGTATTTTGACCTGCGCTGCCTCAAGCAGGCTCGCGCCGACCTTAGGACGGCTTGTTACATTACTCACGAGAAAGAACTTAACGATTGGTCAGTCAATCCAAGTTTAGAGTTGCTTGATGCTTGTTTGTGTGCCGATCAGAAGTTGGCCGACAAGGCTGGGCAAGCAATGCACGATAGGGTAAGGTCGGTTGCAGTTTCCAAAAAAACGCCTCTGGCCGACTTGTTGGATGCAAATCGCCTGCGGGTGCTGTTGCGTATGCCTTCAAACCCTAATCTCGCTACAGCAGTCAATACGCTTGCACGAGCTATGAAAGCGCAAGGCGCTTTGGTATATACCACGGGCTCAGAGGCTTGGCGCGAATCGTCACGGGTAGTCGAAGTTATCATCGGTTTACATGAAGGTCCTGCAAAAAATACGCGTCCATTGGCATCATACCAGCGTCGTAATGACGTGATTAACGTGTTGTGGATTGTCGAAGATGTTGATAGTCTGACCATCAACGAATTGACTCAGGCAGACCAAGTTTGGCTGGCTATTCCAAAACTTCCTCAACACCTAGAAAAAGCAGCGGCGGCACAACGCGCCGTTGGCTTGCAAACTGAGCTTATGCAGGGTTTAGTGCAACACTTGCAACATGCCGTAGAGAAGAAAATTGAACGTACTTTTCGTACATCCTAACTTTCCCGGACAATTCCGTCGCTTGGCCGTTGCTCTAAGTAAAGAGCAAAATGTGCAAGTTTACACGCTGGGGGATGAAAGCTGGATGCCTGCTTTTGATTTTCCCGGCGCTATCCGCCTATCCTATCCGGCTCCCGATCCTGCGGGGCCGACCACGCATCCCTATGTGCAAGGTTTTGAAGCCGGTGTGCGCCGAGGCCAGCAAGTGGTACGCACACTGCTTCCGCATAAACATCAAGGATTTGAGCCGGATGTGATCTATATTCATCCCGGTTGGGGAGATGGGCTGTACCTGAAAGATATTTTTCCCAATGCCATCATTATCGGTTTGTTTGAGTATTACTATCGTTCGCGCGGTGCGGATTGCGGGTTTGACCCGGAGTTTCCGCTGACATTCAATGACCTGTTCAGGGTGCGCACCATGAACACTCTCCAGCATTATGCGCTGGAAAGCTGCGATATTCGGCTAAGCCCCACCGCTTGGCAAAAGAGTCGTTATCCGGCCGCTTATCAACACCAGCTTGAATGTCTGCACGAAGGTGTTGATACTGAGCAAATTCGACCCGATCCCGTTGCGACCTTTACTTTACCCAATGGTGTCGTAGTGAAGGCCGGAGATGAAGTGTTGACCTATGTCAGTCGTAGTCTCGAACCTTACCGCGGTTTTCATTGCTTAATGCGAGCGCTGCCCGGCATCATGCGCAACCGTCCTAACTGCCACGTTATCATCGTTGGCCACGACAAGCCTCATTATGGCCCTGCGCCCCGCCAAGCAGAAAGCTGGCGAGCTCAGTATGTCGATGAGCTGGGCGGACAGCTTGATAGCAATCGCTTACACTTTATGGGGACGCTTGCTTTTGACGACTACCTTAAGGTGCTGCAAGTTTCACGGGTACATGTGTATTTGACTTATCCGTTTATTTTGTCTTGGTCGATGCTTGAGGCCATGTCGGCCGGATGTTTGGTTTTAGGTTCGGATATTCCGACCGTCCAGGAAGTTATTAACCACGGACACAATGGGATGTTATTTCCGTTTTTTGATACGGATGCCTTGGTGAATATGGCGACAGATGTTTTAGCACAGCCGCACAATTATGACTCCATGCGTGAAACAGCACGGCTCACTATTCAAACACGCTATGACTTTAACAGTGTAATTTACCCTCATCACCGCGCCCTGCTTTACAGGTTGCGCGAACAACAGAAGATATCATCATGAATAATTCCTTTGAAACCTTGGTTCAACAAGCTTCCGCCAAATTACAAGCCTTGGATTTTGGCGATGCTGCTGAACTGTATAACGAAGCGTTGCGTCTCAAGCCAAATAATGGCGCGGCGCAGATGGGCCTTGCCATGGTTTATAACCACATTGGCGAAAGTGGCAAGGCTTTGCAGATATTGCAAACTATCTGGACTAGTATTCAAACCAGAATCGCTGAGCAGCAGCCCGTACCAGACAAAAACACACAAGCGGAACTGCTTGCCCAGATTGGTATTGCACAGCACCAATTGGGACAGCTCGACCAAGCGTTGGCTTCTTACAAGCAAGCTTTCAGTCTCTGTCCGAGCGAACCGCTGAAAATACGGATCAATAGTTTGACGAATGCTGTGGCCGCTGCCACTCCTTTTGAGCAACTGTTGACGTATGCGCAAAAAAACCAAGCAAACGGGCTATTGGACGAGGCTATCAAAGCTTATAAAGCTGCCCTGCAACTTAATCCTGACAGCGATCGCGCCCTGCATGGTCTGGGTAATGCACTAAGACAGCAGGGTGATTTTCAGGCAGCCATACCTTTTATTCAGCAGGCTATTATTATGCAGCCCGAGATAGCTGAATACCACAATACCCTGGGGATGCTGTTCCAACAAAAAGGCGAATTTGAAAAAGCCATCACCTTTCATCAGCGTGCGATCAGTCTCGATTCTAAGTATGCTGCTGCATTTTGTAATTTGGGTGTGGCCCTCAAGAATCTGGATCGTGCGACCGAGGCGGTTGCGGCTTATCAGCAAGCGTTGCAGATCAACCCTAATATGCCGGAAGTTCATAATAACCTCGGTAATCTGTTACGCAGAATGGGGGACGTGGTCGGTGCTCAAGCCAGTTTAGAACAAGCTTTAAAGATTCATCCCAACTATCCTGATGCCGAACAAAACCTGAAGGAACTGCTTGATTCGCTTAAGTCCACCGCTAAAAAGCCCAGGGCTAAACCGGCGGCTAAAAAAACCAGTACGGCAAAAGAAAAAACCGGCACAGTAAAAGAAAAAAGCACTACGGCAAAAGAAAAGAAGGCTGTGGCTAAAGCTACTAAACCAACTAAAGCTAAAGAAACGGATTCGGTAAAAAAATAGTAATAACCCAGAGGGTGTAACTATTCAGACCCTGATCGGATTTAGACCTTCCAGGTTTTTAAAACCTGGAAGGTCTTCAGTCGTAAAGCGCCTGCTTTTTGAGCTTGCGTTTGCAGGCGAAGCTTCCGCTCCTGTTCACGCCCCTTACCTCCATTCACCTAAAAACCGCAGTTTATCCACGAAAAGCACGAAAGACACTAAATAAAACAATATGTTGTATTGATTTAGTAACTCACCCTTTGGGTAACGGCCTACGTTTGATAACCTTTTGAAATTTTTCGTGTCGCCTAAAGCGCCTACTGTTGGTTTTCGTGGACGAAATGATTTTTCTAGGTTCATGTAGGCAACCCTGTACTCCCTCTATTAGCAACTTGACTAGGTTATTTCGTACACATTCCTTACCTTCAAGGATGATTGTCAATCAGGTAACAATATGATCCTGAGTATCTTGGTTGCCTAGGTTATCTACCCAGTTGATGGTGATTTTGTCGCCGACCTTGCCGCCATTCAGCACAAAAGCAAAGTAGGGGTCTTTGGAAATATTGGCTCCGGTATTGCCGCTAATAATGACGTTTTTATTATGTATTACCGTTAATTGCTGGATGAAATGCGCAGGAATTAATGCGTTGGTTTTGGCATCGCGATTGCGTCCGTGTTCCATCGGATGGGCTATCAGCATCCTGATTTGCATCTTGCCGTCCATGCATTTAGTGCGGATTTTAATGCTCGACATATTAAATCTCGCAGCCGCCAGGAGTAACGATGACTTTCTTGCTGGCGCTGTAAAATCCTTCGTTAGTCTCTACGATGACGGCTACGGCAGATGACTCGGCTATTTTTAAGCGAGCCGATACCACAGGCTCCAGGTCTGGAGATAATTCAAATTTAGCGGCCAGCGCTATGGGGTTTTTTTCTACCAGTATCGCAATGCTTTCAACATTATCCAGGCTGCTGCTTACCGTAATGGGGACAGCTGCGCCATTTTCCGCAGTTTTAGGCATTTGGATGTCGATTTGGTCGGACTCGATGATTTTCCGGTCTTTGAATAAGCGCTTTATGGTCTGTTGCAGGATGTCGGTCGATGTGGTCTCGGCAAGCCACTCCGCTTTTGCCTGAGGCGAAGCCAGCAGCCCGCCGACCGTCATCATTGAATAACTGCCGAAGACAACAGACTTTTTGATGAATGCTCTACGATTGTCGGTCATGCTTATGTTTTCCCGGCTTGGTTTAAGCGCTTATCGACTGAATAAGGCCTGATAAGCCCGAGCCGATTGTTCCGGCTCATGGTCGAATACCCCGCCGATAACCGCTAACAAATCGGCTCCTGCTGCAAGTAACTGTCCGCCATTGTCCGGCAGAATGCCCCCGATGGCAACAATCGGGATAGTTAGCGCAAGCTTTGCTTGCCGTAGTGTTTCGATTTGGGCGGGTGCTGCCAGCGGTTTTGACGAGGATGGGAAAAATCGCCCGAATGCCGCGTAAGTCGCTCCCTGCGCTTGGGCGGCGATGGCCTGTTCGACAAAATCATAGCAGGAAACGCCGATAATCGCTGCGCGGCCCAACCGCTCTCTTGCCTGGGTAACAGCGCCGTCTTCACGGCCTAGGTGGACGCCGTCAGCGTCAACAAGGGCTGCAAGTTCGATGTCATCATTGATCAGCAAAGGCACGTTATATCGATGGCAGATTTTGACCAGTTCACGGGCAAGAAATGGCGCGACAACCGGTTGTTTGTCCCGATATTGCACCACGACAGCGCCGCCTTTAAGCGCCGCAGCAACTTCGTTAAGAACGGTGTCGGGTGATTTATTTGCAGTCTGGGTGATTGCGTACAGTCCGCTTGCAGGGAATTTAATCACTCTTCATCCATCCAGAAAAAACGATTGGGAATGTGCTGGCCTTGGCCCGGTTGATAACCGTCATTTAATGAATTCCAGGTGTATTCCTGGGCCTCCATGACCGCTTGCAAGGGCTCCAGTCCGTGCGCCAGCAACGCCGCAATACTGGCGGCCAGCGTGCAGCCGGAGCCGTGATAGCTGAACGGCAGTCTGTCCCAGGTGTAGGTTTCCCAACTGCGCCGGTCATGGAACAGTTGGTTACTGACCGAAGGCGTGTCTTCATGGCTGCCGGTAATCAGCACATAGTCGCAGCCTTTTTCCAGCAATGCCAGGCCGCAGTCGTTCAGCTTAGTTAATCCCGATAGTTTTCGGGCTTCTTCGCTGTTTGGCGTCAACACGGTGGTGCAGGGCAGCAGCAAGTCGACGATGGCGGCTATGAGTCGGTCGTTAGACAGTTCAGCGCCGCCGCCCGCCGCCAGCACCGGGTCCAAAACCACAGGAATATTCGGGTGCTGTTTTAATATCTCATGAATGGCGGCGGCGGTTTCATGATGGCCGATTAAGCCGATTTTAAAAGCCTTAACCGGCAGGTCGTCCAGCAAGGTGTTGGCTTGGCTGATAATGGCTTCCGGGCTTTGCGGAATCAGCTTTTTTACATTCCGGGTGTCCTGCTCGGTTAAGGCAGTGATAACGCTGGCAGCGTGACAGCGATGGCTGACCAAGGTTTCAATATCCGCCTGCACCCCGGCGCCTCCGCTGGGGTCATGACCGGAAAATGAAAGCACAACAGGGCGGTTTAAACTCATGATGGTTATTGAGGGTAATTGTATTGTTGTTGCTGAGGGTAACCCTGTTGTTGTGGATAGCCTTGTTGCTGAGGGTAACCTTGTTGTTGCGGATTGCCCTGTTGTGGAGCCGCTCCTGCATTTTTATTGGCAATAATAGCCAGTTCGACCCGACGATTCTGCGCCCGATTCGCCTCATCCACATTAGGCACTTTCGGCATTTTTTCGCCCATGCCCTGTTGAGTTAGACGGGAAAAGTTGACGCTATGCTGAGCCAAATAACTCGAAACACTGGCGGCGCGTCGTTCGGATAAGGTCTGATTATAACTATCCGAGCCTACATCATCGGTATGTCCGGTTACATTGATCGTCGAATCGGGATATTGATTCAATACCTTCGCCACCGAATCCAGGGCGCTTTGCGCTTGCGGCGTTAAATCCGCTGAATCGAACGCAAAAGTAACGCTGCTCGGCATGGTTATATTAAGGGTGTTTTCCGCCGTCCTTTGCACTTCTATACCGGTGCCTTGCAATGATTGTTGCATTTCTTGTTGCTGGTGATCCATATAGGCGCCAACAGCCGCTCCAACGATACCACCGGCTAAAGCGCCTAATCCGGCATTCTTAAGATCGTTGCCGCCGAACAGTGTTCCCGCGCCAGCGCCGACCGCAGCGCCCACTCCGCCGCCGATGGCTGATTTACGGATTCTGGATTGCCCTGTATAAGGATCGGTGATACAAGCCGTCAGTAGGACTGAACTTATAGTTATCGTCAATAATTTTTTTTTCATAGGAATAACATTAGATTGGTTTGTATGAGGCTTCTAATGAAGCCGGTTCAAGCGCTCTTGGTTTTAGAGGCGATATCGGCATTATATAACGCGCTTAATAAATTAAAGCTGAACAATATCGTCAATTTTGATTGTTCCTATGCATGGAGGGGCAATGCCATTAAATTAAGAACAATGACGGCGTAGGAGCGGGCCGCGCCCGCGACATTTGAACGGTGTTTCAACGTTGTAACGCCACCTACTGCGCTTAACTTAATGTCGTTGACGCTGGAGGTTGGGAACGATGCAAAGCCGGTGTGTTATGCTTTTCCTCAATTTAACAAATGGCAAAAACCGTGCAGCTAACAGAAACAGACAATCAAGCTTATTTCGATAAACACAAAATCAGGGAGAAAACCTGCGCCGCTTGGTTAAAAGCGCAGAGCAAAACAGTCCGCAAGCCCATTCTATTTGCCGCTATCGCAGGCATTGCCAACGGCTTGGGGGTGATTGTTCAATCGGCATTGCTCGCTTTTATCCTGCAAGCCGTCATTATCGACAAGCTGCCGTGGGCGTCTGTAACGACTCCATGCCTGATACTGGCAGTCGTATTCATATTGCGTAGTTTGTGTGTTTATTGGCATCAAATTTGGGGATTCGAGGCCGGAGCGCAAATTAGGGCCTCAGTAAGGCGGCAGTTGTCCGACAAGCTTTTAACGCTGGGGCCTGCCGCCGTTAAGCAACGCCAAAGCGGTGAATTGGCGGCTGTTATGTTGGAACAGGTCGATGCGCTGGAAGCTTATTTTTCGCGCTATTTGCCGCAACAAACGATAGTTGGCGTATTGCCGGTCATCATGATTAGCGTGGTCATGCCGGTCAATTGGGTGGTTGGTTTGATCTTTTTAGTGACCGGGCCGCTGGTGCCGGTTTTTATGGCCCTAGTCGGCATGGGGGCTGCTTCTGCAAATCGCAGCCAGTTTTTGGCGATGGCGAGAATGAGCGGTTATTTTCTTGATCGTCTGCAAGGTCTGGCGGCATTAAAGCTGTTCGGTCAAGCTAGCCAAGAGTTAGCCAATATCAATAATATTGCTGATGATTTTCGGGAAAAAACCATGGCGGTATTGCGCATCGCATTCTTGTCGTCGGCAGTTTTGGAATTTTTCAGTGCGGTTGCAGTTGCCCTGGTTGCCGTTTATGTCGGCTTGGGCTTATTAGGGCTGGTTCATTTTGGCCCGGCCGAGCATATCAATTTAAGAGAGGCGCTGTTCGTGCTGTTGTTAGCGCCCGAGTTCTTTATGCCGCTCAGGCAGCTGGCGATTAATTATCATGACCGGGCAGCGGCATTAGGTGCGACTGATGCTATTTTTGCGATACTGGAGCAAGACGCTGAGGTGTTGAGTGATTTAGATAACGATATAGATTATATCGGCGAAGCAGGCCTATCAATCCTAGCTCCCACGCACCGCGTGGGAGTTCATGCCGCCTGCGCTGCGGGCTGTTTCTCAACGCAGCGCGTTGACGCTGCATTCCCACACGGCGCGTGGGAACGAGGGGGAGCCAATCTCATCGAATTTAACAATGTCAGCAAATTTTACGGCAAGCGGCAGGTCTTAACAGGCATCAATCTGCACATTGCAGCCGGTGAAAAAATCGCCTTGGTTGGCGAATCGGGCGCCGGGAAAACGACGCTTTTAAACCTGTTATTAGGTTTTGAGGCGGCAACCGAAGGCCGGGTATTGCTTAACGGCCTAGCGGTTAACCGGGACTATGCCGCCAAAGCCATCGCTTGGGCGGGGCAAAACGCCTATATCTTCCACGGCACTATCAAAGACAACATCGCGCTGGCCGATCCTGAAGCGCCGGAACAAGATATTATTGATGCGGCGCAGGCGGCTGGTGTAACTGAATTTAGCGCAGAATTGCCAGGCCGTTTGCTGACCCCTGTTGGCGAGCGGGGCTATGGCTTGTCAGGCGGACAAGTGCAAAGAATCGCTCTGGCCAGGGCGTTTTTAAAAAATGCCGACATTATCCTGCTGGATGAGCCGACCGCCAATCTCGATGCCGCCAACAAAGCGCTGCTGCTTGATGTCATCGATCGATTGTTTGCTGATAAAACCCTGATTATCGCCAGTCATGACCCGGAAGTTATTCATCGAATGGACAGGCGGATAGAATTACAGCAAGGACGGTTGCTGTCATGAAAGATTTATGGTTTTTCCTGAAATTATTCAAACCGCATAGCGCCTGGTTAATGGGGGGTATTTTATTGTCATTGCTGACCGCATTTGCCGCTATCGCGTTATTAACGCTGTCCGGCTGGTTTATCAGCGCTTCGGCGATAGCCGGATTAATCGCTGTTGACGGTAATACGGCGGCCTTTAATTTTATGCTGCCCGCCGCGCAAATACGTGCTTTGGCGATTGCCCGCACACTGGGCCGTTACGGCGAGCGGGTAGTGACCCATGAAGCGACTTTTAGGGTATTGGCCAGAATACGCAGCTGGTTTTTCGGGCAGCTTATTCCGTTGGTTCCGGGGCGATTGTCGGCTATGCGTAGCGGCGATTTATTATCGCGCATGACGGCGGATATTGACGCCTTGGACGCGTTGTATTTACGGCTGTTGGCTCCTGCCGTTGTCGCGGCGATTGGCGTAACCGCAGTTACGGTCTTTTTGGCTTGTTATGCGCCGGTCATCAGCTTGACTACAGGTTTTATGTTGATGATCGCCTCGATCTGGGCGCCATGGATTTTTAACCGATTGGGACGTGCCGGAGCGGAAGAAATTGTCGTATTGGCGGCAAATTTCCGGATTCGGCAACTTGATATGATGCAGGGACTTGCGGATTTAATCGTCAACCGGGCTTATGGACGATTTAGCGATAAGCTCGGCCAGTTTTCCGATTTGATGATCAACACCCAACGCCAAAACAACCGTTTGTCGGCGATTTCTTCGGCATTCACATTATTGTTGTCGCAGCTAACATTACTAATGGCGTTGGTGCTTACCGCGATTGCATTTAAAGACGGCCTGTTATCGGGAGCGGATTCAGCCTTGGTTGTTTTTTGCGTAATCGCAGCTTTTGAGTTAGTAACGCCCTTGCCGCAAGCCATGCAAATGTTGGCGAAAACCCAAAAAGCCGCCCGGCGTATCAGGCAGGTTACGGAAATGTCGCCGACAATACGCCCGTCAAACCAGCCATTAGCATTGCCGGGCAATTATGATTTGCAGTTAAACGATGTGAGTTTTCGCTATTTTGAGCAGCAGGATTGGGTGCTGAAAAACATCAGCCTGACTATTTTGCAGGGCGGTAAAGTTGGCATAGTCGGTGCCAGCGGCTCGGGCAAGACGACCTTATTGCAGCTGATAATGCGTTGTTACGATCCTGAACAAGGCAGTGTGTTGTTGGCAGGACAAAATATCAGGCAACTGGATGCCGATGAATTGATGACTTGTTTTGGCGTATTGTCTCAGCGCAGTCAATTGTTTGCGGCCACTATTAAAGAAAACCTGTTGCTTGCCAAACCGGACGCCACGGCAACGGAACTCAATGCTGCTGTTAAAGCCGCAGGATTGGAGGGATTTATCGGGCATTTGCCGGAAGGTCTTGAAACCTGGGTCGGCGAAAGCGGCGTAAAAGTATCGGGAGGCGAAGCGCGGCGTATTGCCCTGGCGCGCCTTTATCTAAAAAATGCGCCGGTATTGATCCTTGATGAACCGACCGAAGGCTTGGATAGCGATACGGAGCGGGATGTATTCAAAGCGTTGGCGGATTTTTCCAGGGATAAAACGGTGATTATGGTGACTCACCGTAAAGCCGGGTTGGGCTTGGTCGATGTGGTTTATGGAATGGAGCAGGGCGTTTTGCGGACCTTATAATTTCACTAACAGGCCGATATGCAAACCTTCCAGGTTTTTAAAATCTGGAAGGTTTAACCTGCAACGTTTTGAATAGACGGGGCGTTTTGAATGGAGCAACATGCCCCGTCCTTAGGGATGAAAACTAAATAACTTGAACAGATAACATCCCTTGAAGGGATGTTATCTGTTCCGGCTTAGTTGGTAGCCGAAGAACGCTATTACGTCAATTGTCATGATTTTGTCACAATATTGTAATAAATCTTTGAAATATATATGTATGTCGTCATGGATTTGTCATAATTTTGTAATGAATCTTTGTGATAATCCTCGCACTAATATATGTGAGGAAAACAATGAAACGGTTTGGTCTTTTATTAATTCTTTTAGCCCTGATACCTTCGGTGGCATCGGCATGGTGGAGTGATGACTGGGGATATAAGAAAAAAATAACCCTTGATGCGAAAAAACTTCAGCAAGACGGCGTCAGCATTCCTGAAGATGCGTTTGCGTTAATTCGCCTGCATACAGGTAATTTTACCTATTTTCTGGATCTTGCCGAGAAAGGCAAAGATATTCGGGTTCTGGCGGATGATGAAAAAACGCCGTTGAAGTTTTACATTGAAAAGCTCGATCCCGTTAATGAAATGGCTTTTATCTGGGTTAAATTACCCAAGGATATTGCTAAATCCGCTGAGCCCGGTATTTGGTTATATTACGGAAATGCTTCGGCTGTCGATGGGCAGGACGCGGCAGGTTCTTATGATGTCAGTCAGGTGCTTAGCTATCAATTCGACTCCAGCAGCGTTAAGGATTTAACGGCCAACGCCAATAACCCTTCTGAAATTACCGCAAGCGTAGAAGATGGATTGATTGCCGGTGCGGCGGCTTTTCAAGGCAGCCAAATTATTCGCATTCCTTCATCTCCCTCTTTGCAAATGTCGCCGACAACGGGCTGGACCGTAACAACATGGTTAAAATGCGACCAGGCCCACCAACAAAATAGTGTGTTGTTTCAACGAGCGGGAGCGGACAGTTCTGTAACGCTGGCGATAAGAGAACAAACGCCTTATCTCGAAATTACTAATGCAGCGGGCGTTAAACAGGAATTTTCAGCCCAGTTTACGGTAGCGGCGGACGCTTGGCATCATCTTGCGCTGGTTGCCGGCGCCGATAATTTTGTTATCTACATTGACGGTACCATCGCCGGCAGCTTTCCGGTTTCATTGGCAGAGTTAACCGGCGATATGACTATCGGCGCCGATGCCACAGGAGCCAGGGGATTTTCCGGCTCGGTAGATCAATTCTCAGTGTTCAAAACAGCTCTCGATGTTAATGCAATAAAATTCGATGTGCGGATGCAGGGCGCCGGATCGGCATTGTTAACTTATGGTGAAGACACCACGCCGGATGCAGAAGGCGGCGAATCTTACATTATGGCTACGCTGGACAGCGTAACTATAGATGGCTGGATTATTATCGGCATACTGGGCGTCATGTTTGTGATCAGTTGGATGGTGATGATCGTCAAGACGATAGTCATTAACCGTATCCATGGGGAAAACAAAAAATTCGAACGGGTATTCAGTACGCTTGGCGCGCAGGAAATTTCAAAATTAAACAGTGAAGAAACCGAAGATGATGAGGATTTTGAAGAATCCCCGCTGTTGCTGTCATTAACTTCCAAGCACGGCGCTTTTATGGGCTCCTCCATTTACCGCATCTATCATGTCGGTGTTGAAGAGATGAATAAGCGTTTAAGAAAAGGCGTAGGCTTGAATGAACAGCAAACTTTATCGGCAAGCGCGATGGCAGCCGTTAGAGCGTCAATGGATGCGGTTTTGGTCAGGGAGTTGCAAAAACTGAATTCGCAAATGGTGTTGCTGACTATTGCCATCAGTGGCGGGCCTTTCCTGGGCTTATTGGGCACCGTGGTCGGGGTTATGATCACCTTCGCGGCGATTGCAGTTAGCGGTGAGGTCAATGTTAATGCGATTGCTCCCGGTATTGCGGCTGCGTTGACGGCGACTATCGCCGGTCTTGCGGTAGCGATTCCAGCCTTGTTCGGATACAACTATTTAGGCAGCCGCATCAAAGTCATTTCCGCAGATATGCATGTGTTCGTCGATGAATTTGTAGCGAAATTGGCAGAACAGCATACCTGAGTCCGGCAGCCGCCGGGTATGGATGGGGGCGTAGGGCGCGCCATGTGCGCCCTACAGCATATGTGCCTATGTCGGAAACAACATGGAAAACTGTTCCAGAAAGCGGGCTTCCAATTTAAAGCGGGACGATTACAGATAACATCCCTTGAAGGGATGTTATCTGTCCCGGCTTAAGCGCAAACCGTCCTCAATAAAGTTATATAAAAAGAGTCTTTTAAATCATGAAAGTACAAGAAGATAATGCGGCATACGACGAAATCAACGTCACGCCGATGCTGGATTTAGCCTATGTGTTGCTGGTTGTATTTATCCTAATGACCACGGCCTCGGTGCAGGGCATAACTGTTAACCTGCCTAAAGCCAGCGATGCGCCAAGCCTTGCCAAGCCGCAAACCAAAGCCATTACGATAACGGCTGACGGCACTATTTTCCTGGATACCTATCCGGTGACTATGGAACAGCTGGAATCCACCTTACAGCAATACAAAGCCGTAAATCCGGCATTGCCCGTTGTTATTAAAGGCGATGCGGCGGTTCAGTATGTCAATATCGTAAATGTGCTGGCATTGCTGGGTAAACTCGATATTACTCAGATTGGCTTGGTTACGCAAAACCTAGTCAAATAAGAGTCTCCTGTAATGACTACGAAAAAAAAACATTTTCGCGCTTACCTGCCGATGATTATTGGCGCAATCCTATTGCTGGTGGCGATTGGCGTTATTATCCATATGATCGGCACTATGGAAGAAAAACCGGCCAAGAAAGAAAGGAAAATTCAGGCAATTTCCTTAACCAAGCCGCCTCCGCCTCCGCCACCCCCGCCAAAGGTTGAAAAACCGCCTGAGCCTGAAGTTGAAAAGATCCAGGAAAAAGTGGAACAGGAACCAGAAGAAATACCTGATGTTGCAGACGAGCCGCCACCGGGTGATTTGGGCTTGGATGCAGAAGGTTCGGCCGGTTCGGATGGTTTTGGCTTGGCTGCGCGTAAAGGCGGTAAAGGCTTGCTGGGCGGAGGCGGTGGCGGAGATCCTTATGCCTGGTATGGCGGGATCATCAAAAACGATATTTTAGACATCCTTTCCGAACAAGAAGAGCTGCGCCGTAAAGGCTATACCGCTGTGGTTAAAGTGTGGATTGAGCTTGATGGCTCGGTCAAACGATTTGAACTGGCAAGAGGAAGTAATGACGCTGAAATTGACGAATTGCTGAATCGATTGCTCAGTAAATACAGAAAGGTTAATGAGCCGCTCCCGCCTGGGATGGAACAACCGATCAAGTTAAAAATTACATCAAGAATATAAACACATTAACAGGTAAAGAAATGGATAATAAAAAGCAGCTGATAGCCTTGGCGCTTTGCGGCTTGGTCGGCGTGGCTCAGGCAGGAGAAAAAGAAGAGTTGCTGAAGTTGCGTAATACGACAACTAATCTGATTAAGGAATTGGTTAAGCAAGGAATTTTAACCGACAAAGTCGCTGACGAGATGATCAAAAAAGCCGAAGCGGACGCCGAAACCCAGGCTGCACAGCAAGTCGCCCAAAAACCGGTCGATGCGCCGGAGCAGGGCGAAATACGCGTGCCTTATGTTCCTGAGTTTGTTAAAGACGAAATTCGTCAGCAAGTGCGCACGGAATTACGTGCCGATGTGGTGCATGATGTGATGCAGGAAGCTAAAACCCAAAAATGGGGCGTACCCGATGCGTTGCCGGAATGGATCAGCCGTTTTAAATTATCGGGCGATTTGAGATTGCGTTCGCAGAATGATTTTATGGCGGCGGACAATGCAAAAACTTATTATTTAAATTTTCAAAATATTAATAATCAAGGCGGCACCACCGCGGCCGGTATCAATGGCTTTTTAAACACGACCCATGATAGACAGCGCTTCCGTGAGCGTCTCCGTTTAGCGGTTGACGCTAAAATTACCGACGGCCTAAAAGCCGGTGTAAGGCTGGCAACCGGTAATCAACCCGATCCGGTTTCCACCAACCAGACCTTGGCGAATAACGGCAGCCAGTATCAATTTAATTTGGATCGCGCCTATCTTAAATATGACGCAGTCAATGATGAAGGCTTTAAATGGTTGACGCTGTCCGGCGGTCGTATCGCCAACCCGTTTTATACCGGCGGCGCCGAATTTACCGGCGGTAGCGAGCTGGTCTGGGATACCGATTTATCTTTTGAAGGTTTTGCCGCAACAGCCCGGCATCGTTTAGGCGGTTCGGAAGGTATTCATGACAAGAGTGATGATGCCCGGTCGGTGTTCGCGACCGTGGGCGCTTTTCCGCAGGGTAACTCGTCAAGGGCGGAGTCCGCTTTTTCCTCAACCGATCAATGGTTGTTCGGCGGACAGCTTGGCGTGGATTGGGGCTTTCAAAATCAGGATGCTTTAAAATCGGCAGTGGCTTATTACGATTATGAAAACATAAAAGCCAAGCCCAACCAGAATACACCGCCTACCTGTAATACCAATAGCGCGAAAAATACCTTATCGGCGCCTTCTTGGATGCCGTTCGGTAATACGCCGTCTATTATTTGTTACGATAACGCCAATGTCTTTCCTCAGTTATACGGGCTGGCGTCGGACTTTAAGATTGTCAATGCCTCATTCACTTACGATATGGCAAGGTTCGCCCCTCATCATGTCACTGTAAGCGCGGATTATGCGAAAAACGTAGGCTTTAATTCAAAATCCGTTGCGCAGTTAGCGCAAAGCCAGGTTAAAGACCAAACTAATGCCTGGCAAGTGAGGGTCGATGTCGGCTGGCCGAAAATCGACCATGCCGGACAATGGGGTGTTTTTACCGCCTACAAGCATGTTGAACGGGATGCGGTGTTGGCGGCCTATACGGATTCCGATTTCCATCTGGGCGGAACCAATGCTAAAGGTTGGGTCATTGGCGCGAATTATGGCCTGATGAAAAACGTCTGGGCGACAGGCCGCTGGTTAAGCACCGATGTGATCACCGGGCCTAGATACGGCAACGATGTTCTGCAATTAGACTTGAATACGAGATTCTAATGATTACCAACAACAGGCTTATGAAATCATCGGTTTTCTTTGCTTTGCTAATCTGCGCGGCATCATCGGGCGTCGCTGTTGCAGCGCCTCGGGATGCCGGCGGTAACGCTAAAATCGTCAGTAAGTTGCAGGCGATGGTTAATGAAATCACCACCGAACGGGATCGCCTTAAAACCGAGAACGCGAAAATTGCCGCTGAACTTGAAACTCTGAAAGGCCAGGTGCAGCAGGAAAAAGACGCGGCAGCGTCATTGGAACAAAGGTTAAGCACCGAGCTTAGTTCGCAAAAAGCGAGCAGTGATGAGATTCGCGGTCGCCTGGATAATACGACGGATAAGCTGCGCGAAGTCGTCGATAAATACAACGCCTTGAACAAAGCTAAAAATGAATTAGCCGTTGAACATGCGAACTTGCAAAATAATCAGCAACTTACCGCCTCTGAATTGAAAATGTGCGAAAGCAAAAACATTAAGATGTATCAGGGGGCCAAGGACATTATCGACGGTTATCATCATTGCCAAAACAAGGGCGTTGTCGATGCGTTAATTGAATCGGAGCCTTTTTTGCAGATTAAAAATGTCGAATTCGAAACGATAATTCAAGAATACGAAGATAAGTTGAATAAGCAAAAATATCAGGGCAATGCTAATGCCGCAACGTTAGATCCAGCGACCGCTAAACCGACCGGTTCAGATCAAGCGGGCGACGCTAAAGAATAAACGATCCAATTTCATTATTCACAACCTTGTACGCTGTGCGTACCTTTTCGTCAGCATTTCGCCCTCGAAGTTTCCAATCTGGAAACGTGAGGGTGGAGTGTCACTGCCATTAAATTAAGCGCTGTAGGAGCCGGGCCATGCCCGCGATGATGGCGCTACAACTTAGCATTACTGCCCAAATGTCGCAGGCATGGCCCGCTCCTACAGTATCATTATGTTTAACTTAATGTAGAACGATGCAATCAATTACTTAAAATTAGTAGAGGACTTGGATTTATGCCGTCATTCCCGTATGGCTCAAAATACTTATTACTGTTGTGCCTGGTCGGCAACCTTACCGCTTGCGATCGAAGCGATCAGCAAACAACCCAATATATAGAAGAAGGTAAGCGTCTATATAAATCGGGCGATTATAAAAAAGCCCAACTCGCATTCGATAATGCTGCCGCCGTTGATCCCAAAAATACCCGGAATCGTTATGACTTGGCCGAACAATTAAGCAAGTTCGGCGATATACAGGACGCCGCTAAATACTATCAGGCTGTGATCAACCAGGATGCCGGACATCTGATGGCGCGGGTCAAGTTGGGGCAAATCTACTTGCTGGCGGCGAAACTCGATGGTGCGGAAAAAATGGCTGCCGAAGCGCTCACCATTGACGCTGAAAATACCGAGGCGCAGGTTTTGATGGGCGGCGTTTTAGCCGCGCAAAACAACAGCGATGCGGCGTTTGTCAAAGCCGAAACGGTGTTGCAGAAAAAACCTGACGATGTCGGCGCGACATTATTGTTGGCCTCGCTAACGGCTAAGACAGGCAAGCTGGACAAAGCGAGAACCTTGTTGCTGAACGCGATTGAAAAACATAGGGATAATGTGGC
This sequence comes from Methylobacter sp., assembly GCA_004299305.1. Lineage (GTDB taxonomy): Bacteria > Pseudomonadota > Gammaproteobacteria > Methylococcales > Methylomonadaceae > Methylobacter_A. The sequence goes on from SCPZ01000062.1 coordinate 61,924, forward strand.
CATGCGTTTGATGCTGGCTAATCTGTATATTCAGGATCATGACTTGGAGAAAGCCGAAGCGATGCTCGAAGCTATCGTCAAGATAGAGCCTAAGGCGGTGGATCACCGCAAACGATGGGCGGTTTTTTTAATTAACAATAAGCAGCTTGATAAGGCGGAAACCGTTTTACGTGCGGCGGTTACAGAATTGCCGGACGATGAGCAGGCCAAATTGATGTTGGTCGAATTCCTGGCTAGCCAAAGAACGCCGGAAGTCGCTATCGCAGAATTGATTCCGATGGCGGAGCAAAACACCGATAATTATGAGCTGCGCTTTAAATTGGCCCAATTGCAGTGGGCTCAAAAACAGACCGATAAAGCCGAAGAAACCTTAAAAGAGCTGGCCGAACTTGATAAGCAGGGCTGGGTATCGATTAAAGCGCGTAACCAACTCGCGCAATTATACAGTGCTACCGGGCGTGTTGATCAGGCCAAAGCACTGGTTAAAGGACTGCTTGCAAGTAATCCCGGCGACCTGGCCGCGCTGGCGTTGCGCGGCGAAATGGCGTTGGCGGAGAATCGCGTGGCTGAGGCCATTGCCGATTTTCGTGCTGTGCTTGCCGAGCAGCCGCACAATATCCCGATACTCAAATTGCTGAGCGCCGCGCATCTGGTCAATAAAGACAAGGTATTGGCGCGCGAGAATATCGAAAAAGTTGTGGCGCAAGCGCCGGATGATGAAGCAGCCCGCCTGGATTTGGTCGAGCTGCTGTTGCAATCGGGAGATAAAGAACAGGCGACGCAACAGCTCAATGCATTATTCAGGCTTAAGCCGAACAGCAAAAAAGGCCTGGAAGCGTTATTCAAGATTTATTCGGCCCAGAAACAATGGGATCAGGCGCTGCAAATAGCAACGCAGTTTGAACATGCCTATGCTGAAGATGCGACAGGTTATTACTTGTCCGGCTTAGCGTATCAGGCGTCAGGTAAACTTGAGCAAAGTACGGCGCGGTTTGAGCAGGCTATGCGCAAACAAGCACAGGCCGTGGAGCCGCTGGTCCAGTTGGTGAAAAATTACCTTACTGCAAAACAACCCGATAAGGCGCTGAATAAGTTGAATGAGGTGCTAAAAGACCAACCCAGAAATTTTGTTGCCTACAATTTGCTAGGCGATGTTTATAGCCGCAGCAATAAATACGCCGAAGCAATAAGCGCCTATCGGCAGGCCATGGACATCAAGCCCGGCTGGACTATTCCTTACCGCAATATTGCATCGATCAATATCATGCAAAAGCATAAAAACGAGGCTGTTGAGGTTTTAACAAAAGGCATTAAGAAGGTCGACGAGCCTATGGAATTGGTGGCCGATTTAGCGGCGCTTTATCACCAGGACGGCGAGCATCAGAAAGTTATAGCGTTGTATGAAGAAAGCTATAATAAAACACCCGCTTCATTAACCGTATTGAACAATCTTGCCCGTTATTTAGCCGAGTATGGGAACGGCGTTGAAGCATTATCCCGCGCTGCAAAACTGGCCGAGCCGCTTGCCGAAACGAACAATCCTTATATGCTGGATACGCTGGCCTGGATTGCCTATAAACAGGGAAACTACGAAAAGGCCCAGCAAATCTTAGTGAAAGCGATTGAATTAAATCAGGATATTGCGCTTAGTCATTATCATTTGGGTATGGTTTATTTCAAGCAAGGCGATAAGAACGCGGCGAAGGAATCTTTACAAAAAGCGCTTAATAAAAAAGAGGATTTTAATGGCTTGGCTGAAGCGAAAGAAACGCTGAAGGGGCTGGAAAAAGGTACCCAATAACCCACAGGCAGGTGATACGGGTTATAGGTTCTCTCAAAAAGTAACTATTCAGACCTCGACCGTATTTAGACCTTCCAGGTTTTTAAAACCTGGAAGGTCTTGGCGTAACAATATATTTTTCCGGCCTTAAGCGGGTAGCCTTAAATGTTAAAGCTCGCGGCTTGGATTGAGTGAAGTAAAACCACAAATCACAAAGAAATCCTGGAAATCCCGACCGCTTTGCGTAACTCCTGCATAAACGGCACACTGACTGCACGCGCTTTTTGTGCGCCATCCTGCAATTGTTCTTCGATATGTTCCGGCGCCTGCATCAACGCCTCATAACGCTCCCTTGCCGGAATCAGGTGCTCATTAATATGCTCAAACAACACCTGCTTCATTTCTCCCCACGCGATGCCGTGTGCATAACGTTGCCGTATTTCGGCCACTTCGGCCGGGGTAGCGAAGGCCTGGTAAATGCCGAACAAGGTGCAGCCCTCAGGATCTTTCGGCTCGCCCGGTTCTAACGAATTGGTTTTAATCTTGTTAATAAGCTTTCTTAGCTTTTTTTCAGGCTCGAATAAAGGGATGGTGTTGTTATAACTTTTGCTCATTTTGCGACCGTCCAGACCTAACAAGGTTGACGCATGTTCTTCAATGACCGCTTCCGGCAGCACAAAATGTTCCCCGTAAATATGATTAAACCGACCGGCTATATCCCTGGCCATTTCAATATGCTGAATCTGGTCCTTGCCGACCGGAACTTTATTGGCATTAAACATCAACATATCGGCCGCCATTAAGATAGGGTAGCTGAATAAGCCCATGGTGATGCCTTTATCGGCGTCGTTCTCACCGCCCTGTTCATTTTCGGCAACCGCCGCCTTGTAGGCATGGGCCCTGTTCATCAAGCCTTTTGCCGCGACGCAGGTCAGCATCCAGGACAGTTCTAAAATTTCCGGTACATCCGACTGACGATAAAAAACCGCATTCGACGTATCCAGCCCTAAAGCCAGCCAAGTTGCGGCTATTTCAAGACTGGACTGCCTGACCCTTTCCGGCTCCTGGCATTTAATCAGCGCATGATAATCGGCCAGGAAATAAAACGGCGTAACATGCGCGTCCTTGCTCGCCGCAATGGCCGGCCTGATAGCGCCGACATAATTGCCCAAATGCGGTGTGCCTGTGGTGGTGATTCCGGTTAAAACGATTGCTTTATTCATTAGATAATACTCAGAGGTCTCGTTTATTTAAAAATGTAAAAATTGGCACGATATTACATTGTCGGTTTAATATCCAGCGGAATAGCGCAATTGCCTGGATAAAACGCTCGGCATGAATGGCAGCTCAGTTGCAAATCATGCCCCATTATTGTGCTTTTTATAGTAAACTTTGCAGCCAAGGCCATGTAGCTCAACCCGTGAGCGCAACAAATGTAAACTTGACAGGAGAAATAATATGTTGGGATATGATGAAAAACGCAGTTATATTCGAATGGAAATAGATTGTGACGTCACCTACAGACTTGTGGATTCAGATGAATTGCACCATGGACGCTGCTCATCAATCAGCGGGGCCGGTGTTTCGTTTATTGCCGAGCGTTTTTTTGATCCCGGCAAGGCCATGGAAATAAACGTCATTCCCAAAAATACAGTTACCCCCTCAATGACCGCTTTTATTGAAGTAATCAGAAGCACCCAACAGGACGACGGCAACTATGAAATCGCCGCGACCATAAAGAGCATAAAAGGGGATTAGCGCTTTTGCTCCTATTCATGTAGGCAATTCTCCTTACCAACTTATATTTTTATTATGTATACGATTACCAAAGAGGTGTATTTTTGTTATGGACACCGGTTAATGAATCACCCCGGCAAATGCCGCAATTTACACGGTCATAGCGTTAAAGCCTCGATTTCCATAGAGCAGGAACAACTCAACGACCAAGCCATGGTCTGCGATTTTTCCGATATTAGGGACTGCGTTGAAGCCTACATCGACCGGCAGCTGGATCACAATTTTCTGCTACATAAAGATGACCCGATTATCCCAATGCTCACCGCCAACAAGGAGCGCTTTCTTGCCCTTGACGAGCATCCCACCGCGGAAGTGTTGAGTAAAATGATTTATCAGCATCTCAAACAGTCCGGTTTTAACGTCGCCCAAGTGGTGTTATGGGAAACCGCCAGCGCCCATGCCTGCTACCGGGAAAACTGACGCCCGTTATGAGTTTTATCAATCCGGTCAACAAATCAATCTGCCTTGAACAGGTTTGCGAATCAAATTATCAAAAGCTTTTTAAATTAATTCCCGACTTAATGATATTTAAAGAAACGGCTATCGGTCTCGCACCGCACCACACCACGTTGCATCTTGACATCATTGAGCGCACGCCCTACACATTGACCTTGGAACTTAGCCATTGTTTCAATAGGGATAAGGACGAATTACTGGAACCTGCGGTAAAAATAAGAGTTTACCTGGATGCGCAGATGGCCGAAGTATTAAGCGACCATGCTCGTGCCGGTGTGGCGCAGGTTTTTAAAGATCCCGGATTATGTCTTGAAATCATGAATTACAAATGGCGCTTGAATTATTTCCTGCAAAAATGGTTGGATCATTGTTTAAAGAAAGACTATTTATTCAGCTCTAATACTGAAGTCTTGGCTTAATTTGCTAAGCTTGTTTTGATGCGCAGTAAAAACGTTATATTCATCCCGTTTAAATTATTACTGGGCTTATTCCGCCTAAGCCGCAAGCATCTCTTGTTATTACTGATTATTCTTGGCTTGAGCCTGGGCGGCTATGGTTATGAAGTTAAAATCGCCCGCCCCGCATTACTTTACCAAGGCGCGCCGCAAGCCCGCGATGCCAAAAACATCGACACCTGGTTTCGGATATTACGCAATCATGGCTTCATTCTGGGTTATTCGGATTTGCGCGGCAACCCTTTGTGGGTGGAGTACGCGCTGATCTCGGTCGAAGAAAATACGCCGTCTTTAAAGCGGCCCAATCATTTTGAAACCGATTGGCGCAGCATCAATCGCGTCAGTCACGAAAGTTATCAACAAACGCGCAACGAGCGAAGCCGAACCAACGCTTACGATCGCGGCCACATGGCGCCAAATTACGCGATGAGTCATCTTTACGGCAGGGAAGGCCAGGCGGACAGTTTTTTGATGACCAACATCACCCCGCAAAAGCCTAAGCTCAACCAGCAGTTATGGCAGCGCTTGGAGGAAACGGAAATCAAGCATTTTGCCAAACTCTTCGGCAAGGTATGGGTGATAACCGGGCCGGTTTTTAGCGGCACAGTCGAACGCTTACATTCGGATTGGATGGTGGAAATACCGGATGCATTTTATAAAATTTATATCACCGAAGCCGCTCCCGGCAAACCGTCCATCGCTCTGGCCTTTTTAATGCCGCAAACCGTCAACGGCAAAGAGCCGTTAGCGCAATTTGTGACCAGCATCGACAATATAGAAGCGCAAACCGGCCTGGATTTTTTTGCCGAACTGGATGATCGCATTGAAGCGGCTTTGGAAGCGGCGGTTTTACCGCAGCCTTGGGATTTGCAGGCGCTTGTCGTTATACACAAGTCTGCGGGAGACCGTCATTCCGATAGTCCCTGACCCAGCATTAGGCGAGAAACATGCCGATATGCAGACCTTCCAGGTTTTTAAAACCTGGAAGGTCTAACTTGCAAGATTCTGAACAGGCGGGACGAAACGTTTGATGGTATTAGGCATTGTATAAACGTTAGGATCGGGGTTGCAAAACTCGCCCCGCTTGAGATACACATTTTTAAAGCCGCTGCATCAAGATGTCTTTAATCTCCTCATCCGTCAGCACAATAGGATTAGTCAACATACTACTACCGCGACTATTGGCAACAATCATCGGGAAATCTTTCTCGCTAATACCATAGCCATTAAGACGCGGCAGTTGCAGCCGTTCGCTCCATTCGGCCAGCAGGGCGGTTAACGACGAACGTGCAGCTGCGTCATCAATGTCAGTCCGATCGGTCAGTAAGCGCCCGACTTGCGCATATTTTGCCAAGGCCGGGTTTTCCGGTTCGCGCTCTTGCATGGCCTTGATATTGACCTCGGTGGCGGCGGATACCAAGGTGCCGCAGACTACGCCGTGCGGGATAGGAAAATAAGCGCCCAACGGCGAGGCCAAACCGTGTACCGAACCCAGGCCTACTTGAGCCAAGGCGATGCCGGACAGCAAGGCTGCGTAAGCCATCGCGCCGCGACCCTGACTGGCTGCCGGTTCCTTGCCTTCCCAGGCGGCAAAAAAACCTTCTTTCACGGCACATATACCGCTCCAGGCCAGCGCGTCAATAAAGGGATTGGCTTTTTGCGAGACGTAGGATTCCAACAGTTGGGTGAATGCATCCATGCCGTCGGCTGCCACCAGTTCGCGCGGACAGCTGGCTAACAAATCGGGGTCGATCACTGCGTATTCAGGGATTAAACACTCATCGCGGAAGGATTTTTTGAAGCCGTCCGGGCCTTGTACGCTGAGCACCGAATTTTTGGTCGCCTCGCTGCCGGTTCCTGCGGTGGTCGGGACGGCGATAAATGGCGTGCTGGGGCCGTGATACGGGACGTTCTTGCCGACGCCTTCGAGGTGATCCATGACCGAATTGCCGTGCGGCAACAGTCCTGCTATGGCTTTGGCGGCATCAAGCACGCTGCCGCCGCCGATGGCGATCACTACGTCAACCGATTCGCCGCGAAATTGGCTTACCGCTTGGTCTACCAGCGTCGGTGACGGTTCGCCGGAGACGGTAAAATGCAGCCAGTTCATGCCCTTGCTTTCCAGCGACTGGGTGAAAGCTTGCCAGCGCGGCGTAGCGCTAAAAGACTGTTTACCGGTCACCAGCAAGGCTGTGCGGCCATAGATCGCTGCCAGCGCCGGGACTTCGTTGATGCGACCGCTACCGTAACTAATGCGCGGCAAACGCGAGAGTGAGAAAGGGGAAAATTGCATAGCATTTTATCCTTGCGGAAAGAGGCCTTCATAACGGACGCCTTGGCGCGGTTCCGCCATCCAGTTCGCCACGGTATCGCGCCAAGTTAAGTAATGAGGGGTTTGCTTGTGGGCCGCCGCATCTTCCGCAGAGGCATAGGCTTCATAAAGAATAAAGTGGTCGGGGTTGTCGGGTGAGTGCAGTATGTCGAATCGACGGTTGCCAGGCTCCTGTATGGAAGCTTCATGGTTGAGCCGTGTGGCGGAAATAAAGTGATCGATGTAAGCGGGTTTTACTTGAATATAAACCAAGGTAACGTGCATGGAAGCGCCTTATAAACGATGAATGTGGTGATTATTATACTTCACATGGCGTAGTTTCCTGTTTTTGAAAAAGACCGGGAACTACGCCGCATTATTTTATTTTGCCAGTGGCCACATTGAAACGGAAGAAAAAGAAAGCAACGGAGCAAGGTTTCTACGCATGTTCGATGCATTGCTCTATTTCCTGTATTTAAATTTTTTGTAGTCCAAAGCTTGCTTTGATTGCTTCAAAGATTTAAAAGAGTAGAGGGGTACATTTTGTAATTACTCAATATCGAACTTACTTGAGTCCAAAGCTGGCTTTGGTCGCTTTTCAAGTCTTTAAAAAGGAGGGCTGTTACTAGATTTTGTAAAACTCCGTTTAAATCTGTCTAACCCGTGTTATCCGTGTTCTATTATGAACAGTTAACATCCAGTTAATTTTACAATTACGGTTTATCAAAATTATGACAACTAAAACAGCACTAAATCGTGGTTTTATCAATGAGTTTTGGGGCGGGTTGGCGGCTATGCTGGTGGCTTTACCTTCTTCCATCGCCTTTGGGATAGTGGTATTTTCGGCTATTTCGCCGCACATGGTCGGGGAGGGCGCTTTTGTCGGTATGATAGGAGCGGCGGCGCTGGGCTTGGCCGCGCCGTTGTTTGGGCGTACTCCGGCCCTGGTTTCCGCACCCTGCGCTCCGGCGGCGGCCGTTCTGTCCGGTCTTGCCATTGAACTTGTCCATCAGGGTATGGATGCGCACCGTATCGTGGCTTTATTAGCACTGACCGCACTTTTGGCGGCATTTTTGCAGGTGTTTTACGGCTTGTTAAAAGGCGGGCGCTTAATCAAATACATTCCTTTTCCGGTCGTCAGCGGTTACTTGTCGGGTGTCGGCGTGATTATTGCGTTGGGACAATTGCCTAAATTATTAGGATTACCCAAAGGAGTAGCGCTCAAACAAGGCTTAATGTCCCCTGATTTGTGGCAATGGCAGGGCATTGGCGTCGGTTTGATCACTATTGTAGTCATGTTAATTGCGCCAAGGATTACCCAAAAAATACCGGCGGCCATTATGGGGTTGTTAGCGGGCATTGCCGGTTATTTTGCGCTCGGTTTATTTATGCCGCCGTTGTTATTGCTGGACGCTAATTCATTGGTGATAGGACCTATTGGCGCCAGCGCCTCTTTTTTTGAGACAGTCAGCGGGCGATTTAAATCGGTGCTGGAAATCCGTATGGAGGACTTGATGCTGGTTGCCTATTCGGCGATGGCATTATCGGCGTTGCTTTCTATCGATACGCTTAAAACCTGTGTGGTGCTCGATGCCTTGACTAAAAGCCGACATGACTCAAACCGTGAGTTATTAGGCCAGGGCATCGCCAATCTGGTTTCCTTTATTACCGGCGGTATGCCCGGCGCCGGCACCATGGGGCCGACGCTGGTGAACGTAACCAGTGGCGGACGCAAGACGCAGTCCGGGTTTATTGAAGGCGGGTTGGTGGTGTTGGTAATTTTGGTCTTATCTCCTTTAATCGCCTGGGTTCCGATCGGCGCATTGGCCGGTATCCTGTTAGTGGTTGCTTTTCGGATGTTTGATTGGCACGCCTTTCGATTACTGAAACATAAGGAAACATGCTTTGATTTTGCGGTGATTGCCGCTGTGGTGATAGTAGCCGAAACGGTTGGGTTGATAGCCGCTTCGGCAACCGGTATCGGCCTTGCGATATTATTGTTTATTCGCGACCAGATTCGAATTTCAGTATTGCGACGAAGGGCCACGCTTAAGGAAATCAGCTCTAAAACGCGCCGCCTCGAATCGGAATATGCCATCCTGAAAGATCGGGGAGACGATGCGGCAATCTACGAGCTACAAGGTAATTTGTTTTTTGGCACCACCGATCATTTATTTAGCGATTTGGAAAACGATCTACTGACCCGGAAATGGCTGTTATTCGATATGCGCCGGGTTCAATCTTTGGACTATACCGCCACGCATTTGTTTACGCTGATGCAGGATAGGCTTGGTGAGCGCGGCGGTGAGTTGTTGTTTAGCGGCATGCCGTCCAGTTTGCCCACTGGGCAGGATCTTCAGCGATATATGGTAGACGTCGGTTTAATTGATGAGAACGGCGGCGGCATTCGTATTTTCGAGACACGCGATGAAGGACTGGAATGGATGGAAAACCGTATTCTCGAAGCGTCAGTCGAGACTGAAAAACGAGAAGAACAGGCGCTCAACCTGAATGAAATTGAATTGTTGCATGGAATTGATGAACTCACGATAAACGCATTAAGTCAGTGTGTGCGTGAACGCACAGTCAAGGTCGGGGAAAAAATATTTGTTGCAGGAGATAGAGGCGATGAGATTTTTCTTATCCGTCGCGGCATAGTGCGTATTTTGCTGCCGCTAAAAGGGGGCAAGCACCATCATCTGGCTACTTTCGCCCAAGGCGATTATTTTGGTGAAATGGCCTTCCTTGATCACCAGCAGCGTTCCGCCGACGCCATTGCCAAAACAGGTTGCGATCTTTATGTGCTGTCGAGGGAAGAGTTTAATGCCCAGGTATATAACGATGCAGTGCTGGGCGTGCATATTTTTGCACGAATTGCCGGCGCCATTTCATTGCGGTTGCGACAAACAGATAGCGAGCTTTGTGCTATAGAAGACCGTTAAGGCGCTTTTCAATAATGAATCAGGGCTGCCATAAAGAAACATTTGTTGATCTGGCTCAATTTTTTTATTTCGCATTTTGTTTAAATAGTCACGCGTTTTGATGCAAACAAAATTATTGTCCTTAATCAATGAGATGGAGAATTACTATGAGTGAAATACAAGAAAAAGATAATTTCTGGATTTATGTAGCGGGTCTTGTTTTAGCAGTGTTAGTTACAGTCGTTTTGATTAAAAGCAGTGAGCATGAAAAGTATGAATCTTCGGCAAAAGCGATTGCTGAAGACGCCTCAAATTCAGCATATAGAAAATAAAGGCTCTTCCTCTTAGCCGTAATTTTCGTTTTACAGTACACAACACCACTTAAAGCCTGCCTTTAAGTGGTGAGTTCGGAAGTTTTATCAAATCCTCGTAAGTTTGGGCTGTTTAGTGATTAAGTTGTATGAAAGCTAAACAGCTCTTTTTTGTTTATTATTTTTAGTTGTTTTGACTTAACTTCTATCAATTTCCGCGCTTGAAAGAGATGAATGATTCGACTCACTGTTTCATGCGTGATTCCCAGATAATTTCCTATTTCATCCCGTGACATGCTTAGTCGGAATTCCAACTCCGAGTAGCCGCGTATTCTCAACCGATCTGAAATATGCAGGATGAAGCAAGCCACACGTTCCTCTGCGGATCGGCGATTTACCATCATCTTTTGTACTTGGGCGTCGAACTGGTTACAGGATCTTTGCAATAATACTTGACTTAAACCAGGGGTATTAATAGCTAATATCTCAATCCTATAGGCGGGCAAATGGCAGTAATTCACTGTCTCCAATGCTATGGCGGTACAGTTATGGATTTGTGAAGACAAACCGTCAAATCCAAGTAATTCTCCCGGAAGAATAAAATCAACGACCAGCTCATTGCCATTTTGGTCGAAACTTAGCAGTTTTGCGCTGCCGGAGCGTAAGGCGATTATTCCCCTGAATGGGCTGCCTGCATGGTATATAGCCTCACCTTTTTGACGTATATTGTCCCGATTAACCAATAATGCGAGCTCGCCCACTTCCGACCGGGGCAAGCCTTTAGGGATGCATAAATTATCTAAGTTACAGTTTGCGCAAGTGACTGCTGTTTTGGTTGTCGATAAATTTGACGTTGTTGTATTTGTCATTATTTTGAAAACGGGAAAGGGGGTATTAAGGTCAAAATGGTGTCAATCTATCAAAAAATTAACTGGGTCACAAGGAATCTCAACAAGCTGAGCAGGGCCACCTCATTAAAAAGTAGCTATTAAACAAGCAGAACCAAGATAATGGCAGAATCAGCAACAATCAAGGAACCGGAAGAAATGGATTTTTTAGATATTTTTGGACAGCTCGACGA
>SCPZ01000063.1 GCA_004299305.1 Methylobacter sp.
TTATATGCGCTACGCGATGGATGGATCAAGCTTCACCATTCCAAGTGAAACGCCCTGTGCGGACCCGCATGCAGGGTGTTGTGGGGGCTGAGGGTTAGAGACCCTCGGCTACCCGATTAGATTTGCTATCTGGTGACTGTCAGTTGCAGAATCGTACAACCATTCACCAGTATGATATTTTCGGTCAGCATATCTAGGGTACAGTTTGTAATACCGTTCACTGAGAAGAATTAAAGGTATATGTTTGTACGGTTGATGAGTGGTAGACCGCATGTACCACTTACGAGAGAGAAGTCTAGATGAAGCATCGTCGACGAAGCTATTGCGATGGTGTGCGCTAAACCGGTTGTTTAAGATGGCGCCTGTGAACGGCTGATCAAAAGGAACTTCTATTGAACATGTTGTCCCAGGTTGAGCGTATTGCTCAATAAACTGTATACCCTCTTGAACAAGCTTGTAATTTGCATATTCGACTGAATACTCACCCGATGGCTTTCTGTAAAAAAATCCTGGAAGCTCATCATCCGCGAAATAAATGATCGGCGAACTAACACGAATTGCTCCCTTGCCTCTATTCCTAGTGACCGTTATCGCCCTATCCATCATCAACGCAGCGAAAGTTTTTCGAGAGTATTCATAAAGTAGCTTGAAAAGCTCGATAAGGTCGTAGTAATAAAACTGCCCCCCTCTCTCAGCAGGAGAATCACAGTAGAGTACGACGGTCTGTACCGTGCCTCCCGACCCAAGACCATCGCTATGAGTATGAAACTCTTTGTGTGTTTCCGCGACCTCTACGTACCCTTCTGCGGGAGATTTGGATAGATCATAAATCTTGAAAGTATGATCATTTGGCCCAAATCTTTTTACCGATTCAGGATGCCCTTCCAAAGGGTGCCTCATAGGAAAGTTAAGCCAGTCATCATCTCTCAGCTGTTCTACGAGCCGAAACAACGGATGTCCGTTAGTTCGATCCGGAATAGAACTAGAGGCGAAAAGACATATACCAAACTTCTCGTATTGTGCTTTTAACATAGATCGTTCTTGCTTTGATAGCGCCTCAAACGAAGGAAGAGTTATAGGCCTCTTTGAGACTAACAGCTTCGCTCGGGACTCGCTAACGGAACAAATAGCTTTGTAAAGCTCTTCAGCCCATTTCTCGACACCTGTCAGGAATTTGTATTCCATAATATTCTCTCTATTTGAAGCAAAATACCTTATAAACTGCTAATTTATTACAATGAAACTCAATTTTCCTAAAGCCTGCCTCTATTAGAATTCTCTTTAACTGCTCCATGCTATAAGCACGCCCGTAATGAATCTCCTGCTTATGCTCGCTTGAGCCAAAGGGGATTGTCGTGTACTGAAGAGTGAACTGGCCTTCATGAGAATTATGCAATAAGCTTGTCTCAAGGGTTGCATTTTTCAATTTTCTCTTTGGGATGTTTGAAAATTTATCAGATACCCTATCTGGATGAACCATATCAAAGTAAAAAACACCTCCTAAGACTATACTATTTGCGACTTTTATGAATAGGGAAGCCAAGGACTGTGGGGCTGTAATATATGTCAAAGAGTATGCTAGACAATGAGCAACGTTGAATTCGTCGGCAGGCAAATTCACATATTCTAATGGAGAAACAATAGTTTCAATACTAGAAAGATTATTAATGTGGCTCCTAAGTAGACTCATCATCACTTCGGATCTATCGACGCAAGTAACTCTATGTCCTTGTTGCTGTAAATATCTAGCAGCAATGCCCGTTCCGCTAGCCAGATCAAGAATGTTTAGTTTTTTGTTGTCTTGTCTTGCGACGACAAGTAAATCATCTAACTCTCTCTTTTTCTTTTCTATGTTAGACAGTTCTTCGTAATACTTTGAGAGTTCTTGATAGGGTTCAACTTCACAAATCATAGCGCGCACGTACTTCCCATAGTTGATCAAATAGCCGATTGTAATTGGAATAAATATCGGAGCCACGTTCGTATTTGTAGACTCTAGACTCCCTTCCATGTGAATCGTGAGAGTATGGCGTAAAGTATAGGTATTTATCTGATATTATTAACCTTCCAAAGTTTGGAGCGTTGAAGCGGCCCACTTCCACTAGCCCTGTATTTGAATGGGTTTGCAAGAAACTAGCATTGCCCTCTACCTGCAGCTTTAATAGACCTAAATTCTTATAAGCTGAGTCAAACTTAGCCAGCTCTGCTTCCCTCTGCGCGATCCAATCCGGCTCATCGTTATTGCCCTTTGTAGAAGGAAGCAGTATTCTCACGAACTTCTTACGTCTTTTTGATCTGTTCTGAAAAAGCGCATCAAATGGCTGGCGTTGAAGTTCATTTCCCCTGCCTACTAGTATTTTTAGGTGATTTGCTGATGAAACATCATCAGACAAATCTCTTTTCGCGTCTTCTTTATCACGGTATACGTAATCTAATCCAGCAGAAGTTAGCCTGGACAATATTCCTATAACTAGCCATTTTGCCTGTGAAGATATTGCTAATGTTGCAAATATCATTACTATGCTAGCCACAATAGATGAGGCGACGCTCTGCAGAAAATTTTCCATATCTATAGCCTTTTTAACGCATCGGCAAAATTTTCTATTGATACAACCGATGTGATAGCAGATCTTAAAAACACCTCGCCAACTTCTCTTTGGGAAAATATTGGCTTACTAAGGGCATGGGCGTAGCCAATCTCAAAGCTAACTCCCTTACCAATGTACCCTGTCGGATTCACTACATACATTGCATCGGAAATCATTATCCGGTTCAGGTGTTCTGCTAATGCTGTAGCCATTTCTTCGCTGGACATATCATCTTCGTATGTTGGAGTTTCACATATTGGCCACTGACACGAAATATCAAATGATATTAACCTCTGACGGGTAGTACGCAAAGCTTCCCAATCTTTAAAACTGCCAGATAGAACCACCAAGCTCAAAAGACTACTCCAATTTTAAATCTAACGTAAAGCTAACCGGGCGCGGCCTGGAAAGCTGAAAAATAAAACCGGATTATAACCGCGCTCCGGTTGAGCGTAATGACAACTTAATTCCATGCACATTTTTGTGATATTAATAAATTATCGTTTGGCATAATTATAATTGTTTTGTCTTCTTCCTGAATAATAAGATGTTTACTTAACGCAAAAAGCACTTTACCTTGAATCGATTGTTTATCATTAATATCGATATGAGATATGCAAGGTGATTTTGAGAAATAAAAAATATTGGCGCTAACCAAGACCCCCACTATTCCAAAGAAAATTGGAGTAGATACCAGTAGTCGAGGAAGATATATCCAAAATTCTTTAAGATATTTATCTCCTTTTATTAATAGAAGGAGACCTATGAGAGCCGTCATTAAAGGGATTATATCTATAACAACATGTATATAATCTTCAATATAAAAATAATTAAAAAGATTAATGCCTAAGACTATCGAATAACCAAATAAATAACTTGTTCCTATTAGCAAGGCAACAGCGCTATTTATGCTGACAATTTTTCCTAAACTATCACTCATCACTAATTCTCATTATCTTGAAGAAGAAACTATCCACTATTAATTAGCGAAGAGCTAATCTAACGTAATGTATACGACAACTCTGTCGGGGTTCCCCATCTTCTATGTCGTACAATAAATTTTTAATTTAAAAAAACTCTTGTAAACTCAGCGGCTTTTATAACACAACGCGACAAGCAGCACAAATAAAAGCGACAGAGTCCCCGATCTAAATTCGGCTTATGGAATCAAAGTCGGTTAGAATGTCGTATTATCACGTTTTGTTTAAATTAACCGTTGATAATCAATAGCATTTATTTATCGAGGTGACACCCATGCCGTTAAATACGACAGAGCCACAGCCGAAAAAGCCAGGTAGGGTAGGCTGCGCGAAAAAAGATAGATGCCAGCGTTTGCTGGCCGTGAATCCCTCGCTTCCAAGGAATTCTATACTCGATATTTCAAGAAAAAGGGTATTCCTCGCGACTTGGAATATCGATCTCCGACCGTGAGGCGCAGAACACCTACACTGTAGGTGACATTATTGATCTGGTAGCTGCAAAGCGCGAGGCGCTAAATGCGATTTAATCCTGTGGTCAAGCGGGACTGCACAAAAATTCTACAGTTATGAAAACAGCCAAAATCCTGCTTTACCTGATTTTAATAATCGTCGTTCACGGCGCTATCGACTGGATTACCAACCGGCCACAGGATGTCGGCGCCGATGTGCCGACCGGCAAGCTCATGAGCTTGTCTTTTGCATCGTCCAGGGAAGGTTTTAAAACGCCGTTAACTGAGCATATCGACGAAGATTTGGGACTGCTGGCGGATAAAACCCATAGCATTCGCACTTACTCCATTCTTGGCGGCGAACCTACCGCCGATATTGCTCGTAAATATGGCGTCACTATGATTCAGGGCGGCTGGCTGGGTCCTGATCATAACAATAATAAAAAAGAAATCGAGGCATTGATCAAATCGGTTAATGCCCACCCTGATGTGGTCAAACGGATCATTGTCGGTAATGAGGTGTTGCTCCGCCGCGATATGGATGTTGACAGCTTGATCGCTTATATCCGGCAGGTCAAACAAGCGGTTAAACAGCCGGTGTCATACGCCGATGTTTGGTCGATCTATATGAAATACCCCCAGCTGATCAATGAAGTGGATTTTATTACTATCCACATCCTGCCTTATTGGGAAGACGAACCGGTTCCGGTTGAACACGCGACTGAGCATGTTGAGAAAATCGTTCAACAAATCAAAGATAAGGCGCTTGGCATGGGGCAAAGCAAGCCTATCTTGATCGGCGAGTCCGGCTGGCCCAGTGTCGGTCGGCAGCGCGGACGGGCTGTCCCCAGTGTTGTCAATTCAGCCAAATTTATTCGTAGCCTGCTTCAGCTAGCCAGCCGCCAACATTTCGACTACAACATTATCGAGGCTTTTAACCAGCCTTGGAAAGTTGATTTTGAGGGGGTGGCCGGGGCCAATTGGGGATTGCTGTCAGCTGATCATAAACCGGTTTTCCCGTTAACCGGCCCGGTTTACGAAAATCCTGCCTGGCCGGTGCATTTTGCTTTGACGACGGGCTTGTGGTTATTGATTGTGGCTGCTTACTATAAAAAGTTGTCCGGTGTTTCCCCGTTGCGCTTGCTGGTGTTTTTAACCTTGATGCAAGTGCTTAGCGTTTGCCTGGTAACGCTGACGGATTTTCTCTGGCATACCAGTTACAACCCTTGGCAGCGCGCTTACACTCTATTGATGATTGCCGCGAATACCGTATTGTCTGGTCTGCTGATCCAACGTTTTTATGATATTTTGGCTGGCAACCCCGATGCGCAACAATTAGCAAGCCGATTGAAAAACGGCTACCTGGTTTTTATACTGCTGGCGCTTTATAAAACGTATAGCTTAGCCTTCAATGGACGCTACCTGAGTTTTCCGGTCGAGCAATTCGCTATTCCTGTGCTTGGCATCTGCGGCTTGGTCATTTGCCTGTTGCTACGTCAGCGCCGCTTAGATTATCAATCTCTGGAGTTGGGCCGTCTAGTCGGCGGGGATTTTTCAATGCGTCGCGACCGCATGATTGTTTACCTGATGGGCATCGGCATTGTCGTATTGATATTGGGTGAAACCCGCGCATTTATGACGGGGCATGATTTCATTCTGGAGCATCCGGGGTTCTACGAAGGCCTGCCGTTCGCGTTAAGTTATACGTTTTATAATCAACAGCTGCTGGCTTGGCTGCTTTGTTTATCTATATTGTCTATCCCATTTTGGACAAAGGCGGAGCGCAATAATCGATCAGCGGCTAGTATTCAGTCAACTTAGTATTGACTGGGTATAGTTAGCCGATAAGGAACGGGAATTAAATAACTCATACATTTGCACAAAGGGCGACCAGCCGGTCGCTCCTACGGCTTAGGAACGAGTATGAAATAAAGTAGACAACTGTGTACAGCAGGAGTGCAAGCTTTGCTTGCATATGCAGGCGAAGCCTGCACTCCGATTATTGGCAACTTGCCTAAGTTATTCCATGCTCATTCCTTATCGTGTGTTCACGTTATTTAATTTTCATTCCTAAGTACGGAGCTATACAAAAAATCCGGTGACTGGTGACAATTTCCATGGCAAGCTTGCAAACCTTTTTCGGCCCTGCGGCGTCTACCAACTAAGCTTGATGCCTATGGCGGGAAAAAGAGTGGCCTCCCACACACTAATGGATACAAATCATAATGAAGAATACCTTAACTATTTTCGACCGCACCGGGCTTTACCTGACGGTGTTTTTAACCGGGGCTTCGGTCATGGTCATAGAGCTGTTAGGCACGCGGATGATTGCGCCGTTTTACGGCGCCAGTCTTTATGTTTGGTCGTCGTTGATTTCGGTAACCATGATCGCACTCGCGCTCGGTTATTTTGTCGGCGGACGCTGGGCCGACCGGGCAAAACGCACCGGATTATCGTTGATTATCGCGCTGGCAGCAGTGTTTACCTTGTTGATTCCGTGGGCAACTCGGGCGGTCTTGTTGGCGACTGATCCGCTCGGCTTACGCGGCGGCGCTTTTGTCAGTTCTCTGGTTTTGTTCTCGCCCAGCCTGACCCTGCTGGGCATGGTGGGGCCTTTTGCGATTAAGTTATCGACATTAAAGTTGGATGGTGTCGGTAACAGCGCCGGTTCAATTTATGCGGTCAGTACGTTGGGCAGTGTGATTGGAACCTTGGTGTTAGGTTTTTTCCTGTTTCCCCTGATTGGTTCCCGCCAGATTCTTGTCGGACTTGGACTTTTGCTGTTGGCGCTGGCGGTCGTTGTCGCTATTTATGAACAAAAAAAATTAGCCGTGTCTGTTGCAGTCATGCCCTGTGTGGTACTGGCGATAGTCGGCTTATGTCTGTTGCCGAAAATCGTCGGTGCAGGTCAGAGCTATACTGGGGGCAAGCAGTTTGAAATCCAGTCTGAACGGGAAAGCCTCTACGGTTGGGTGCGGGTTATTGATCAACCGTCCCGCGATTTGCGCTTGCTGACGTCCGATGCGTCAACGATTGGCGCTGCCGGTATCAGTGACGGGCAAAGCCGTTTAAGTTACCAGGATATTGTCGGCCTGATTCCTGCGCTGGCGGCAAAAAAAATGACCCGTGCGCTGATTATCGGTTTGGGGGCAGGGCACATGGCAAAGGTTCTGCATGATCGTTACGGCATAGAGACCGATACTCTGGAAATAGATCCGGCTGTTGCTGATGCGGCGTCTGGATATTTCGGCTTCAAGCCGACAGGACAGGCGATAGTCGGCGATGCGCGTTATGAAATACGTCATTTAAAAGGCCCTTACGATTTAATTATTCATGACTGTTTCACCGGCGGATCGGAGCCCGCGCATTTATTGACGGTTGAGACCTTGGCGCAGTTGCAGGGATTATTGTCGGAGCAGGGCATACTGGCGCTTAATTTTGTCGCTTTCTCGCATGGCGAACACAATATCGCACTGGCATCGGTATCACGAACCGTAGCCGAAGTGTTTCCGCAGCAATCGGTTTTTGTTTCCGAACCCGGCAAGGATTTTAATGATTTTATTTTTCTTGCCACCCGCCAGCCGATAGACATTAATTCGAAAATGCTGCTGGCAGAGCAAAGCGAGTGGCTGAAAAACCGGGTATTTCCGGTAGACAACAGCAAGGGCGTGGTATTGACCGATAATCTCAACCCCTTGGAGCATTTGCAAACCGCGAAGGCCGAATATTACCGGCATGTTATTGTCGACTGGTTTGGCCCCGAGCTGCTGGTGCGTTAATTGTCAGTTATCGGGCTTTTCTTATCATGCGGCTCGGTTATAGCGAGTAATCCAGCAAGCTAATGCCAACCCAGCCAAAACCTATTGTCGTGATAATAAAGCTGATCGCCGAATAGACTTTCCAAACTGTTTTTTCCCAAAAGGCGGGATCAAATGCAGCAATAACAAAGACGCAAGGATTGCTTATGCCGCCGATTACCACCAGCCAGCAAGCGCTGACAGGCAACGGCACTTTGGTGGCATAAAATGCCAGGCAAAACAAAGCCATTAATGCAAAATCGATATGCGCCCTGATAAGGGTTTTATAATCGGTAAGAAATTCGCCATCAATGCCGTTAACGGGAAACCATCTGGCAAAGGTCATCAGCCATGCCGAAGCCAAAACGGCAAAAATCATCAGCACAGCACCCGTTAATAATATTTCCATCGTGTTATCCTCTTTTAAACTGTTGGTTATAAAAAATACTTACCGGTCGGTATATTGATGTTGAAGTATACTGATCGGTATAGTCGCAATCAACCTAATTTATGCTTTGTTTTATATGTCTCTAAATTTAAAAGAAAAGATTCTTTATGCCGCGTCGGGACTGTTTTATAGTCAAGGCATCAGGGCGACAGGTGTCGATGCCGTCGTTAAAGCGGCAAACACTACCAAAATGAGCCTTTATAAGTATTTTTCTTCCAAGGACGATTTGGTTATTGCCTTTTTGCGCAAGCGGGATGAGGATTTTCGAGCTTGGTTTGTCGAGCAGGTTAACGGCAAGGCGGATACGCCTAAGGCTAAGTTACTGGCGATCTTTGATGTGATTAGCGAATGGATGGCTATTCCCGAATTTCGCGGCTGCGCTTTTATCAATGCGGCTGCTGAGTTTCCGCTTGAAGGCAACCCTGTACATCAGGTGTCTGCGGAGTTTTATGATCAGTTTCGAAGCTATATTACCGAGTTATCCAGGCAGTGCGGCTCAAGATCTCCGGAAAGTCTGGCTTTACAATTAAGCCTGCTGATTGAAGGCGCGATCGTCTCGGAACAGATGAAGCGCCATTCAGGCGCTGCCGAACAGGCCAAGCAGGCCGCAATTATTCTTATCGAGGCAAGCTTAAGCGACATCCCCTGCATGTAACGATGCTCGATAGGAATGTTGTAACATCTTGACTGCTTTGGCGAATCGTAAATCTATGCCATCATATTTATTGTTATTAGTTTTTTAGGAAATGCCTGAATGCAGGGATACACAGAAAAAATGCAGGTCCGAATGGACATGGATAAATCAAAGCCGGTTCAATACGAGTTGCCGCTTGGCGACCAGCGAGTCGCCTTAAATCCGCTGATCGGCAAGCCGATTAAATTGATCTATACCGGTAAAATACGTTGCGTACATTGCAATAGGTCTATGAAAAAGAGCTTTAACCAGGGCTATTGCTATCCCTGTTTTACCTCATTGGCGCAATGCGATATATGCATCATGAAGCCGGAAACTTGCCACTATGAGGCCGGCACTTGCCGGGAGCCGACATGGGGAGAGGCATTTTGTTTCCAGCCGCATGTGGTTTACCTGGCTAATTCCAGCGCGATTAAAGTCGGCATTACCCGGCAAACTCAAATCCCGACACGCTGGATAGATCAAGGTGCGGTGCAGGCGCTGCCGATTTTTAAAGTGCAGTCGCGCTATATTTCAGGGCTGATTGAAATTGCTATCGCCAAACATGTCAGCGATAAAACCAGTTGGCAGCAAATGCTCAAAAGCAAGGCCGAGCCTGTCGATCTGAGTGCAAAACGTGATGAATTAATTGCCGTTTGTGCGGCGGAGCTGGCCGAAATCAGCCAACGTTTTGGGCCTCAGGCGATTGAGTTTTTAGCCGATGAGTCGGTTGTAGATATTCATTTTCCTGTGGACAGTTACCCGGTCAAGGTTAAATCCTTCAATCTCGATAAGAACGCTGAAGTATCCGGCGTGCTGCACGGCATTAAAGGTCAATATCTATTGCTGGATACCGGCGTGATTAATATCCGCAAGTTTGCCGGTTATGAGCTTGAGTTTTCAGTGTAAGAGCGGTTTGGCTTAATGCACCTGCTTTGGGCAAGTTAGCGATAATTAATTATTTTACTATCCAGGCAAGAATTAAAAAGGATAAGAGATGCGTGTACAATTTGACCAAAAACCAAGTAAAATGCCCAACATATGTCGCTTGCAAAAAGCGGCTGCCAGCAGCAGTTTATGTGATTTTTTAAAAACGCATATAATCGGCTTAATTCGAAAGTCTATTTGAGGGTATTAGCGTGGAGCTAAACGGCGCACAAATTGTAATTCAGAGTCTTAAGGACGAAGGCGTAGAATATATTTTTGGCTATCCCGGCGGGGCGGTATTGCATTTGTACGACGCCCTTTTTCAGCAGGATGATGTCAAACACATTTTGGTTCGACACGAGCAAGGCGCGACCCATGCGGCGGACGGCTATGCCCGAGCCACCGGCAAGCCGGGCGTGGTTCTGGTCACTTCCGGCCCTGGCGCCACCAATGCGGTAACCGGCATTGCCACCGCTTATATGGACTCAATCCCGATGGTGGTTATTTCCGGCCAAGTGCC
Source organism: Methylobacter sp. (assembly GCA_004299305.1). GTDB lineage: Bacteria > Pseudomonadota > Gammaproteobacteria > Methylococcales > Methylomonadaceae > Methylobacter_A. Next base: position 10,383 of record SCPZ01000063.1, read on the forward strand.
GTTGCCTGTCATCGGCAGCGATGCGTTCCAGGAAGTCGATATGGTCGGCATTACCCGGCCCTGCGTGAAGCATAATTTCCTGGTCAAAGACGTGACCAAGCTGGCTGAAACTATCAAAAAGGCCTTTTATGTGGCGACCACCGGCCGTCCCGGCCCCGTTGTTGTCGACGTGCCCAAAGATATTACCGATCCCAGAATAAAAGTGCCTTATAAATACCCTAAAAAAGTATCTATTCGTTCTTATAATCCGGCGGTTAGCGGTCATAAGGGGCAGATTAAAAAAGCCGTTGATTTATTATTGACCGCACAAAAGCCGATCATTTATTCCGGTGGCGGTGTGATTTTAGGCGAGGCCGACAAGGAGTTGACCGAGTTTGCTCACACACTGGGATTTCCGGTCACGAATACCTTGATGGGCTTGGGCGCTTATCCTGCAACCGACAAACAGTTTGTCGGTATGCTCGGGATGCACGGCACTTATGAAGCCAATATGGCGATGCATGACAGCGATGTGATTATCGCTATCGGTGCGCGTTTTGACGACCGGGTCACCGGCAAGCTGGATCAGTTTTGCCCACATGCCCAGATTATTCATATCGACGTTGATCCTGCGTCTATTTCCAAAACCGTTAAGGTTGCAATTCCTATCGTCGGTGAAGTTAAGCCGGTGTTGGAACAGATGATGGAAATGATCAAGGAAAGCAAAAAGAAACCGTCCAAGAAAGCCTTGGAAAGCTGGTGGAACCAGATCGACCAATGGCGGGCCGTCAAATGCATGGAATATGACCGCAACAGCCGCCTGATCAAGCCGCAATACGTGATTGAACAGTTGTATGAAGTCACCAAAGGCGAGGCGTATATTGCCTCTGATGTAGGCCAGCATCAAATGTGGGCGGCCCAATATTATCCGTTCGACAAGCCTCGGCATTGGATTAATTCCGGCGGTTTGGGCACGATGGGCTTCGGCTTACCTGCGGCCATCGGCGTTAAACTGGCGTTTCCCGATGCGGAAGTCGCCTGCGTGACCGGCGACGGCAGCATCCAGATGTGCATTCAGGAACTATCGACCGCATTGCAATACAATGCGCCGGTAAAAATCATCAACCTGAACAACAGCTATCTGGGCATGGTTCGCCAATGGCAGGAATTTAGCTACGAAAGCCGTTATTCGCATTCGTATATGGATACTATCCCTGATTTCGTCAAGCTGGCCGAAGCCTACGGCCATGTCGGCATGCGTGTTGATAAACCCGAGGAGGTCAGACCGGCGCTGGAAGAAGCGTTTGCGCTGAAAGACCGCACGGTATTCTTGGACATCCTGACCGACAGAACCGAAAACGTATATCCGATGATAGAAGCCGGTAAAGCCCATAACGATATGACTTTAAGAGTTGCAAACGGCACATCGACTGACAGGGAGTTGGCATAATGAGACATATTATTTCTATCCTGATTGAAAACGAATCCGGCGCATTATCGCGGGTCGCAGGCTTGTTTTCCGCGCGCGGCTACAATATCGAGTCCTTGACGGTCGCGCCTACAGAAGATTCCAGCCTGTCGCGCATGACTCTGGTCACTCGCGGCAGCGACGACATTATCGAGCAAATAACTAAGCAGCTGAATAAGCTGATTGATGTGGTTAAACTGATAGACTTGGCCGAATCCGATCATATTGAACGGGAACTGATGATGGTCAAGATCAAGACCAGCGAGCATACCCGCGAAGAAATCAGGGGCATAGCGGCTATATTTCGCGGCAAAATTATCGATGTAACGCCGACCACGTATGTCGTGGAAATGACCGGTCCCTCCAGCAAGCTGGATGCGTTTATCGCCGCTATCGATGGCGACACCATTATTGAAGTGGTTCGTTCCGGGCCGACAGGTATATCGAGAGGCGAAAAAGGGCTGCATTTGTAAGTTGGCGGTATTGTGTCCGTTTTTCTATGATGAATTAGGTTAAGCAAATGGCTAAAATTACCGAATTATCGCAATTGGATTTAAACGGGACTTATAGCTATGCCGATTATATAACCTGGAAATTTGATGACGCCCTAGAATTAATCAAAGGCAAAATCATGCTGATGTCGCCCGCGCCGAATGTGTATCATCAGGATATTTCAACGAACTTAACGTGTTTATTAGCCGTTTTTTTTAAACACAAAAAATGCCGTCTTTATGTCGCGCCGTTCGATGTTCGCTTATATGACCGTAAAAAATCGATTTTAGCCAGTCAAGACATACATACAGTAGTGCAGCCGGATTTATGCGTCATTTGCAACCCGGAAATTCTGGATATACAAGGCTGTAATGGCGCCCCCGACTGGATTATTGAAATCCTGTCGAAAGGCACCGCCAAACGGGACATGAATATTAAGTATGAGCTGTACCAAGAAAGCGGAGTTATGGAATACTGGATCGTTTATCCGGAAGAACAAGCTATCCATCAGTTTGTATTAGACGAAAATAATTGCTACCAACTTAAACACATGTATGCCGGTGACGATATTGCCACGCCGCATTTATTCCCTGACCTAGCAATTGAATTAACTGAAGTCTTTGAAACGTGGGCTAAGGAATAATATCGGTGTATAAGCGCGATCCGATAACAAAAATTAACAACTCAACATTTTAAACACACCCAAAACAGGAAAAACCATGCAAGTTTATTATGACAAAGATGCCGACCTTTCAATCATCAAAGCTAAAAAAGTAGCTATTATCGGTTACGGATCGCAAGGCCATGCCCACGCTCTTAATCTAAAAGAATCCGGCGTTTCGGTTGTCGTGGGCTTGCGCGCAGGATCACCTTCTGTCGCTAAGGCCGAAGCCCATGGTTTAACCGTACAACCGGTTGCGCAAGCGGTTGCCGGTGCGGACATCGTGATGATTTTAACTCCTGATGAATTCCAATCAAAATTGTATAAAGACGAAATTGAACCGAACATCAAACAAGGTTCGGTATTGGCATTTGCCCACGGCTTTGCGATTTTGTACAACCAAGTCGTGCCGCGCGCCGATTTAGATGTGATCATGATCGCGCCTAAAGCGCCAGGCCATACCGTGCGTTCCGAATTTGTACGCGGCGGCGGCGTTCCTGACTTAATCGCAGTGCATCAAGATGCTTCAGGCACAGCGAAAGCGATTTGTTTATCCTATGCCTCTGCTATTGGTGGCGGTCGCTCAGGCATCATCGAAACCACGTTCCGCGACGAATGCGAAACCGATTTATTCGGCGAACAAGCGGTATTATGCGGCGGTGCGGTTGAACTGGTAAAAATGGGGTTTGAAACCTTGGTTGAAGCGGGTTATGAGCCTGAAATGGCCTACTTTGAATGCTTGCACGAATTAAAATTGATTGTTGATTTAATGTTCGAAGGCGGCATCGCCAACATGAACTATTCGATCTCCAACAATGCTGAGTATGGCGAATACGTCACCGGACCTCGCGTCATCAACGAAGAAAGCCGTTGGGCGATGCGCGAAGCGTTGAAAAATATCAGAAACGGCGAGTACGCCAAGCAATTCATTATGGAAGGCATGACCAACTATCCTGAAATGACAGCCAAGCGCCGTCTAAATGCAGAGCACCCGATTGAAGTTGTCGGTGCAAAACTGCGCAGCATGATGCCTTGGATTAAAGCTAACCAGATTGTTGATAAAACCAAAAACTGATCTTAAGTTGGTTTAGGCGCTTTCCTGCGAAAAATATACCCAACTGACTGGTTTTTTTGCCCGTCTGCTGCGTTGTAAAAATGGTTGCATAGCTCGCTATGCGCCCATTTTTACGCCTCGGCAACTGCTCCTGCATCCATGCAGTCGTTGTAGACGAACAAAAATCCTGCGCCATTTGGGTATATTTATTCTTGGCAATCGCCTTAAGAGTTAAAAAAGCCTGTCTTTATGATGGGCTTTTTTTTCGTTCAGGCACCAAACATATTCGGTTATTTTAGCCTTACTACAACATAACGCATGGGTTTTCTATGTTTTTACACAGTTTTTAGGTTAAAATAGCGGGCTTTCGAAGCTGGACGAGTGAGCAGCGATGGTGACCCAATAAATGCACCTCACTCGGCTTGAGCTACCTGCATGTATCCGACGCATTTCATTCACTCCGATGGCTCCGCCACCGCGGTCTTAGGTTGTGTGACTGCGGTATGGTATGTAGCCCACCGCCCCGGTACGAGTCCTCGATAAGCTGTTTGAACATTTATTGAGAGCGGTCACCAAAAAAGTTTTTTATGCCCAACTTTAGAGTAAAAACATGACAGATTTAGCGCATTATAGAAACATTGGCATCTTCGCTCACGTCGATGCCGGTAAAACAACGACTACCGAGCGGATTTTAAAGCTTACCGGTAAAATCCACAAAATCGGTGAAGTACACGATGGCGCGGCAACGACTGACTTCATGGAACAGGAGCAGGAGCGAGGCATCACCATTCAGTCTGCTGCGACTACTTGTTTCTGGAAAGACTATCGTTTCAATATCATCGACACCCCAGGGCACGTTGACTTTACTATTGAAGTTTATCGTTCATTAAAAGTTCTTGACGGCGGTATCGGCGTTTTCTGCGGTTCAGGCGGCGTAGAACCCCAATCGGAAACCAACTGGCGTTATGCCAACGATTCCGAAGTCGCCCGTGTTATCTATATCAACAAACTGGATCGTATCGGCGCTGATTTTTATCGCGTGGTTAAACAAGTTGAAGATGTACTCGGCGCAGTGCCATTGGTTATGACGCTGCCTATCGGCACCGAAGACCAATTCTCCGGCGTAGTTGATATTTTAACGCGTAAGGCATGGATATGGGATGATTCAGGAGACCCATTAAACTACACTATTCAAGACATTCCTGCCGACATGGTCGCTGATACCGAAAAATGGCGCGAAAAAATGATCGACCAAGTTGCCGATCAGTATGACGATGTCATGGAAAAATATCTTGAAGGTGAAGAGCCCGATATTGACACCATCAAGCGTTGTATCCGTAAAGGTACGATTAACCTGGACTTCTTCCCGACTTTCTGCGGTTCTTCGTTCAAAAACAAAGGCGTACAGTTGGTGCTTGACGGCGTTGTCGATTACCTGCCTTGTCCTACAGAAGTTAAACCACAGCCTGAAGTCGATCTGGAAGGTAATGCAACAGGCAGCTTCGCTGTCGTTGATGCCGACAAACCGCTACGCGCGCTGGCATTCAAGATTATGGATGATCGTTTTGGTGCATTAACGTTCCTGCGTATTTACTCCGGTAAACTGGAAAAAGGCACTTCGGTACTGAATACCTTCACCGGCAAAACCGAACGTATCGGCCGTATCGTGGAAATGCACGCTGATACCCGTAATGAACTTGAGTCGGCTCAAGCCGGTGATATTGTTGCGGTACTGGGCATGAAGAACGTGCAAACAGGTCACACGCTGTGCGATCCGAAGTTCCCTGCCACATTGGAACCTATGGTTTTCCCTGATCCCGTTATTTCATTAGCGATTTCACCGAAAGACAAAGCGGCTTCCGAAAAAATGGGTATCGCGCTGGGTAAAATGATTCAGGAAGATCCTTCTTTCCATGTCGAAACCGATGAAGACAGTGGCGAAACCATTCTTAAAGGCATGGGCGAGTTGCATCTTGATATCAAGGTCGACATCTTGAAACGTACTCACGGTGTTGATGTTATCGTCGGCAAACCCCAAGTGGCCTATCGCGAAACCATTACCAAATCGGTTGAAGACGAGTATACCCACAAGAAACAATCAGGCGGTTCAGGCCAATACGGCAAGATCAACTACATTATCGAGCCAGGCGAACCCGGTAGCGGTTTTGTCTTTGAATCAGCGGTTACCGGCGGTAACGTACCACGCGAATACTGGCCTGCGGTTGAAAAAGGCTTTAAGAGCATGTTGGATAAAGGCGTTCTGGCCGGATTCCCTTGCTTGGACTTTAAAGTTATCTTAACCGACGGTGCGTTCCACGCAGTTGACTCCTCTGCGATTGCGTTTGAAATTGCAGCAAAAGCGGCGTTCCGTCAATCGATCCCGAAAGCGGGTCCGCAATTGATCGAACCGATCATGAAAGTTGATACCTTCACACCATCTGATCACGTTGGTGATGTTATCGGTGACCTTAACCGTCGCCGCGGCATGATCAAATCTCAGGATGCAGGTGTAACAGGTGTTCGTATCAAGTCCGATGTACCGCTGAGTGAAATGTTCGGTTACATTGGCGACTTACGTACTATGACCTCAGGTCGTGGTCAATTCTCCATGGAATTCTCGCACTATTTACCGTGCCCGAAAAACGTGTCGGAAGAAGTTATTAAAGAAGTGAACGAACGCAACAAAAAGAAGTAAGCTATAAAAGGCACGCCGGGCAGTTCATCTGCCCGGCTGCACCCTACCCGTACTATCCCCCCCTATTTTTATCAACGCATCCTGTTTGTCGCAGTTATAAGCGATACCGACAAAAATACCTCACCGTAATCACAGCTCCCTTACAAATGCGGAGAATCAATAGGATGAGCAGAGGCCTCTTGCTTAATGTGGTAGGTATTGAATATTATCCAGTTCCATTTGAATACTGCCAATTTGATCGTGAGGAACACCTATTTGAATGGCTTTGTTGATGCAGGATTGAGCGTTCATGGATTTTTTAGGGTCGGGTTTAGATGTTTTCAGGTCATGAATAATGATTTTCAGCATGTTTAAAGCGAGTGCCTGATTATTAGGCATTTTTTCGATGGCATTCTCAAAAACGGCGAGAGACTCTTTAATCCTGCCTTCCTTAAATAAGTTGACGCCCTGATTGTTAATGTCAATTAATTCCTGCTCTATCCGGGCAATCAAATTTGCCGCGTAACTATCACCGATAAAGGTACTGCACATTTTGTCTAGGTCATTGATAAAATGTTTATCATCAATGTTGGTTTTAACTAAATCCGCAAGAATTTCGTCGGCAATTTCACTGGCACCGCTCAGATGACTGATTTTTGCCATTTCCAGGCGTAATTCCCTGGAAATTTGTTTACCGTATTGCTCGTATAACTTAAATGCTTTTTCGTAAGGCTCCTTCGCTAAACCATTATTTTTTGATTTTTGAATCTCAATTTCCAGTATTGCAGATCTAAGCCTTGAATCGGGATCATTAAAAAAAGACTTGTTCATCTCTTTCAGTATATTTTGAGCGTCACCGGTTAAATTAGACTTTAAGTAAATTTTAGCCAGACCTGAGAAATCGCTGGATGATCCATGCACAGAATGTTTGCCTAAATTAACCGCAGCTTTGTAGGCCTTTCTTGCAATTTCAATGTTTTCGGCTTTATCCGCCAGCAAGGCCAGTCGTTGCTGTCTTCGGATGGTTTGGGGTGAAAGATCAATTGCCCGGTTAAGCGCGGTTAACGCTTCTTCATTGTTATCCAAGGCTTCATACGATTTTGCCAGCCAATCGTAAGCTTCCAGCATCATGGGATATTCCTCAATGAACGGTTTAAGGGACTCCACGGCCTGTTCATAATGTCCATCTAAAAAAGCGATAACAATCAAACCCAATTTTGCCCAGGGAAGATCATCCCTTTCTTGCAGTATTTCCTGGTAAATTCTTTTGGCTTCTTTGAAGTCGCTGATTGTAAGAGCTAGTTCGGCGCGTATTTTTAGTATATGTAAGTGGTTTTTTTTATTACTTTGCTGAAGCAACTTTTCACAGTTTTGTATCGCTTGGTAAATATTGCCGCTATCTATTTCGTGTTCAATGCCGGCAAGATAGGCCTTGCGGACAATACATCGCTCTATCCGGGTTGACAGCTGTAGTCGGTTAAAGGGTTTTACCAGATAATCATCAGGCTTACAGTCGAGGGCGCTAAGCACTAGATTCTTGCTATGCTCAACGGTAAGTATTATAAAAATGGCATTAAACGGCAGTAACTTAAAATGTTTTGCTTCTTCCAGAACCTGTTGGCCATTTTTTCCGTCGCCCAGATTATAATCGCAGAGGACAATGTCGAATTGAGCTCGCCTCATCTCTACGATGCCATTAATACCGGTTCCCGCTTCAACAATGTGCCTTGCCCCCAGCGAATACAGTATGTGTTTAATGGTTTCTCGTTGGATAGCTTGATCCTCGATTACCAAAATTTTTTTTAAGTCAAAGTTTAGTTTCATGAAGAAATATCTTAACTTGCAGGCCTCCTTGCACCAACGACATGCTTACACCCCTTAACTACTCAATGCCGCCAAGACAAGATATTGAATGGTTCATAAGGTTAATCTGTGGCGTTTTATTTTTGTTGCTGAATAGTTACAAAAAATGTTTATTTTCTTCCTGATAAAAAAGGTACAAAAACAACCGGTTCCAGTTTTTCAACTTCGTAACCATTTTCTGTGCGTGTTACTCGTTGCAACCGTTGGTTGCCGCCCGTGCCGATCGGGATAACCATTACGCAGCCGACCGCCATTTGCTGCAACAGCATTTCCGGTATTTCAGGCGGTGCGGCAGCAACTAAAATACCATCATAGGGCGCATGATCCGGCCAGCCCCAACCGCCGTCACTGTGTAAGTAACTGACATTCTTGAGCTTTAAACCCCATAGCCGATCTTTGGCTTTTTTTTGCAACGGCGCAATTCTTTCAACGGAATAAACATGGTCGACCAGCTGCGCCAGAATCGCCGTCTGGTAGCCGCAACCGGTGCCTATTTCCAATACTTTTGCTAATCGGCCTGATGCCGAGGCCAGCAATAACTCGGTCATTTTGGCGACGATGTAAGGCTGGGAAATCGTTTGGTTGTAACCAATCGGCAAGGCAGTATCTTCATAAGCCCTGCTGGCCAAAGCCTCATCCATAAAAATATGCCGGGGCGTGTTGCGTATAACATCCAGAATTTTATTGTTGCGAATGCCCTGCTCCATCAACCGATTGATCATGCGTTCACGGGTGCGGGAAGAGGTCATGCCTATTCCTTGCAGGCTTTGAATCATAAACCATGCTCCTTAGGTAACCATGCTTTTAAATCATTGATCCGTTCATACCAAGTTAAATCCAGCTGTAACGGGGTAACCGATACGAAACCTGCATTAACGGCATAAAAATCAGTTCCGGGCCCTGCATCTTGTTCAGCGCCTGGCGGCCCTACCCAGTAAATAATACGTCCGCGCGGGTCTTTAGTCTCAATAACCGGCTCGGATTTATGGCGCTGACCCAGCCGGGTTGCCTGGTAGCCTTTTAAGTCCTTAATAGCGACATCCGGCACATTGACATTAAGAATAGTATCTTGCGGCAACGGATTATTAATTAGTTGCTGTAACAGCGTCACCGCAACCTGTGCTGCGGTTTCAAAATGACTTGGGTTACTGCCCGCCAACGAAATAGCAATGGCAGGCAAACCTAAAAAACGCCCCTCGGTTGCCGCCGCAACAGTACCGGAGTAAAGCACATCATCCCCTAAATTCGAGCCGTGATTAATCCCGGCAAAGACCATGTCCGGTTCATTTTTCAACAAACCGGTTATTGCCAAATGCACGCAATCGGTGGGTGTGCCGTCGACTTTAATAAAGCCGTTATCCATTGCATAAGCGCGCAACGGCATTTCCAGCGTTAAAGAATTACTCGCAGCACTGCGGTTTCTATCTGGAGCAACCACCGATATTGCGGCATGTCCAGACAATGCATTGGCTAATGCAATGAGTCCTTCAGCCAAGTACCCGTCATCATTACTTAACAAAATATGCATTATCAATCGCCCTGAAGCAAATTAAGCTATAAAATCAACCATATTAGCAACAATACACAACAAAATCAGCTTTCGTGGCAAAAAAAAACCTTACTCCAGAACACAGCGATTTGTTTCGTCAAACCATCGGTAAAGTACACGCGGTAAAAAGCGATAAAGTGCTGTTAACGGAGGGCAACAAACCCAAGCCCTTTCCCAAATCACAGACGGTTAACATAGAGGAGCACTTAAGTGGTGCGCCTGAAGCCGATGTTGAAAAAGTGGGCCTTGAAGACTCACTGAGCTTTATGGGGCCAGGGATACAGCATAATGTGTTAAAAAAACTGCGCAAAGGACGGTTTGGCTTGGATGCGGAAATCGACCTGCATGGATTGAGCAGCAATGAAGCCAAACGGCAACTGCTGCATTTTTTGCATGACTGTGTTGAAGACGGCTGTCGCTGTGTGCATATCGTTCATGGTAAAGGTTATCGTTCGACGGACAATCATCCCGTATTAAAAAACAACCTCAATTTATGGTTAAGGCAACACAAAAGCGTTCAGGCCTTTTGTTCCGCACCGCCTAAAGACGGAGGGACTGGGGCTGTTTTTGTGTTACTGCAACTGTCTGAAAAATATGACCTGTAGGGTCATATTCCGGCCGGGCTTTGGCTTTGCGAGTTACAACGTAATACATAAAACCATTAGCATCCAATGAATATTTCAGTCGTTATTCCCAGCTACAATCGTCGCGACCTGCTGAAACGGGCGCTATTATCGGTATATTCCCAAACCCTGTTACCTGCTGAGGTTACGGTAATTGACGACGGCTCAACCGATGGCACCGACATTATGCTCAGGCAGGAATTTCCCCAGGTAAACCATTACTATCAGGAGAACCTTGGCGTCAGTGCGGCGCGTAATCTTGGCATACAACTGGCGACCGCCGATTGGCTGGCTTTTCTGGATTCCGATGATGAATGGCTGCCTGAAAAACTGGATCATCAGAAAGCGGCGTTGGCGGCCAATCCTGAATACAAGATTTGCCATACCGAAGAGAACTGGATACGCAATGGTGTGCAAGTTGAAGTGCCCAAAAAATACGCCAAAACAGGCGGTTGGATATTTAGCCATTGCTTGCCGCTCTGCGCGATGTCGCCGTCCACTATTTTGATACAGCGCTCGGTATTTGCCGATATAGGCCTGTTCGACACCCGGCTGCCAGCCTGCGAAGACTATGACTTGTGGCTTCGAATTACCGCAAATTACCCGGTTTTATTGGTTGATCAGCCGCAAATAAACAAATATGGCGGTCATGAAGACCAGCTATCCGGTGCCTTTTGGGGGATGGATAGGTTTCGGATCAGCGCCTTGCAAAAAATCATTGATACCGGTCAATTGTCCGGGCAAAATCGACAGGCGGCGGTAAATATGTTGGTAAAGAAAGCCAATATTTACCTTAACGGTGTTATCAAGCGGGGAAAAATCGAGGAAGCAGGTTATTACCAACAGCTTATTAAGCGCTATGCAATAGAGCCTGTTTAAGTTATTTGATTCGAAAGCTACAGTTACAATCCCCCTTTGCCATACAGCTTGCCTGTTCAACTTCCTTATCCAGTAAAGAAGACATCAGCGCCAGGTCGAACTCGCAAAGCTCGTGATGTTTTTGGGCCAGGTCGTGATAAATACAATTACAGGCCTGGATATTCGGACTTTCAGATTCCACGTTCAGTTTCAGTTGAAAACCAAGATCGGTCATGATGATGGCCAGCTCATCAATACGCTCGTTTAAGTTTTTCCCATCAAATTGACCGCGCAGCTTATCTGCCAACTTGCCGCCCAGTTTTTGCATATAGGCTTTAAAGCGTTCGGAGCCCATTTCCTGCTGCAAATCGCTAAGCACTAATTCTGAAAACCAGGCATATTGCTTAGGAAAATAATTGTTACCTTTGTCGGTTATCACGTAAATAGTCACCGGACGTCCGGCGGTTTTATTAAGGGTGCTTTTTTTGATATAGCCATCCCGTTCAAGAACGACAAAATGCTGCTGCACCCCCGTTCTTGAAATATCCAGCACTTTAGCCAGCTCATCAACACTCAAGCCATTCCTGTTTTCCAGCAAATGTTCAAGTATCTGATGTTGGCGGGAACTTATCTTTTGAAGTATTAACGGATTCATCCTAAGGGTCATGAGTTTTTTGTTAAGCGTATATCGAGATGATAGCTCATTATGACATATATAACTTGTAAAAGTTTTATATAGCATAAATTCGTCTGTTGTTATAAACTTCTATGTGAGCATAGTTTGCTTAAATGTAACTATTCAGTGCGAAGCCCAATACCCCTCTCCATCAGGAGAGGGGGCGAATACTCAGCAATTCGCTGAATAGTTACGCTTAATAAGAATAATTATCCAACACAACACTGGAGACAATGATGAGCGACTCACAAGAATCAACTGCAAACCAAACACTGTATGAAAAACTCGGCGGCGAAGCGGCTGTTAATGCTGCCGTAGATATTTTTTATCGCAAAGTGCTGGCGGATTACCGCATTAACCGGTTTTTCGACAATTCCGACATGGAAAAACAAGCGGCTAAACAAAAAGCTTTTTTGACTATGGCATTTGGCGGTCCAAATAATTATAACGGCACGGATATGCGTAATGCTCATGCACGCCTAGTCAAAATGGGCTTGAATTCAAGTCATTTTGATGCCGTCATGGAACATCTTGGCGCAACATTAATCGAACTGAGCGTACCGCAAGAACTGATCGCCCAAGCCGCTGCCATTGCGGAAAGCACACGCAATGACGTATTGGGCAAATAACTGAAATACCAGGTGGAGACCATGCGAAGCATAACTATTGGCGAATCAACATTTTCCTGTCAACCGGATGAGACTGTATTGGAGACCCTGTTAAGGGAAAACGTGCAAATACCTAATGGTTGTCGCCAAGGCCTTTGCCAAGCCTGCTTAATGCGCAGCCTTGATAACTCTCCACCTGTTTCAGCCCAAGCCGGACTTAAGGATACCTTACAAAAGCAGAACTACTTCCTGGCTTGCGTTTGTCATCCCGAGCAGGATATGACCATCGCCTTGCCCAACCAACGAGGCGCATCGATTGAAGCTTGTGTTATCAGAAAACAGCTGTTGACGCCCGATATAGTACATTTGGTTTTGGAATACCAAACCCAGTTTAATTTTTTCGCTGGCCAGTTTGTTAATTTAAAACGGCCCGATGGCCTGACACGCAGCTATTCGATTGCAAATATACCCCAGCATGAAAACATCCTGGAATTTCACATTCGCCGCTTGCCGAATGGCCAATTCAGTAGCTGGGTATATGACGAATTGGAAGTAGGCACTCTATTAACTGTTTCGGAAGCGCAAGGCTCTTGTCATTATCTGCCCGGACGCGAAGAACAGCCCCTGATGCTGGTCGGAACCGGCAGTGGTTTAGCGCCGCTTTACGGCATTATCGCCGACGCTTTAGCGCAAAATCACTCAGGCCCCATTCACTTGTTTCACGGCAGCCGTGATCTTAACGGCCTGTATTTCATTGATGAAATGCGTGAACTCGCCGCAGAATTCGATAATTTCCACTACACAGCCTGCCTTTCAGGAGAGGATATTGAATCAGGCCATGTCCGAGGCCGCGCCCATGACATTGCCTTATCATCTATCGAAACCTTAAGCGGGTGGCGGGTTTTCCTATGCGGACACCCGGAAATGGTTAATCAAACCAAAAGAATGGCGTTTATGAAAGGCGCGTCTATGGGAGATATTTACACCGACGCTTTTCATGTTCTCCAAGTAGAAAAATAAGCCTCTAGCAACTAAAAAGTGGAATACAGATAGACTGATAATCCTAGAAAAATCACTTCGTCCACGAAAAAAACGAAAAGTTTCAAATGGTTATAAAACCGTAGGTCGTTACCCAAAGAGTGAGTTACTAAATCAATACAACGTATTGTGTAACTATTCAGCGTATGCTAAAAGTGATTAATGGAACACGGATGACACTGATTAAACGGATAATCACTGATTAAAAGCACAGAATATTTTAAAAAATCCGTGTAAATCCGTCCTATCCGTGTCGCCTAGAGGCGCCTACTTTTGGCATCCGTGTTCCATTCTTTTTTCGCTGAATAGTTACTGTATTGTTTTGTTTGGTGTCTTTCGTGCTTTTCGTGGATAAACTGCGGTTTTTAGGATAATGATTTATTGTGAATTGCCCAACACCGTTTCAACCAGTTTTACCCAATAAGCCGCGCCTACCGGCAATATTTCATCGTTAAAATCATAATGCGGATTATGCAGTAAGCAGCTGTTCTCGGAAGAGCCGTTACCTATCCAGGCATAGCAGCCCGGCTTTTCCTGCAACATAAAGGCAAAATCTTCCGAGCCCATGCTGGGTGTTGGCCGTCTATCAACACAGTCCTTCCCGGCCACGGCCATCGCCGCTTGTAGCGCCAGATCCGTTTCCGCGTCGCTATTAAACGTTACCGGATAACCTGGATTTTCCGGGTTGAATTTTATTTCTGCGCTGAGTTCAAAAGCTTCGCAAGTTGCATTCACCAGCCGGACGATTTTATCGGCAATGGTTTTTTGAGCATCACTGCTAAAGCAACGAAAAGTCCCCCGCAACAGCACCGATTCAGGCAGCGCATTCCAGGTGTTGCCTGCATGTATCTGGGTAATGCTGACTACCGCCGGATCGGCAGGATTAAGAGTTCTGCTGACAATAGTCTGCAAGGCGGTAATCAACTGTGCGGATGCAACTATCGCATCATTGCCCAAATGCGGCATTGCAGCGTGAGTCGCCTGTCCGGTAATAATGATTTCGAAACAGTCGAATGACGCCATCATAGCGCCGGATTTAATCGCGAAATGTCCTGATGGAATATCGGGGAAATTATGGAGTCCAAAAACGCAGTCGGCCGGAAATTTTTCAAACAAGCCGTCATCTATCATCTGCCTGGCTCCTGCGCGGCCTTCTTCAGCAGGCTGAAAAATAAAATATACCGTGCCGTTAAAGTTGCGATGCTCGGCTAAATAGGCGGCGGCGCCCAGCAGCATAGCCGAATGACCGTCATGACCGCAGGCATGCATTTTGCCGTCATGGCGGGATTTGTAGGCAAAGGCGTTCCGCTCCTGAATAAACAAAGCATCCATATCGGCGCGTAGCGCTATTTTTTTGTTGCCGTTCCCGGCAGAAAGCGTAGCGACAACGCCGGTTTTGCCCAAGCCCTGATTAACTTCCAAGCCGAAACCGGCCAACTTATCGGCAATAAATTGAGCTGTTTGCGTCTCCTCAAAAGCGGTTTCAGGAAATTGGTGCAGATGTTGCCGCCATTGGCGCATTTGTGCGTGTAGTTTATCGTTTGCTGCTATAGGCATAAAAAATTTAATGGTGAAGCCTGAGTATACGAAGAGATCCGCTTACTCAAACTAAAAAATCTCCAAAACGCCCGGCAAAAAAAACTCGCTGACCAGCATTTGCCGTTGTGTAATCGCGTAGACGGTTCTTCTGCCCCATATCGGCTGATCGATATTAACTTCAGCTATCGCCGGTTGTGTCCATGTTGAGGGTTCAATCAAGGTAACATCCATTTCGATGCGTTCCAGTTTGGGATAGGAAAAAATCACTTCGCCCAGCGGACGGCTGCCCAAGTGAGCCAGATTGCTTTTAGCCGCTTTGATGGTTTTCGTCGGAATGATGGTTCGGGCTAAAATCAGCGGCTTGCCGTCGGCGTGGAGCAAAACTTCACGGATCAGGCTGTACTTGTTTTCATGCAGTTTAAGCAGTCTGCGCTCGGTCAAAAAAGGCGTATTCCATTGTTGTAGAAGGATTTTAACGCGAATCGCAGCGCCGTAATAATCGCGCAAACGCTGGGTCAGCGATCCTGGTTCATAGGTCCAGGACTGGACGTTTTCAGGCAGGGTATGACGGGTGCCAGAACGGTTTTCAAGCCACAAGGGCTCCCGGTTAAATAAAAAGCTTTTGCCAGTCAACTTAAGTTAAACCTCGGAATATTCGGTGGATGCGCCCAGCCAACGGTCACGCAAGGGTTGTACGGACTGGGGCGAGTGGATGAAAAAGCTGTCGCCGACCTGTTGAACAATGTCCAGTAGTTCGGCATCCCTGGCCAGATCGGCAATTTTAAAGTGCATTTGCCCGGTTTGCCGGGTGCCCATGACTTCGCCTGGACCGCGCAATTCAAGATCTTTTTCGGCGATGACAAAGCCGTCGTTACTGTCCCGTAATACCCCCAGACGATGTCGGGCAGTGTCGGATAACGGCGCTTGATACATCAATAGGCAATAACTATCGTCATTGCCGCGACCGACCCGACCGCGCAATTGGTGCAGCTGGGAAAGCCCTAGGCGTTCCGGGTTTTCAATAATCATTAAACCGGCATTAGGCACATCGACGCCGACTTCGATGACGGTCGTCGCGACCAACAAATCAAGCTGGTGATTTTTAAAATCCTGCATGACGCTGTCTTTTTCGGAAGACTTCATACGCCCATGTATCAGTGCGACGCGTACATTCGGCAAAGCCTGGGTCAGCATTTCTGCGGTTTTTTCCGCCGCCTCGCACTGCAAAACTTCCGATTCTTCAATCAGTGTACAGACCCAATAGACTTGTCTTTTTTTACCGACCCAGCTGTTGATACGCTCGATCACATCGGCGCGCCGCTCGGCGGGAATCACGCTGGTGACGATCGGTTTCCTGCCCGGCGGCAGCTCGTCGATAATGGATATATCCAGGTCGGAATATTGCAGCATCGCCAAGGTGCGGGGAATCGGCGTGGCGGTCATCACTAATTGATGCGGCCTGATGCCGTCTTGCTGTCCTTTTTCTCTTAGCGCCAGCCGCTGATGGACGCCGAAACGGTGTTGTTCATCGATAATAATCAGGCCGAGGCGATGAAAATTCACGCTGTCCTGGAATAAGGCATGAGTGCCGATGATAATATTGGCCGTGCCGTCTTCCAGCGCCTGTAAAACGGCCTTTCTGGCGTTGCCTTTGAGTTGCCCTGTTAAATAAACCACTTGGACTTGGAAGCCTTCAAACCAAGCGCTGAAGTTGCGCTTATGTTGTTCCGCCAGCAACTCGGTCGGGGCCATCACCGCAACCTGGTAACCTGCCGTTAGCGCCAGTAATGCCGTTATGGCTGCAACTACGGTTTTACCGGAACCGACATCGCCCTGCACCAAGCGCATCATCGGTTGCTGTTTGCGGCAATCGGCCTCAATTTCTGCAATGACCCGTTGCTGCGCACCGGTTAACTTAAACGGCAAGGCGCGGATGAAATGTTCTGTGGCGATTTTTCCGGTCGGTTCTGCGGAGGAGAACGAAGGCGCCTGCCAAGCTTTGGTTTTATTCCGGGTTATTCTTAAGGCTAAATAATGCGCAAGCAGTTCTTCAAAGGCCAAGCGTTTTAGCGCAGGTACGTTGCCGTTTTGCAAGGCGAGGGTAGAGACCGATTCATCCGGCGCATGAAGGGTCTGGATCGCATCGGAGAGGGCCGGGTAATGATATTGCTTTAAGATCGATTCGGGCAGCCAGTCTGTCAGCAGTTCGGGGGTTTGGACACACAGCTCTAAAGCCTGTTTGACCGCCTTGCGTAGCATATTTTGGCTGAGACCTTCGGTCAGCGGATAAACCGGGGTCAAGCGGGTTTCCATGACGTAGTCGTCAGGATTGGCAATAACTTTGTATTCGGGATGAACCATTTCCAGTCCGGCAAATCCATAGCGGGCTTCGGCAAAACAAACCAGGGTTGTGCCGGGTTTCAGCGCGTTGTGCTGATTGGCAGTGAAGTGGAAGAACCTCAGGTTGATAAAGCCGGTGCCGTCGCTGATTCGGCAGACCAGGCTTTTCCGGCCTCTGGGCACTACGTCGATAAATTCCACTTTGCCGCTGATTAGCACCGTCATGCCCGCCTTTAGCGAGCCGATACGATAAACGCGGGTTCGGTCTTCGTAACGTAGCGGCAGGTGGAAAATCAAATCCTGAATAACCCAAAGGCCGAGTTTTTGCAATCGGTTTGCGGTTTGAGCGCCTATTCCGTGCAATATGCCGATTGGTTGATTCAGGGGGTTCGGATTTGTCATACAACTACTTAATTTAGTAGTTTAAAAAATGGAACACGGATGACGCGGATTTTAGCGGATTAACACAGATAAAACGGCGCTTTTTCATAAAATATTACAGGCCTGATGTTGGCTAATTTCCAAGCGGAAGCTTGGCAAAGCTCAGAAATAATAAAATCCGTGTAAATCCGTGTTCTATTAAGAAGCCGGATATTCCTGCGGCTTTAGCACCATAATCGCATCCATTTCCACATCGGCGCCTTTAGGCAAAGCGGCAACGCCGATAGCGGCGCGCGCGGGGTAGGGTTCCTCAAAATAATGCCCCATGATTTCGTTGACTATCGGGAAGTGCGATAAATCGGTCAAAAAAACATTCAACTTGACGATGTCCGAAAAATCGCCGCCCGCAGCTTCCGCAACCGCTTGCAGGTTGTCGAACACTTGGGTGATTTGTGCGCTGATATCGCCCTCAATAATGGTCATCGTTTCAGGCACCAACGGGATTTGTCCCGAAAGATAAACCGTGCGATCAACCTTGACTGCTTGCGAGTAGGTGCCGATGGCTAGCGGCGCTTTATCGGCCTGGATGATTTGTTTGTCCATTTTTGATCCTTTATGCTTTAACACGAGTAAGTTTTAAAACTATTGATAACTCTTTCAGGCGACGCATAATTTTGGCTAAATGCACTCGGTCTTTGACGGTTAAGGTGATTAGATCGACGCAGATGCGGTCATCCTGGTCAACAACGGTGACGTTTTCAATATTGGAGTTAAGCTCGGAAATAGTCGACGCGATGGTCGCCAGCGAGCCGCGTTGATTAAGCACTTCTATGCGAATTTCAACCGGAAAATCGCCGATTGCATCCGAACTCCATTCAACGTCCAACCAGTTGGTTTGTTTTTTCCTGACCACGCTGCTGTTGCGGCATTCATGATGATGTACGACGATGCCCTTGCCGGGATTAAAATAGCCGATGATCGAATCGCCCGGAATCGGTCTGCAACATTTTGCCAGGGTAATGACCATGCCCTCCGTGCCTTTTATGATCAGCGGTTTTTTCTGGGCTTGGTCGCTGTCATTTAGTTTGATCGTGGCGTTAATATCGTCCTGGGCGATGCGTTTGGCGATCAAAAACGGCATTTTGTTGCCAAGTCCTATGTCCTCAAGCAATTCATCCAGTGATTGTTTGGACAGGACCTGGAGCAAGGCTTGTATTTTAGCTTCGTCGATGTTTTCCAGATGCAAATGCATGGCGTGCAGTTCTTTTTCCAGTAAACGGCGCCCCAGATTAATGGCTTCTTGCTGTTTAAAATGCTTCAGGTAATTGCGGATACCTGAGCGGGCTTTGGCGGTAATCACATAATTTAGCCAAAGCGGGTTGGGCCTAGCCCAGGTAGCGGTAATGACTTCGACGGTGTAGCCGTTTTCCAGCTTGGTTTGCAGCGGCACCAACTGCTTGTCTATCCTGGCCGAAACGCAGGCATTACCCAAGTCGGTATGGACCGCGTAGGCAAAATCGATAATAGTCGCGCCGCGCGGCAGTTTAACAATGGCGCCCTGCGGGGTGAAGACAAAGACTTCCTGCGGGAACAGGTCCACCTTCAGGTTGTCGATAAACTCCAGCGAATCACCGGCTGATTTTTGGATTTCCAGCAAATCTCTCAGCCATTCGTTAGCCCGGTCCTGGAATTTTTTGGTTTTATCGTCATCGGATTTATATAGCCAATGGGCGGCAATACCCGATTCCGACATACGGTGCATTTCATGCGTTCTTATTTGAATCTCTATGGGTACGCCATAGGGTCCCATTAATATCGAGTGCAGGGATTGATAGCCATTGGCCTTGGGCAGCGCGATGTAATCCTTAAAGCGTCCGGGAATCGGCTTGTACAGGTTATGCATAACCCCCAGAACGCGGTAACAGGTATCGACATCATCACAAAAAATCCTGAACGCATAGACATCGAACACATCGGCCAGGGAAATTTTTTTGCTGAGCATTTTTTTATAAATGCTGTAAAGATTTTTCTCCCTTCCGGCAACCTCGCAGTTTATGCCGACCTGTTCCAAACGATTTTTTATGGTGTTTTCTATGATGTCGACAATTTTGCGGCGGTTGCCCCGGGCTTTTTTTACCGCATTATTTAACACCGCATGACGCATCGGGTGCATCGCTTCAAAACTGAGTGCTTCAAGTTTTAAGCGGATACTATTCATGCCCAAACGATTCGCGATGGGGGCGTAAATATCCAGGGTTTCACGGGCAATGCGGCGCTTTTTTGCAGCAGGCATGACGCCGAGTGTCTGCATGTTGTGCAGCCGGTCGGCCAGTTTGACGATGATAACGCGTAAATCCTTAGCCATGGCCAGGAACATCTTGCGGACATTTTCCGCTTGCGTTTCGGCATGTGATTTACTGTCTATTTTGCTTAATTTGGTAACCCCGTCGACCAGTTCTGCGACTTCAGCGCCGAACTGATTCGTCAGTTCTTTTTTGCTGACGTGGGTATCTTCAATAACATCATGTAATAGCGCGGCCATGATGCCGTTGGCGTCCATGTGCATTTCCGCGAGGCTGATCGCGACAGAGACCGGGTGGCAAATATAGGCTTCGCCGCTTTTACGAAATTGACCGGAATGAGCGGCTTCGCCGACTTCATAAGCATGGACGCATTGGTCAACTTGGGTTTGATCCAAATAGCCGGACAAAGTCGTGCATAAACGCCTGATCAGTTTATCCTGAGGTCGTTCCAGCTCGATCGTGTCGGCTATTTCTAGCATAGGCTTTACGAATCAGAACATTGGGTTATGGTGATCATGAACTTCGCCGACACGATGCAGGAGAGTGACGTTTTCAGGCGTGACATGACCTGCTGCAATTTCGCGTAATGCGACAACCGTATCTTTGTCCTTGCCGCGCGGCACAAATTCAGTCGCACCGTGGCTGAGTTGACGCGCTCTAGTGCTGGCTAATAAAACCAGTTTGAAACGGTTTTCAACATGTTCTAAACAATCTTCGATAGTGACTCGGGCCATTTTTAATCCTGATGCGTTGTGGGTTGGTTTCAGCAGATGCCGATGTTAACAATGGAACGCGGATGACACGGATAGGACGGATTTACACGGATTTTTTATCCGTGATTATCAGTCAAAATCCGTGTCGCCTAGAGGCGCCTACTTTTGGCATCCGTGTTCTATTTATTAAATCAATTTTTTAACTGCGTGATTTTAACACAGAAACGGCTGGAAGTTCTTTACCTTCAAGAAACTCAAGGAAAGCGCCGCCGCCGGTCGAGGTGTAAGACACGTCATCGTTAATGCCGTATTTATCGATAGCCGCCAAAGTATCGCCGCCGCCTGCAATCGAGAAAGCCGGGCTTTCGGCAATCGCTGTCGCCAGCGCTTTGGTGCCTTCGCCGAATTGGTCGAATTCAAATACGCCGACCGGACCGTTCCAGACGATAGTGCCTGCGGTTTTTAAAATTTCGGCATACTGTTTTGCGGTTTCAGGGCCTATGTCCATAATCATGTCATCCGCCTCAACATCGGCGACTTTTTTAACCGTGGCGACGGCGGTTTCGGAAAATTCCTTGGCGCAAACTACGTCAACAGGGACGGGAATATCGGAACCGTTGCTTTTGGCTGCTGCCATCAAGCGTTTGGCTTCATCAAGCAGGTCGGGTTCATAAAGCGATTTGCCGACCGGGAAACCTGCTGCGGCAATAAAGGTGTTGGCAATGCCGCCGCCGACAATCAGTTGGTCGACTTTTTCCGACAGAGATTCTAATACTGTCAATTTGGTCGAGACTTTAGACCCGCCGACAATCGCAACCAACGGCTTGGTTGGTGTTTCCAGGGCTTTGCCCAATGCATCCAGCTCGCTGGCTAACAAAGGACCTGCACAGGCAATCGATGCAAATTTAGCCACGCTGTGGGTTGAGGACTGCGCCCTGTGCGCGGTGCCGAAAGCATCCATCACAAATATGTCGCAAAGAGCGGCCATTTTTTTGCCCAGGTCATCGTTGTTTTTGCCTTCCCCGGCATTAAAACGCACGTTTTCGCACAGTACGACTTCGCCCGGTTGGATAGTGATGCCGTCGATCCAGTCTTTTTCCAGCCTGACCGGCTTGCCGAGCAGTTCGGCTAAGCGTTCTGCGACCGGTTTCAACGAAGATTCTTCGTCGTATTGACCTTCAACCGGACGGCCAAGATGCGACATCAACATGACCGCCGCGCCCGCAGCCAGGGCTATTTCAATGGTGGGTACGCTGGCTTGGATACGAATATCGCTGGTCACTTTGCCGTTTTTTACCGGCACATTCAAATCCTGACGGATTAACACCCGTTTGCCTGACAAGTCCAGATCTACCATTCTCTTAATTGACATATTACGCTCTCATTGTTGTGGGTTGATTTATTTGTTCTAAAAAGCAGTTTGTCCACGAAAAGCACGAAAATCTTATATTTTTCGTAACCACTCACACATCCATGTAGGTAAAGCCAGCTTTGGATTCCAGAAAATGTGGATGTCGGAGTTCAAAGCTGGCTTTGAACAATCAGTACGTTGGTACGAAAGTGGCAGAGGTAGTTACTATTTTCGTGATTTTCGTGATTTTCGTGCCTTTCGTGGACAATGTCTGTTTGCTTAATCCTGCTTCCATTTGATAGAGCAGCCGATGCTGTTGATTTGCTCTTTGGGACCATGGCCGGTTTCGGCAATCAGTTTCATCGCCTCGAATAATTCCCGCTTGGTGCCTTCCGGTGCGGTTTCCTTGCGGCTGGCATCCAGCCGTCCCCGGTATTGCAGTTCATAGTCGGCATTATAGCCAAAAAAGTCCGGCGTACAGATGGCGCCGTAGGCCTTGGCCACCTGCTGGGTTTCGTCAAGCAAATAAGGGAAGCAAAAAACCAATTGCTCGGACAGCTTTTTCATGTTGTCGAAACAATCGGCAGGGTATTCAACGGTATCATTGGGCATGATTGCGACCGTTTCAACCCCCAGCGCTTTAAGTTCCCGCGCATCCCTGACAATCCTGTCTTGCACGGCTTTGACATAAGGGCAATGATTGCAGATGAACATCACCAACAGGCCGTTTTTGCCCATGCACTGTTGCAGCGTCCAGGTACGCCCGTCCACGCCGGGCAACTCAAAATCGATGGCTTTTTTGCCGAAATCACAGATTGGCGTTTCTAGTGTTACCATTTTTGCACCTTCTATTATTGATAGAACACGGATGACACGGATTTAAACGAATTTTTTTATCCGTGATTATCAGCTAAATCCGTGTTCCCTTATTAAAGGCTGTTGAGCCGTTACTTTACTGAAACAATACCGCCGCACTGATGAGCGCCGCACTGACCAGCATAGCCCAGACCGTCCTGCGGTGGTTGTTGTCCATTTGCAGGCGTAACAGCATTAATTCACGATTTTGCATTTCTGTTTGCTGCTTTGCGTGGGCGGCATGGTCCAGCGCTTTGTAAATTAATGAAGGAATTTCGGGGAACTGCTCGGCAAAGTCGGGAAACTGTTTGATCAGTTTGTCGATTTTGGCTTTAGGGCCGACCCGCTGATGGAACCATTTCTCGAGAAAAGGTTTAGCGGTTTGCCACAAATCCAGATCGGGATAAAGCTGCCGTCCCAAACCCTCGATATTGAGCAGGGTTTTTTGCAATAGCACCAGTTGCGGTTGAACGTGCATATCGAAACGGCGCGCAGTCTGGAATAAACGCAGCAATAATTGACCGAAAGAAATATCTTTAAGCGGCTTTTCAAAGATCGGTTCGCAAACGCTACGAATCGCGGATTCAAATTCTTCTATCCGGGTCGATTCGGAAACCCAACCCGATTCAACATGCATTTCAGCCACTTTGCGGTAGTCGCGATTAAAAAAGGCCAGGAAATTTTCCGCCAGGTAGTGCTGGTCGGATAATGACAAGGTGCCAACAATGCCGAAATCAACGGCGATATATTTAGCCGGCAGATCGACAAAAATATTGCCGGGATGCATGTCGGCATGGAAAAAATTATCCCTGAATACTTGGGTAAAGAAGATTTCCACGCCGCGCTCGGCAAGTAATTTAAAATCCGCGCCACCCTCTCTGAGCTGGTCGATTTCACCGACCGGGATGCCGTGAATTCGTTCCATGACCATAACTTTTTGGCGTGTTAACGGCCAGTGGATCTCCGGTATGTAAATAATGTCGGAATTCTCAAAGTTACGGCGCAATTTGGCGGCATTGGCGGCTTCCCTGACCAAGTCGAGCTCATCCAGCGTGGTTTTTTCAAATTCGGCAACAACGTCAATCGGGCGCAATCTTCTTGCGTCGGACCAGAAGCGCTCGGCAAAACGGGCCAATTCGTAGAGCAGTCCTATGTCCGAGCGGATGCGATTTTCTATATCGGGACGCAGCACTTTGACCACAACGCTTTCGCCGCTGTGCAAGACGGCGGTATGAACCTGTGCGACTGATGCCGAAGCCAGCGGTTCTGCATCGAACTCGGCAAACGCCTCGTCGATGGACATACCCAATTCTTTTTCTATAATGCTGCGGGCAACATCATTGCCAAAGGGAGGCACTCTATCCTGTAGTTTGACCAGTTCGTCGGCGATGTCCTCGGGCAACAGGTCTTTCCGGGTTGACAAGGCTTGGCCGAATTTAACATAAATAGGCCCTAAATCTTCCAAGGCTCGCCGTATTCTGACGCCGCGAGGTTCCGCACGGTGTTTGAGCCAGTAGTTGGGGGAGAAAACCGCCAAATAACGGATGGGCCGAAATAAATGGGTTTTTAAAACGATTTCGTCCAGGCCGTGAAAAACAAGAACCCAGTTGATATGGATCAGGCGCAATAATAATTTAGGGTGGATCACGAGTTACCTTATGTTTGTAGAAATTAGTTAGCGTTTAATACATGGAACACGGATTTAAAAGCGTATAACGAACTTGCCGCTGCTTTTAAAATCCGTTTAAATCTGTGTCATCCGTGTTCCATTTCTTTTTGCGCTGAATAATTGCTTTATTACTTATTTAACAGCGTGTTTTTCAGCCGATCAACTCTGCTTTGCAAACGATCAAAATCTGTGCGCAATTCATCGACTTGGGCATAATAAATATCCACTTCAGGCGCTGACGGCAAGTCGCGGGTTTCTTCCTGCAAAAATTCTTTGGCATTCAGCCTGAAGGTTTCAAGCGAATCTCTACTCCAGCTTTGTCCGGCACGGAAAAAATTAGCTACCTTGTGCGCGATGATGTCCCCGGTGAACTGCGACAGCTTTTCTTCCAAATCGATGTCCAGTTTAGCGAACAGTTCTTGGAATTTGCGCCCGGTTTGCATATCGCCTTCAATCTTTACCTCGCCTGAGAAAACCGAACGCATCGGCGTTGAGCTAAGCCCCATCAAGCCCAGCGCCCAAATCGAGCCGGTCAGGCGCGTGTCGGGTTGACTAGGAAACTGGTCCAGGCACTGAATGGAGTCGGTCGTAGGACACAGGTAAATGGTTTCATCAAACGGCAGGACGGTAACGGCAATGACTTTGTCGGCCAGCGGCGTCAAAAAATAGCCGCTGTCCTGGTCCAATGCAAGGTATTGATTAAGCGTGGTTTCCAGTGCGCCAATCAGCAAGGGTTTGATGACCATGTTAGATTTTATAACCTCTGTGAACGGCGACGATGCCCTGCGTCATATTGAAGTATTCGCAGCGTTCGAGGCCTGCGTTTTCCATCATTTTTTTCAGTTCATCCTGCTTGGGATGCATACGGATCGATTCGGCAAGATACCGGTAGCTGTCTTCATCTTTGGCGACAATTTTGCCTATTTTGGGCAGCAACTTGAACGAATAAAAATCGTAGACCTTTTCGGTGATTTTATCGACCGGATGCGAAAATTCCAGCACGATAACACGGCCTCCGGGTTTCAGGACGCGGTACATGGAGCGCAAGGCGGCGTCTTTATCGGTGACGTTGCGTAAGCCGAAAGCAATGCAAACGCAATCAAAAGTATTGTCTTCAAAGGGCAGGCACTCGGCATTGACTTGGGCATAGCGAATGTTGCCGACTAAGCCCCTATCGATCAGCCGGTCGCGTCCGGTACGCAGCATTTCCGAATTAATATCGGCCAGCACTATTTGGCCTTCCTGACCTACGCGTTTTTCGAACAGCGTGGTTAAATCGCCGGTGCCTCCGGCCAAGTCAAGCACTTGGTCGCCTTTGCGCACATTGCTCAGCTGAACGGCAATGCGTTTCCAGATGCGGTGGATGCCCATCGACATCAGGTCGTTCATGATGTCGTATTGTCCGGCAACGGAATCGAATACGCCGCGCACCAGCTTAACCTTGTCTTCTGTGGCAACTTGTTTAAATCCGAAATGGGTGGTGTTGGTCATTGTTGTACCTGTTTGTTTGTTTCGTATATATCGTTTCCACGCTTCCGCACTCATCTTTATATACAAATGTCTACGAGACAGCGTCATCCCGGCAGGGATTGCCGGGATCCAGGCTACATGGAGGTATACAGCTTGCCAACCATGGCGCTGAACCCGCTTCCGCCGGGTATGAACTTGGGTATAAAGACGAGCGCTTCAGCGTGGGAATGCTCCTGCAACGTCCCGGTGTTGCGTGGCGACGATGAAGTTAATTTTGTAACGGTTGTTTGCGTTTATATCCGACAGCGTCCAGGTTATGAAGATACTCAGTCCATAAAGCCTGATACTCAGCGCCCAATTTATACAACAAATCCCAAGTATAAATGCCGCTGTTATGCCCGTCGCTAAATACCGGGGCTATCGCATAATTACCTATCGGCTTGATTTCCTTAATGGTGACATCTTCCTTGCCGACTTGTAGAACTTCTTGTCCGGGCCCATGTCCTACCGCTTCTGCCGAAGGCGTGTAGACGCGCAAATATTCGCAGGGCAATTGAAACACGCTACCGTCGTCAAAGCTGATTTCCAAAATATTGGAGACTTGATGCAGCTTGATTTCAGTCGGATGGGTATTGGTAGGTTTTGCGGTTAGGCGCATGGCTTTTAAAGTTTCAAGACTTAGTTTCGTAGGGTACGCTATGCGTACCATTGAATACCGAAAGGTACGCATAGCGTACCCTACACAATTTACAATACACCTTCTTCTAACTGGTCTAAATAAATTCTGGCGCTTTAACGCCAGCTTGCTTTCTTATTTCAACCAACTTGGCCGATTCAAAGAATGCTTTGGCGTTGGCAAGTGACGTCCATTTGGAAAAGTGAACGATTTTATTAGGGTTATTATCCAAGTTTAAAACCTGATAGCTCAGCTCACCTGCGCTTTTCCTAATCGGTGCTGCATCATCAAATATTTTTTTCCACGCTACATAGTCTTCGACTTCGTGAATGATGAGTACGTATTCCATTGTTATATTGAAAGCCCCAGTTACAAAATATAACGACTCAAATCCTCGTCTTCAACAAACTCGGCCAAATGATCATTAACATAAGCGGCATCGATAACAATGTTGTTGCCAATCAGGTCAGGGGCGTTATAAGAAATGTCCTCCAGTAGCCGCTCCAGAACGGTGTGCAACCTTCTGGCGCCAATGTTTTCGGTGGTTTCATTGACCTGCCAGCCAAACTCGGCAATACGCTTGATGCCGTCCTCAGAAAACGACAGCGATACGCCTTCGGTGCCCAGTAACGCGGTATATTGCTCGGTTAACGAGGCATCGGGTTCGGTCAGGATACGGACAAAATCATCGGCCGAAAGCGCATCCAGCTCGACGCGGATAGGGAAGCGGCCTTGTAGCTCGGGGATTAAATCCGACGGTTTGGTCAAGTGAAACGCACCCGATGCAATAAACAAAATATGGTCGGTCTTAATCGAACCGTACTTGGTGCTGACGGTGGTGCCCTCAACCAAGGGCAACAAGTCGCGCTGCACGCCTTCACGGGAGACTTCGCCGCCGCCCAGCTCGGAGCGTTTGCAGATTTTGTCGATTTCGTCCAGGAATACGATGCCGTTTTGTTCTACGGATTCAACTGCACGTAAGCGGATGTCATCTTCATTAACCAGTTTGGACGCTTCCTCATCTTGTAAAACCTTTAATGCTTTTTTGATTTTCATTTTGCGGGAGCGGGTTTTGCCCGAGCCCAGATTCTGGAACATGCCTTGCAGCTGGCTGGTCATTTCTTCCATGCCGGGAGGCGCCATAATTTCAACGCCTACCGGTGCGAGGTGTACGTCAATTTCAATTTCCTTGTCGTCCAGGTTGCCCTCGCGCAGTTTCTTGCGCATTTTTTGGCGGGTCGACTCTTCCGTTTCGGACAGCATTCCGCCATTCGCCCTGGGCAGCAGAATATCCAGAATCCGGTCTTCGGCCGCATCGAAAGCCTTATTTTCGACCTTGTCCATTTCTATGGTGCGGGTCATCTTGACTGCGGTATCGACCAAATCGCGGACAATGGAATCGACATCGCGACCAACGTAACCAACTTCGGTAAATTTGGTGGCTTCAATCTTGATAAAAGGCGCATTGGCCAGCCGCGCCAAGCGACGGGCAATTTCAGTCTTGCCGACGCCGGTAGGGCCGATCATTAAAATATTTTTAGGTGTTATTTCTTCGCGCAGGGCAGGGTCTACCTGTTGGCGGCGCCAGCGGTTGCGCAGCGCAATGGCGACAGAACGCTTGGCATTGGCTTGGCCGACAATATGTTTGTCCAGTTCGTTTACAATTTCTTTGGGGGTTAGTTCGGTCATTCGTTTACTCGTTAGGTTCGGCGTCGAGTTCTTCTATACGCAAATTGTGGTTGGTATAAATACAAATATCGGCGGCTATATTCAAAGACCGCTCGACAATTTCGCGGGCGCTAAGATCGGTATTTTCCAGCAATGCGCGGGCGGCCGCTTGGGCAAAAGCGCCGCCTGAGCCTATCGCCATCAAATCGTATTCAGGCTCGATCACATCGCCGGTACCGGAAATAATCAACGAGGTTTTGGCGTCGGCAATGGTCAGCAACGCTTCCAGTTTGCGTAAGGCGCGGTCGGTGCGCCAGTCTTTAGCCATTTCCACGGCGGCGCGGGTTAAATTGCCCCGGTGTTTTTCCAGCTTGCCTTCAAAATGCTCAAATAAAGTGAACGCATCCGCAGTTGCTCCGGCAAAACCGGCAATAACTTTGTCATGATATAAACGACGCACCTTGCGGGCATTGCCTTTCATTACGGTGTTGCCTAATGTGACTTGTCCGTCACCGCCGATTACAACTTTGTCGCCCCTGCGAACTGAAAGTATCGTTGTTCCTCTAAAACTCACTTTAATATCCCAATATTACCAAAAAGATGATGTCAATTTTACATGGTCTGAATTTAAATGTGCGAAAAAATGAAGGAAGAGACATATTGATATAAGTAGGCAAGCCAAAGTTTTTTTAACAAAATGAAAAAACATTTGTCTCCTTATTTACCATGAAGAACACGAAGATCATGAAGAAAACAACTTCATGGTCTTCATGGTTGCATAAAAAATGCTAAAAGACTTTTGAACGACTACTTAACAGGCCCGGGACGAACGGATTTACTTTTATTCGTCAAAATGGAATTGACTGAGTACTAGGGGGCGCAATATGCCGTGGTCGGCGAGGCGCTTTCGATTGTGTAAGGCGTTGAAGGAGAAAGGATAAATTCGCTTGCGCCTTGCTCACTCAGAGGATTGGCCCAGTCATAGGTGTAACCAAGCCCCGTCCAGGGTACTCCGGGGGCGGCACGGAAGCTTTTATAATATAAGCCTTCATAAAAATTCTGGTAATTCTGGATGTTTTTGACGGCGGGAATAGAGGCGCCGAAATTTAGTTCGCAGCTCGTATCGCTAGGATCAGGATCGACGCAGGGACGAAAGACATCGCTGGGGCTTACCCACATTTCCACAAATACATCGTATTGCCAGTCGGGATTGAGGCCGAGTCGCTGTTTTAAACGATGTTCGAGTTGCGTTTTGCTCGCGTGCGGATGGGTGCGCATATAATCGCGGCAAAACTCCTGCATTTTGGGCGCTAATGTCACCCAGACCACGTTTGCTTCACTGTTTGAAGTTTGGGTATAAGGCAGCAGGAAACGTTCATAAGAGCTCTGCGACTTCCAGGTCACTACTTTTACCAAGCTCTTATCTTCATTCCAAAGCAAGGTATCGTTAGCAGCATCAAGCGCGTCCAGATTATTGACGATCTCAGTCGACTCCGCTACTACGGCGTCACGTACTGAAACTGTATATTTCAGCGGCGTAGCAGCCGCTTCTTCGGTCAGCAGTAGTGCGGCTACACATAAAGCCGGAAACATAGTTGCTTTCATTGGAATTACCTCCGTTAGAGTTTTTATGTACTTTTAGAGTTTATCAACAAGAGACGTCATGAAGATGAATTAAAAAGGTAAAACAATATTAGGTTTGATTTTTTTCATCAGTTGCCTGAATTGCTCCTGGATTCTGTGCATTGCAGCTTCCGAATCGGCCTCAAAACGAATAACCAGTGACGGCGTGGTGTTTGACGCCCGCACCAATCCCCAACCGTCAGGAAAGTCGACGCGCAATCCGTCTATATCGGTGATTTTACCGTCGGTAAAGTCGGCGGCTTTAAACAGGCTGTCTACAAAGGTGAAGTTTTCCCCTTCTTCCAGCGCGACATTTAGTTCCGGGGTGTTGATGCTGTCGGGAAAATCGGCAAATACCTCGGCGCTGCTGCGCGTGTCCCTGGACAATATTTCAATTAAACGCGCTGCCGAATACAAGGCGTCATCGAACCCAAACCAGCGGTCATTAAAGAAAATATGTCCGCTCATTTCACCGGCCAATTTGGCGCCGGTTTCTTTAAGTTTTGCTTTCATTAATGAATGCCCGGTTTTCCATAGGGTCGGCCTGCCGCCGTATTTTACGATCTGGTCGGCTAAATGGCGGGTGCATTTCACATCATAAATAATTTCCGCTCCGGGTTTGCCTGCCAGTACATCTTTGGCAAACAACATCATTTGCCGGTCCGGCCAAATGATTTTACCGTGTGAATCGACTACGCCTAAACGGTCGCCGTCGCCGTCAAATGCAATGCCGATGTCGGCCTTGTAATGTTTGACCGTTGCAATCAATTCGCTCAGGTTCTTAGGGTTGCTGGGATCGGGATGATGATTTGGGAAGGTGCCGTCGATGTCGCAAAACAGTTCCATCACTTCGCAGCCCAAGGTCCGTAGCAACAGAGGTCCCAATTCGCCGGCAACGCCGTTGCCGCAGTCCAGCACCACCGTCATGGGTCTCGCGATGTGTATATCCTCAGAAATAATACCGATGTATTCATTGCTGAATTGGCTGTTTAATTCGATGCTGCCGGGTTTGCTTGCGGCATAGGCTTGACCTGCAATACAGGCTTTAAGTTGTTGGATTTTTTCGCCAGCCAGGGTTTCGCCGTTGATGACCATTTTCAGGCCGTTATAATCGGCAGGGTTATGGCTGCCGGTAATCATCACCCCGGAACGTCCTTCGGTGTGCTTTGCTACAAAATAAAGTACCGGCGTAGGCGTCATGCCTATATCCAGCACATTGAGCCCGGTTGTAATAATGCCTTTAGCCAACGATTCTGCGAGACTAGGGCTGGAGGTTCTTCCATCCCTACCGACCACGATCGTCTTACAGCCATGCTCTTTAGCCTGAGTGCCTAAGGCGCGGCCAATGTCGTAGACAACATCTTTAGTTAGCGTCTTGCCGACGATACCTCGAATATCATAAGCCCTAAAAATAATGCCTGTGTCAGCTGTTTTTTTCGTAGAAAGAGGCATGTCAAAAGAGTCCGGCACGGTTTTTTCGACTATTTCCGCTTCGCTGATTCCGGCTTTGGCGGGCGGTATTTTTTTTATAGCCGGTTTATCAGGATTAACGGTTGCGTCAGCCTCGTCTAAAACGCCCGTTTTGGGTGCTTTCGGCGCACTGCTAGGCGGGTCCAGCTTGGACTCCATGGATGGAAATGGCGTAAAACTGCCGGGACCGGTTGTGGCCATGCCGTCATCGGCAGTTGCCCCAGTACCTCCGCCGCCCAGATAGTCGTCAAAGTCATCGAAAAAGCTACTCGATTCAAAAGCATCAGCGTTATTGGCGTGGGCGGCATTGGCATCAGGATTATCCAGGACCCGCTTAAACTGCACCAGCGTTGAAACAATGGCATTCATTTCAGTCAACTTAACAGGGTAAGTGCCCTGTAGTTTATTAGTCATCAGATCCTTGTAAGCTTTCAGCACGCTGCCCAGATCTTGGGTCAGCAGTCCTGAAAGTTTCCGCCATCCGATAAAAAAAGCCAGTAGAGCCAACAAGGCAGGAATAACGATGATGCCGATAATAATGGCCAGTGTGGCAACACCGGCGCTGTCGACATACCGGCAATACACTTCCCAGCTGGTGTTGGCGACTTTGATCGAGATGTTATCGCTCAATCCGGCACGGCTCGAATCACCGGCAGTGCCTAACACTAATGCGCCCTGTTTCAATTCAAGATGACCGTCTTTTAATTCCGCAGCCTGTACAATTTTGTTAAGAAAACCGTAATTCAAGCTGGCCAAAATAACGCCTACCGCCTGGTCGTTTTGCATAATCCTGCGCGTTATCGCCAGATGCCGGTCAGGCCCGTTATCGCCTTGTATTGCCGGTAGTGGGTTTTTGGTAAACGTTTCCCGCACCATGTCCAAATCGGCATAACCCATTTTGGGTACGCTTTTGTCATCAAGTTCGCTGACGCCGGGCAATAACAACCTGATCTTCATAACATCCGGTAAATGCTTTTCAAGCTTTGCCGCAACTAAGGTTAACTGGGCGGTGTCTGCACTGGTAACCGCAGCCACTACCTCGGGGTCGTGCGCCATTTTTTCCAGCATGTCGGTCAACAGATTTACCTGTGCAGTTATGCCTAATCCGACACTTTTTGCAGCAGCCGTCGCTGAATCCTGCTTGGCTTGGGTGATTTGGGCCACACTGATCCAGTAAACACCCGTGCCTGCCGTCAGAATCATTAAAACAGCAATCGCTGACAGTAAAGAAAATAGTCGTACCATGTTTATGCCTATATTAAAGAAAAAACGTAACTACTCAGCAGAGAAAAATAGGTATTTTATTACAGGCGGCTTTAATGACGCCCCGTATGACCAAAGCCCCCGGAACCGCGTAAACTTTGGTCAAACTCGTCAACTTGTTCAAACGCCACCTGCACCACCGGCACAAAAACCATTTGTGCAATGCGCTCACCGATATTAATGGTAAAGGCGCTATTCCCGCGATTCCAGCAGGAGACAAAAATTTGTCCTTGATAGTCTGAATCAATCAGTCCAACCAGATTGCCCAATACAATGCCGTGTTTATGTCCCAGTCCCGACCTGGGCAGTAACACGGCAGCTAACTGGCGATCATTAATATAAATAGCTAAACCGGTTGGAATTAACAGGGTTTCTCCCGGTTTTAACTCGACCGGCTCATCCAGACAAGCGCGCAAATCCAAACCCGCCGACCCCGCAGTTGCATACTCCGGCAGAGGAATATCTTTGCCTAAACGGCCATCCAGAATTTTAAGCTGTATTTTTTTCATGTATTTTTAGGTTCCATTCGTTCGGCGATTAAGTTGATTAGTTGTTCAGCCAGATGATTTTTGTCGGTCATTGCCAAGGTTTTTTGGCCGTTTTTCCAGAAAACCTGCAATGCATTTTGCTCGCTGTCAAAACCGCCGAGATCGCGGCCTACCCAGTTTGCCGCAATCATATCCAGGTTTTTTCGAGTCAATTTATCTTGGGCATATTGTTCAAGATCATGGGTTTCCGCGGCAAATCCGACCGTGAACGGACGCTTAGTGAGTTGTGCAACGTCGGCCAGAATATCCTTGGTTTTTTGCAATGTTAGCGTGGTTTGCCCGGCCTGTTTTTTTATTTTCTGTGTTGCGACCAATGCGGGGCTGTAATCGGCAACAGCCGCTGCACCGATATAAATATCATGTTCTGTGGCTTTAGCGATAACCGCCGTATACATTTGTGCGGCGGTTTCTACCTTGATCAGCTCTGCATTAGCAGGCGCCGACAGCAAAACCGGGCCGCTGACCAGCGTTACTTTGGCGCCCGCGTTTAACGCGGCCTTGGCAAGCGCATAACCCATTTTCCCGGAACTGCGATTAGTGATGTAGCGCACCGGGTCCAAAGGTTCGCGGGTGGGCCCGGCGCTGATTAGAACCTTAAGGCCGCTTAAACACTGCGTTGTCGGCTCAGCCATTAAACATCTGCAAATTTCCACAGGTTCGGACATTCTGCCGAAACCGGTTTCGCCGCAAGCCTGATCGCCTTGTTCGGGACCAATTATGGTAACGCCGTGATATTTGAGTTTTTGAATATTTTCCTGAGTGACCGGCTTATGCCACATCGCCTGGTTCATGGCCGGGGCAACGTAAACGGGACAGCTTGCTGCCAGGTACAGCGTTGATAATAAGTCGTCGGCCAAACCGTGACTGCATTTTGCAAGCGTATTGGCCGTTGCCGGCGCAATAACCAGCGCATCGGCCCAGCGCGCCAGACTGATATGGCCCATGGCATGTTCCGTATCCGTATCAAGCAGTTCGCTATGCACCGGATTGCCGGAAAGGGCTTGAAAGGTAAGCGGACTAACAAACTGCATGGCTGAATGGGTCATCACCACGCGCACCTGGGCGCCTTGTTTTCGTAACAGCCTGACCAATTCTGCCGATTTGTACGCCGCAATGCCGCCGCTGATAGCCAATAAAATATGCTTGTTAATAGTAATGCCTGAAAATTTGAACAAAGCTGATATTATGGCAAGTATAAAGAAATTCTTCTATGCTTAAATTTCAACCATATAAGATAGAGCCTATGTCCATTAAGAATTGGTCGGCAGAAGATCGGCCTAGAGAAAAACTACTGCGACGCGGCTCAGCCGCCTTAACCGACGCAGAGCTGCTGGCTATTTTCCTGCGCACCGGTTCGCCCGGCAAATCGGCGGTCGACTTGGCTCGTGAGCTGTTGACCGATTTCGGTTCGCTGAATGCCTTATTAGGCGCCGACCAGCAGCGCTTTTGCGAGAGTAAAGGCTTGGGCGAGGCCACTTATGCCCAGCTCCAAGCGGTACTGGAAATGGCCCGGCGACATTTTAAAGAGGCCTTGCAGCGCGGCAATGCGCTAACCAGTCCTGAAGCTACCCGTTCTTATCTTAGCGCACAATTACGCGGTTACAGTTACGAAGTATTTGCCTGCTTATTTCTTGATAACCAACACCGGGTTATACAGCTGGATGAATTATTCAGGGGCACCATAGACGGCGCCAGCGTTTATCCCAGGGAGGTCGCTAAGCAGGCATTACGCCATAATGCGGCAGCGGTGATTTTCGCCCATAACCACCCGTCCGGTATTTCCGAACCCAGCCAAGCCGATAAACACATCACCGAGAAACTCAAACAGGCATTAGCCTTATTCGATATACGGGTATTGGATCATTTTATTATCGGCGACGGGCAGCCTTATTCTTTTGCTGAGCATGGCTTGTTGTAATAAGAGCTTGATTATAAACGATATTAATATTTACTATTCCTTTTAAAGTACGCTAGTAGATACCATGAGCAAGTTTTTTTATTACCCGCAACGCCTGCTGAATTTCGACATAAAAAAAACGGCGCGAAGATGACTGATGGTTAATTTTTGGCAAAAATACCGTATTCAAGCAGCTTTGCTACTCCCGTCTTACCTTGAAAACGTACAACTTTGAAACAACGGAATACCTTGAAGATCAAGGCCTACCAAGCCTTACAAACGTATACGATTTGTCAATCAGATGGGAGTAAATATATCGCTGTGTAAGCTAAGACTAACAAATAACCGATAATTATTTCAATTGGAGCGACAGGTAGAATATCTCTATAACCAACAGTGGCAAAAGCGACAATAGAAAAATACAAGCCGTCTAAAAATGTTCTTCCTATTGTTAGCCAATACGTGCCTGCATAAGAGATAACGAAAGCTACGCCCCAGATCAAGTAACGGGAAAATGAACGTCCATAATCGCAAGACCAGCGAAGAGTAGGCCGAAATAAGCCGGATTGAGGACTGCTAGAGCCCCACTCGGCTTTGCTCAGCAGAGCCTTGGGTGGCTTTATTCCGGCTTACGCTACTGTCTAATCTTTTTCAGCAGCATCCGCCAACAATTTCTTTCTGATTAAAAACGCCGCACCGATTGCACATAGTGCAGGTATTTGCACCAGTAAGAAGGTTCCGGTGGGATTTTTAGCAACCATTCCCGATAAAGCGGAAACCACGGTCAGCTTAACCGCCCACCATGCGATCCAATAACCGATTAATCCTGTAATCGCCCAGTTAATAGGCGGCTCTCCCTTTTCCTTTGCAGTCATATAAAACCATACCAGAACTGCAATTGCAGCAAATCTAGCCAAATGCAACATTTTTACACCTCACTTTAATTATAATAAACAGGCAGTGATGTAGACTCTACCCAATTAGCGCTTAACCGGCAACAGCTGTTATAAGTAGATAATGATATTCCATAATTGATCGTCATTACATTTTTTTACCCAAGGAGAGTATTGTGGGAAAACCGTTTAAAATCATCTTATCTACAATCGCGGCAATGGTTTTGCTGCTGGTAGCCGCAGCCTGCATCTTGCCGTTCGTTATCGATCCTAATGACTTTAAAGCTGAGATTGCCGCCGTTGTTAAGGACAAGACCGGTCGGGAATTGGTAGTGGACGGCGATTTAAAACTCTCGGTGTTCCCTTGGATCGGCATTTCAACAGGAAAAATCGCCTTGGGTAATGTACCGGGTTTTCAAGACCGGCCTTTTGCAAGCATTGAAGAAAGCAATGTAAAAGTGCTGTTACTGCCGTTGTTATCAAGAAAAATAGAAGTTAGCCGCATTGTGCTAAAAGGTTTGGTTATAAATCTTGCACGAAATAAGCAGGGTCTAGCCAACTGGGATGCGCTAACCGCCCCTAAGTCTTCCGCTCCTTCAGAAGTTGGCAAACAGGATCAACAACCTGCACCCGCCGCAGCATTGGCGGCTTTTGCTATCGGCGGCATTGCGATTGAAAATGCCCGGATTAACTGGGACGACCAGCAAGCCGAACAGTATATCGAACTAAAAGACCTGAACCTGAATGCCGGTAAATTTACTTTTGACCAGCCGATTGGCATTGCCGCTTCCCTGAGTGTTTTGGATAGTCGCTCCAAGGCGATCCAAGCCATCAAACTCAATACCGAATTAAGCCTTAATAAGCCGCTCGATACTTTTGCATTACGCCATAGCGACCTGCAAGTAATCAGTTCCGGCGAGACCGTGCCCGGCAAATCATTAACAACGGTATTAACCGTCGCTGATATTGCTCTGGATATGAGCCAACAAACGGCTAAAATCGAGCGCTTGCAGCTCAAATCCGGCGATATGACGCTCTCTGCCGAAATCACCGGTACGTCTATTAAGGACAGGCCGTCTTTTCAAGGGCCTGTGAGCATTGCGCCGTTTAGTCCCGCTAAAGCGATGCAGCAATTGGCAATCGCTTTGCCTTCGATGCAGGATGCAACTGCGCTGAACAAGCTGAGCGGCAATTTCGATTTGGTTGCGACAGCTGATTCGGCTGATTTGCAAAATCTGGCGTTGACTCTGGACGATACTCAACTTAAGGGCTCTATAGGTATTAAGGACTTTGCCCAGCCTGCCGTCAGCTTTAACTTAAATATTGACGCGCTTGATGTTGATCGATATTTACCCCCTGCCGACAAAGCATCCAAACCGATAGCCAGTCCTGCCGTTCTATTAGCCGTTGGTGCGTCCGCTTTACCAGTTGATACTTTGAGAAAACTCAATGCCGACGGCTCTGTGGCGCTGGCCAAGCTTAAAGTCAACGGTTTGGCGATGCAGGACATTCATATAAATCTGAACGCTAAAAACGGCGTGCTCACCACGCAACAGTCGATCAAGCAGTTTTATCGGGGCACTTATTCGGGCAATCTCAGCATGGATGCGCATGGCGACAAACCGGCGCTGGCTGTAAACGAAAAAATAGACCATGTGCAAGTCGAGCCTTTACTGAAAGACTTCCAGGGTGAAGCCCGAATGAGCGGCATCGTTACCGCATCCGCACAGTTGCAAGGGCAAGGACATAAAGCGGACGAATTAAAGTCTACCTTGAACGGCCGGTTAAGTTTCCTGTTCAAAGACGGCGTGATCAAGGGCTTTAACCTGCAAAAGATAATTGATCAAGGTAAGGCGCTAATCAATGTACCGGCGCCTGCCGAGCATAAAAATGACCAGACATTATTTTCGGAAATGAGCGGTACGGCGACGATCACTAACGGCCTGGTCCAGAATAACGACCTGCTTGCCACATCCTCCAAATTACGTGTCGACGGCAAGGGCAGCGTAAACCTAAATTCTGAAATACTGGACTATAAAATCGATGCCAAGCTGCTTTCAGATGCGACTGCCGCTGAGCCGGAACCTGTTAAAGGGGCTATAGCCGTTAATATTGGCGGAACACTCAGCAAACCGTCTTATACGATAGACATAGCGTCCTTATTGACCGATAAAAACAAAGCGAAAATTGACAAACTGATCAATAAACTCGACAAAAAAATAGGCCCTGGATTGGGCAACCTGTTAAAAAGTTTTTTAAAATAACGCCAAGATAAATTTTTGCCATGAGTCCATCCGCTTTTCAACAGAACCTCCTCGCCTGGTTTGACCAATACGGTCGTAAAGACTTGCCTTGGCAACAAGGCCTGACGACTGCCAGGGATGGCGGAAGTGTCGCAATCGGTAGGGAATCGATACGAACGCCTTATCGCGTATGGCTTTCCGAGACCATGTTGCAGCAAACCCAGGTCGCGACCGTTATTCCTTATTTCAATGCCTTTATAGAAAAATTTCCCGACATAGAGAGTTTGGCGAATGCGCCTGTTGATGAGGTTCTGCATCTTTGGTCCGGTCTTGGCTATTACGCCCGCGCCCGTAACCTGCATAAAACCGCACAGCTTATTGCCGAACGAAACCGCTTTCCCGATACCCTGGATGAACTGCTCGAATTACCCGGTATAGGCCAGTCAACGGCCGGAGCCATTTTGAGCATTGCTTTCAATAAAAGTCACCCG
Source organism: Methylobacter sp. (assembly GCA_004299305.1). Taxonomy (GTDB): domain Bacteria; phylum Pseudomonadota; class Gammaproteobacteria; order Methylococcales; family Methylomonadaceae; genus Methylobacter_A. The sequence goes on from SCPZ01000063.1 coordinate 49,319, forward strand.
ATTCTCGACGGCAATGTCAAAAGAGTGCTGACCCGGTTTAGGGCTATTTCCGGCTGGCCGGGCAACAGCGCCGTCAACAAAGAACTGTGGGCAATCAGCGCCAAATTGACGCCGATAAATCGTGTCGCGGATTACACCCAGGCCATCATGGATTTAGGCGCAACCCTCTGTACCCGCAGCAAACCCGCCTGTGAGGCCTGCCCGCTGCATAGCGGATGTTTAGCCAGACGCGCCGGTAATGTTGCGGCATTCCCAAGCTCGAAACCGGCCAAGACTTTGCCGATCAAGCAACTGACCTTGCTGTTATTGAGCGATGCCGAGAACCGGGTATTGCTGGAAAAAAGACCGCCGACCGGTATCTGGGGCGGCTTATGGAGTCTGCCGGAGTTCGACGGCATTGAGGCCGCACAGGATTGGTGTCTAAGCAAGAATATTCCTATTGCCGATCGGCAGGCATTGGCAACCCGGCGGCACACCTTTTCCCATTATCATTTGGACTACACGCCGCTGCTGGTTCGATCCGATAACCCTATAAATTTTGTTATGGAAGCCAATCAAACTGTCTGGTATAAAGCGGAGCAGCTTAATAAGCTTGGCTTGGCCGCGCCGATTAAGCTGCTGTTGCAATCACATACGAGAATAAAATGACTAGACTGGTTAAATGCGTAAAATTGGGAATAGAAGCCGAAGGCCTGGACACTCCGCCATTTCCTGGTCCCAACGGCCAGGAAATATTCGAAAAAGTATCCAAACAAGCCTGGAAGGAATGGTTAGCCAAACAAACCATGCTGATTAATGAGGGGGGGCTGGCCAGTTTCGATCCGAAGGCCAGGGCATTTTTAGCGGAACAAAGAACCAAGTTCCTGTTTGAAGGTAACAACGAAATGCCGGAAGGCTATATACCGCCAAAAGATTGATCGTTAGATAAGACGCGGTAGTTCCTACCAAGCCATAAGTATCTACACAAGTACCGGCTCCTTCTCCCTTAAGGGAGAAGGTTGATGAGGGGGATGTAAATGCTTGTTTTTATTCTCCTCACCCCAACCCTCTCCAACAGGATGCCTACATGGATGTAGGTAGTAGAGCAATGCAGGGAGCAATTGCCGAGAGGGAGTCAGGTTAACTTGCAACCCATTGTATTTATAATGTAAAAAAGTTGTGTGGATAGTTATGCTACCAAGCCAAGCAGGTTGATTTTATAGCTACCCACTTAAGCCGTACAGATAACATCCCTCAAAGGGATGTTATCTGTAATCGTCCTCCAAATGTATGAGTTATTTAATTTTTATCCCTTAATGAGCGAATTACGCCAGTTGGAAAAGTTGTTAATCCCAAAGAAAGCCAACACCCTCACACAAGCGTTAATCACTGAACAAAACTTGCAGGCGGCAGCATGTTTACGCAGCTGATTGTCGATCTTGCTTACTTCCTAAATACATCAAGCCGTTACCAGCACGCCAAGCTGTTTTTCTACAACCTGCTGGAAAACCCGAACAGTCGGCTTAAATCATATTTTGATGTTTTTATGATTTGCCTGGTGATGCTCAGCGTTTTTCTGTTGATTTACGAAATAGATAATAAATTGGGCGAAAGCGAAGTCTTGTTCGAGCACTGCGTAATCAGCCTGTTTATCGTTGAATACTTGTTGCGGGGCTGGCTGTGCAGCGACAATCATAAAATTATTCTTGAACATTATGAAAAGGCCAAGTACCTGGATATTCCTTTTCGTCTGGGCAAGGTTGCCGGAATCATTCTTAGCAAGAAAATTCAGTATGTCTTCACGCCCCTGGCCCTGATCGATTTGCTGGCTATTTTGCCTAGTTACAGGCCGTTAAGGATATTAAGGGTTTTCCTGATTTTTCGGCTGTTTAAGCTGTTCCGTTATTTCAACAGCATAAAACTGTTTGCCAACGTTTTATCCAGCAGGCGTTTTGAACTGGTCACGCTGGGCGTTTTCCTGGGCTTTTTGGTATTTATCGGCAGTACCGCCATTTATTTGTTTGAAAATCCCGCTAATGGCGGGCAGGTTAAAAACCTGTTCGAGGGTTTTTACTGGGCGATAGTGACCGTGGCAACCGTCGGTTATGGCGACATATCGCCGCAGACGACCGGTGGACGAATCATTGCGATGGCATTGATTTTGGTTGGCCTGGGCGTCTTGTCTTTTCTTGTCTCCATCATTGTTACGGCATTTAACGAGGAGATGGACGAATTGCGCGAAAACAGCACCTACGCCGACCTGAACCGCTTTAATGACTTTATTGTCATTTGCGGGTTTGGCCGGGTAGGGCAACATATCGCCAAGCAACTTGAAAAAGACGAACAGCATTTTGTGATCATCGATACCAGGGAATCTAACGTCTTGAAAGCAAAGCGGCTGGGTTACCTGGTTATTCATGAGGACGCCAGCAAAAATGGCGTGATACAAAGAGCGGGGATTAATAATGGCGCAAGGGCGATTATTTGCACGACCGGCGATGATGTGATCAATGTTTATATTACCTTGACCAGTCGCCATTTAAACCCGGATGTGCGGATTATTTCCCGCGCGAACAACCAGGATAACGTAAAAAAACTTTACCAAGCTGGCGCCAGCAATGTGATTCAGCCGTTTGAAATAGCCGGGATGGTGGTCGCCGAATATATCGGCCAGCCGGTGGCTTTTGAAGCTATTTTGGGCATCATCCGCGAAGAAAGCCATATCATCATGGAAACATTATGCGTGCATCCCGGATCATTCGTCGAAGGGATGAGCATTGCCGAGATTGACTTCGAACAAAGGAAATTAATGTTGCTGGGTATTATCAGTACAAACCCGACACATCAAAAGCATAAGAACAGCTATCCGATAAAAAACCAGCATTTTTATTTTAATCCTGAGTCGCATTTTGTATTGCGGGATAGCGACCTGTTGGTGGTTATAGGCAGGGAGTACGCCATCGACTTTTTTCGCGATCAGATCGAAAAAAGCCGTTTAAAAAGGGGGAGACAACGATGAAACGCATTGCCGTATTCGGTTACAGCGTCATGTCCTTGGAAGCGATGAAGCGGTTAAACCAGGAGCAATACAGCATTATTTTTATCGGGAAAAACGATGCCGAAGCCGCCCAGGTTGCAGAGCAAGGCTTTAATACCAAAGTCATTGACTTTCGAAATGATGATGCGCTCAGGTCCATTGGCATAGGCGTCAATGTCGACATCCTGTTCTGCTTTTATCCGAGGGATTCCGACAATGTATTTTTAACTATTTCGGCGCGGGCGATTGATAAGGATATTACCATTGTCGCGATTGTTGACGACCCGGAGTCGGCCGAAAAATTATTGGCCGCAGGCGCTAATAAAATCATCGATCCTTATGAGATTTGCGGCAGGAAAACCCATGAAATACTAACTAAACCGGATATTACCAATATCCTGGATAACACAGTTTTCGGTCGGCACGATTTAAAAATGGCGCAAATAGAAATTCCTAAAGGCTCTTGTTTGGAAAACACCAAAACCAGTGACTTAAAATTGAACGAAAGGCATAACCTGATCCTGATCGGCGTTGTCGACAGGGAATTGGGCGATCAGTTGCATTTTGCAATCGGGGAGAAAGAGCACTGTCTGGATGCGGGGGATGTTTTGGTGGTCATGGGGCCGGCAAGAGAAATAAAAGCGTTTAAAAAAGAGGTCGAGCAATGTTGAAATTGGCGGATTTAAGCTAGTACTCAGTCAATCCTATTTTGACGGGTAAAGTAAATCCGTTCGTCCTGAGCCTGTCGAAGGATGAGCGGGTTTACGCTGAGCTAAACGATTTTTACACGACATATTAATATTGACTGAGTACTAGGTCTGTTACAGCGTTTTCAATTTAAATTAATTGCTAACAATTAAAAAGCCATGTCGTTATCATGGTCGCTGCTGGAGTGCAGGCTTCGCCTGCGCTAGCAAGCAAGCGAAGCTTGCACTCCTTCC
>SCPZ01000064.1 GCA_004299305.1 Methylobacter sp.
GGATCCACGACTGCAAGGATGCAGGAGGTAGAGCAACGCAGGAGCAGTTGCCGAGAAGCCATGGATGGCATACTGAAGTAGGCAACAAGTCTCGCCACAGGAATTGCTCAATGAAATCAATCATTCACACCCCTGTGCTCTGGATCCCGGCAATCCCTGCCGGGATGACGGTGTCTCCCAGACACTTGTGTATAACGATGAGCGCTCCGGCGTGGGAACGATAGCTGTAGGGGATTATTTATTGCGAGTTGCCTTAGCTAAGGCGACAAAACAACTACCTGCCCAAGCGCCGCTCGGTTTCCAGCACTAATTGCGTAGTCTGTAACACGGTATCGGGATTCAAGCTCATCGAATCGATACCGATTTCCACCAAAAACGCCGCCATCTCGGGATAATCCGACGGCGCTTGACCGCAAAGGCCGCAATGCCTGCCGTTCCGCCGCGCGCCCTCAACGGCAAGACGAATCATTTCCTTAACGCCGGGATCGCGTTCGTCAAAGTCTTCGGCAATGATCGCGGAATCGCGGTCTACACCCAAAGTAAGCTGGGTCAAATCATTGGAGCCGATAGAAAAACCGTCGAAATACTCGGAAAAAGCATCGATTTGAATAACGTTATTGGGAATCTCGCACATCACGTAAATTTCCAATCCCTGCTCGCCGCGCTTTAAACCCAGCTGCGCCATATAGTCGAGCACCCGCCGGGCTTCCTCTACGCGGCGGCAAAACGGGATCATCAAAACGACATTGGTTAAGCCCATCTGCTCACGCACCCGTTTCATCGCCCTGCATTCCAGCGCAAAACCTTCGGCATAAGCCGGATGGATATAACGCGAAGCGCCGCGAAAACCTATCATCGGATTGGCTTCGTCAAACTCAAACCAGCTCCCGCCAAGCAAGGTCGCGTATTCGTTGGTTTTAAAATCCGACATCCGCACGACTACTGGTTTGGGATAAAACGCGGCGGCAATAGTGCCCACGCCTTCCGATAGTTTTTGGATAAAGTAATCTTCAGCGCTTTCGTGGTTGCGTGTTAACCGGCCCAACTGTTCCCGCTCTTCGGCATTTTGCACTTGCTCCGGGTGTATCAGCGCCATAGGATGGGCCTTGATGTATTCGGTAATAATAAATTCCATCCGCGCCAATCCCACGCCGTCATTGGGCAAAAAGCTGGTTTTAAAAGCCAGTTCGGGATTACCGATATTCAGCATGATCTTGGTTTTTGGGCGTTGCAGACCCGATAAATCGGTGCTACTTATATCGAAATCGAGTATCCCGGAATAGACTTTACCGACATCGCCCTCGGCGCACGATACGGTGACTGGGCTATTATGTTTAATCATGGTCGTGGCATTATCGCAACCGACCACGGCCGGAACCCCCAATTCACGAGAGATAATCGCCGCATGACAAGTGCGTCCGCCACGGTTGGTGACTATCGCCGAAGCCATTTTCATGACCGGTTCCCAATCCGGCGTGGTCATATCGGCAACCAGCACATCGCCGGGCTTAAAACTGTTTAGCTGCTCGACGCTATCGATAATCCGCGCATTGCCGGTGGCAATCTTGCTGCCCACCGCATGGCCGACGACTATCGGTTCGGCTTTACCTTTAAGGCTGTATTGTTCCAAAACCATGCCGCGCAATTGGGAAACTACAGTTTCCGGGCGCGCTTGAACGATATACAGGCTGCCGTCAAGGCCGTCTTTCGCCCATTCAATATCCATCGGCTTGGCCAACCCCGCCCTGGCGCTGTAATGTTTTTCTATTCTAATCGCGTAGTCGGCGAGGGTCAGTACATCGGCATCGTTAATGCAAAAACGGTTGCGTTGTTCGGCGGAAGTCACAATATTGCAGGTAGATTCACGGGTGCGTCCATCGCTGTAAACCATTTTTATTTTCTTCGCACCCAAGGTGCGTCTTAATACCGCACGATGCCCCTGTTCAAAAGTAGGTTTGTGTACATAAAACTCATCGGGATCTACCGCGCCTTGCACGACATTTTCACCCAGACCGTAGGCGCCGGTAATAAACACCACATCGGTAAAACCGGATTCGGTATCCAACGAAAACATCACGCCGCTGGCATCCAGGTCCGAGCGTACCATTTTCATAATGCCTATCGATAAAGCCAGTTTGAAATGGTCGAAGCCCTGATCGACGCGGTAATGTATCGCGCGATCGGTAAACAAGCTGGCAAAACAGCGTTTGCAGGAATCCAGCAAAGCCTGGTCGCCGCGTATATTCAGGTAAGTATCCTGTTGTCCGGCAAAACTGGCGGTCGGTAAATCTTCTGCGGTGGCTGAACTGCGTACTGCAACGCTTAGCTCGTCGCCATACTGTGCTTTCAATTGACTAAAGGCCTCGATAATTTCCAGCTCAAGGTCTTCAGGAAAAGGCGCGGCGTAGATTATTTCCCTCGCTTTACGCGCACGCTTGGCAAGATCGGCGACATCGTCAGGGTTCAAATCATCCAATGCCTGATGCAGCGCCTCCCAGCCCTGTGCTTGATCCAGCACATAACGGTAAGCGTCGGCGGTCACCGCAAAACCGTTAGGAATCAGGATGCCTTGCGGTGTTAATTCCCGGTACATTTCACCTAGCGAGGCATTCTTGCCCCCTACCAACGGCACATCATCAATCGTTAACTCATTAAACCAACGGATATAATTTGCTTGCTCAGACATCATGACTCCTTAAACGAATTACTCACCTATTCGGGACCTGGTTAAAAACCAACCCTACTCATTATATGTGACAAAATGTCGCATTATCATTTTGTCTTTGCGTTGCTAGCATATCGGTATGCGCTCTTACTTACCTTCTCTTTTGGTAAGGGGGAGTTTAATCGTTCATTAGGCTCCCTTTTTTTGAGTTTGCCTACCGGCTTTAACATTCAAATCCAACAATCAAGCACCTACAATCTTTTCCACAATTCCTGTGTATAACTCTGTGCATAAGATATATATAACACCGTTCAGACGCGATAAAACCTGCCCCTGCCTTAAATTGTAGTATTTTTATACAGAAGATTATTGTCTTTAATAATCAATAGGTTATATTTATAAACTTTAGCAACAGAAAGCCAGTCCAAGCTTGCTTGCTCATTTACTGCGACAAAATCAATCTGTGCATAAACAAGGCCGGATAAGCCTATGAACTGTTTAAATTTTAACCGCTCATTCTTTATTTTTATCGCTTATCCTGAAAAATAAATATACACAAATGTCTACGGGTTAGCGTCATACCGATATGCAGACCTTCCAGGTTTTTAAAACCTGGAAGGTCTAACTTGCCACGTTCTGAACAAGCGGAACGGTATGCAAAATGACAATGTCCCGCAGCCGCTTGTATACAAGACGAACGCGCCACTTGGAAACGAGAAGCCCAAGTTTCGGGAAGTTATTACCGGCCATACCCTAAGCGCGTTTATAATCAAGCGGGGCTTGAACATTTTCCCTAAATTAAAACCTTACAAAAAATACCTAGGAGCAGCCGCACGATGCCTGTCGAATTCTTGATTAACTTTACGGTGCAGTTTCTTGGAACCGGCGCCGCATTCTTCCTCGCCTACCGATCCTTTCAAAAACGCCGGATTCAGCTTGGCGCCGAACCGACCCTACCCCAATACTTTAGCCGCAGAAGCACCTACTGGGTAGGGATAGCATCGTACTGCTCGTTGATAGCCGCACTTTATTGGCTACTCACTTGGCAGTGGCTGCCCTTGGAACCGCTGGTAACGCTGATTGCAAAGAACCTACGCTCAGGGGAATGGGTGAATCTCCTGAATGGCTTGGGCAAAAACACACTCATACCTTTAATTACCGCCGGGCTGTTTCTTTTTTCTATCATCTGGGAAAGCGGGTTTAATCCCTTACTGATATTAAGGGACAGCATCCATGACGCTTTCGCAATTCCGACCAAGGCGGTAGAGGTCTATAACGCCCTGATTACATCAAGATTGTCGGCGGTCGACGATACATTAAAAGCGCAAATCAACAATCGTCTGCTAGTGCCGAGCATCGACCCCGGCGATTTTGAAAAATCCAGCGCCACGGTCGAGTATAAATGGGCTCATAACTGCCTTCTGTTCGACCGGATACAAAACTACGCCAATCAACAGTCCTATCGCCGTTTTTTTAACGAACCGTCGCTGAAATGGGGGGAAATCTGTATCTCCTACAATGCGATGTCGGAAAAAGTGGTCGTCTGGAAGGAAGCCGAACCGCACTATACCAAGACAGTAAACTTGCTAAAAGAGCTGGACCACCTGACCGGCCTGCTCTGCCGCCTGCTCGCCTCGCTGGTCGTATTCGGCAGCGCAAGCGAGAATGAGCTTTGGGCGACGGTAAAACAGCTCGGCGGCAACGTCCACGAGGCCCGCCTCAAACACACCTATAAATATATCCTGTTATTCACTGCGGCCACCGCCATCGGGGCCATGTTGGGCCGGGAGATTTCGGTCTCGCTGCACAATGCTTTCCTGTTTCCCGATCAACCGCTGGCGCACTTCGATTACACCACGCTTCGCTGGATCGCCTATGCCATCCTGATCTATGTCCTTCCGATAGCGCTGGTCTTTATTTCCCGAACACTCGCGTTCAGGCATCAACGGGAGCAATCCGATCGATACTATGGTTTCTATATGGCGATGATGATAATGGGCTTCATTGTCAGCACTTCGGCATCAGCGCTTATACTCGAATTGACTTACTACAAAGATCACTTCAAGTTTTTGGACAGCTTCATAGAACATATGCGCTGGGGAATCCTGCCGGCGCTGATGTGCGGTTTTGTCGCTTACCGAATGGACACGCCGGTCAGCGAATCGGAAGCGCTAGGTAAACTCATTATGGATGCCGTGTTGCGTTTTATTGGCTGGGGCTTGGTCGCCGTCATTATCATGCTTTATGCGACCGGCGACATGACCATCCAGGAGACGAATCTACGTTTCACCTTGGTCGGCACGGCTTTCTTTATGGTCGGTTTGTTGGGGGCGTCTGCCAGTTTTAAAACGGCGAGAACGGATGATTAGCTGTTTAATTGCGAACATGCCGTTGTTTTTTGTAACGCGATAAGGTGCGCCAACCATAGAATGTGCCGACGATAGGAGGCGCATCGTTCGCGAATGATGCGCTTCGTACCTCAGCACATCCTATAACTGCAATAGCGGTAATACATTGATGACTTCCTTCTCGACAAAGAGGACACGATTATGAACATACTGATTACCGGCGGTACCGGTTTTATCGGCCGCGTACTGACTAAAAGCTTGATAGAACAAGGCCATACGGTTACGGTGTTAAGCCGCAGCCAGGACAACATAGCCAAACTATGCGGCCCTGAGGTTAATGCACTGGGCAGTCTTACGCAGCTTAACGCGGGAGACTGCTATCAGGTCATCATCAATCTTGCCGGTGCGCCGATTGTCGACGCCCGCTGGAGCGAGGATAGGAAACAGCTGATCAGGGCCAGCCGCATCGGCCTGACTGAACACTTGATAAGCTGCATTGCCCGCATGGACGTAAAGCCTGAGCTGTTAATCAGCGGTTCCGCTATCGGCTATTACGGCAACCAGGGCGACACGGTGTTAACCGAACAAGCAACGCCCTATGAAGATTTCTCGCAGCAGCTTTGCGCCGATTGGGAAGCTGCCGCTAAACAAGCCGAACAATACGGCGTCAGGGTCTGCCTGATCAGGACCGGCTTGGTCGTTGGTAACGGCGGCGGTTTTCTACAACGGATGTTGCCGCCGTTTCGCTTAGGCTTGGGCGGTCGCTTGGGAGACGGGCGGCAATGGATGTCATGGATTCACCGTCAGGACTGGATCAATATTGCGCTGACTATGATGGCCGATTCGACTATGCAGGGCGCTTATAACGCGACCGCTCCTAACCCTGTTACCAATGCCGAATTTACCCAAATTCTGGCGCAATGCCTAAAACGCCCTGCCCTGCTGCCGATTCCGGCCTGGCTGTTAAAATTGCTGCTCGGCGAAATGTCGCAGCTGGTATTGGGCGGTCAGCGCGTACTGCCGGAACGGCTGTTAGCGCAGGGCTTTAAATTTCAGTATGACGACCTTGCTGCTGCGTTGAATGAGGCATTAGCGCGTTAACTTTACTCGGTCAAAGCCTGGATTACAGCCGTTAGGTATTGACAGTTACCGTAATCAAAAAACCTTCAATCCTTGATCTCGTAACAACAGGGCAAAGTCTTTTGCCGGTACCGGGGGACTTTTGATATAACCTTGATAGGTATCGCAGTTTTTTTCCCGTAAAAACGCCAGTTGTTCCACCGTTTCAACGCCTTCCGCCAAGACTTTAAATCCCAAAATATGCCCCATGGCAATAATGGTGGCGGCAATCTCCATATCGTCTTGCAAATGGGGAATATCATCAATAAAGCTTTTGTCGATTTTCAGCACATCCAAGGGAAAGTGCTTAAGATACGCCAGCGACGAAAATCCGGTACCGAAATCGTCAATGGCGAGACGGACACCCTGAGCGCGTAACGCGTTCAGAAGCTCCATAACATTATCCTGGTTTTCCATCAGTCCGCTTTCAGTCATTTCCAATTCCAAGCGCTCGGCCGGCAATCCTGTTTCGCTCAGTACTGTAGCAACCAAAGTGCTGATATCGCCGCGCCGGAACTGCTGAGGGGACACGTTGACCGCCAAGGTTAGCGCAGGCAAACCCTCATCCAGCCAATGGCGGCCTTGCCGACAGGTTTCTCGCAGCACCCATTCGCCAATTTCCAAAATCAATCCGGTTTCTTCAGCGATAGGGATAAAGCGTAGCGGAGGAATCAATCCTTCTACCGGATCCTGCCAGCGTACCAATGCCTCTGCGCCGACTATGCGCCCTGTGGCAATATCCACCTGCGGCTGGTAGAAAACCCGCAGTTCCTGTTGCTCTATCGCTCGACGCAACCGTGTTTCCAAGGCAATGCGTTCGCGGGCTGCAAGCGTCTGGTCTTCAGAAAAATACGCATAGCAGCCGCGTCCCTGGTCTTTGGCTTGATACAAGGCGGCATCGGCGTGATCCATGAGTATTTCATAGCTGGCGCCATGTTCAGGATACAAGCTGATACCGATGCTGGCGCCAATTTGGACATCGTTGCTTTGGGCCAATTGAAAGGGTTTACTTAAAACGTGGATAATTTCTTCAGCTACCCGTGCGGCATCTTCAGGATGTGCAATGTCTTCCAGCAATACCACAAATTCATCACCGCCTAGACGCGCCACCATGTCGACATCACGTAACCTTGCCAAAATGCGTGCAGCGACCTGCTGCAATAACTCGTCGCCTGCCGAATGTCCCAAACTGTCGTTGACCGCTTTAAAACGATCCAGGTCAAGCATCAGTAATGCCAATCGACTGCCGTCACGTCGTTCCACTTCGATGCTGTGCTTTAACCGCTCCAGCAGCAAACGGCGGTTGGGCAACTTGGTCAAGGTATCATAAAAGGCCAGCTGTTTGATCTCCTCCTCGGCGGCTTTGCGGGAGGTAATATCGGAAAAAGATGCAACATAATGATTAACCTGTTCATTTTTTTCATCGGCTTCCTTCACCGCCGTAATGATCAACCATTCAGGATACACTTCGCCGTTTTTGCGACGATTCCATATTTCGCCCTGCCATGCGTCGGTACGATTGATGCTCTCCCACATTGCGGCATAAAAAGCCTTGTCATGTCGCCCTGAACTGAGCAAATTAGGCGTTTTACCAATAACATCCTTAGCGCTGTAACCGGTGATTCGAGTAAATGCCTGGTTGACTTTAAGAATGACATTGTGTGCATCGGTGACCAACATGGCATCCTGCAATTCGAAGGCAGTGGCGGCGATGCGAAGGTCTACCTCATCCTGCTTTTGCTTGGTGATGTCGGTAATGAAGCCGTGCCAAAGCACCGATCCATCCGCCTGCTGCTGGGGTAGCGCATTGCCGAATAGCCAACAGACGGGCTCATCGTTAAACTGCAACCGATATTCCTGACGCCATGGCGTTAAGTCCTGAGCCGATGCCTTAAAAGACGCCTTAAAATTTTCCAAGTCATCGGGATGCAAGGCGGCAAGCACTTTGGTCGCGTCTTCACTGACTGCTTCAGGGCTGACTCGATAGATAGTGCGAATAGCCTCATTAGCGTAAGGAATGCGGGAGCTGCCATCGGGAAACAACTGAAACTGGAACACCAACCCCGGCACCTGGCTGGCGATTTTCTGGAGGCGATCCAATGCATCTTGACTGGCCTGCTCGGCCTTCTGGCGTTCGATAACCTCTTTTGCCAGCTGCATAGTGCGTGAAGAGAGCGCATCGAACATGGCGAGCATGGTTTCGATCAGCACCTTCATCGCCCCGCTCATTTCATGGTCAGCTTGCTCCTTGGCCAGGTTCAAGGGTATGCCGGATTGCACCGCCAATACGACCTTGGCCATTCTCATATCAGTATCCAAAATATGAAAAGCCAGCCATTGGGTCAGGAAGGTAAGAATCCCCTCAATCACCTGATCTAAGGGCCTAAGGTTTTTCTCACCCATTATCTTGTTTACGGTCGTCAGGAATCGCCTGTGATCATTTTTATGCTTTGTTTCCCAGGCGTCTTCAGGGAAGAACGCATGCCAGATAGCTTCTTCTTCCTGGAAATGATAAATAGCGTATTCAGCCAATTCATTGAAAACATTGTTCAAGGTAGGTACGTCGGATTGATAAGCCAAGTGACCGGCCAGCACGTTTAACAACTCAACCAATCGCTGGTGCTGTACATCAATCAGCGGCACTCCGGTCTCGAAATTTTTATTCCATGGAAAAACTTCAACTGAATACATAATGTTCTCATCCAACCTAAAGATTTGGCTAAGGTTTTGTAGTAAAAATCAAAAAGATTGTACGATTATATATCCTTTGACTGATATTTTTTTAATAAAACCCGGCCCTTAAAACCTGAGCGCCTATGCATTTCTGCTCGTATTGGCCGTATCGTTTTGTTTTCTGAAGCGATTGAGTTTAGTGATAAAATAAAAAAATATAAATCGTTCGGTTATTTTCTTACCCAAGAAAAACTAGCCCAACGCAATCATTACAACCACGGAAAAACAGAATTATGACCCTCCCTTCAGTCGACACAACAGCCGCTTCTACCGACATCTTTTCCTCGACCTTTTTAATGGGCAATGTTGGTGCGCCGTTTGTTATCGGACTGGCAGTCGGTTATTTCGCAAAAAAAATGTTGCGCACGGCGTTATTTCTGGGGGGAGCGGTCATCGTGATGCTGTTTGTTGCGGAATATTACGACATCATCGATATAACCGATGAAAAGCTGCAACATGTCGCCAGTGCCGCCACGGAAGCTGCAAAAAACTCCGGCGGGTTCCTGGTCAATCGCCTGACTAACATCACCAGTAAGGGCGTCAGCGGGGTTGGCGGCTTTTTTGTTGGATTCAAGCTGGGTTAAGTAGTTCCCCGATCTACCTCTTGCATCCATGTAGGTAAAAACGAGGCAAAAAAAATGCGGCTGATTAGGCCGCATTAGAGAAGGATATAAAACTCTGAATTTCGAGGAGGAAATTTGTATCTCAAGAGTTGTGCGTATCTTAACGATAATAATGAAACAATGGAATGTGGCAAATTGTCGCGTACCAAAATACGCGGAAGGTGCTCAAGCTTGCCTTTTTTGCCTAAACAACACAAAACCAACACCGCTTGCCTACATTCTTGCAGGCAAAAAAAATGCGGCCGATTAGGCCGCATTAGAGAAGGATATAAACTCTGAATTTCGAGGAGGAAATTTGTATCTCAAGAGTTGTATGTATCTTAACGGTAAAAATAAAACAATGGAATGTGGCAAATTGTCGCGCGTCACACTGTGCCGCGGGATTAATGGATCTAATTCAAGCTTCGGCTTACTTTTTTTGCTCCAGCGGCACAAAACAACACCGCTCGCTTACATTCTTGCAGGCAAAAAAAATGCGGCTGATTCGACCGCATTCGAGAAGGATATAAACTCTGATTTCCGAAAAGGAAATTTGCATCTCAAGAGTTGAATGCATCCTAACGGTAAATACCAAACAATGGAATGCGGCAAATTGCCGCAGACTTTCAACAGGTTATTACTCAGCCCTCCCAAGCTCAAGAGTTTACGAAAAATTAATAGTTATCGATGGGTTGTATTAATATCGGCAAAAAAAAACACGCCGGTTCCAGAATTGCCATACCATCAAGCCCCAAGTTTTTAAAGACAAGTAGCGGCTCGCCTGGCAAAATCCAGGCATTTCCATCGAACCGATTCGCCACCCAGCGGAGCTCCGTGTGCCATGAAACTACAACATATTGATCTACATAACGCCATTACCACATTAAGCTGCGCATTAGATTTGGTCGGGGTCGATGAAATCAGGCACGGCAAACGGGTAGCTATTATGGCTAGGGCTATTGCCATGCACCTGAATTGGCCTGAGCTTGACTGCCTGTCCATCCTTTACTCGGGCATGTTGCATGATTGCGGCGTTTCCAGAATTCATGAACACCGCCGCCTCACAGAAACACTGGAATGGGACGGCGCCGAGGAACATTGCATCCGTGGCGCCGCTTATTTGTCGGCCTGTGAGCCATTGGCGCATTTATCCACCGAGATTCGCTATCATCACAGCCGCTGGGAAAAACTGCTGGATACGCCTATTGATCATCACCTGCGTTTGCGCGCCAATCTGCTGTTTCTGGCGGATCGTATCGATGTGTTACAAGCAAATTTCCTGAACAGCGGCCTGATCCTGACCGAGTATCCGGCGATTATCACGAAAATCCAAGCGCTATCCGGCGTATTGTTTGCACCGGAGCTGGTAAATGCCTTTGCCGAAATCGCCAATATCGAGGCTTTTTGGCTAGCCATGGAGCCCGAATATCTGGATGAAGATTTACGCCGTATCGGCAGCCGTATTCCAACAAGCCTACTCGATATTCCTGCGCTTAAAGAGCTGGCGCGGCTGTTTTCTCGCGTGGTGGACGCTAAATCCCCGTACACCGATGAACACTCGCAACGGGTAGCGCATATCGCCCGGCAATTGGCTATTGATTTCGGCGTTGAAGGTTACGAGCTGGAACAAGTTGAAATCGCCGGACTGCTGCATGACATCGGCAAATTGCGGGTATCGGAAGACATCATCAACAAACCAGGCGGCCTAACGCCGGAAGAAAGGGCCACCATGCACCGCCATAGTTACGACACCTTCCGCATCCTACAGCGCGTGTTTGACGACTCAAAGATTCCGGTATGGGCAGGACTCCACCATGAGACCTTGCTCGGCGATGGCTATCCTTTTAAAACCGAGAAGAAAGAACTGGATCTGGAATGCCGCATTATTGCAGTTGCCGATATTTTCCAGGCGTTAGCGCAACAAAGACCTTATCGCCAGACCATGAGTCTTGAATATATCCTCAATAATTTACAGTCGCGCGTTGCAAGCGGTCATCTCGACGCGAAAGTAGTTGCTAAATTGACCGAAAATGCCGACTTCTATTACCGGCTTGCCATAGCTTGATACATTGGCATTTTATCTACATAAAATTGCTTCTTTTTCTATGTTTATAGGGTCTAGGCCTGTATAGACGATTAACCACAGCCAGCGCACAAAAGCAGAGACAAAGGAATAACATTGGTATTCCAACAATCGCTGACCGGACTGATAAAAAACCGATTCCAACTATGCCGCTCAGTATGGCTAGGATTATGAGGTAGCGATATTTTTTATCTATCTTAGTAGTATCCGGTATTTTTTTATCCATTTTTTACCCTATTGATTGCGATCTACTCTAGGCACAAATTCAATATATCGCACCTGATTTACTGGAGGCATTAGATCATTCGGCATTCAATCCGACTGATCTCCATCTCTATAGTTTAATTTGCCTATTTTATGCTCGTTTTCATCCCACATAATAAGCGATCCATTTCTCTTGCCATCTTTGTAATTGATTTCAATATATTTCTTTCCATTTGAATGATACTCCTCATATTTTCCCGTAAACGGTTTATCTTCATTGGGCAAATAAGCGATATTATTTCTAATATCCAGGTCTTCCTTGGTAACCCTGTCTTTCGGTTTTATATCTTTTAAAACACTGCATTTAGCGCCAATTATTTTCTTCGATCTCTTGCTTTTCGCAGTGTTCTTTTTTGCCTTAGCTGTTTTCTTCAGGAGCTTACTTCTCGAAACACTGCTTTTAGCCCTGGCGCTTCTTGCTGCCAGTATTTCCGCCAAAACTCTAGCATCAGCATTGCAATCTGAAATAAAAAAGACTACAGCTAATGCAAATATTATTTTTTTCATTAAATATCATTAAAGAATTAAGGTAACGCGCAGAAAATAAACTACCGCATCCTAATAATCTTGACACCTTGGCAGCTAGAAAAATGGAACACGGATGACACAGATAAGACGGATTTACACGGATTTTTTAGAATATTCTGCGCTTTTAATCAGTGATTATCCGTTCTATCTGTGTCGCCTAGAGGCGCCT
>SCPZ01000065.1 GCA_004299305.1 Methylobacter sp.
GGATGCAGGAGGTAGAGCAATGCATGGAGCAATTGCCGAGAGCACAGGGATGTGAACACTTGATTTTATTGAGCAGTCTCCATGTGACACTTGCGTCTGTTCCGGTATCGCCCTCCATGGTTTCTGGATCCCGGCAATCCCTGCCGGGATGACGTGCTTTTAAATATTTGTGTATAACGACGAGCGCCGGAGCGTGGGAACGATAGCTAATATTTTCATAACTAAATGTTATTTTTACTTCGGCTGTATGCCTCGTTGATATTATTTGTTGCCGGCTTTAATATCTCTTACAGCGGCTTTAGCATGTTTAGTAGCCGCACCGACATGCCCCATATCGCCATGATCAATGGCTTCTTGCAGTTCCGTAACAGCATCTTCCAAATATTTTTTTGACACGCCTTTTGCTGTTATGGAAGCGGCTAGCAAGTGGTCTAATGCCGTCTTTGCGTGTTCGAGCAAATGCGATGTATGACCTGCTTCACCATAAACTACCGCCGCATTGGCTTGTTCCAGCGCTGCAACGGAATGATCTTCAGCGAAAACAGCAGCGCTTACCAATAATAAACCTGTGCATATTGATGTTAATTTTTTCATCGTTCACTCGTCCTATTTATTTTAGTTATCGATATTAGGTTTTCGGCAACCCTCCGCTTTCTCCTTGAAAAAAGAGGCGAAAAATAAACCTATGTAATCTGTGGCGACTTTTACTGGGGTATTTATTGCGAGTTACCTTGGGCGATTTCCTGCGAAAAATATACCCAACTGACTGGTCTTTTTGCCCGTCTCCTGCGTTGCAAAAATGGTTGCATAGCTCGCTATGCGCCCATTTTTACGCCTCGGCAATTGCTCCTGCATTGCTCTACCTCCTGCATCCGTGCAGTCGTTGCAGACGAACAAAAATCCTGCGCCATTTGGGTATATTTATTCTTGTTAATCGCCTTGGTTCTCTCTATGTATACTTACCATCATGTAATTTATTTTGCAATATCCATAAGTTTAATGGGGACAAATGCATTGAAAATACTGCTCTGTACATGGCACAAAATCAACCAGCTGTAAAATCCTAGCAGAAAGTATCAGTATAACCAATTGATAACAAAATAATTATTTATCGGCCTCTACAACTTAAGTCGATAGCCCGATACAACTTAAGCCTCACACCGAAAAAGGATAGCCGTCAATACTGCCGACTGCGCCATGCGCCGGGCGGGACGCCCAGATGCCGTTTAAAACCTCTCGCGAACGCCGCCACATTGTCGTAACCGACATCTGAGGCAATTTCGCCAATGCCTTGCTGCGTTTCATCTAAAAGCCGACCGGCCACATTCATTCGCCATTTCGTCACATAAGCCATCGGGCTGTCCCCTAACGCAGCCGAAAAACGCGCCGCAAACCGTGATGGGGACATCGCTACGCCTTGGGCCAGACGTTTTACCGTCCAGCTGTCTCCGGGACGGGAATGGATCATGGCGATTGCTTTACCGACTACGGGATCTTTAAGCCCTGCCAGCCATCCTGTTTTTGTGGATGCGACGTTTTCTATATGAGCGCGCAGGATCTCAATACAGAGTAACTCCAAAAGGCGGTCAACAACGTAAGCGCTACCCAGGGTCATTTGCCCGGTTTCTTGGCTCATCCAGTTAAGAACTTCCGGCAACTTGTGCAGGCTTCCGGGGCGTAGCGCCGAGGCATGAAACAACGGCGGAAGCGCGGCAAAGAGCGGGTTGAGGGTAACGTTATGCATCATAAAAACGCCGCACATCAGCGAAGCGCCGCGTCCCTTGCAGCCGTCTTCCGGCTGAAACGGGTTCTTGCCCCCGCTAAGCAATGCTTCAACCGCTATGGTTTTCCCGCCTGTGCCTTGCAAAATCCGATGGGCCGCGCCGCCAAAGCAAATTGCCATTTCCCCGGCTTCGATGATTAGCGGTTCTCCATTATCGGGCGCGATTTCGATATAGCCGCGTTTGACCAAGTGAAAAGCGATCACATGCGTCGCCTTGGGGGCTTTCAATGCCATTCGCAATTTGTCAGCGTTGGGAATCGCTATACCCCACGGCGGCGCGTAATCTTCGTTAAGCAGAATGCTGCCGCTGACCCGCAAAGCGCTTAATACATCGCTTAATGCGTCAAAATCAGTCGTTTCGGCATTATTTTCAGTTGATTTGAGCATTGTTGCAACCTCGTCACGTTCCTATACTGTACTACACATTATATTTAAACGAGGAGTTATTCAATATGCCTGACATTACATCGGTTTGGTTCGCTATAGGGCTTGATATTACGATGATTATCTACACGCTTTGGGTTGTTTCCCTGGGCAAGGGAAACGGCAAGTTGCCGGTGGATATTGGCATAGGGATGCTGGCATGGCTTGCTTTATTGCATCTGGGACTGTCGACAAAAAGCATGTTTCCCGCCGAACTATCCGGCATTGCTTTTCTTGCGCTAGTCTTTGCGGCGGTGGGCGCTGTTGGGGCCATGCTGTTGTTGCTTCCCCAAATTCGGGATCGGCTGTTGGCGCTCGATCAACAACAATTGATGCTGATGCAGGGTATTCGGGTATTTTTCGGCGCAAATTTTTTAATGATGGCGAGCCTTGGCAGCCTACCTAAAACATTCGGCATTTTGGATGGTTGGACGCATATCGCCGCCGGTTTTTTTGGGCTCATTGCCGCATTCGCCTTAGCCAGAGGCGCGGACGGGATACGCCGGGCATGGTTTGCCAATATTTTCGGCTTGGCCGATATTTTGATAGTCGCCAGTACGCTATCGCTGATTCTGCTGCCGACCATTACGCCATACCACACCATGATGTATGCGGTTTTCCTCCCCGCGCCGCTTTGGCTGTGGTTTCACCTTATCTCAATCTGGAAATTGCTTAACCATCATCATATTCCGGGACAAGAGCTGAACGCATGATCTGCCATTCGCAAAGAGGAGACGTCTAAATGAACAATGAACTAACAACGGAATTGTATTGGCTGGTATTGACGATACTGATGACGGCCCTCTTTTGGCTAGCCATTATTTTAAATCGCATTGCTGAGCAGGGCGCTTGGGCGACCTTACGGATTCCCCGGCTTCGACCGGAAGCGGGCTGGGCTGAACGGTTGATGAAAGCACATGCAAATGCGGTCGAAAACCTGGTGATCTTTGCGCCCTTAGTGTTGGCTATCCAGTTAACCGGCAGCGGCACTTCGTCTACAGCCTTAGCGGTTATGGTGTATTTTTTTGCCCGGCTTATTCATCTGCTTGCTTATGTCTCGGCAATTCCGGTAGTGCGCACCCTTGCTTTTAGCGTCGGCTTCTTCTGCCAAATGACGCTGGCGCTGACTTTGCTAAAAGTCGATTTTTTATGAGTATTCAGTTTTACTACGGCTCGGGCTCGCCCTTTTCATGGAACGTGTGGCTGGTGCTTGAGCACAAGCGGCTTCCCTATCAATTCAAGTTATTGTCGCTGCAAAATGGTGAATTGAAACAAGCGGGCTATTTAGCGATTAATCCCCACGGTAAAGTCCCCGCGCTGGTCGATGATGATTTCGCCATCTGGGAAGCTTTAGCCATCGTTGAATATCTGGAGGAGCGTTATCCTGAATATCCGGTTTTTCCGTCTACACCAAAAGACCGCGCAATCGCCCGTCGTTTGTCGGCCGAAGCGTATAGCTATCTGTACCCGGCGTTACGTAAACTTATGGAGTTGACCCTGCTTCGTCAAGATGGCGACGGCGAACCGGCAGCAATTACAGCTGCGCTGACTGGTTTAGGCCGTGAGCTGGACTACTTTGAAGAGGCCCTACACGGCGACTATTTTGTCGGCAACATTTCTGTGGCGGATTTTACCATCTACCCCTTGCTGGCATTGGTCAAACGGCTGCATGAACGTTGGCCCCAGCGGGTCGCAGGCGCTTTGCTGGGCCATAAGCTGAGCGGATTTATAGAGCGCATGGAGCGATTGCCTTATTTCCCAAACACCACTCCGCCGCATTGGCAAGGGTAAAACATGCCAGTTCATTGCTATATCGTGTATATTTTCATAATATGCAGTCATGATTGACTTACAGCGTTTTCAATTTAAATTAGTTGCTAACAATTAAAAAGCCATGTCGTTATCATGGTCGCTGGAGTGCAGGCTTCGCCTGCGCTAGCAAGCACCAAAAGTAGGCGCTTTAGGCGAAGCTTGCACTCCTTCCTCTCATAGTTTCAATAAACATCGCAGCTCTTTTAGTAATTAACTGGATTTGAAAATGCTGTATCTAAAATTTCAGGGTTTGATTTATGAGCAAACGACTTAAAACTATCCCGCAATTCACAAGCGAGGCAAAAGAGCAGGCTTTTTGGGAGGCCAACGACTCCACCGATTATCTCGACTGGAGTAAAGCCCAATCCGTGGTGCTGCCTAATCTAAAACCAACAACCAAAACGATTTCTCTGCGCTTACCGCAACATTTGCTGGACTCCATTAAGGCCGCAGCCAATTCGCGTGACGTACCCTATCAATCACTGATTAAAGTCTGGCTGCAAGAGAAGGTGCATGAGCATTAAGCAGACGCATTGGTGCTGACGCCACAAAACTAATCGGCCCGAATCATCAGCTAAATGACTTGCCAAGGCTCTCAAGCCCAAAGAAACCGCGAATCTGTTCAAGAAAACTGTTTTGTTGCTGCGCCATGAGTTGCGCCACGGATTCGCTATCCAACTGTTGTTGCAAGTTATCGATACTGAAACGGCGGCTCGCCAAAATTTTACTGATTTCCACAGCAAGCTCGGGGCGTTTATCCAGGATTTTTTGAAACGACTCCTTGTCCAATCGATAAGCCAAAACTTCGGATTGAGCGATGACAGTCGCGCTACGGGGATCGCCGGTCATCAAACCCATCTCACCTAAAAAACTGCCGCCATGAATTGAATTGATTCGCCTACGCCCGCCATCCGGCAATTCCAGGAATACATCGGCGACGCCGCTTACAATGATGAAAAGCCAATGCGCCCTCGTACCTTGACGCATCATAATATCGCCTTGCACGAAGGGCGTGTAAACCAGTTGTTCGGCAATTTCGGCCAGTTCATCGTCATGCAGGGTATTGAATAATTCCACCCCTTGCAAGGCGTCCATACGCTCTTTGATACGGCGCAGGCGCTTGTTCTGTTCGTATTTATCGTCTTTATTGGTCAAATGAACATGATATTGCGGGTACGGCAGTTGTATTCCGGCCCGTTGCAAGGCCGCATAGACCCGGCTGCGCACGGCCGAATCGGTAATATCATCGAGTTCAATATCGGTTAACCAATAGCGTAAAGCGTAGCGCGCCGCGCTGGGGTTAAAGTCAATAAGCAGGCAATTAGCCGTCGGAGTCTCGGCAACATTGTCGATGTGTCCATTACAGACTGCGCTTTGGGCAATGTCGATAACTTGTCCGGCAAAATGCTCATAGCCGACCTCAAAATATATCCAGCGCCGCCATTGCAGCGGCTGGCCGCTACGACGTCCGATTACGGAAAACTTACCCTTCATCAACAAGCTGTTCGGGATAATAACGGTTTCCCAGTTGCGTGTTTCTATCGCCGTATATCGCCAGCGGATGTCGGCAACGCGGCCATTGACGTCGTCCACTTTGATCCAGTCGTCAACCTTGATCGAGCTATCCAATTGCAGGGCCAAGCCGCCAAGAATATTGCCTAGAGTGTCTTGCATCGAAAAAGCCAGCACGGCGGTCATCACCGCCGACGTGGTAATGATGCCGGACAAATCGAGCCCCGCAGTATGCAAATGCATGATCAGCCAGGCGCAGTAGCCGGCGAGCTCGGCCAAATCTTCAAGGATACGCAGCAGACTGATTCGGCATAGAGGCAAAATCAAACGGAACAAAAACAAACCGAACAGCCGAATCCCCACCATGCCGACGGCAAACACGCTTAGCCCGTGCAATCCTTTTGCCAGCGCTTTAATATCCAGCGCAGCCAGCACACCGCTGAGCGCAAGACCGCAAAGTGCAGCCATAAAAAACAGTAACGTGGCGGTAACAGGTTTACGGTCTTGCGGTCGCCAACGCCAGAGCGAAGCGGCAATAATCAGGGCAAGGATAAAAAGCAAGCCGAATTGGCTATGCTGTTGGGTAAAAATACGCAGGTCGTTCCAAAAAGATTCGGATCGGAGCATTAGGCGGCCTTATGGGTTAATCTTAGGTAGACAGAGTAAACTCCAAGCACATCATTTTTTTGGAGAAATACCCTATGGAAAAAGTCGAGTAGACGTGAAAAGCGTCCACTCTTGGGAGGTGGGTATTGTAAACGCTGCACTCGAAGGGATAAAGGCAAAAAAACATCTGCATGTCTACATAGTTACATGAGTCTATAGATGCGGGTTTTGAAGCTAACAGATACCTACCTACATCCATGTAAGCATCCTGCTGGACGACTGCACGGATGCAGGAGGTAGAGTAACGCAGGAGCAGTTACCGAGAGGGTTGGGGTGAGGAGAATAAAAACAAGCATTTATATCCCCCTCGGCAATTGCTCCTGCATTGCTCTACCTCCTGCATCCATGCAGTCGTCATCCCAACCTTCTCCATCAAGGGAGAAGGAGCTGGTACTTGTGTAGATACTTATGCCCGAAGGGAGAGGGGGCAAAAGCTGCAATTCGCGCCCGTGTCGAGTATATATTTTTTACGGCTTATCTTGTCAGTATCTAGCGGCTAAGCATTGGCGCTTGCTTCTGCGTCAACTGATTCCTGTAAGAACACGGACCCCGATGGGCGTTCGTAATAACTGCCTTGTACCAAGTTAAAACCGGTATTGCGGGCCAGTTGATCGGATTTTTTTTGATCTATTTGCAACAGGATGCTTTGCCCGCCTGTCGATGCTACCAGCGCGCTTAAGTCGTGTAATTTTTCAAGCAGGGCATTGTCGCGTATTTTATCAAGATGCCGCGCCGATAAACTGACGTAATTTGGAGACAGCTTGGTAATCAGGTCGAACGATTGGCTTTCCTGCGCGACGTAATCGAACTTAAGCGCGATTTGATACCCCCGATGCCGGTAATTATCCAGGCCGGTGACCAGTTCCTGGTAATGCCGGGCATAGTGGCTGTTGACGGCCATAATGATCACGACATTTTTGGTTTCCAAGCCGCACTGTCCGATCACTTCTTCAAAGTAGGCGCCATGATCCTGTTTAATGCCCAGTATATGCCGCGGATCGACTTCCACGAACAGTGAGCCCTGCAAATGGGTTAAAGGCAGGTAATTGAGCATGTGGACGGTGCGGGATAAGCGATCAAAATTGATGATGGATTCAAAATCGCTAGCTTGGTGCGGCTGGTTGCTCAGCAGGTTTTCAATTTCGTCTGAATACAGGTACTGAACGTCATGGGTGGAAACTTTAAGCTTCGCGGCATGACCGATGACCTCAGCGGGTTTTTGGGCGAGGCGTATGGGCGAAAAAACGCTGCTTATTTTAATTTGACCGAATAGGGCGCTGATGGCGCCTTCTTCCTGAATAAAGGGACTAAAGCTGGAGCGATGTTGCTGTGCAAATCGGTCATTGAAATATTCAACTAAATTTTGTAATGGCATGTTGTTATTCCTCAGATTTGATAAAAAGTTATGTATGTCGACGGATTTTCCGCCTCCGCTTGCCGTGAATGGGGTATTGCAATGGGGTCATATTTCGGTCGAATCTTAAAAAAATCCGTACCTTTCCCTTTTTTAAAAAAAAGCGGGTCGAAACCCGCCCAAAAAACGATCCCTGTAGAAGAAGGAGGTACTGATAAAAAGTGACATCGAAAACACCTTGCAAACAAGGCCGTAGTTTTTTACGACAGTTTGTTGTGGTTGGGTATAGCTTAGGGGGGATTTTTGTTTTAATAAAGCGATATTATTAGATTATATTATCTAATAAATAGATATTGAAGTTCTCTTCATGCAATCTAAGCGCTCAGGTAACGTGCAGAGAATAAACTATCGAGTTCTAATAGTCTTGACACCTTGGCAGTTAGAAAAATGGAACACGGATGCCAAAAGTAGGCGACTCTACGACTTGTATGCAGGAGGTAGAGCAATGCAGGAGCAATTGCCGAGGCGACACAGATAAGACGGATTTACACGGATTTTTGAGAATATTCTGCGCTTTTAATCAGTGATTATCCGTCCTATCCGTGGCATCGGTGTTCCATTTCTTTTTTCGCTGAATAGATACAGCTAAAATTTACCTGGAAGCCATGCAAGGCATGGTTAACAAAGCGTAAAAGGTCCAGGTATTGAAGAGCAGTCGGATGCGTTTGATTGCTGGCCGATATATTTATCGCCATAAACCATCCTGATAATTTCCCTTTTTGCTTCCAGCCAGTCGCGCAACTCATTTCCAGGTGTAAAAGCGCGTTTTTCCGCTTTGTAATAGGCCGCTTCGGCGATCATCGATTTAAGGTTCAAATCCAGTTCATAGGCAGGAACAGGAGTCGGTGCCGGTGTTGCCGGGCTAAAGCCGAATTTTACCAAGCCTAAAATGCTTTGCGGCGAGCTGTTTTTAATGCCGATTTCCAGGGGCTCCCGTTCTGTCAAGGTGCCGAACAGACGATCCCATATCGAAAATACCGCGCCGTAGTTGTTGTCGTGCTCGGCACGCTCCGTCGAATGGTGCGCGCGGTGCAAATAGGGCGAGATTATGACGTGCGCCAAGCGTTTCTCGCCGCGAAATGAAATGTTGGTATGATGAAACATGATGAACAAGGTCAGCAGGGTTTCATTAGTGAGCACCATCGTGGTGTCTACGCCGAGCAGGATAATGTAAGCCGCTTTTAAAACGGTGATGATTAACAGCTCCACAATGTGCAGTCGAAATGCGGTCGAGACATTTAAGTAAGGATCATTATGATGCACTTTGTGGAACATCCACAGGCTATCGAAGCTGTGACTGGCCCTGTGCCAGAAATACAGCAGCAAATCGAGCAACAGGAACGATAACAGGGCCTTACATGCGGGATCGGAAATATAGCTTAGCAGTCCACGGTCTGAATAGTGGTCGGCCAGCATCAATAACGGTGTTGCCGACAATAACGAGACAATGAGGCTGTTGAAAATAAACAGGCCGATATTAGTTTGATAAGACCGACGCAACTGTTTCAAGGGCAATTTGCGTGAGGGACAGTTAAGCTCAACAGCCGACAAGACGACAAATGCAATAAGCAGGCTCAATGTCGCCAATTCTCCTGACATGCTTGAGAGCCATGCTAAATAGGATTCAACAAAGGTGATTAATGACATAATTTCGCTAGACATTGACTTATCCTCGATACAAAACTGCGTGAACTGAGTACAACGGTATGGTAGGTAAAGGTAGTGACAATTTGATGAAAAAGGTTTAGACGATCATTCTGAGCTGTTTAGCGTCTTTAATAAAATGCCTTAATTTCATGGAAGCAAACATCGCGCCATAAACTGTCTTTTTTAGTTAAAGAAGTCTATGGGGCGTAGTTAACTAATTGTTATTAACTGATTTTTATCGATAAATAGGAAAATGAAATTACGGGCGGACTTGAGGGGGGGGGTATTTTTAGCGGCTTGATTGCATCAGTCCGGTGCAACTGTGCTTTTTTATGCACCGTCGACAAGGTGAAGAATATATGCCCTGGATTGCTAAGTTTTGCTTCCCATTTAAAGCGCGACGATTTGACAGATAACATCCCTTGAAGGGATGTTATCTGTCCCAGCTTAAGTTGGAAGCCTTAAATTTGGCTTCCCATTAAAGCGGAACAAAAATTGACTGGATGCGCTGGTTCCCCAACTTTAGCTTGGAAACCCAGTTAGCGAAGCTCCAGCTTCGCGAGACCGTCATTCCCCCTCGTTCCCACGCGCTGCGCTCATCTTTATACACAAGTCTTTAAGAGCACGTCATCCCGGCAGGGATTGCCGGGATCCAGAAGCCATGGATGGCATACTGAAGTAGGCAACAAGTCTCGCCACAGGAATTGCTCAA
>SCPZ01000066.1 GCA_004299305.1 Methylobacter sp.
TAACCGTTTCATCCGTAAACTGCTTGCCCACACTATGGGCTGCTTCTTGGGAAAACTAATGGGCAACCCGACTTTGCTTTTTGAGTCATTGGTTGAGGTTTAAAAGTTGAGCATCGCGTATTCGTTTCATTTTACGCTCCTTCTCTAAAATTAAATTACCTTGTCCGTGGAAAAGGTGACAAGTTACTTGGAAGATGACTAAGGCAACAAAATCCGCATCAGCCACTTATAAAGACGCTAGCCGCTCCTCAGTGTGTTCTTGCCGAGCCGCCGGCACAAGGTTAAGCGACGGCGCATTGTGCCTCAAAAACGTGCTCATGTATTGACAGCTAAAGCTTACATCTGTAAGTCTATGCTTACATGTAGCTCAAAATTGTGCTAGGTAACTGAATTCGCGCGATAATACTTTTCGAAAATTTTCTCTATATTTGGCAAAAGACCTTTTTTAATGGGTAATAATCTTCAGCTAAGCCATCATTCCGGCAGATACTGTCTTAAATCGAGTGATAAGGGGATAGCCATTAACCTGTCGGCGTTAATAAATAATGTAACTGTTTATATCCCGACCGTATTTAGACCTTCCAGGTTTTTAAAACCTGGAAGGTCTTGGCCTAACAATATATGACGATTGAGCCAGAGGTATTTTAAAGCGTATGGCTATTGAAAGTTACCGGTGTTCAACAATATTATTGCTTCTTAACAAGCGCTCTGCATCATCGGTTGCATTAGAATAATTATTTTTTTACACTGGACCCTTTAAGCAATTTTTGTAGTGGGTGTTGATGTTATGGAGAGAAGGCTTTATCAAAGGATTCCGATACAGGTTTCTGCTATTGTCACTACCGAGGAGGGGGTGCGGATTAAGGTGGTTGCGGTAGATGTTTCCAGCAAAGGGCTGGGCGTCGAGTGTCACACCAAGCAACGGAACATGATTACGCCGGGGGGGAGTTTTGTTCATGACGGCAAGCCGGTATCCGTGGAGGTTGACCTGAATCTGCCTGATGATGGGCTGTCATCCAACATCGTAATACGTTGTAATGTGGTTTTTTCGCGGCGCATGTCCAGCGAGCAATGTAAAATCGGGCTGCGCTACACTAATATTGAAAAAGATGACTATGAACGGCTTGTTCAATTTATTGAGAAAGCACGGGTAAGTTAATGGTAAAACACCTATCCATTACCTTCAATTCTTCATGACCCCCAGCGCCATTGCAATATGCGCCAGCTCGGCGACCGATGATACGTTTAGTTTGCTCCTGATTTGCGTACCGTAATTGGCGACGGTTTTATAGCCCAGACATAGTTCGTCGGCGATTTTGTGGGCGGTCAAGCCTTTTGCCAGCAGCAAGAATATGTCGAATTCCCTGGGAGACAGGGTATCTATAATGGTTTGATAGTCGGCCTCGCTATTTTGCGGGGCTATGTTAAGCGTCAAGCCTTGTTCTATATAAATCTCACCGGCGGCTATTTTTTGTATCGCCGCAACCAGGATGCTGGGGGCGCTGTTTTTGGTGATGTAGCCTTTTGCCCCGGCATTCATGGCCCTGTCTACATAAACCATTTCATCGTGAACGCTAAATACCAGTATCTTGGCGGCACTGTCACGGTTGCAGATGCGGCGTATGCTTTCTAATCCGCCGATGCCGGGCATGGATAAGTCCAATACCATTACGTCGGGTTGTTGTTCCAGGTACAGCTGGCAGGCCGCCTCGCCCCGTTCCGCTTCGGCGATCACGTCAATATCGGCTTCGGTCGATAACAGCATCCTAAAACCTGCGCGGACTACGGCATGGTCGTCAACTAAAATGACTTTTATCTTGTTTTTCATGATAGTGGAATAGTTGCGATGATGTTCATGCCTCGTTGCGGCTGAGTCTGTATGGTAAATTCGCCGCCCAGGCTGTTGATTCTTTCTTTCATACCCAATAAGCCAAATCCGGTTTTGATTTTGTCGACAGCACAGCCTTGCCCGTCGTCGCTTACCTGTAGCCGTAGAGTTGTTCCTGCTTTGGCCTGATGTTCGATTTCCAGGCTGATGGCGGCCTGTTTCGCTTGTGCGTGACGAACAATATTAGTTAAGCATTCCTGGACGATTCTAAATATTTGAATGGTGATTTTTTGCTCAAGATAATCGACTTCGTCAGGGCAGGCGATAGTGAGCTTTAATTCCGGGTTTCTAACCGACCAGTGATTTAACAGGTCTTCCATCGTTGCTTTTAGGCCCAGCTCGGTTAATACCAGAGGATGCAGTTGATGCATCATGGAGCGCACCACGGTCATTAAATGGTCGCAGATAGCGACAATGGCGTCGGTAGTTTGTTGAAGATCGGCCCTTGTTCCCATAGCTCCAGCTTGGGAACGCCCGGCGGTTACCGCTATGACTTTAATGGCGGTCAGCGATTGCCCCAGTTCGTCATGTAGTTCCTGCGACAGCCGTTGCCGTTCGTCTTCCTGTATTTCCAGGGTATGTTGGGTTAGGGCTCGGTTTTCCTTTTGGCTTGCATCCAGCTCGCCGGTCATGTGATTGATGGCTTTGGCGATGCTGTCATATTCCTGAATGGAAAAATCGGGCAGTTTTTGGCTGTACTGTCCGGTTTCAATGATTTTTAGCGCGTTGACAATAATAGCGATGGATGTAAGCGCTTTGTTAAACGCCAGATTGATGGCCAAAAAAGTAAACAGGGTCAATAAAAAAAGCGAGCTGAAAAAGCCTAGGCTTTCTTCCCAGACTTCGGTGATTTCATCCATTGGGTTGGCCTGAACAATCAGTGTCAGCTGTTTGCCGCCAAAGGTGGTTATCTGGTGTTCGGCTTTTGGGTGTTTACCTTCAACCAGTTTGGTAAACCAGTGCGGCGGCGTTTCGTTATGGTTTGTTTGCTGGTTTTTATGGGCAACGCTGATTATTTCACCTGAAGGCGTATTCAGCTGAATGCTTAAATGCCGGGTTTCTTTTAGGGCGTTAAATTGAGGCAGCCAATCGGCTTCATTAAACGGCGTTTTCGAGAAGCCGAATGTTATCAGTTGTACGGCAAGGTTGATGGATGAGTCGACTTCTTTATTCACCGCATCACGCGCCTGTCGGATGGCTATCGAGCTGCCCAATACTAGAATGCAGAGGGAAGAGATCAAGATTCGTAAGTTGATTTGGTAGCGCAGACTCATGGGTTTTAAAAACTCGGCACTTGCACCATCGGATTGATGGCTTGCAAAAATACAGCATTATTCATTTGTGCGGAATTATTCGCTATAGGAAAAATTCTTTTTTTCTGTAGTACGGTTTTTTTTACGGCTAGTTTTCACGACAGCTACGCAGTTTTGTTATTTGCTATTCTTAAATCGTTGTAAAATAACGCCCATTACAAACCACCCTACACGATCATCATGAAATCGACATTAACCGTCAGCGCTGTTCAACAACCCTGCGATGAAGACAGACAAACCAACCTTGATTTTTCCATAGCGCAAATCCATGAGGCTGCTGCTAATAATGCCGACTTGGTGGTATTGCCCGAGCTGCATCTGGGGCCGTATTTTTGCCAAAGCGAAGATTATAATAACTTTGATCTTGCCCAGCCTATTCCAGGTCCGACCTCTGAAATTCTGTCAGAAGTGGCTGAAAAACTGAAAATCGTCATCGTATCAACCATTTTCGAAAAAAGAGCGCCGGGGCTTTATCACAATACCGCGGTTGTTTTCGACAAGGATGGCAGTATTGCCGGTAAATACCGGAAAATGCATATTCCCGATGATCCGGGGTTTTATGAAAAATATTATTTCACGCCCGGCGATTTGGGTTTCAAGCCGATTGAAACATCTATCGGCAAATTAGGCGTATTGGTATGTTGGGATCAATGGTACCCGGAAGCGGCCAGGTTGATGGCTTTAGCCGGTGCGGAACTGCTGATTTACCCGACTGCAATAGGCTGGGACCTTGAAGACTCCCCTGAAGAACAGCAACGCCAACTGGATGCCTGGATTACTATTCAGCGCTCTCATGCTGTCGCTAACGGCATTCCGGTCATTTCCTGCAACCGCATCGGCTTTGAGCAAGCGCCGAATTCGGCTTCGGGTATTAATTTTTGGGGCAATAGTTTTATAGCCGGGCCTCAAGGGGAAATTATCACCAGCGCCAATGATTCGGAAACCAAACTCCTAAGCTGCACGATTGATAGCGCAAGAAATGAGCGCGTCAGGCAAATATGGCCATTTTTGCGTGACCGCCGAATTGATGAATTTGGCGATTTGACTCGACGTTTTATCGATTAAAACAAACCGCAACAATCCCAGGATTCTATCGTCGAGGCACTATGAATACGTCAAACAGTTCGGACGTTTTTAATCAAATACACATTGATGTTGCACGTAATGCAACGGATGATTTTAACTTATTTCATGATAGAAACAGGTGGTTACGCATCAATCACAACCCGTTCAAAGGCCCTATTGCGCTCGGGTTTCAACTGGAATCATTGCTCGAACACAAAATTTATCTTTATCGTCGCTTGCATAATGAAAATGCGCTGATTAGCGATAAAAACCTGCGATTTAGCAATTACCAGTTTGCTTTTGTTAACGCGGTCAAACCCGGACAGGTCGTATCGGTCGATATAAAAAAATCGCAATTTACAGAAGAACCCGAGACGGTTCTCAGCAACAGGATTACGGTTAAATCGGGTGGCGCATTGGCCTTGCTGGGTTACAAGAAAGAATCCAAATTTGCTTTATTTCTGACTAACCCGGATGTTCCGCAGTTTGGCGCTCTCAATTTGCATCCTGACCGGTCTTTTATCTCCGGCAGTCATTTTTTCCTAAAACGAAAATATATCACCACCAGCAACGCCAAAAACTTTTTGTGCGGTTCCCTGGTCGATCAGGACGCATTTTTCGACCCCTTTAAAAATAAAGCTATTTTTCCGGAAATATTCCCGTGCAGCTTGATTTCCAGCGCCTTGCTGGAAAAGGCGGTTATAGAAAAGCACGATTTTGAGCGCAACCCGCTGGTGTATATGTCGCATAAAATCAGCATTGATCGCAGCTATCTTGCTCAACTAAAATCCGGCGATGCGCTGTATATATTGATCAGGCAAATCCCACCCGAAACCAGGAAAGAAGGCATAGGCCACGCCATAGACTCGCCCTACCATTATGAATGTTACGGGCTGATGGAAGATAAGACGATTCTTTACCGGGCCTTGATTTCCCTGGCTCCGTTGGAGCAAATACTGAACTCGCTCAAGCAATAAATCATGCATGAATTGAAATATTTAATCGGCTATCCTGAAAATGTAACTGATCAAGTACGCCTGCTGATCAGCGAGGATAAATTGGGTGAGACGTTGTTAAAAAAGTATCCGGGCGCCCATGCGATAAGGACGGATAAGGCGCTTTATGCTTATACCATTGACTTGAAAAACACGTTACTCAAGCAATCCCAGCCGCTTAGCAAGGTGATTTATGATGATAAGATTAAAGATCTTCATCATGCCTTAGGCTTGCATACTTTTATTTCCAGAGTGCAGGGCGGCAAGCACAAGGCAAAAAATGAAATCCGGGTGGCCTCGTTGTTTAAAAACGTACCGCTGGAATTCTTAAGGATGATAGTCGTACATGAGCTGGCGCATTTAAAGGAAAAGGACCATAACAAGGCGTTTTACCAGTTATGTATGCACATGGAACCGGCTTATCACCGCTTCGAGTTGGATATGAGGCTGTATTTGACTCATATGGATTTATTCGGCAAGCTTTACTAAGGTGATTTCCTGCGAAAAATATACCCAACTGACTGGTCTTTTTGCCCGTCTCCTGCGTTGCAAAAATGGTTGCATAGCTCGCTATGCGCCCATTTTTACGCCTTGTAGACGAACAAA
>SCPZ01000067.1 GCA_004299305.1 Methylobacter sp.
TTTTTGTTCGTATTCAAGGCGTAAAAATGGGCGCATAGCGAGCTATGCAACCATTTTTACAACGCAGAAGACGGACAAAAAGACCAGTCAGGTGGGTATATTTTTCGCAGGAAATCGCCTCAGACATCGTATAAATGTATTAAGGATTTGTAATGACCGATTCACAAAAATGGTTGGCGCTCGCTTTTGTCGCAGGTTCCGCCTGGCTGGTTTACCTGTTGGCGCCGGTATTAATGCCGTTTGCATTCGCGGTGATGCTGGCTTATTTAGGCGACCCGCTAACCGATAAGCTGGAAACCTACCGATTATCCAGAACCAAGGCGGTGTTGGTGGTTTTTTCTGGGATGACGCTGGTGTTCGTTCTGGTTTTATTGCTGCTTGTGCCTCTTTTGGAGTACCAAGTCGAGAATTTTTTGACCAACCTGCCCGCCTATGTCGCGTGGCTGAATGAGTCTGTCGTTCCTTGGATGCAGCGGCGGTTTCATCTGGGCATCAGGCCGGTTAATCTCAGTCAGATTGTTAATCTTGTTAAAGGTCACTGGGAGCAAGCGGGCGGTATTGCCGCGACGCTGATGAGTTCGGTTTCGCATTCCGGCGGGGTGATAGCCGAATGGCTGATGAACCTGCTGTTAATTCCAGTGGTCACTTTTTATTTATTGCGCGATTGGGACGGCCTGATTGTCAAGGTCCATGATTTATTGCCCCGGCGTGTGGCGCCTACCGCTTCCAAACTCGCTCGCGAAGTCGATATGGTATTGTCGGCTTTTGTCCGTGGCCAGTTTTATGTGATGCTGGCCTTGGGCTGTATCTACAGTATTGGGCTGTGGATGACCGGTCTCGATTTGGCTTTGTTGATCGGCATGTTGGCCGGATTGGTCAGTTTTGTGCCTTATCTGGGGGCTATCGTCGGCATCGTTACGGCCTGTATCGCGGCTTTGGTGCAGTTTCATGAGTTAATGCAACTGGTGCCGGTTGCGATCGTTTTCATCGTTGGGCAATCGCTGGAAGGCATGGTGTTAACGCCGATGCTGGTGGGCGATAAAATCGGTTTACACCCGGTTGCGGTGATGTTTGCGGTGCTGGCCGGCGGCCAGTTATTCGGCTTCCTGGGCATCCTGCTGGCATTGCCTGTTGCTTCGGTCATTATGGTATTGTTACGGCATGTGCATGATTTGTATCGGTACAGCGATTTTTATGGGCGGCAATGAGATTCGGGTTTATTGTTTTTGCGCTTTGTTTGGTGCGTTTGCTGGGCGATGTGTGTTTAGCCGGTGATGAAAAGCGGGAAGCCGATTTTGCCGATGGCATTAACAAGACGCTGGTGATGGGCAAGGCGGTCTGGTTGGAATCCGAAGGAAAAAAGTTCCTCGGCCTTTATACGGAAACGGAAAAAGTCGATAGCAAAGGCGCCGTTATTATTCTCCACGATATGGGCGGGCATCCGAATCAGCAGCAACTGATTTATGGCTTGAGAGTTTTTTTACCCGAGCATAACTGGGCAACGCTTTCCCTGCAAATGCCGCTTCGTGAAGCAGGCGCTGAACAGGAAGATTATTATGCCTTGTTTCCAGAGGCGGCAGCGCGGATTCAGGCCGGAATTAGCTATGCAAAGAGTAACGGTGCGGAAAATATTGTGCTGGTCGGTTATGGTTTGGGCGGGCTGATGGGCGTTTATGCCCTGAGTGAGCAGGTGGCGGATATTAAAGCGTTGGTGACGATCAGCCTATCGGTGCCGGTAACCGAAAACAAAGCGGCCCAAACGCTGGAGTTTATCAAGAAGATTAAGGTTCCTATGTTGGATGTTTATGGCGCCTTGGATGTTTCGGATGTTACGGAAAGCGCCAGGGATAGACGTTTGGCGGCAAAAGAAAATGCGGGCTACCGTCAGATTAAAATCAATGATGAAGGTCACGCTTATCTGCATGATGAAGGTTTGCTTGTTAAACGGATATACAGTTGGTTGGGAGTGACGGTGGGAGCGACTCCTGTTACTGCCCCATCCCCGGAAGCGGCGTCTGCGCCAGCTGCCCAATGATGCTAGAAAATCATTTCGTCCACGAAAAGCACAAAAAAGCACTGAAAATTCAAAGAGACATCAAGACTCTCTTGAGTTTAACGAAGGGTTAGGGATCGTCAGTCAAAGTGTGAGTGGTTGAGCAATATATACTGATTTTTTTTCGTGACTTTCGTGTTTTTCGTGGACTAACTGCGGTTTTTGATGGTTAAAGTAGGCCTTGAATAGGCCTAAATCTGTTACAATGTTCAGCTAACACAGCAGTGCATTGTCCGGCACTACGCATTAACACTATCATAACAAGTTGAAATACAAGTGGATTTAAAACATATAAGAAATTTTTCCATTATCGCGCATATCGATCATGGTAAATCGACATTGGCGGATCGTTTTATTCAAATATGCGGCGGCTTAAGCGCCCGGGAAATGTCAGCGCAAGTGCTTGACTCCATGGACATTGAGAAAGAGCGCGGCATTACCATTAAAGCGCAGAGCGTCACGCTGGATTTTAAGGCGAAAGACGGCGAGACTTATCAGCTTAATTTCATTGACACCCCTGGGCATGTGGATTTTTCTTATGAGGTTTCCAGGTCTTTAGCGGCTTGCGAAGGCGCGTTGCTGGTCGTTGATGCGGCTCAGGGCGTTGAGGCGCAAAGCGTTGCCAACTGTTATACGGCGATAGAACAGGGGCTGGAAGTGGTGCCGGTGCTGAATAAAATCGATTTGCCTTCTGCTGAACCTGAGCGGGTGCAGACTGAGATCGAAGAAGTGATCGGCATTCCGGCCGATGAGGCGTTGATGATCAGCGCTAAAACAGGGCTGGGTGTTCAGGATGTGCTGGAGCAGCTGGTGCTGAAAGTTCCGCCGCCGCAAGGCGACACGGCAGGCCCACTACAGGCGTTGATTATCGATTCCTGGTTCGACAGTTACCTGGGCGTGGTATCGCTGGTCAGGATTATGCACGGCAGCATCCGCAGAAAGCAGAAGATTACGATCATGTCCACCGGCAAGTCGTTTATCGCCGAAAAAGTCGGGGTTTTCACGCCTAAACGCTTGGAAAAAGACATTTTAAATACCGGCGAAGTCGGCTATGTCGTGGCCGGTATTAAGGATATTTTCGGCGCACCGGTCGGCGACACCATCACCTGGACCGATAACCCGGCTGCTGAGCAGCTCACTGGGTTTCAAAAGGTGCAGCCGCGCGTTTTTGCCGGCTTGTATCCGGTCAGTTCCGATCATTATGAGGATTTGCGCGAGGCGCTGAAAAAATTAAATCTCAATGATGCTTCCTTGTATTTTGAGCCGGAAACCTCGCAGGCTTTAGGTTTCGGTTTCCGTTGCGGTTTTCTAGGTATGTTGCATATGGAGATTGTGCAGGAGCGTTTGGAAAGGGAATACGATGTCGACCTGATCACCACCGCGCCTACCGTTATCTATGAAGTTATTACCCATAATGACCAGATCCTGATGATCGACAATCCGGCAAAGTTGCCGGATATGGGAACTATCAAAGAAATCAGGGAGCCTATTATCCGGGCTAATATATTGGTTCCTGAGACCTATTTGGGTGGCGTGATTACCCTGTGCATAGAAAAGCGCGGCGTGCAAAAAGACATGCAGTACGTCGGTAGACAGGTGTCGCTACATTATGAAATGCCGCTCAGCGAAGTAGTGCTGGATTTTTTCGATCGCTTAAAATCGGTGAGTCGCGGCTTTGCATCGTTTGACTACGAGTTTTTGCGCTTCCAACCGGCCGAGCTGGTTAAGCTGGATGTGTTGATTAATGCCGAAAAAGTGGACGCGCTGTCGATCATCGTGCATCGCGATCTAAGCCAAAACAGGGGTCGGGATCTGGTCGAAAAGATGAAAGACCTGATTCCACGGCAAATGTATGAGGTTGCGATACAGGCGGCCATCGGCTCTAAGGTCATCGCCCGCTCCACCGTTAAGGCGATGCGGAAGAATGTAATTGCCAAATGTTACGGCGGCGATATCAGCCGTAAGAAAAAATTGCTGGAAAAACAAAAAGCCGGTAAGAAACGTATGAAACAGGTCGGCAATATTGAAATTCCTCAAGAGGCATTTTTGGCCGTTTTGCAGCTTAATAAGGAATAACCGTAAGGGTACTCAGCAGTTAAAAATATAGAACACGGATGCCAAAAGTAGGCGCCTCTAGGCGCACGGATTTGGCTGATATACACGGATTGAAACATTATAAAATCCGTTTCAATCCGTCTAAATCAGTGTCATCCGTGTTCTATTATATCTTTTACCTTTTTACTTGAAATATACGAACATGGATTACGATTTTTCCTTTTTTCTTGCCATCGCCACGCTGGTTACCGGGGTAATTTGGGGTGGATATTTGCTGGTACTTAAATCAAGAGGGGAGGTTTTTGATGAAGAAAATGAACCCTTGCTGGTAGAGTACGCACGTTCTTTTTTTCCGGTTGTGTTGATCGTGTTATTGCTGCGTTCATTTATAGCCGAGCCTTTCCGTATACCATCAGCATCGATGATGCCGACTTTACTGATAGGCGATTTTATCTTGGTCAATAAATTTACCTACGGAATTCGTTTGCCGGTTATCAATAAAAAAATTATTGAGCGGAGTGAGCCGAAACGCGGCGACATCGTCGTTTTTCGGTACCCTAAAGACCCGTCCGTCGATTACATCAAGCGTGTGATTGGCTTGCCGGGCGACAGGGTTGCTTATTACGATAAAAAGCTGCATATCAACGGCGTAGCAATCAACCAGGTTTCTTTGGGGCGCTATCAAGGCGTAGGTCAAGGCGAGGATATGACCGGAAATGAGCATTTGCTGGAAGATTTGACCGGTGTTGAGCACAGTATTCTGATCAGGAATGGCTCGCTTTCAGCAGAAGGCGTTTATGTTGTGCCTAAAGGGAATTATTTTGTGATGGGCGATAACCGCGATAACAGTAATGACAGCCGTTATTGGGGTACAGTTCCTGAAGAAAACTTGGTTGGGCAAGCTTTTTTTATCTGGATGAGTTGGGATTGGCAACATAAAGGTGTGGGGCTCGACCGTATTGGCACCTTGTTGAAATAACCTGCGCTATACTCATGTGCGAGTAGTCAATGACTGTTAGCCTGCGCCAATAGAACACGGATGCCAACAGTAGGCCTCTCTACGACTTGCATGGATGCAGGAGATAGAGCAATGCAGGAGCAATTGCCGAGGCGACACGGATAAGACGGATTTACACAGATTTTTTCAAAATAGTCTGGATTTTAAATCGGTGATTATCTGTTTAATCAGTGTCGCCTAGAGGCGCCTACTTTTGGCATCCGTGTTCCATTAATCATTTTTAGCATACGCTGAATAGTTACCTTAATTTTTAAATCATCTGGAGAACAAAATGAATTTATCACCTAAACGTCAGCAAGGTTTAACCTTGATTTCGCTGGTCTTTCTTCTGGGGCTGATCGGATTTTTTGTCTTATTAACACTCAAGATAGTGCCGATTTATCTGGATCACGGCAAGGTAAAGAGCGCATTGGAAGCGTTAAAGGCAAGTCCTGATCTTGAAACAAAAAGCGAGTTCGAAATCAGGGACAGCTTAAATAAACGCTTTAACATTAATTATGTTTATGATGTTAAACAGGATGATATTAAAGTTATCAAGCATGGCAGTTACGTGAAAGTGGATATCGAGTATGAGACTGTCGTGAAATTGGCCGGTAACCTGAGCGTATTAGCCGAGTTTCATGACACTATTGAGGCCGGGCAAGAGTGATAAAAAAGCCTGAAGAGTTATGTAAAAAGTTGGGCTTGGCGTTTAATAACCCCCGGCTTTTTACCATGGCTTTAACGCATCGAAGCGCAAATTCGAGCAATAATGAACGTTTGGAGTTTTTGGGTGATTCAATTTTGGGTTTTGTAATCGCTCATAAATTATATGAGTTATTTCCGGCGGCCAGCGAGGGTGTTTTAAGCCGGTTAAGAGCAAGCTTGGTCAATCAGGGGTCGTTAGCGGAATTGGCTAGGAAACATCGGTTCGGCGATTATTTGCTGTTGGGTTCAGGGGAGTTGAAGAGCGGCGGTTTTCGTCGCGATTCGATTTTGTCTGATGCAGTGGAAGCCATTATCGGCGCGTTGTACAACGATCAGGGCATGGATGCTTGCCAACAATGGATCTTGCAGCTATTTGATGAAAAGCTGAAAAATTTGTCGCTGGAAAATTGGCGGAAAGATCCTAAAACTCAATTACAGGAGTTAATGCAATCCAAAAAAATGGAGTTGCCGGATTATACGTTAATGACCATGTCCGGGCTTGCTCATGAACAAACTTTCAAAGTTAAATGTACCACGCCATTATTAGCAGAGGCTTGTATCGGTACCGGAAACTCCAGGAAAAAGGCCGAGCAGTCGGCGGCGGAGCTCATGCTCGAATTATTAACTAAGGACACTAAATGAATTGTGGTTTCGTCGCCCTGATTGGGCGCCCCAATGTCGGCAAATCAACATTAATGAATCATTTGTTGAAGCAGAAAATCAGTATCACCTCACGGAAGCCGCAAACAACGCGGCATCGAATTCTCGGTATTAACACGACCGACGCAGGGCAGGCTATTTATATGGATACGCCAGGCATGCATAACAGTGAAAAGCGGGCCTTGAATCGTTATTTGAACCGGACCGCTGATACGACCTTGCTGGGCGTCGATGTGATCGTCTGGCTGATCGATGGATTGTCCTGGCATGAATACGACGAGGAAATCTTCAAGAAACTGGAGCAGGCGGGGTTGCCAGTTATTCTTGCCGTTAATAAAGTCGATAAGGTAGCGGACAAGGAGGCTATTTTAACGTTCTTTAACGAAGCCCAGCATCGTTTCCCGTTCAAGCATTTGGTGCCTATTTCGGCATTAAAAATGACAAATCTTGAACAGCTGGAAAGTTTGATCATGGGACTGTTGCCTGAACAGGATTTGATTTACCCGGAGGATCAGGTTACTGACCGGTCCGAGCGGTTTTTGACTGCTGAAATCGTCAGGGAAAAACTGACCAGACGGCTAGGCGATGAGCTGCCTTATGCGCTTACGGTAGAGATCGAACGCTACGAAGAAAAACCCAATATCACCAAAATATACGCAATTATCTGGGTGGAGCGCTTAACCCAAAAGAATATTGTGATCGGCAAGGACGGCGAGATGCTGAAAAAAGTCGGCACCGACGCACGGCATGATATAGAAAAGCTACTTGGGCAGAAGGTTTATTTGCAACTTTGGGTTAAAGTTAAAAAAGGCTGGTCGGATAGCGAACGCGCCTTGCAAAGCCTGGGCTTTAATGACTGAATCCGCTGTTTATTTGCAGCCTGCTTTTATTCTGCAGCAGCGCAAATACCGGGAAACCAGTCTGATTATTGATGTGTTAACCCGGGATTTTGGCCGGATTTCTTTGCTGGCCAAAGGCGTCAGAAAAGCAAAGTCCAAGACAGCGGGGTTGCTGCAACCATTTATCCCCTTAACGCTTTCCTATTTTGGCAAGGCAGAGTTAAAAACACTGAGTGATGTCGAGCGTAGCGCTTGTTCCCCTCAGGCTGGCGGCATCTATGCCATTCCTGGAGATTGCCGCGCCGGTTCCCTACCGGCTAGCGGCATACACTCCATCCCTGGAGATTGCCGCGCCGGTTCCTTACAGGCTAGCGGTATACACTCCATCCCTGGAGATATAATTCAGCGGCCAATGGAGCTAAAGGGGCTTGCGCTTTATTGCGGTTTTTATGTCAATGAGTTGGTTGCTTGTTTTTTGCACAAATACGATCCTCATCCCGATGTGTTTAGCTATTACGGCGAATGTTTGTCCGGTTTGGCTGACGGCTCTAACAGGGAATCGGTATTACGGCTGTTTGAGCTTAAGCTAATGGAGTGTGTGGGTTACGGTTTGCAGTTGGGATATGATGGCAATGACAAACCTATCGATGCCTTAAGGAAATATGACTTCAATGTAGGCCAGGGGCCGGTTGAAGCGATGAATGGGCGGTTTTTAGGCAAGACCTTGCAGGCGCTAAGTTCCAAGGAATTGAGCGATCCTCAGGTTTTAAGCGAAGCAAAAATATTAATGAGGACGGTCATTGATGTTTATTTGCAGGGCAGGCAACTTAAAAGCCGGGCGGTTATTAATAAAGTCTTCGCAACTGCTCAGCGGCTGGAGAAATAGAGCGCGGATTAGACTGTCGAATTTAAAAAAAATCAATTTTTTCCACGAAAAGCACGAAAAGCACGAAAAAAATGAATGGAGAAAAAGTGCGAAAAGAGCAGGGTATCAATCCATTTAAAGCATTTTTTGTCACTATACCTGGAGCAACACCGGACCAAGTTTGAGCTATAAAAGATTTTTTTTCGTGCTTTTCGTGCCTTTCGTGGACAGAGAGTAATATTAATGAGTAACACACAAATCCTATTAGGCGTGAATATCGATCACGTCGCTACCTTAAGGCAGGCCAGGGGTACGCTTTATCCTGAGCCGATCCAGGCTGCATTAGTTGCGGAGCAGGCCGGCGCTGACGGCATTACCGCGCATTTGCGGGAGGATCGTCGGCATATTCAGGACAGGGACATCTATTTATTAAAAGAAATGCTGCATACCCGGTTGAACCTGGAAATGGCGGTGACCGATGAGATGGTCGGAATCGCTACCAAAATACAGCCGTATGCTTGCTGTCTGGTGCCGGAAAAACGGGAAGAATTAACCACCGAAGGTGGCTTGGATGTCGCAGGCAACTTGCATCGCCTGCAATGGGCGTGCGATAACTTGGCGAGCGCAGGCGTTGAAGTATCGTTATTTATTGATCCTGATGAAATGCAGATCGATGCGGCGGTAAAAGTCGGCGCACCGGTTGTTGAATTGCACACGGGCTGTTATGCCGAGGCGAGCAGTCCGCTGCAGCAAGCTGAAGAGTTGGAGCGTATCAGGCAGGCTGCGGCTTATGCGTACAGCCTTGGATTGCAAGTTAATGCCGGACATGGTTTGAATTTTTATAATGTTGAAGCGATATGTGCAATACCGGACATAGTGGAGCTTAATATTGGCCATTCGATTATTGCACAGGCGGTATTTTCAGGCCTGGCTCAGGCGGTCAAGGATTTGAAACGGATTATGCGCAACGCAAGATTCATGCAGGGCTGTCCGGCCCGGCACCCTTAGGGTAAATGCAAATACGCTCCCGGCGGATTTGTGTAGCAGTTTTTTTGAGTTAAGGAAAACGCGTGGCGCTGGAATTTTATCAATTAACTTCAGCAGGTGATCGAGAGATTAACCAGGATTTTATGGCGCATGTTATCAATGATAGTTATGCGCTGTTTGTTGTTGCCGATGGTTTAGGCGGTCATCATGCCGGGGAAAAAGCCTCCCGTTTTTTTGGTCAGGGCTTGCTCAGGTTTGCCGATATTTACAGCAAACAGATGGCGGAGAACCCGGTTGATACTTTTTCGGTGTGGATTGCTGCGGCTGTCAATGAGATGAAAAGGCTGTTTGCCTTCGATAAATCGGGTGACGATGCGCATACAACCTGCGCTGTTCTTTACCTGGATGAACGGCAGGTATTGACTGGACATTGCGGCGATACGCGGATATACAGGATGAATCCACAACGGATATTGTGGCGAACCTTGGATCATTCTATTCCGCAACAATTACTGAGTGAAGGCAAGATCACCGAACAGGAGATGGCTCAGCATCCTGACCAAAACCAATTAACGCGTACCATCAATATCTTGAAAGCGCATGAGGTGGATATTAATGTGTATCCATCCATGAAAAAAGGCGAGACTTTTATGCTTTGCAGTGACGGTTTCTGGGAATATGTAAAGCAAGCCGAGCTATTGCAATTGGCCCAGCCTGTCAGTGGCAAAGATGAACTGGGCAAGCTGGCTCGATTAGCAGTACTTCGCGCTCACGGGAAAAGCGACAATGTTACCGTTCAGTGGGTGAGACGGCGTTAAATATTAGGCTTAATCTATATCCGTATCAAGTGAGGTTAATAAACTATGAAATCTGAATTTACAGCAATTATTAAGCAGGATGGCGAATGCTGGCTTGGCTGGGTCGAAGAAATCCCTGGCGCGAATGCGCAGGAAGAGACAAAAGAAGAATTGCTGATTAGTCTAAGAGAAGCAGCCAAAGATATTTTGGAGCATTAATTCGGCACTTATCAAAGTATGGTTGCGAATTAGTTAGAGAGGGGGACGGCATTCGATATGGAAAAACAAGCATACTGGTGATATGTCCGCCGTTCCCCGTCACAATGAAATAAAAGAACTTATGGCTCAAAAAATTTGCTGAGATCTTGGTATTGGTGAGCCATAGTAACCCAAAAAAATTCGCCCCTGATCTACAGCCAAGTTTAACCCAATATTCAGCAGAGCTTTGCGTTAAATGCCAAGCTAATGCGGCATTGAAAAGCCGTGTTTTTGCATACGGTAAAGCAAGGTGTCGCGAGAGATGCCCAGCAGCTTTGCAGACTTACTGCGATTGCCTTTAGTGCGGTGCAGGGCTTGATGTATTAAATCGGCCTCTAAGGAATCCAGTTGCAGGCCGTTTTCAGGCAGGGTGAAATTATTCGTTGCTACAGGCGCATTTAGGATATTTGGGGTGGTAAATTCAGACGGGAGGTTTTCCGGCTCGATGATTCTACCGGCCAATAAAATACTGAGTCTCTCGCATAAATTACGTAATTCACGAATATTGCCCGGCCATGGGTAGGCTTTCAGCGTTTTTAAGGCCTGCTTACTGAATTTGGGAGCGGTTAAGGTATGCGCATTCTCGAATAATGCTAAAAAGTGTTTGATCAGCGACTCAATATCCTCAGTGCGCTGTGCCAGTGGCGGCAGTTCTAAGGGCACAACATTCAAACGGAAGTACAAATCAGACCTGAATTCTCCGATTTCGATTTGTTTATTCAGGTCAGCGTTGGTTGCAGAAATAATGCGGACATCGACTTTGTAAGGCTTGATTTCGCCGATAGCAAGGCATTCCCCGCACTCAAGAAAACGCAATAATTTTGCCTGAATCGACAGCGGTAAGGAA
Organism: Methylobacter sp.; assembly: GCA_004299305.1. GTDB lineage: Bacteria > Pseudomonadota > Gammaproteobacteria > Methylococcales > Methylomonadaceae > Methylobacter_A. The sequence goes on from SCPZ01000067.1 coordinate 11,067, forward strand.
TTGATTTCATCAAGAAACAGGGTGCCGCCATCGGCCGCTTGGAAAAGGCCTTGCTTATCGGTGGTCGCTCCGGTAAACGAGCCTTTTTTATGGCCGAACAATTCGGATTCGATCAGGCTTTCAGGTAATGCCGCACAATTTAAGGTGATGAAGACTTTGTTGGCGCGGGTGCTGGCCTGTTGAATCGCGGTGGCGAGTATTTCCTTGCCGGTGCCGGTCTCGCCTTTAAGCAACACAGTGACGTCGGTAGCGGCAACGATTTTGGCGCTACGGATTAAGGAATCCAATGCAGGAGATTGACCGATGATCGCGTTGAAATGATCCATAGAACCCTCTTAATGTAGTGCTGAGTGTGTGGTAATCGCCATGGGATTAAGCCAAGGCAGGGCCGCCAGCAAAGCTAGCGCAATCATGAACAGGCCGATAGCCTGTTTGAAACGCGGCATTCTGGACAACCTTGTTAATAAGCTGGTCATTATACCCACTCCCATGACGGCAGGTAAAGTTCCCAATCCGAAAAACAGCATAGTCAGCGCGCTTTGGCGGATGCCGCCTGCGGTTGCGGCGAGCGCCAAAGCCGAATAGACCAAGCCGCAAGGCAGCCAGCCCCAAACCATGCCAAAAAGATAAGCTTGGCTGCGATTTTTTACCGGGATCAGCTTGCGGCCAAAAGGCTCGATTTTTTTCCAGAAACTCAGGCCGATTTTTTCAATATAGGCAAAGCGGGGGAACCATCCGGCTATATAAAGTCCGGCGCTGGTCATGATGGCTGCGGACAGTAATTGCAATAGCCGATGTCCGTTGATTTCGCCCATCGGCAGGGTGATCAACGCTTCAATAACACCTGCTAATGCCCCGGCTATTGTGTAACTGGTGATGCGACCGATGTTGTAATTAAAGACAAAGGGCAATAGTCGGTTTTTGTTATTCCGTATTTCCGGGCTGAGGCTTAATGTTAAGGTTCCGATAATGGAGCCACACATGCCGATGCAATGCATACTGCTGAATAGGCCCATGGTAAAGGCGACCAGGGTGGAGGTGGTAAAGGCGAGGTCAAATTCCATAGTCGCAGGGCGTCATTAAAAAAGGTGCAAGGCAAAAGGCGCAAGGCAAAAGGCGTAAAGAGGGCCGACATGCCACCCTTTTTGACTCGAATCTATTGAAACTGCGCAAGAATCTGGCCCTGAATCTTCTCTGCCATCGCTTTGCGGTTTTCGGCATCGCGGATAGGCCTTCCTACGACGATATAATCGGCGCCGTTTTGGAAAGCCATTTCTACGCTGACGACGCGTTTCTGGTCGTCCTCTTCGCGGTTATCGACCGGTCTGATACCTGGCGTGATAACGAGCAGCTTATGATCCAACTCCTCTCGTAGCATAGCGACCTCAAGTCCTGACGATACAATGCCGTCGCAGCCGATTTGCAAGGCGCGTTTGGCGCGGGATAAAACCAACTCGCGCACATCGCAGGCAAAGCCTAAATCGTCAAGGTCGCCGCGGTCCAGACTGGTCAATGCGGTTACCGCCAATACCTTAAGCTCGCCTTTTTCCTTGGCGGCAGCTTCCATGATCGCGTCGTTGCCGTGTATCGTGGCAAGATCGACGCCCTTGCTGCTTAAGGCTTTAATGGCCCGGCCCACGGTGGCGGGAACATCAAAAAACTTCAAGTCGACAAAGATTTTTTTATTTTGCTGCTTTAACCATTCAATAAAACCGAAATAATCGCCCGACATAAACAGTTCCATGCCGACTTTATAAAAGATCACCGAATCGCCGAGCTCTTCCACCAAAGCCTGCGCTTCGGGGATGCTCGGGACATCCAGCGCCATGATTAAGCGTTCGCGGACTGGGATGGGTTTAGTTGAGATAAATGAGTGGGGCATGGTTAAGATACAAAGGTAAAAGGTAAAAGGTAAAAGGTAAAAGGTTTATTCGGTCACTAAGCCTTGTTCATGCCAAGCCTGTATTCCACCATTCATTAAGTAAACCTTGGAAAATCCCGCCGCCTTTAACATCAGTTGGGCTTGTGCGGAACGTAGTCCGGCTTGGCATTGGGTGATGACGGGGAGGTTTTTATAGCGTTCAAGTTCCGGTAGCCGTTCATTCAGCTGGGATAGCGGTATATGAATGGCGCCGTGAATATGGTGTTCATTCCAGTCGCTATTTTCACGCACATCGACAATAACCGCCTTGTTCCTGACACGCATGGTTGCCGCTTCTTTAGCCGAGATAACATCTGTTTCCGCCATCGCAAAAGGGCTGATCATTAACAAAAAAACACCAATCCGGCAATACCTTGAAGATAGACCCACTTTAACGCTCCCGAATAATCAGTCGATATATCCGGCATATATTACCGGAACTTGTTTTAACGGTGAATGTTAAAATTCACTATTGCCACAATAGTCCTCGATTATGAACTCAACATTGATACAAATGACCTTGATAATGGTGTGTGGTGCAGTCTGGCGTTTTGCTAAACCGGCGGGTTTGTCAGCCGAGCAAACGCGTCGGGTGCTGACCACCGTGGTCTATTATTTGCTGCTGCCGGCCATGGTTCTGGAGGTCTTATGGTCTGCGGACATAGGTTTGCACTCGTTCCAGTATACCTTGTTGGGCGTGGGCAGTATTGTTTTTGCGATGTTTTGCCTTTGGATGGTTGGCGCACTGTTCAAGTTTGAAGGTCGGCGTATGGGAGCGATGATACTGGCGGCTGCATTCCCCAATGTGACCTACCTGGGTTTGCCGGTTTTGGAGCAAACCTTTGGCAGTTGGGCCAGGTCGGTGGTCATACAAATGGATTTGTTTGCTGTTACGCCGTTATTGTTTACCGTCGGTGTTGCGGTCGTTCGGTACTATGGCGAAGAAACCGCAGAAAAGCCAAGATCGCTATGGCTGTTTTTTAACGCACCGCCGTTCTGGGCGGCGGCAGTTGCAGTTATCCTGAATCTTAACGGTGTCGTTGCTCCTGAGTGGTTTTTTGGCGTACTGAAAAAATTATCCGCCGGGGTTGTGCCGTTAATGCTGTTTTCCTTGGGGCTGGCTTTAAGTTGGGAGGCCGTGTCCATTCGTAATATCCCCTATGTTATTCCTGTTATAGCCATTAAGATGGCGTTGATGCCTTTAGTTGCGATGTTTTTAGCCGGATATTTGCCTATAGCCGATGAATACAGGGCTGCGGCCGTGCTTGATCTATCCATGCCGAGCATGTTGTTAGGCCTGGTTTTTTGTGATCGCTACCGCTTGGACAGTTCTCTGTACGCGATGGCGGTAACGTTAACGACGATAATCAGCCTGATTACCTTGCCGTTCTGGTATAGCGTGTTGCAGGGGTGATAAATGGCGCGTAATGCCCCGTCTTAAACCGGAAGGCTGGTTTTCTCGTTCCCACACGCTGCGTGGGAACGAGAGGAAGTATTTATTTTCCATGGGCTACAATGTGTCCAGATAGTTGCTTACGTTGGCCATTTCCGTCTCAAAACGGGACAGCTGCGCGGTTAATGCTTCGATCCGCCCGGCTTTGCCGACTTGTTCCATTTCGGCACATAGTTCGCCCAGTGCCAAGGCGCCTACTGAGCGCGCCGAGGACTTAAGCTTATGCGCCAGCGCACCCACCTGCGCCGATTGTCCGGCTGCATAGGCGATCTTTAATTCCGCTGCAATCTGTGCCGCGCTGCTGCGAAAATCCTGTAGAAATTCACTGACCACCACCGGATCATCGCCCACCAGCGCTTTAAGCACACTTACGTCCAACGGTATGACCGGTAAATTTGGGGCGGATTTGGCAACGGTCGGCAGCCATTTTTTCAGCATGGCTTTCAGCTGCACTAGCTGTACCGGCTTGCTCAGATAGTCGTCCATGCCGATGGCGCGGCAATGTTCGGCTTCGTCCTTGAGGGCGTTGGCAGTCAGCGCCACGATAGGGATGTGACGGGACGCTTTTTCTTTGGCGCGAATGGTGGTTGTTAGTTCATAGCCATCCATCTTCGGCATGTGCAGATCGGTGAGCAGCAATGCGTAGTCGCCGCTCTGCCAGCATTCCAGCGCCTGACGACCATCGTCGGCCATATCGGCGGCAAAACCGAGCAGCGCGAGTTGACGTTGGATTACCTTCTGATTCGTTTCGTTGTCTTCGGCCACCAGAAGCAACCGACCCTGAAGCAGGGCCGCCTCGCGCGACGGCGCTTGGAACTCCGCCTCAATGTTGTCGGGCTGGAGCCTTGTTTTTTCCTGCAGCGCCCGTCCGGCGCTGATGGCTACTGCCGTGAGCATAGTCCATCGAGTCAGGATATTGCCATCCACCAGCACCGCATCGGCGCCTTCCAGACGCGGTTTGCGGCGCTGCCCGCGATTAATGACAACGAAGCGTATGTCCTGTGCCGGGCGGGCGCGGGAAAAGGTGCGCAGTTCATCCAGCGGTGATGGCGCACCGGCGGTATCGATTATCCACACCCACAGGGCGGATGTTTTAGCCGCGCGTTGTTCCCGCGCCGCGACCAGATCGGACGCTCGTTCGACGATTGCGCCACCGTGTGCAAGATACGCGGCAACATCGTCGGCCAGACTCTGCGAGTCGCCCACCACCAGGCAGGAAAGTCCGGCGACCAGGGATTCTGTCGCCTCGGCCTCGGCTGGTAGCGGTATGACGGGCAGGCTTACAGTGAAGATGGAGCCCTTGTCCGGCACGCTTTGCACAGCGATATTGCCGCCCATGAGTTCCACCAGATGGCGGGCGATGGTTAATCCCAGCCCGGTGCCGCCAAAGTGCCGGGTGGTGGAGGCATCCGCTTGAGTGAAGGCGCTAAACAACTTCGACAGGGTCTCGTCATTCATACCGATGCCGTTGTCGATAATACTAATTTCTACTATGATCTTTCGACTAGGCTCAAGACAGGCCTTTCGGCTACGCTCCGGGCTGGGCTTGGCCAATATAGCTCGCACCGATACCCGGCCCGGTTGCTCCCTGCCGCTGGAAAACTTGATTGCGTTGTTAACCAGGTTAACCAGTACCTGGCGCAAACGCCCGGAATCGCCCATAACTTGCGCGGGCAATGCCGGATCGGTAAATAGCGTGAGCTCCACCCTTTTATTGTCGGCTAGGCGACCCAGCATCTCGCAGACTTTTTCCACTACCTCGGCTACCGACATAGGCAGGTGTTCAATCTCCAACTTGCCGGCCTCTATCCTGGAAAAGTCGAGAATGTCGTCGATGATGCTCAGCAAGGCATAGGCCGAATCACGGATGAGGTCGACCATCTCGACCTGATAGCCTTTGAGGCTGGTCTGCTGTAGCACATCGACCATACCGATCACGCCGTTCATGGGGGTGCGGATCTCGTGGCTCATGGCGGCGAGAAACGCCGACTTGGCTTGGTTAGCCTGTTCGGCATCAAGCCGGGCATGTTCCAGATCCGTGGTGCGTGCAATTACCTTGTTTTCCAGCTCTTCGTTGAGTGTATGCAGCGCCATTTCTGCCGATTTGCGCTCGGTGATGTCCTTGATTACGCCGTCGTATGACAGCAGTTTCCCGGAACCGTCCTTGAACAGGATGGTCGTGTCGCTGATCCAGCGAATTTGTCCGTTTTTACAGATGATGCGATGCTCAAGGGGCGGGACATCTTGCCCTGCCAGAATCTGGCGTATTTGCGCCAAGACCCGTTCGCGGTCCTCCGGTACGACCATCTGAATCCACAGTTGGGGGTTGGCGCTAAATTCTTCCGCCGTGTACCCGGTCACCGTTAAGCAGGCCGCACATTGTATAGTCTCCGCATAAAAACCGTTGTCCATGTGCACCGTATACAGATAATCCGTGAGTCCCTCGGTGATGCGCCTGTAACGCTCTTCGCTTTCAAGTAGCGCTGTCTCCGCCTGTTTACGCTGGGTGATGTCTTCGTAGATACCCAATACGCCGATGAGCTGGTTGTCATTACATAACGGCACTTTGGATATGTGCAGCTGGATCGTGTTGCCGTCCGTTGTCGTCATTGGCTCTTCGTAATCCAGCTTGGGCTGGCCAGATACGATCACGGCCTTGTCGTCGGCGCGGTATAACTCGGCTCTATCCTTCCAGCCCATTTCAAAATCGGTTTTACCGATGAGTTCATCCGGGTTGGAGAATCCGGCATCTTTCGCAAAGAGCGTATTGCAGCCCAGGTAGCGCGAATTCTGATCTTTCCAGAATACGCGGGCAGGTATATGTTCCAAGACCGCCTGAAGCAAATTCTTCGCTTGTTGTAGCGCGTCCTCGGCGTGCTTGCGCTCGCTGACATCGCGCACGATGCCCACTCCATGCCAGCGTTGCTTGAGTTTGACCGATGCCAGCGATAGTTCGATCGGGAATTCGCTGCCGTCCTTACGTCGCGCAACGAGCTCCAGCAGGATGCCAACAGCAGCGCCGACTCCCGTTTGTTGAAAGTGGGGCCAGGCCTTGAGGTGGGCTTCTTGGTAAGCTTCCGGTGCGAGGAGCCGGTGCAAATCCTGTCCCATCATCTCTTCGGCGCAGTAGCCGAACATGTGTTCCGCCGCCGGGTTCCAGACCACGATGTGTCCGTCGTCGTCGATCATCAGCACTGCGTCCAGCGCGGCAGTGCTGATGGCGCGGCAGCGCTCCTCGCTCTCGCGCAGCGAAGCGGTGCGTTCCTCTACTTGCTGTTCGAGCAGGCGATTGTGGTTGGCGAGAAAATCACTGTATTCCTTCAGGCGCAGCAGATTGCGCACCCGCACCCGCAGTTCGGAGAGGTCCACCGGTTTGCCGAGGAAGTCTTCCGCGCCTGCCTTCAGTCCGCGCAACTTGGACTCCCGGTCCTCCAACGCGGTCACCATGATAATCGGGATGGGCCGGGTGCGGGCATCCGCCTTGAGCCTTTTGGCGACCTCGAAACCGTCGAGGTCGGGCATCATAATGTCGAGCAAAATAAGGTCGGGCAGTTGTTCCGCCACTGAAGCCAATGCCTCTTCGCCGCTGGCGGCGCTACGAACCGCATGGCCTTCGGCGTCAAGTAAGTCCGCCAATAGCGTACAGTTGAACTCATCGTCGTCCACCACTAGGATGATGGCTTGTTTACTTTGTTCCATGTCGATTCCTTGAGGTTAAGAGGGCTTTCCGTTTAAGGCGGGACACATGACACATGACACATGCAAGGCTTAACCTTGGCTGTCCCGGCTTAAGTTGGTAACCGAAACTTTTGCTTGCCTTAATTGACTGGCTTCAAATTGGAAATCGCAAATTGTCTTCAATGTTCAGCTGTCTGAGCAAAGTGGTAGCGGGATTTCCCCGAACCTTTAGCCGAATACATCGCTTGATCGGCAATCTTTAACAACGATTCGGAATCGTTGCCGTCGTGAGGGAAAAAAGCAACACCGATGCTGGTTGTGACGTAGGCTAATTCATCCCCGATATGGACTGGTTGGCTAACAGCCTCTAATAGCCTGTCCAGCATCACCCGGCAATCATCCTGCCATTTCATATCACCCAACACAATAACAAACTCATCGCCTCCGACCCTGGCGACCGTGTCATTGCTCCGTACCACGCTTTTAAAGCGCTTCGCTATTTCGCGTAACAACTGGTCGCCTGCGGCGTGACCAAAACGGTCGTTTACCGGCTTAAAGCCATCCAGGTCGAGATAGCAAACAGTAAATATTTCCTTGGATCTTTCAGCATGAGCGATAGCCAGTTCCAAACGATCAGCCAGGAGGAAACGGTTAGGAAGGCCGGTCAGTGCATCATGGTTTGCGATAAATTCCAGCTTGTGCTGTCGCTGGAACAACTGGGACACGTTGGAAAATACCCCAACGTAGTTAGTGACTACGCCTTGTTCATCTTTTATTGATGAAAGCGTCAACCACTCGGTCTCGAGTTCCCCGCTAGGCTTACGGTTTTGGATCTCGCCGCACCAGTGTCCTTTGGTCTTGACCGTTTCCCATAAAGCCGACGAAAAGTCTTGATCTGCAAAACCCGATTTAAGCGTGTTTAAGTTTTTCCCGAGCAATTCTTCGCGGCTAAGATTGCAGCTCTGGCAGAACACAGGGTTAAGGTCGACGATATTGGCTTCTGCATCGGTTATGCAGATCGTATCTAGGGTGTTCTCAAATACATTGGCGGCAAGGCGAAGCTTGGCTTCCGCTCTTTGCCGTTCAATGATTTCCTTCATCAGGTGCAGCGTTCGGCTGGAAAGGCTGTCATACATCGAGAGTATAGTCTCGATAAGTACCTTCATGGCCCCGCTCATTTCCTGTTTTGCTTGAGTCTTGGCCTCTTCCAAGGACAAGCCGGATTGTATGCAACATACGATCTTGGCCATGTGCATGTCGCTATCCAGAATATGATAAGCCAACCAATGGGTGAGGAATGAGAGGATATCCGCAACAATCTGATCCAAAGGCGTGATGTTTTCCTCGCTTTTTAGGCTAAGCAGGGTTTCAACAAAGCTGCGGTGGGCTCGTTTATGTTCAGCTTCCAGCTCGTCTTCATGGAAATATTGGGACCAGATAGTTTCTTCGGTGCGAAAGTGATAAGCGGCATACTCTGACAGTTCGGTAAAAATACTCTCTAATGTGTTGAAGTCGGACTGATGCGCCAAGTGATTGGCCAACATGTTAATTAAATCTATCAATCGACGGTGCTGTTCATCGATACGTGCGATACGGGTTTTGAAATTGTCGTTCCAGGGGAATATTTCGGTTGTGTTTGTCATAAAAAACGGTCCATATTATCGCTTCGGCAATTTGAATTTGTTGATTACATCATGTTAAGAACGGGTTGTCGCTATGATGTTTTATACAAGATACCTCTTTTATAATATGTAAAACTAAAGTGGCCGTTATTGTCCAGACAAATAATGTCTTAATTTAAGGTAGATTTATCATAATCATCTGCGTCGCCTAGAGGCACCTACTTTTAGTATCTGCGTTCCATTGTATTTGCGGTTTATTTTTTGCGAGTTACCTTAGGCAAAACTTTCCGATGGACATTGCATTTAATTTATGATGTGCTAAATTTCGATGCACAAATGAATTTAAAGTCATTTAACCTAAAAAAATCAGTTAGCCACAGATTTACACAGATAATCACCGATAAAACATTTGGTTATGCAGTATGAGTATTTCACCCAATGGGTGTCTCAAAGAATTAATGTAATCCATTGTTTATCTGTTTAAATCTGTGTCCATCCGTGGCTCAACTGCTCTTTTCAGGTTTAACGATTTTATAAATAATGTTTTGCGTCTTTTGGGATTATTAGTCAAGGGTCAAGTCTTCGTATGAACCGGTTCATCCTTACCATCGTCTGTGCCCTTTGGTGGGCTATATCGTCTGCCACTCCGACCGCTGAGCCGGTCAGGGCGGAGATCGAGGCCTTGTTGGCTAAGCTGCAAGCATCTGGCTGCCAGTTCAACCGTAATGGCTCCTGGTATACCGGGGCAGAAGCCAAGGACCACCTCTTGCGCAAGCTTGAGTACATTGAAGACAAGGGTACGGTCCAAAGCACTGAGCAGTTCGTTGAGCTTGCTGCATCCAAGAGCGGCTTATCCGGCAAGCCGTATCAAGTTAAATGCGGGAGCGAGTCACCGGTGGAAAGCCAGTTGTGGCTCTCCAAGCAGCTGAGCGTCCTGCGTCCGTTGTCAAGTCGGTCCAAGCCATGAGAGTCTCCTGCAATCAGCCACCTACTCCCTCCATCAAGAGGACGTTTTGAGACAAGACATCGCCCCTTGTGATGAATGCTAGGCTCTAAATAAATATTATCCCAACATGGAATTATTATGAAATCCTTTCGCCTTATTGTTCTTATTTTTCTTGCTCAAATGCTTCAAGGATGTGCAACGGAGGCTGTGATGCGCATTGGAGACCTTAGCGAAGCCATCATTGAATATAAGGGGTATCAGGCTGCATATGCCGACGATAACACCTTAGCGGTTCGTTACCAGACGGAATTATCGCATGAAAAATGGGCTAACATATCCCTTGGTTCATTCAACCATGTGCCGATTGCTTCATTAAATCAACAAGCGATCGATCGAGCAGATCTAATCGTAGAATGCTCTGCACCACACACAAAACCTCTAATATCGCTACCGCCTCAAATACCGCTTTATCAGCATTACAGCCTATCAGACATGAAAAACGATAAGGCGCCCCTTAGTGCATACGCCAGCCGTTACAACCTAATTCTACTCAGACATAATTCAACTCATCCTGAAGAAGTGGAGGTAAAAACAATTGGGGTTTCACCATGCCCATATCATGAACCGTGGGCGCCTTATGTACGCGCCGCACTTCTTCCTTTCTCTGTAGTTATTGATATCATCAGCTCACCTCTAGTAGCATTTTCTTTTTTCGCTACAGGAGATGCGCCATGGTGCTAGTATTCAGTCAATCCTAATTTTGACGGGTAAAAATAATCCGTTCGTCCTGAGCCTGTCGAAGGATGAGCGGATTTACGCTCAGCCAAACGGTTTTTACACGGAAAACGGGGCCTTAGGCGATTTCCTGCGAAAAATATACCCACCTGACTGGTCTTTTTGTCCGTCTGCTGCGTTGTAAAAATGGTTGCATAGCTCGTGCGCCCATTTTTACGCCTTGAATACGAACAAAAATCCTGCGCCATTTGGGTATATTTATTCTTGGCAATCGCCTTAGTTGCCAGCAATTCCCAATTTAAAACCCTGCTAAAATAAATTTTATCAACATTCCAGAACAAAGCCTTCTCAGCACAAAACAAATCCGATGAATTCCCGGCTGATATGTTTCTCGCCGTTTTTGCCTTGATTACTGGCGAGTACATAGCGTTGATTGCCGGTCAGTGGGTGAATATCCCGAAGTAATGCCACCGTCTGAGTGATAAGCGGTACTATGTGCGCATCTTTCATTTTCAATGAATCTCGTTGTCCTTCGTTGAACAATAAAAAACCCGCTAAGCCAGATAACTTGCGGGTTTTTGATGTTCTTTGCATCTCGTTGAATGCTTGATTGGCGGAGAGAGAGGGGTTCGAACCCTCGATACGTTGCCGTATACACACTTTCCAGGCGTGCGCCTTCGACCACTCGGCCATCTCTCCTATTATGTTGCCCCCCCGTAGATCACGGGAAGCCGGGTAGGATAATCGATATTACGTTTTGACGCAATGTTCTTCTTTCCGGCACGCCGCTTCTGCATCCATGCAATTATGAATCTTCTACTTTGGGGAACTGCTACTCTCTTCAGTTAAGGCTTCCAGCTCATCCCATCGTTTGTAAACTTGTTCCAGTTTTTCATCGATCTGCTTCAGTTCGTCCAGGGTTTTGGTAACGACAGTTTGATCTTTTTTGTAGAACTCGGGCGCACTGATTTGCTGGTTTAATTCCGCTTGCTTGGTTTCCAGTTCGCTAATCAATTTCGGTATGTTATCCAGTTCCTGCTGCTCTTTGAAACTTAGCTTTTTTTTCGTTGTGGTGCGCGCCGGTGGCTGTGCAGACGGTTTTTCTTGTTTGCTTACTTTGGCTGTTTCCGCCTGTTTTACTTGTTTAACATGGTTCATCCAATCGCTATAGCCGCCGACAAACTCATCAACTTCGCCTGAGCCGTCCAGCACAAAGACGCTGGTCACTACGTTATCCAGAAAAGCTCGGTCATGGCTGACCAGCAATAAGGTGCCGTCAAAGTCGACTAGTTTTTCTTCCAGTAGCTCCAGGGTTTCCAAATCCAGGTCGTTGGTCGGTTCATCCATGATGATCAGGTTGGAAGGTTTGGTAAATAATCGCGCCAACAACAAGCGGTTTTTCTCGCCGCCCGATAAACTTTTTACCGGGGAACGCGCTCTGGCCGGGGCAAACAGGAAATCGCCTAAGTACGACATCACATGGCGTTGGTTACCCGCGATTTCGACAAAATCATTGCCGTCGGCGACGGTATCGGCAACTGTCATGTTTGGGTCGAGTTGATCGCGCAACTGGTCGAAGTAGGCGATTTCCAACTTGGTGCCTTGCTCGACCGTGCCGCTGTTAGGTTCCAGCTGCTTTAACAGCAATTTTAACAGGGTCGATTTACCAGCGCCGTTAGGCCCGATAAGACCGATTTTGTCGCCGCGTTGAATCAGTGTGGAAAAATGCTTAACAATCGGCCTATCCTCGTAACCAAAGCTGATGTCGTCAACTTCGATAACTTTTTTACCTGAGGCATCGCCCCTGTCCAGGGATATTTTGCTGGTGCCTTGGGTGTTGCGGCGTTGGGAGCGTTCGTTACGCAATTTTTCCAGCGCCCTGACTCGGCCTTCGTTGCGGGTGCGCCGGGCTTTTACGCCCTGTCTGATCCAGACTTCTTCATCAGCCAACTTTTTGTCGAATTCGGCATTCTGGTTGGCTTCATCTTCCAGCGCAGCGGCTTTACGGGTCAAATAATCGTCATAACTGCCTTGCCAGGACACTAGGTTGCCGCGATCCAGGTCGATTATGCGGGTCGCCAGCTTTTGCAGAAATGAGCGGTCATGGGTTACAAATAAGACTGCGCCTTGAAAATTCAGCAGCTGGTCTTCCAGCCAGGTAATACTTTCAAAATCCAGGTGGTTGGTCGGCTCATCAAGCAATAACACTTCAGGTTCGATGACCAAGGCTCTGGCCAAGGCTACGCGCCGTTTCCAGCCGCCGGACAAGCCGTTGATTTTTAATTCGCCGGGCAAGTCCAGTTTGCTTAAGGTGGTCTCAACCCGTTGCTGAAAATGCCAGCCGTTATGGGCTTCGAGTTTGTGCTGTAAGTCGCCCAATTCATTCAGGGCTTTGTCGTCATCGTAGTCCATGGTTAAGGACATCGCATGATAACGGGTAATCCACTCGCCCAACTCGCCAAGGCCTCCGGCCACTGCATCGTAGATGGTCGCATCGTCAGGCAATTCGGGTGTTTGTTCCAACCAAGCCAGTTTTAATTCAGGCTGCCGCCAGATGTCGCCGTGATCGGCCTGGATGTTTCCGGCAATGATCTTCATTAAGGTGGATTTACCCTCGCCGTTACGGCCTAACAATCCCACTCGTTCCCCTGCATCCAGCTGAAATTCGGCATTGTTTAATAAAGCATGAGTTCCATAAGCGATGGAAACGTTGGACAATCGTAATAAGGGCATTTTAAAGTTCTTTATGTTGTAAATAACGTCGTAATAAATCCAGTGCCAGCAACGCCGCCTGATTCTGCTTGCGCTTGATAGGGCCGACTACTGAATGGGTGGTTTGATGAAATCCGTCTCGAGTCAGCAAGGTATTATATAGAATAATGGCTTGGTCTTTATCGTGAAATGTTTGCTTATCCCCGGCGTAGAGCTGAACCAGCACAAAATCGGCGTCCCCGGTCTTGTCTATTTCTGCGGCAATGGCTTGTGCGCTTGCCATCAAATCATCGGCATTGACGTCTATCGCCAGTTTTTGCCCCAGTCTTTGCTGGGATTGTTCAAAGCGCGTTTCCAGTAGCCAGGGTAAACCGATGCATTTGGCCGCCAACAAACCTTGGCTGGCTGTTTCAACCACGGCCAGTGTGTGTTTTCCGGCGGTCATCAATTGATCGACTGTAAAAACCAGGTCGCCGCCGACCTGTCCTAAGCCATCAATGGCAAAAACAGGATCGCCCAGCTCTGCTGCAACTTTGGACGCCAATGAGTTTACGGCAGCCTCTGGATAATCATGAGGAAATAACAGCTTGGTTTGTACATCGTCCGAGCCTGCCCGAAAACCTAATTGCACTTGGGGCGGAATTTCAATTGCGCCGATGCATTGCTGTATGGCCGATTCGCCTATGCCTAAGGTTTTAATAGTGACAAGTTTGTTGGGCCGCAAGACAAACCGGCTTGCCAGTGTCGGTTGGATGGATTCCAGGAATAAATGGCGCATTTCGGTGGGTACGCCGGGTACAAAAGCAAACCAGCAGCGCCCGGCTTGTAGGGAAAAACCCGGCGCAGTGCCCCAGGCATTGTCGATACGCTCGGCGCCTTTTGGAAACATGGCCTGCTTGCGGTTAGATTCGGGCATGGTCCGGTTTCTGAGCGTAAAGAAGCGCTTAATCTGCTCAAAGGCAATGTTGTCGAATTCCAGCGGCAAGTCGAACGCTTTGGCGACGGCGTCGCTGGTCAAATCATCGCTGGTCGGCCCCAGTCCTCCTGTGCAAATACAGCAATCTGCGCGGACTGAAATTTCCCGCAACAAGGCTATCAGGTCGTTTAGCTTGTCGCCTACGGCAGTATGCCGGGTTACGGTAAAGCCCATTGTGACGACTTGCTCCGATAGCCAGGCTGCATTGGTATCGACGGTTTGTCCGGTAACGACTTCTTCTCCTTGGGAGAATATTTCTAGGGTTGGGTTCATCCTAAAAACCGCGGTTTATCCACGAAAAGCACTAAAGACACTAAATAAAACAATATGTTGTATTGATTTAGTAACTCACCCTTTGGGTAACGGCCTACGGTTTGATAACCTTTTGGAGTTTTTCGTGCTTTTCGTGTTTTTCGTGGACGAAATGATTTTTCTAGGTTCATGGGGAGGTTGAAGGTGTGGGGTATGGTAAATACTTTAGGCTTGTATAAATGTGATGGCTGGGATTAGGTGATTTCCTGCGAAAAATATACCCAACTGACTGGTCTTTTTGCCCGTCTCCTGCGTTGCAAAAATGGTTGCATAGCTCGCTATGCGCCCATTTTTACGCCTCGGCAACTGCTCCTGCGTTGCTCTACCTCCTGCATCCATGCAAGTCGTTGTAGACGAACAAAAATCCTGCGCCATTTGGGTATATTTATTCTTGGCAATCACCTTAAAGATTGAAAGTAGTGCTGTATATTCTGAATGGATTTGTAATAAGTTGATATTAAAACACTACAAAATTGTAAATGGGGGGCGAATGCCGATTACTTAATTTCTACTTAATATATAGGGGATGCCTATGTTTGCATGTTGGGCAAAATGTTTAAAGGCAATAAAATCTTCTTCAGTGAGTGGTCGGCCACTAATTCCGCAATCGGTATAAATTAAACCAATCGGTTTTTTATTGAAGAAGATAGGCATCATGAAACTTTCGTTTTTTCCGGCTATATGAATATCATGAAGTGTATATAACTTGGAATTAACTGAAGGTTTAGCCCAAAAAGCTTGAGAGCCGGACATAGCATGAAAAAAAAGATTAGGCGGTTTTTCTGAAATATTGAAAATGATCTTGTGCTCATAGCTTTTTTTTCGCCAGCCTAAAGACAGCTTTTCTATAAGGGACTGTTTATCAGTAGCTAACAAGGAGAAAATGGCTCGATCCATGCCGATACCTCGATAAATTCCCTCAAGCACCGTTTCCAACAACAGATTAATATCACGCTGGTCACTTATTAAGGAGGTTATAGTTTGTAAAATCTGTAGTTGCAGTTGTTTCTTATCGAGAGTCGGTGATGATTCCTCCGAGTCAATAGATCGATTTAGACTGCTTTGAATGAGCATCGCGGCGTCAGTGGCTCCAAATTGACTGGCAATATCAGATGCGGTGCTGGTATTTTTTTTAAGACGCTCAGTTATAACTTGTTTGGATTGATTGGTAAGTCTTTCAATTTTCCTGACGCAATCAGCATATTTTCTTGATTCGGCATTGTCTTTTAATGCCTCGGTAATTTCATAACCTAATTGAACCAGACCTACTCTGGTATTTTTGGATAATGCATTGGGTTTGATCGATTCTTCAATCAAACCGCCTAATTTCCAGGCCTTGCTTAAGCAGGCGCTAAGCTCTGTTAATTTAAAGCCCAGTACTTTTTTCTCTGCATCTTCGCGGCTGTAATTTTCTTTGTTTATCAGCGCTTGGATGCGCTCGCCTTGTTCACCGCAAAAGCACCAAAAAGAAATGCTGCCAATATGATTGAGTAATGTAGCAATAAAAATCTCTTCCGGTGATGGATCGTTTATCGCAATTGCTATGGATTTTGCATGTACCGCAGCATGAATAGCTTGGGCAATTTCTTCGTTGGCTTGTCGTTTATTAACTGAGGATAAAATGGATTCAAAAAAGGAGCAAACCAGTGTTAATTGGCGAATAACTTCGCAACCAATCAAAATAATGGCTAGCGATACAGTAACTATTTTCTGGCGGGATGGATTGTAATGAGGGGTGTTGCTGATTTTTAATAACTTAACCGTCAGATTTGGATCATGCAAAATAACAGATGCCAATTCCGTCGCACCTTTTCTATGATCGTTCAAAATATCGTGAATCTTTAGTGCGGTATTGGAAAAAATCGGCATTTCTACATTGCACAGAACATGTGTCCATTCATTAAGAGAATGAGGTTCTTCTATGATTTTTGGGGGAGGGGCTTGCAGATTCATTGCTATTTTGTTGATATTTAGACGAGAGGCATTCAAATCAAGATTAATGTGTATCAATGAACTGTATCGGATTGCGTTTTGTTTAGGCGGATTCTGCTCAAGCCAAATCTTTCAAATTCATTAGACCATTTATCTTCCGCCTTAGAAATAGCTGCAAACAGTTCTTCCGTCTCAATGGTATGCATATTATTCACTTTCTGATCTGTCAACGCATCCCGTTGCGCCAATCTTGAAATTAATTCGTCCCAAAATGAATCATCTTCAAATTTTTCAATATACGCCAATGCGGGAGATTCTGCTTCGAATATAAAAGATTCTGAATATTTTTTAAGATGTTTGTCAAAGTCAATCAAATCATCGCAATCCATGTCCTTGGCATAAGACATTAATTTTTGAAACAAATTAGAATATTCTTGCGTGTCGCTTCGATCTTCCGAATCGTGTGAATGCAATATCCAGTCGGTCACGTAGATTAAATCGAGCAATATTCGATACTCTGATTTTGTGAAATTTATTTTTTTCATGGGGCAGCCGGCTTCCGTAAGGACAATCGTTAATTGACGTAAGAGTATAAACGCATGGTTAATCTTGTCCAACTTGTAACGAGTAGTCAGTCATTTTTGTTGTGCCGAGTAATGTTTTTGGTTCATTGCAAGACCTGCGAGGTAAGAAAAAATCGTAGGTTTTTATTGCAATCGCCTAAGTTGACTGAATGAGGGTAAATTTAGTAATCGGATGTGAATAGCTTGAAGTAACAGCTGGGCAAGCTCCTGTTTTGCACAATTTCTGCGGATAAAGCTGTGGATAACTCGTTATAGGCTGCGTAATGGATTGATTCAGCTTATAAAATTAAAATTGTATAAACTTTGTACAATTTACTGTCTAGCCCTCATAATTCTCCGGCTTTCTGCACAAATTCCTGGAAGCGCTTGATGATGAATCAGGCGAATGGATTGATGTATTGTTCAAGGGTAACTACTCACCTTATGCTAATGCTAGCTTTTGTCATGTTCAAAGCTTCCGCTCCTGCTCACGCTCCTTACCTACATCCATGTAGGCAAAGCCAGCTTTGAACTCCTATAGCACATTTTTCTGGAGTCCAAAGCTGGCTTTGGACTGTAAGAATCGACTTTGTGGTTAAAAAAGGGGGGAGTAGTTACGTTCAAGGTTTGCTTTTTTCGGTGTCTTCATATATTTCTGGCCGCCGCTGGCTAATAAGCTTTGTTTGCTTCGTCAGGAACTACCTTCTACTTCGATAGTTGTGGGCGTTTTTTATATATCCGAAAGTCGAATCGTTCGCCCAAAAAATCTTGAAATCGGATAGGTTGGGGCAGCAATGAGAATTGTTGGAGCCGTAAGGAGATATTTAGTTTGTTTCTCAGGTGGGGGATGGCTACTGGTTGTTTTGCACTACAAAACTGATTATTACTGGTTGATTACCACCTTTTAAGGTAAACTGTTTGGCAATAAACGGCATATTATTGTTTAAATATCATGTGGTTGATATTGGTGGCCTGAAAGTTGCTTTTATTTCGGTTGCGCATTGACTGGTAGTTGCATAAAAATTAGTTATGATCTGGTGCCCCTCATACCGCTTGCCTATAACATATTATTTTTAATAAAATGGCCAGTTAATGTGTAACTCCTGATTAATCTTTGATTATGACATCAAAAATACCATCCCAATGGATACTATAGCTACATCCATAGTTGTGTCAGTTTATATAAAATGGCTCTACATCTAGTTGAATGTAGATCGATAAAAATGCAGATTATTACAATGCCCTCTTAGAGTTAAACCTCAACGCTTTAGGGCGAAAATATTATTGCATGTTTTGCATTACCCACCTAATTAAATCCTTCATCTATAAAATACGTAAGAGTTATTTGTAATTTTAATTAACAAATATCGATATATTGTGATTTTAATGTTAATCCTTATTTTTCCATTCGCATTGCCCCAACAATTATGAGCATTAGATATTTCACATTCTTATTCTTTATCTGTCTAATTTTGTCTGCTTGTAATCAAAAAGAACCTATTGCTAGTTGTTCTTCTGAAGATACACAAAAGTTAATTGGCCGAATTCTTACTGAGCAGACAGAAAAATTAACTGTTGATAAAAAATATGACTATTATGACGGTACTTTTGTTTTTGGTGCATCCAAAATTAGAGCGTTATTGGATCAAATTCAAGTGGTATTTGAAAGCATTGGAACGGTTAAAGATGACTCAAATAACAGCGATAAAGTTTGTAGTGGGCTATTAAAGGTTACGGTTCCCGTGACTATGCTTGATGATGTTAACCTGGTGCGAGATGCGCAACATCAAATTAAAATTGCTCAGTACGCAATGCAATTAAACATTAAAAGTAGCAATAATATTTTTACTCAAGAGGTGAGCTATACCGTGAAATCTGCTGGTGATGGTAAAAAGTCGCATATTGAATTTGAAAGCACTGCATGGGTAAAATTACTTGATGAAATTACAACTGATGTATTATTAAAGCCCACATTAGAAACACAAGATATCGATCCTATTCAGTTTACTGAGCAACCAAAGCAAGATGCCAAGAATTTGAAAGCTGAATCAGGGCAGATTAGTTTGGAAACGAATGAGCCCAGAGCCATACAACAAAAACAAGGTCTGGATAAATTAAATAAAGAATTGCTCGAAGCGGAACAAGTTCAAAAGGAACTGCTTCAAGAAAGATCCTCTCAGCCAGTTACCATGCAATCATCACAATCTTCCTCAACTGTAAAGAAAATGTATCCAAGTTTCAATTGTAGTAAAGCAACAAGGTCAACGGAAATTGCAATTTGCGAGAATGAAGAATTGGCTGCTTTAGATGTAAAAAATATGAAGCTCTATATTAAAGCGAAATCCAGGGATATAGACGATGTAGCTACAAAAGAAGTATGGAAGAAATCAATTAAATCAAAATATGCTTGTGGAGCGGATGTTGATTGCATAAGAGAAGTTTATAAAGAATCGATTTCAGGTTATGAATGTATTGCTGAAGGCAAAGAACCAGGTTGTGATGCTGTTTCTCAATAAATTAACAGTGAATGCGTGATTTATAAAAATTTCAGATGAAATTAAATGTATTTTAGTGTGTATGATGTTGTAGTCATTTGTGTTAATAATACTGTTGTCATGTCAGTATTTTATTAAAAAGCAATTGAGTGTAATCGTGGTATTATTGGCAATATAACATTAAGGGCGATAAATGACTGAGAAAAATAATCAAACGATTGAGCTGCATCCGCTTTGCACTTACTTTCCGAGGATGTCTGAGGCCGAGTTTAATTCGCTTAAAGATAATATTAAAAATAACGGACAAACACACCCTATTTACACACTTGACGGCATGATTTTGGATGGTGGTAATCGTTATCGCGCGCTATGCGAACTTGGTATTGAGCCGGTTATTGTTGAGTATACAGGCACTAACCCTACGCAATTCATCTTGTCGTCAAATTTACATCGTAGACATTTAACTCAAGGTCAGTCGGCGGCTATCGTATCGGCTTCTCAAAGTTGGGTGAATGCTCAAGTAGGGCATCATTCCCAATTGTGCAGCACAGCGCAATTAGATACAGCGACAGCCAGGGCTAAACAATCCGGCGCAGGTCATCGTACTCAGCAGTTAGCGGATAAGCTGGTCAAGGAGGCGCCGGCAGAGCTGATAAAGGAAGTTATAGACGGCAAAAAAAGTCTGAACAAAGCCATTAAAGAGATCACGCCTCCTAAGCCTGTAGTGTCAAAGCCTGAGCCGGTTCCGGCTGTTGAGCAAGAAAGCCTAGAGGATCAGTTGAACGGCAATGATCCGTTGAGTAGCATTATTGACGATCAGCAAGGTGCGATAAAAACCTTGAAAGCTGATAACAACGCCATGGTGAAAGTGTTTGAGCCTGACGATAGGATTTCAGCTTCGCTTGAAGAGGTTCAAAGATTAACCGAACTGAACAGGATTTTGAACGAGCGCATCAATGAATTGATGCATGAGAAGAACGAAGCGAGTAAGGCGGCCAGCTACTGGAAAGATGAGTTTTTAAAACTCGAAGCAGAGTTTAACAAGGGAGTTACAAAATAATATTCAGGCCCAAAGAAAACCTAATCATGTTCGCGCTACCCTCCCTATGGAACCTAATCATCTCCACCCTTGTATTTTTCATCACAGTTAGGCATCTCCGCCGTTATCTGGAGGAACAAGGATTACCCAAAGGCATGACACGCGGCGCACTGGTGTTTGCAATGGCCTCCTTGGTGTCATGTGGGGCAGGGGCGATGGTGGATTGGGCGCAAGAAAAAATAGAGGGGCCGCAACCGGTAGCAAAACACTCGGATGATTTGTCGCAGTTGTTGAAAGTGATTGGTCAAAAGCAAACCGGGACTGCCGAATTAAAGGAGCCGGATTCGAATTAAAAACTTAACGGCGCTTATTAATCTCCAAATATCCAACGGAAAACAAAATGACCAGCGATAGTCAAAAAATAGAAATAGCTAAAAAATTCGCGAAGCTTCATGAAACGCCATTTGCTGTATGGACGCCTGATAAGGAGTATCTGTCAGATGATGAGCGTTATTTGGCTGTTTACGAGAACCTTATTATTGGCGTTTATGGTGATTGTTGTGGGCTTAATGCTGAGTATGATGAGGAGGGAAACTTAATAAATGAAGCCACTGAGTTCGAGGTTGAAGTTGATCGGTTTGAATCAAAAGGCGGTGGTGAAATGTTTTCTTTTGAAATTACAAGTGAATCGACAGGGATAAGTAAATTCATTGAAGATCATGGCAGGCATGGTGATTGGTAGGTCGTTCAATTTACAAATAGTGCGCGATGTTCAACTTTAATCGGCCTCCGGGAAGCGGCTGGTAAGTGTAAGGAGGGTAAATTCTACTGCCCGTTTTCATGCTTTAATTTTTTGGCATAAAATATGGCCAGTATTGTGGTACAAAATATACTCGACACGGGCACGGATTGCGGCTTTTGTCCCCCTCTCCCTGCGGGTATAAGTATCTACACAAGTACCGGCTCCTTCTCCCTTGAGGGAGAAGGTTGATGAGGGGGATATAAATGCTTGTTTTTATTCTCCTCACCCCAGCCCTCTCCAACAGGAGAGGGAGCCAGGTTAACTTGCAACCCATTGTATTTATGGTGCAAAAAAGTTATGTAGATAGTTATGCCCTGCGGGAGAGGGATGGGGTGAGGGGATTTAAAAAAGCGCAAATCGTGAGCGCTCGCAGCATAACTTGCAGTTGCAGCCTTAATGGTAATTTTCAAACAGCCTCTTAGCGTGGAACGATATTGCCGTTGTTGTCGGAGAGGATAATTTCCACGCGTCTATTCAATTGACGACTAGCGGCAGAATCGTTGCCGGCAATTGGAAACCTTTCGCCGTAACCGCGCGTGTTGACACGATCAGTCCTGATACCCATGTCGACTAACGCTATCCGCACGGCACTGGCGCGTCTGTCAGAAAGCGCCTGATTTAGGTCATTACTCCCCACGCTGTCGGTGTGACCTTCAACTAACACCTTGTATTGCGAATAGCGGGTGAGAAAATCGGCCAGTTTTTGCACATTGCGCATAGCGTTCGATTTCAGCAGCGCCTTATTGGTGTCGAACAATACGTCACCTAATGTGATCACCAAACCGCGTTCGGTTTCCTTGGCATTCAACGCCTTGAGCTCTATTTTCTGTTGAGCAATGACCGCTTGGTAACCCTTCGCATTGAGGTCAGCAGTCGCCAAAGCGGCAGCTTGGCGGTCGGCGATTTTTTCCACCAATACCAATCGCTTTGAGGTGATATCGGCTTCAATCGTTTTCTCCTCAAGACGAACTGGGTCGCGTTTGATGGTATTAGCAACCACTAATTCTGCCGCTTTTCGTTTGGCGGTTTCCTGCGCAATTTCCACTTGTTGCTTAGCTATGTTGGCCAGATAGCTGACGGAGGTATCGCTTTCACCTTCATTAAAGGCTTGGTCTGCATTGTCTAGAGCTTCGCGCGCCTCTTTTAGATCAACATTCGTAATCTTGGGATTGTTTCGTACATTGTCGTAACTGTTATGGGCTTCTGTAAGAAGCGAATTTTTCGGTTTGGAATCACAGCCGGAAACAAGCCCAGCAACGATCAGTATCATTGGAATGTATAGATTTTTAGACATGATAAGCTCTTTGATGGTTATTGGGGCTACCGGCTTAGTTGGCAGCCGTTATTGGAATTTACGACCTGATGATTCTGACTTTCAGGCTGCGGCATTAGATGGCGCAAGCTCTGGATCAGACTCTTCTTTAGTCGCCAGCGCCAATGCCAGACTGGTTACGGAAGGGTTCAGGCTATCAATCATCGAACTCGGAATCAGGATTGTGGCGCCTCGCTCCTTGGTGGTTTCGTAAATAATATTCATGGCTCGAAGTTGCAGCGCTGCGGGATGGCCGGCGTAAATATTGGCAGCCTCGACAAACTTTCCGGCGATGGCCGCTTCAGCAGAGCCGAGAATCACCCGAGCCTGTTTCTCGCGTTCTGCCTGGGCTTGACGAGACATGGCATCTTGTAGCGCTTCGGGAATGGCGACGTCACGGATCTCCACCGAACTTACCGATATGCCCCATGGAGCGGTTTTTTGACCGATTTCGTCCTTCAAATGATCGTCAGCGTCCTTGCGATCGGATAACAGTGCGGCCAACATCGAAGATCCAATCATCTCGCGCAACGAGGTTTGCGCAACCCGGTCGATGGCTTCGCGGTAATTGGTGATGGCTAACGCCGCTTTTTCGGCATCGTAGACATGCCAGAAAATGATTGCGTCGACGTTGACCGGAACCGTGTCCTTGGTTAGCGCCTGTTCGGCGTTAAACGCTGTCGTCTGGATACGTTCATCAATGACTGCGACCACATTGTCGAAGATCGGGATAATGACAAACATGCCCGGCCCTTTGACGCTTTGCAGTTTGCCCATTCTCAGGATGACGAACTTCTGCCAGGCGTTGGCCATTTTTAATGACAGCCCGATAATAACGGCTAGACCAAAGAACGCCAGTGCCAGAGAGTGGCTTCCCCAGCTGCCGATGGCCAAACCCGCGAGAATACAGATGGCGACCAGGAATGATGTGATTGGATTCATATTGAATGCTCTTTATGTTTAATTGCGTAGCTTAAAATGTACCTGCTGCGACATATTATTTCTGTGCGGCAGCGCACCAACAACTGGCAGTTTGACCGGTTTGGCGGGTTTTTTCCTGTTGACGGATTGATCAGCATCGTCGATAAACGGGGTAATAAGCGCTGCAATAGAACCTTTCAATAATTTCACGGCATTTTCCATTACGGATATAACGGTTTTGATGAAACCGCAAGTGTGTGAGATTTAAAGGGGGCGCGCTGCATGTCTGGCCTATCACCATAAACCATGCTGATAATTTCCCTTTTTGCTTCCAGCCAGTCGCGAAGCTCATCTCCAGGCGCAAAAGCGCGTTTTTCAGCTTTGTAATAGGCTGCTTCGGCAATCATCGCGTTAAGATTAAAATCCGGTTCGTAGACCGGAACAGGAGCTGGATTTACCGGGGTAAAGCCGAATTTTACCAAGCCAAAAACGGTCTGCGGCGAGCTGTTTTTAATGCCGATTTGCGCAGGCTCGCGTTCTGTGAAGGTGCCGAACAGCCTATCCCATATCGAAAACACCGCGCCGTAGTTAGTGTCGTGCTCGCTACGTTCCGTTGAATGGTGCGCGCGGTGCAAAGAGGGTACGATAATGACCTGTGCCAAGCGTTTTTCGCCGCGAAATGAAATATTGCTGTGATGAAACATGACGAACAAGGTCAATAGAATTTCATTGGTCAGGACCATCTTCTTATCTACGCCGAATAGGACAATATAAGCCGATTTCAGCATGGTAAGGATTAGCAGCTCGGTAATATGCAGCCGGAATGCAGTCGAGACATTCAAATAAGGGTCGTTGTGATGCACTTTGTGGAACATCCACAAGCTATCGAAACTGTGGCTGATTCTGTGCCAGCAATAGAGTAGCAAATCCAGCAACAGAAATGACAGCAGGGCTTTCCAGGCAGCTCCTTCGATATAATTCAGCAGCCCCCGGCCTGAATAACGATCGGCCACCAGCAATAAAGGCATCACCGACGCTGAGATAATAAGACTGTTAAAAATAAACAGACCGGCATTGGTTTGGTAAGACTGACGCAATTGTTTAAAGGAGAATCTGCGATTTGGGAAGCTAAACTCAAAGGCCGATAGTACGACAAAAGCAGTCGGCAGGATAAACGTCGCTAAATCTCCCGACATGCTTGAGAACTCTGTTAAATTGAATTTAACAAAAGTGATGAGTGACATAATTTCGCTAGACATTGATTTTTCCTAGGTACAAAACTGCGTGAACTTTGGTGCAAGTAAGAACAGTGACAAATATTTCATCATGTATGGATCAAAGAACCGGACAGTTGCGACGGCTCTTTGGTAATCGAAGCTTCATAACCGTGCCGCTTAGGAATGAAATAACTTAGGTACGCGATGCTCAACTTTTAAACCTCAACCAATGACTCAAAAAGCAAAGTCGGGTTGCCCATTAGTTTTCCCAAGAAGCAGCCCATAGTGTGGGCAAGCAGTTTACGGATGAAACGGTTA
>SCPZ01000068.1 GCA_004299305.1 Methylobacter sp.
GCCCCAACCGGCTGAGGTATGCAGTCCATTCAAATCCTTGGCGTTTTGAGTGATGATGTTAATAACGGCAAGAAAGGAATTAGCGCCATATAAGGCCGAACCGGGGCCGCGCACCACTTCGACACGCTTGATCGTATCCACCGGCAAATCATCGTAAACCCAGGTGCTGCCGGCATTTTGCAGGTTATGATCCAGCGGGTGACCGTTCAACAGCATCTGCACTTTTTCAGACAACTGGGTGCTAACGCCACGAACTTCAATTCTACGTATCCCAAGATTGGTTTGCGTAATACCGATACCCGGAACCAGCCGCAACACGTCCAATAAGTTACGTGCGCCGATGTGCGCAATGTCATCTTGAGTGATAACAGTGGTGCTTGCAATCGTCTTGTCTACATGTTCCGGTATTTTCGAGGCAGTTGTCACGACTTGTTTTTCTGCGGCAAGATAGGCCAATTCCTGTTCCAGGGTATTGTGCTCCGCTGATGCTTCTGCAAAAGCGCTCGAATTTAAGACTAAGGTGCCGACCAGTAGGCTATATATAGTGCGAGCGGTCACGATTTGCGCTTTTTTGAATCCCCTCACCCCATCCCTCTCCCGAAGGGAGAGGGGGACAAAAGCCGCAATTCGTACCCGTGTCGAGTATAGATATTTAATCATTTGTCGCAACCCGCAATTGTATTAACCGAATCAAGCGCGTCTTGATTGAACTTGAGTTGCAATGAGTCAAGAGCACATTTATTTAAAGTAATCGTTGAGCCCGCAGGACTTTGCACGGTATCCGTCGGTATTTTATCTTTACGTCAATGTTTGCGCATAAACAGTATTTAGTCCACGCGGCAGATATTAAAACCTCAGGCTAACATGCCCAAAAAACGTTATTCCAGGCATTTGATAATCACCCACAAAACTCAATCTGGCGAGTGACGGATCGTAATAACGCTTGTCAAATAAATTATAAATATTAAAACTGACATCGACTTTTTTAGTGAACAGGTTTTTTCCCAGCAAGCCCAGGTCGACTAATGCGTATCCGGGTACACTGCCTCGTATATCACCCGCAGTACGTAAGGTATTGCTTTTGATAAGGACATGGGCGAAGCTGCTCCAGGTATTATCAAAAGCCCAGTTGGCTGTCAGGTTGGTACGATGTCGTGGTACATCGGCTAACTGCTGATCGAGCTGGATGCTATGCTGCAAGACATGATTGGCGCTGATATAGGAACCTTGCAACTTGCCGTCAAAGTCATAACGTGTCTCCAGTTCCACACCCTCGGCGACTAGGCTACCGCTATTACCGATACATGACAGCACTGGACAGGGTGTAACTCGTGAGATAATTTGATTGATTGCAGAGTGGTAATAGGTGGCTTGGGCTGTTAAACCTTTAATAGGATGAGCAATAATGCCCGTCTCAAAGGTTTTAACTTCCTCCGGTTTAAGAGTTGGATTGCCGAGTAATGTATTATTGTTGGCAAGACCCAGTTCACCGAAGGCTGGCGCTCGATAAGCGGTGCCGTAAGAAAACTTCAATGAATAATTTTTAATAACTTCCCAATTAAAGCCCATCCTAGGATTGAAGGTGCCGCCGAAGTCGTTGTACCGATCATAGCGAGCGCCAACGGTTAAGCGTAAATTGGCCAACGGATCCCAGACATCTTCAAGGTAAACCCCCCAATGCTTACGGGTTCTTTCTGCGGTAGTAGGCGGCGCCAACATCAAATGTTGCGGATCAATACCCAATTCATCAATAAGATCCCCCTGCTGTTCTTTGGCATAAGAAAATCCGCCGATTAGGGTTTGAGCTGCGCTAAGCTGATAATCCGCTTGAATCTCACCACCAGTGCGGGTGTCCTGAAGACCAGGATGACTAAATTGACTCGGTGCAATTTGCCAAATATTATCAAAACTAAAAAAATCGTGGAACAACTGGGTATTTATCGTGAGCTTATCTTGAATCTTCCAATCCCTGCTCAAACGCAGGAAATAATTATTATAATTTTGTTCAGTACGGCTATCGTTAAGTATCGATGCTTGTCCAAAGAATGTCCCGGTTTTTTTATTGATAAAACGCCCGTCCAATTTAAAGTCTTTATAACCTAGGTTCCATTCCAGGTCGTAACGGCCTTCGGTGAGCTGGCTGTTACCGGGTGCATTAGATGGTAGGCCTTTTAGGCTCTGGCTATCAGCTCCAATCGGCGAATTGATGCCGTTAGTATCGGTAAAATTAAAATGCAATGCGGCTTCCGCGCTGTTATCAAATTGCTTGCCCCAGGATGCCCTGTATTGCTGGGTATCGAAACTGCCCCAACCGGCTGAGGTATGCAGTCCATTCAAATCCTTGGCGTTTTGAGTGATGATGTTAATAACGGCA
>SCPZ01000069.1 GCA_004299305.1 Methylobacter sp.
GGTAGAGCAATGCAGGAGCAATTGCCGAGGGGGATATAAATGCTTGTTTTTATTCTCCTCACCCCAACCCTCTCCAACAGGAGAGGGAGCCAGGTCAACTTGCAACCCATTGTATTTATAATGTAAAAAAGAGTTATGCAGCAGGAGAGGGAGCGTTGCCGAAATTATTTCGTGCGCGTTCCTTATCTTTGGGATACGGTTGCTATGCGTTTCTTGCGGAATGATCTTTGAATACGATCATCAATCATTGCAAACACATTGTCGAAGACCAGGATGATGACAAACATCCCCTGATCTTTAACATTTTGCAGTTTGCCCATTTTCAGGGTCACGAACTTTTGCCAAGCGCCGGCTATCTTTAATGACAGCCCGATCATGACGGCGATACCAAAGAACGCCAGCGCCAGAGTGTGGCTCCCCCAACTGCCGATGGCCAAACCTGAGAGAATACTGATGGAGACCAGGAACAAACCCGCGAGAATGAGGATGGAGGCAATGAATGATGTGCTTGGATTCATGTTGAAGACTCTTTAATGTTTAACTGGGAATACTAAATTTACCTGCTGCAATGAATTATTTCTGTGCGGCGCCGCACCAACAAATACATAACGCTGAGAAAAATGGGATATTTTTTGTTCCTTACCTAAGATATATTTAATTTGTATCTTTAATGGCGCCAGACTCTATATACTGGGAAAATCATTAACCATAAAATGGATTGGTCATGTATACAACGCGCAAACTCTGGATTTGGCTAGCTATTATATGTGGCTTGTCTTTTTCCATATTAGCTTGGATCGGCGTAGAAATTTATGTCACCGCTCCACCAATACCTAAACAAGTTGTCAGCACTAATAATGATGTGCTGTTTTCAGCGGCACAAGTTCAACGCGGTAAGGAGGCTTGGCTTGCGGCTGGCGGACAGCAATTAGGATCGGTTTGGGGGCATGGCAGTTATGTCGCCCCGGACTGGTCGGCAGACTGGTTGCATCGTGAAGCGCTTAGTTTGCGAGAGTTGTGGACACAACGCGAGTTTGGGAAAACCTTTGAACAGCTGAGTGTCGGCCAACAAGGCGATGTGAATGCGCGCTTGAAAGTTGAGATGCGTAAAAACACTTATGATAAGCAAACCGGTGTGATCTCCTTATCAGTTGATCGCGCACAAGCGGTACAGCAGGTTGCACAGCACTATAAGAAGCTGTTTGGCGATGATGCGTCATTCGATAAGCTGCGCGAACAATACGCCATGAATGGCGGCTTATTGAATAATCCTGAAGACCTGCAAGCGCTGCCGGCCTTTATTTTCTGGTCAGCCTGGGCTGCGGCAACAGACCGTCCCGGTCAAACCCATTTATCTTATACCAGCAATTGGCCGCATGATGAGCTGGTTGGCAATACGCCGACGGTCGGCACCGGCATTTGGTCGATTGCCAGCATTATCCTGATGCTAGCCGCTATAGCAGGCATGATTTTTTATCATTCAGCCAGAAAAGAAGAGGGCGAACTTATACCCCCCAAAGCAGATCCCTTGATTAATCTAAAGCCAACGCCTTCAATGCAGGCCACTAAAAAATATTTCTTTGTCGTGATTGGTTTGTTTTTGGTGCAAATTGGTATGGGGGTGATTACCGCGCACTATGCTGTTGAAGGCCGTAGTTTATTCGGTTTGCCGTTGGCGGACATACTGCCCTATAGCATAAGCCGGACGATCCATACCCAGTTTTCAGTGTTGTGGATTGCTACCGCTTGGCTGGCAACAGGTCTGTATATTGCGCCGGCAATTTCGGGATATGAACCCAAATATCAAAAATTAGGCGTTAATGTATTGTTTTACGCCCTGCTGTTTATTGTGGTTGGCTCCACTACAACGGCGTGGCTTGGCTCTTTGCAGCATCTGGGTAATACCTTTAGCTTCTGGATTGGTAATCAGGGCTTGGAATACACCAGCATGGGGCGATTCTGGCAAATTCTGCTGTTTATCGGTCTTTTGTTATGGGTAACCTTACTGGCACGCGGCCTGATGCCCGCTCTAAAACAGCCATCGGAAAGCCGGGGTTTAATTGCCATGGTGTTGTTGGCAGCAGTGTGTATTGGCGGGTTTTATGCGACTTCGCTGGCATGGGGACAGCACACCCACTATTCGATGATTGAATACTGGCGATGGTGGTTGGTACACCTGTGGGTGGAAGCTTTCTTTGAAGTGTTTGCCACGGCGGTTATTGCCTTATTGTTTACACGGCTGGGCTTGATTCGGGTCGCGACCGCCAATAGCGCCATCTTGATCGAAACCATGGTTTTTTTATTGGGCGGTATTTTGGGCACTCTGCATCATCTTTATTTTACAGGCACACCTATATCCGTTATTGCAATTGGTTCGATGTTTTCAGCATTGGAAGTCGTTCCCTTGGCCCTGATTGGTATCGAAGCGTTTGGTAATTATCAGCGCTCCAAAGCCGCCCCTTGGGTGCAAGCCTATAAGTGGCCGATTCTATTCTTTATCGCAGTAGGGTTCTGGAATCTGGTGGGGGCGGGCCTGCTCGGTTTTTCTATTAATACGCCCATTGCCCTGTATTACATGCAAGGACTCAACTTGACCGCAGCTCATGGTCATGCGGCATTATTTGGCGTTTACGGTATGTTGGGCATCGGCTTGATGTTGTTCTGCCTGCGTGGATTATCTGAGCCTGTAGACTGGTCCGAGCAATTGTTGAGTCCGACCTACTGGCTGCTTAATACCGGACTCGCGATGATGGTGTTCATGTCGCTTGTGCCGTCAGGTATCTACCAGGCGTGGGCGAGTATTAGTCAAGGTATCTGGTTCGCACGCTCACCCGAGGTCGTGCATTCGAACTTTATGGAAACCTTGGTATGGATGCGTGTACCCGGTGATATGGTGTTCGGAATCGGGGCGCTGTTCTTGGCGCTTTTTGCATTCCGTCTGTTTATTGGTGGCCGGGAACGGGCATCAAACAACCTGAGTAGCCGAATAGGCTAATGCGTTACAAGTAGGCTGCGGGTCTGTTCAATATAGCCAGACTATGAATTATTTCACGCTCAAGCGAATATTAATGACAGGATCGCTACCGGTGTTTTCACTTAATGTGTCGATAAAGTCAATTATTTGTTGGTTGGCAATACAATGTTTAACATAAGGCTTGTTACCCACATAGACGCTTTCTATTTCCATGCCGGGTCTTAGTTGTATGAATGGAATTTCCATAACCGATTCATCGTCGCCAACATTTTTCGATGTTGCACTAAGCAGTCTGCTGTTCAGCCATGATTTTTTATACGCAGAGCCTTCGGCGTTCGTTTCATCTGTTATGTTGAGCTCTTCATCAAAAACGTCGGCATCCTTAGGATCATTACTGCTTTCTTTCTGAGCTATTAATTGACTCATGGCGGTGCAGAGTGAGCCGCTCTCCGAGCCTTCAAGATGCGCAATATAGTCTCTTACTACAGTGAGGATAGTGGTTCCTAAAGGTCCTTTCATGTCGTCGAGCGAAATCAGCTCGATATTCTCGTGCTGGCGCGCTAATTCCAACATGGCATCGTATTCAGCCTGCAATTTCTTGTGCCGTTCGACGTAGCGCATAAAGTTGCGCACCCGCGGCTTGAGTACGTAGGGATCAATAGGCTTGGTGACAAAGTCCACCGCCCCCAGTTCTAAGCCCTTGCGGCGCGCGCCATAGCCGGTAACGGAGGTAACAAAGATCACCGGAATGGTTTCTGACGATGTATGCTCACGCATGCACCGGGCCACCTCAAAGCCATCCATGCCGGGCATCATGATGTCGAGCAGCACCAGATCAGGCGGGGTGTTTGATTGACAGATAGCCAGGGCTTTCTCGCCGGTATGTGCGACACGTACACGATATTCGTCCTTGAATAGATCCGATAGCAGCAGCAGGTTATCCGCCATATCGTCGACAATCAGAATCGTCGGTCGCACCGATTTTCGGGCAGAGGGGGAGGCAGGTTCAGGAGGCACCACCGGTGGTGCAGCCTGAACCTGGGCCGCCATTGGCGCGGCACGAACAGTCGGACTTGATCGAGGCCTAAATGTTAGCGCCTTTTCAACGCGTGTTATTAGGTGGGCTGT
Source organism: Methylobacter sp. (assembly GCA_004299305.1). Taxonomy (GTDB): domain Bacteria; phylum Pseudomonadota; class Gammaproteobacteria; order Methylococcales; family Methylomonadaceae; genus Methylobacter_A. Next base: position 4,103 of record SCPZ01000069.1, read on the forward strand.
AGTATAGGGGTTAACCAGCAAGTCGCTGACGCCGCTGGCGATAGCTTCTTTAATACGCTGCCGTTCGGCTTCGTAGATCATCAGGATAAAAGGCAGACGCGATAATTTCTCATCGGCGCGTACCGCCTTGAGCAGATCGAGTCCGCTCATGTCCGGTATGTTCCAGTCGGAAAGCACAATGTCCACTCGTTGGTTTTGTAGGACGTGCAGAGCTTTGGCGCCGCTGTTGACCGTCAAAACATTGTTGGCGCCCATTGAGCGTAGCTGTCCCGAGGTGATTTGACTCACTGGGTCAAAATTACTGACGACGAGAAATACGGTTTGCTTGTCAATCATGTTATGTCCTGTGCTGTTGTTTTTGCGTAACTATTCAGCGTATGGTAAAAATGATTAATAGAACACGGATGACACTGATTTAAACGGATAATCACTGATTAAAAGCTCGGGATATTTAAAAAATCCGTGTAAATCTGTCCTATCCGTGTCATCCGTGTTCCATTTCTCTATGTCCTGAATAGTTACGTTTTTGCTTTATAAGGCGCCGGCCTGCACCATATAGCCCTTCTTCTTATTCAAATCCTCATCGGAATCAATGAAACGCAGGGCGATAGCACGGAACTCCTCCTGAATATCGATGAAGGCGTCGAACATGTCGGCATCAAAGTGCGTACCCCGGCCCACGACCATGATCTGTACCGCTTTTTCGTGCGGCATACTCTTCTTGTAAACACGACGGCTGATTAGCGCATCGTAGACATCGGCTACTGCCATCAGGCGCGCCGCAATCGGGATGTCGTCACCGGCGAGTCCCTGCGGATAGCCGCTGCCATCCCACTTTTCCTGATGCGAGAGGGCAATGGCTTTAGCGAAGGAGAGAAATTCGACGTTAGTGCCTAGCGCAGTTTCAGCATGTACGATAGCTTCGTATCCTAGCGTGGTATGGGTCTTCATGATCTCGAACTCGTGGGGTTCGAAGCGGCCCGGCTTTAGCAGGATGCGATCGGGAATGCCCACCTTGCCGATGTCGTGCAACGGCGCCGACTTGAATAACATGTTGATGTTGGATTCGGTCAGGAACCAGGCGAAGCGCGGATGCTCGCGCAGCCTCTCGGCCAGCGCCTTGACGTAAAACTGCGTGCGGCGGATGTGGTTGCCGGTATCGGAGTCGCGCGTCTCAGCCAGTGAAGCCATGACGAGTATCGTCACGTCCTGAATCGCCATGACTTCGCGCGTGCGCTTGGCTACCTCGAGTTCGAGAAATTCATTCTTGTCTCGCAGGAAGTCGGACATCGCGTTGAGCGCCAGATGGTTCTTCACGCGCGCCATGACGATGGGCGGACTGATAGGTTTGGTGATGTAATCAACCGCACCAAGTTCCAAGCCTTTCTTCTCGTCTTCCACTTCCGCCTTGGCGGTGAGAAATATCACCGGAATGTCCATTGTTTTGGGGTTGCGTTTGAGTCGCCGACACACCTCATAGCCATCCATGCCTGGCATCATGATGTCGAGCAGGATTAGGTCGGGTGGCGAGTCAGACGCTGCAATCTTCAGCGCCTTGTCGCCACCGTTGGCAATTTTTATTTTATAGCTACCCTTGAGCAGGTTGTTCATTAGGGTCAGATTATCAGGCGTATCGTCGACTACCAGTATCGTAGCTTTTTCGGTTAAATCGAGTCTGTCCATTAGGGGTCCTTATCAAGCGGGTAAAAGTCATTCGCGCTGGTCGCGCTCGCTTCCAAGTTAGAGCTCGCGCTGGTTCCCAAGCTAGAGCTCTCATCGTTATACACAAGTATTTCAAAGCACGTCATCCCGGCAGGGATTGCCGGGATCCAGAAGCCATGGATGGCATACTGAAGTAGGCAACAAGTCTCGCCACAGGAATTGCTCAATGA
>SCPZ01000070.1 GCA_004299305.1 Methylobacter sp.
ATAGCTCGCTATGCGCCCATTTTTACGCCTCGGCAACTGCTCCATGCGTCGCCTAAAGCGCCTACTGTTGGTGCTCTACCTCCTGCATCCATGCAGTCGTTGCAGACGAACAAAAATCCTACGCCATTTGGGTATATTTATTCTTGGCAATCACCTTAATGGAATTGGACTCAATTGACATATCCATAACTCAACGTCCATCAATCGATGCCTAAACCCTTTGACTTGTTAGACCGCCCTACAAAGATTTATTCAAAATAACTCCCAAGCTAAAATGGGTTGAAAAATCTGCCGAATGGATTGCCTAGCTGTCATTTTTATCGGCATACACATTATCAACAAGCTTCTTAAACCACATGGGTCGAAAAAACACGATAAACAACCCTATAGTACCGGTGACGGGAAGTATAGGTATCAACATAAAAATCATAAGAACCAGGGCGCATTTGATTCTGGAAACGATGGAGGCCGCTATCATTTTTCTCTCCCTTGTCTGTTTTTTGAGGTGCTAAAAGATTACATAATATAGCCCTGTTTCATTAAAGCGCAGACATAAAAAACCGTAAAATAAGTATAAAGAACACTCGCACAATGCAGATTACAGCCGGTCATCATATGCCGGATTGCCTGACGGTGGATCTGCCTTACAGTTTTTAACCGAGGCCAACACATGGGGCGCAATCCTAACGAGTTCATGGTATACACAAAGACTGGCATAGGCATCATTTGCCGCATAGAGCAGTTGACTGTCGGATAGTGTTTTAGCGGCCCAATTCGAGGTTGTTACATTCTTGGATTTTTGTAAATATTGACCCAGCACAACCGCTACCGCCGCTTGCACGCCAACTTGCTGTTTGTAGCCTAAACGGCGTACCGCAGCGGATAGCTCTATGGTCGGATCAAGCGCAACGCCCAGCGTATTGCAGATTGGCCCGCGATCCGACTTGAGCCCAAATCCCACCTTTACAATTTTATCCGACCGGATTACTTCGCTGAGAAGCTCATTGCCTGCCGGGTAATCAAGCGTAAATAAAAACGCATACTGCGAAGTGGCGATTTGCACAAGGTGGGGGCCGGTTTTCGGCTGATTGGCAACGAAGTTCGGCTTGCTCTCCGTATCGAATCCGACCTGGCTAACGTTGAGAATTTCATTGTGCGCAAAAAATAAATCATCTGCTGTACGCACTAAACAAATTTTTTCTAGCGGCAATCCATCGAACTTTGGCAGTTCGCGAATGGCTTCTTTTGTCGGTCTTTCCAAAAATTGATGGGGATTCATATTAAGTGTAACGCTGGAGTTTTGTAGTTACGAAGAGGGGTTTCGCCTAACAAACCGCTACATGCGCACACCGCCGAGACAGCCTGTCGTCATGTGGTGGATTACCGTATTAAATGCAATAGAACACGGATGCGGTAGTTTATTTTCTGCGCGTTACCTAATCTACCGGACCATTATTCTACGGCTTCAAAACAGTACTAAGCCCAGGATTCTCCAGCAATATCCGGCAGGACAGCAAGCCTATATTTTGGCCTTTGAATGGGTAATGGTAACTGACTAGCGACGAGGATAACGGCTCGGCATCTTGATAAGTCACAATGATATAACCGGTTTGATGTTGCTCGGCCCAAGCGGACAAATCGGCGAAGCTTGGGATAACGGTAATAGACTGCTTAAGACGTCCTGAAAAATGATACTGGCCGTGATACTTGCCGCCGAAAAATGCAATATCCCTGTTTTCATCCATTAAAGCGCCGATTGTTTGGGCGGCGGCTTTGGTATCGTAACGCTCGGCTTTCACTTCAAAAAAGCCGCCGGACATGGTTATTAATGCGATAACCGAGATTGCACAGACATAAAAAACCGACTCCTGCGCTCCCTTTGCCCTGATTGCCCCGAAAACCACCGCACCAATAACCAGCAAACTCCCCCACAGCGGAGAGATTAGTGATAGTTCGGCCCGCCAATGATAAGCATCATTTAACCAAGGTAATAACAGTAATACCGCGCCCAGCACTCCGAAAACCGCCATCACAACAAGATGAGCGCGTTCCCAGCACTTAGCTTCGGTTATTTCATCTAAGGCTCGCGCCACTATTAAGACCAAGGCCGGAACCAGGGGCAACAGGTAATGAATACGCTTGCCGCTAACCAGGGAAAACGCGATAAAGACGGGTATCGCCCAAGCCAGACAAAAACGGATACCCCCATCTTGATAGCTGAGTTTGCGCAATCCAGCCCACAAGGGTTTCCAAAGCAGCCACGGCAACAGCAATAACGGTAAAATCTCTAAATACCACCACCAGGGTAACTGATGCGCAAACGACTTGACCAATCGCCCGCTGGTCTGCCCAAGAAAAATCGCTTTTCTATAACTATCGCCGCCGGCGATACCGGCAGGTATTGCCCAGCACAACGCGATGACGGCTCCCAGTAAAATAGCCCCAACCAGCCCGAAATACCAATGCTTCCAGCGAAAATCAGCCGTTTTCAGCCACCAGGGCGCCGACAATGCAACAGGCAAAACATGCAATAAGATCACCGGGCCTTTGCTAAGAACGCCGCCGCCTATGGCTATACCCAACAAAAGCCAATATTTTAAAGACAAGCCCGAAGCTACCAGCTTTAACAGACTGTAAATACCCAATAATGCAAAAAATGCCAGCATCATATCGAACATGGTCAAGGTGCTGTAGATCATCCAAAAAAAAGATCCCAACAACAACAAAGGCGTAAGCGCTTCAAGCCGTTTGCGTTCAGGCCATAAAGCGGCGGCCACTGCGCCGGATAAGAACAAGGCTGCCAAAGAAAAAAGCGGGGAAATCAAGCGTAGCGACCAGTCGTTGACACCAAACAGCCACCAACTTAACTGCATCAACCAGAACAATAACGGGGGTTTGTGGCTGTAGGTTTCCCCGTTCAGGTAGGGGACGAGAAAATCATTTCTAAGCCACATTTCCCACGCGACGGCGGCATATCGGGTTTCATCGATAGGAAATAATGGCCGGACACAAAGACTAACGGTAGTTAATGCCGCCCAAAGAAGGAAAATCCAAAGCCTGACAGACAGCAATTGATACATGGCTTTATTCGAGGTTTAAGTTTTTGCGTTCGTGAACCACAAAATATAGGTTCCGAAAATAAATAAACAGCCCGCTAAGTTGTCCCACGATAAAAACAGGATCTTGCCGGTAAACCGCATAGGCCAGCAGGGTAACGCCGCCGCCGATGCTGAAATACCAAAAAGCGATAGGAAACACGCTTTTTTTCTCACGTTCGCTCTTAAGCCATTGCACGATAAACCGTGCGGAAAATAACGCTTGCCCTACAAAACCTATAACCAGCCAAATAGTCTCTTTATCCACGTTCACTTTCGTTCGCCTCCGGAAGCTTTGCCCTTTTCTGCAACCATATCACACCCAATATATCGGAAATCCCCACCCAAAGCCGGTCTAAGGTGCCGTATTTTGAATAACCATGCGCTCTGGCCCTGTGGTTAACCGGCTCGGAAATAATCTGGCCCCCAGCCCTTAAAATCAACGCGGGTAAAAAACGATGCATGTGATCGAAATACGGCAAGCCCAAAAACTCATCCCTTAAAAATACCTTTAATCCGCAACCGGTATCCGGCGTATTGTCGCCTAATAGGCTGGAACGAACAGCATTGGCCAGTTTCGATGAAAAAAGCCGCCAAGCGGAATCATGACGTTTATTTCTCCATCCGGCTACCATCCATAAATTGCCGCTGGTTTTTCTTTGCTGCATCAAAACTTGGTACAAGTGTGGAATATCGGCCGGATCATTTTGCCCATCGCCATCCAGCGTTGCGATGTAAGGATAGCTTGCGGCCTTTACCCCGGTATGAATAGCGGCGCTTTGCCCACAGCTTTGCCGATGCCGAATCACTCTCAGCGCTTTAATATCTTGCAGCGCTTGCTTTAAAACTGCTGCGGTATCGTCATTACTGCCGTCATCGACATAAATAATTTCATAGGCCTCGGCCTGACTCATAGCCGCAACAATCTCTGCAATTAAAGAATTGATATTATCGGCTTCATTATAAACAGGAACAACAATCGAAATTTTCACAGCCCCTTCCTCTTTTAAATATCCATAAAAAAGGGCCACATTCTACGAATGCGACCCTTTTTGTTTCCACATGCGTAACTCGAGTTACTACATGGAAGTAGTCGATTAACGTTTCGAGTACTGTGGACGTTTTCTGGCTTTATGCAAGCCGACTTTTTTACGTTCTACAATACGTGAATCGCGGGTAACAAAACCGGCTTTTCTAAGTGCTGGGCGTAAAGCTTCATCGTATACCATCAACGCACGCGTCAGACCGTGACGAATAGCGCCGGCTTGGCCGGATGGACCGCCGCCTTTAACGATGACATTAATATCGAATTTACCTTCCATATCAACACAACCCAGTGGTTGACGAGAAACCATCTGGTCGGTTTTACGACCGAAATATTCTTCGATTGTTTTTGTGTTAATCGTGATTTTTCCGGTACCTGTTGTTGCGTAAACGCGTGCTATTGCACATTTACGACGACCTGTTCCGTAGTACTGAGCTGCTGCCATAATCTACCCGCTTATAATTCTAATACTTGTGGCTGTTGAGCCTGATGATCGTGTTCAGGTCCTGCATAAACTTTCAATTTCTTGAACATTGCACGACCCAGCGGATTGTTAGGTAACATACCTTTAACTGCTGTAGTAAGAATACGATCAGGGAAAGTTTTTCTTAATTTACCCAGGGTAACGGTCTTAAGATTACCGATATAACCTGTATGACGCTGATACAATTTATCATTTTCTTTATTGCCGGTAACGCCTATCTTCTCTGCATTCACTACAATAATGTAATCACCGGTATCAACATGCGGTGTGTATTCTGGTTTATGTTTACCGCGAAGGCGAAGCGCAATTTCAGAAGCAAGACGACCCAGCGTCTTTCCTTCTGCATCGACCACGTACCAATCACGCTTAACTTCTGCTGGCTTTGCACTAAATGTTTTCATCGTTGCTTGGGCTTACTGTTAAAGGCTTAATAAAGAGCGAGATTCTACTCAGAATTGCCGCATTTTTCAAGTTTATTTGTAATTTAGGTTCAAGGCCCAAGGTCCAAGGGAATACTTTTTTCGCCTTGAACCCGCCCTTATAACTTAATATTCAATGAATGCAACTTACGGTAAAGATGGGTTCGCTCCATACCCACTGCCGCTGACAATTTTGCAACACTGCCGCCGGTACGCTCAAAATGGTACTCCAGATAAGCTTTCTCAAAATGATCCCTAGCCTCTTTTAACGGCAAATTAAAAAAATCAGGCACCGAATGAGAGGTAACGGTATCGCCAATCACCGAACCCAGCGCCGCCTTCACCTCATCCAACTCTATATCTTCGCCGGCGCCCAAAATCATCAAGCGTTGCACCAGGTTTTTCAATTCCCTCACGTTGCCCCGCCAGCTGTAATTACGCAAGAAATTCTGCGCAGCCATAGAAAACTTCCGAAACGGCAATCTATCCTGGCTGACAAAATAATCGACATAAAAACTCAACAATGCAGGAACATCTTCACTGTGATCCCGTAGCGCTTGAATATCCAGCGAGACCTCGTTCAGCAGGTAATACAAGTCCTGCCGAAAACGCCCGGCCTTGACCTCCTCGTCCAGCGCAATGCGGGTTGACGCGACCACCCGAACATCGACACGAACCGCCTCGCCGCCGCCCACTCGCAGGAAAGAACTGGACTCCAGAGCGCCGAGCAGTCTCAACTGGGTTTCCTTATCCATGCCGCCGATTTCGCCTAAAAACAGCGTTCCTTTATGCGCCCTCTCCAATAACCCCGGATAAACCTTGCCCGCATCCTCTTTACCGAAAAACTCCACTGCCGAATTTTCCGGCGATATGCTGCCTACCGCCACATCGACAAAAGGCCCGTCCCGATGCGCGCTGTTGTTATGCAGATACCGAGCATACATCTCCTTGCCAACGCCCGCCTCGCCGACGAATAACACCCGCGCATCATGCTGAGCCAAACGCTTTAATTGATCCTTGATTCTCGCAACAGTAGCGCTCCTGCCGACCGGTTCAATATCGACAGCCAACTGCTGCTTAAGCCCGGCATTTTCCATTTGCAGACTACTGGCCTCCAAGGCCCTCTCTACGATCAATAATAATTTCGCCAAAGACAAAGGTTTTTCAAGAAAATCATAAGCCCCAAGCCTAGTCGCCTCAACCGCAGCCTCAACGGAACCGTGCCCCGACATCATCACCACCGGACACAGCATGGCCTCTTCCGCAACCCATTCCTTCAATAGGGTAATGCCATCGGTATCCGGCATCCAAATATCAAGCAAGATCAAATCGGGAGCGTTGGATTTTTTTAATTCCCTGGCTGCCTCGGCATTCTCGGCCGTAGCGACCTGATAGCCCTCATCCTCAAGAATTTCACAGACCAGACGGCGAATGTCCGGTTCATCATCTACAACCAATATACGTGGTATATGCGCACTCATATTCTTTTACAGCACCTCAAAAATTACACGCCGGAAGCTGAATAATAAATCCCGCTCCCACTTTATCGCTTCGATTTTCTACCGATTGCGACACTTCTGCCCCCCATGGAGGGAGGCAATGCCGAGGACTGTCGGGAACAGTCTCGGCCGCTATCCCTGGCGACCTGCGACTGGTATCGACCCATATCGCGCCGCCATGCTCTTCAATTATTTTTTTGACTATCGCCAAGCCCAAACCGGTACCTTTGGCCTTGGTAGTCACATAAGGCTCAAAAATTTGCTCGATTTGCTCATCCTTAATGCCCGGTCCATCATCATAAAGCGCTATTTCGATAAAATCGGTATTATTTTTTTGTACCCGATGCAGGCCTATTTCGATCAGACCATTGCCATCTATCGCTTCCAGCGCATTTTTTATCAGGTTATGCAGCACCTGCCTGATACTGACCGGATCCCCCTTAATCATCAATAAACCGGCATCGTAATCGAGTTTAAACCTGACCCCCGACTTTAACACATAAAGCGCCAACACCTCTTGGACCAATGCGGGCAAATCAATATCCACCGTCTGCTTTTTAGACGGTTTGGCGTATTCCGAGAAATCATCGACCATTTCTTTCATCGCCTCAACCTGCTGCACGATAGTTGTGGTCGAGCGCTGCAACATATCCGCATCACCGCCGGTCAACTTGTCAGCCAGCTTGTGCTGCAAGCGTTCTGCCGACAACTGAATCGGCGTTAAAGGATTCTTGATTTCATGCGCCAAGCGTCTGGCCACCTCCCCCCAAGCCGCATTTTTCTGCGCCTGAATCAGGTCGGTCACATCATCGAACACCACCACAGCCCCGACTCGCCGACCTTCCTGGGAAAACAACGGCGTGCCCCTGCACAACAATTCTTGTCGACCATTGGGACCTAAAAAAGCAATCCGCTGCTGCCATATATCATCGGCTTGCTCCAATAAACGCTGGATCGATTTTAACGGCTCAGCCAATTCCGCATAGCCCTGAACCAGCTCCAACAAGGTCCGCCCAACAAACTGATTCACATGAATATGAAAAATCCGGTAGGCCGCCTGGTTCGCAGTGCGTATCTTATGCACCGCATCGAAACTAATCACCCCGGCGGTTAAATTCGCCAGTATCGTTTCCAGGTAAGCCCGCTGGTTTTCCACCTCAATCCCGGCCATCCGGGTTTCATCGCTGGCCCTGGCAATGCGATGCGTCATCTCATTAAAAGACTCCACCAAAAAGCCCAGGTCATCCTGGGCAGTAACCGGCAAATCCTGGTCATATTGCCCGGAAGCCACCGCCTGCGTACCTTTAACCAGCGCCTTTACCGGGGCAATAATATTACGAATGCTGATAAAGGCCACCCAAATCGCCGCCAGCAAACTCATCAGCAAAACCAGCGATAAGGCTAGCGAAAAACTCAACTTTAACGAGTGCCTTAAAAAATGCATCTCCCGGTAACGCACAAAAGCAAACTCCACAGAATCGGCCAAATCGGCAATTCTTACCGGCACCGGATATAAGGCCTGTAAATATTGCGGTTCCTTAGCCTTAACGGTGACGATAACCCTGATCATCAGCTCATCTTCGCGCACCGGCGCCACCGCGACGAACTCGGAACTCTGCCGTAACTGCAACCAGATATGCTCATCCGGCAAACTTGGCAGAATATCGCCGGGATTAATACTGCTTGACGCAATAATCCGGCCCTGCCGGGAGAATAAGGTCATCTCGGCCGCCCCGGAAAGTTCACGCAAATTTTCTATCTCAAGTGTCGCCAGCGTTTTCGCCGATTCCTCCAGCTTACCGGTCAATTGCTGGGTTTGACGCAAATGCCAGCGCATTCGCTGATCTAACGATGCTTGGCTAAGCTCCAGCGCGTCTTCCATCGCCCGGTCTATTTCCACATTAAACCAGCTGTCGATACCCTGATGCAGAAACTGCATGGAAAAATAAAACACAATAACGGCGGGAGCCAATGCCAGCACCACAAACAAAGACACCATGCGCGTGGTTAACCTAGACCCCGCCTCGCGTTTTTTTAACTGCCGTGCCAACGAATAAATATTAGCGCCGACCAGCCCCAGCAACACCACCGACCCCAGCGCATTGACCAACAGCAGCCATGAATACATCTCGCTCAACTCTGAAGATTCCTGCGTTGCCGAACTCATCAGCTGCAACAACAGCAAGATCAAGCCAAACAGGACCAATATAGACAAGCTGACCGGGGGTTTTAGTTTGTTAAAGGCCATAATGTCCAGGCACTGGATAAATACCATTGAGGGTTAGTATAAGCAATCGGGCGTAGCGGCAAAGGCAGGGCATCCCGATCCAGCGTTACTTTTATGCCGACAGCATAGCGCTTTCCCCGCACATACAACGCCTTATCCATCACGGGAAAATCACGTATCGTTGAAATCAAATCAAGCGCCGCAGACAGCGTAGAAAAATTATATGACTCGCGACTACCCTCATTTCTGACCCGGTACATATTCAACAAGGCATGATATTGAATACGGTAGCGGATACCGGTATTAGTCAGGGTGTTATCCCAAAAATAGTCACGATGCTGAAAAGTCTTAATGTGTATATCCCAAAACAAAGGCACGCCGTTTTGCAATGCCTCTTTTGCTCGCGCACTGAGCCGGTAATCTATATCCGCCGCTAACAGGTAACTATCGCCGCGTAACCTTATCTCGGCATTTTTCACATCCACGCCAAAGCCTTCGGCTACGCTCAGGACAGGCCCTTCGACTGAGCTCAGGACAGGCGTATCGGCATGAATTAAAGCGGGCATCAGCCACAATAAAACAGCGCACAAACAAGCAGGCAAGAAAAAGTTTTTTAGCAAAAGGAGATCTTATTTATCAATAAAGAATGGATGAATTTACCATAAAAGACGCCAAGAAAAGGCATAAAACTATAGATACATGGAGTGCTGATTCCAAAAAATGTCATTTATTTTTACCATGAAGAGAGCATGAAGGGCTTGATCAGTAAAAAATCATTGCCAACACCTGGCCTTGTCGCCTTAGAACTCTTCCCAATCTTCACCGTAAACCTGTAGTTGCGGCTGTGGCTTGACAGCTGCTTCGCTTTTTTTCGTCGGCGCCGTACTGCGAGCAATGCGTGTATTTATCGGCGCTTTCATGAGGCTCCCTAAGTTAGCCGGTGAACTGTGCGAGTTATCGTCTACTTTAAAACGGCCTACCGTGACCGACAGGTTTTGCGCCTGTTCTTCCAATGACTCCGCCGAAGCCGCCGCTTGTTCTACCAATGCTGCATTCTGTTGGGTGACTTCGTCCATTTGGGTGATGGCTTGATTGACTTGCTCGATACCTGATTTTTGCTCCATTGAGGCGGCGCTGATTTCAGACATGATGGAGGTTACCTTACGGATGGAACTGAGGATTTCTTCCATGGTTAAACCGGCTTGGGCGACCAGTTTAGAACCCTCTCCCACTTTTTCTACGGAATCGCCAATCAGGCCTTTGATTTCCCCTGCGGCAGCAGCTGCCCGTTGCGCCAGGTTGCGCACTTCTACGGCCACCACGGCAAAGCCTCGACCGTGATCGCCCGCGCGGGCCGCTTCTACTGCGGCGTTGAGGGCAAGTATGTTGGTCTGGAAAGCGATGTCGTCTATTACCGAGATAATGTCTACTATTTTGTGAGCCGAGGTATTGATGTCATCCATGGTCGTTACGACTTGCTCTGTCACCGTGACGCCTTTGCCCGCTATGTGGGAGGCGTCAACGGCAAGCTGGTTGGCATGTTTAGCGTTTTCGGTATTCTGTTGCACGGTAGATGTCAGTTCTTCCATGCTGGCGGCGGTTTGTTCCAAGCTGGCCGCTTGTTGCTCAGTGCGATACGATAAATCATTGTTGCCTGCGGCGATTTCTTGAGCGGCGGCGTGGATATTGTCGGTGGAATCCTTGATGTCTCCTACCAGGCCTTTGAGGTTTTCTACAATATTGTTCATGCCGACTATCACTTCGCCGAACATGCCGGGATAGTCTTTGGCTATGGTTTGGGTCAGGTCGCCTTGGGCCAGTGCATTGGCGACCCGCAAAACGTCGTTGAAACCGACCTCGCAGGTTTCCATCAGGTGATTGAAGTTAGTCAAAATTCCTTTGAACATAAACTCGAATTTATCGGTATCGCTACGCTTGGCGAAATCGCCTTTAGCGCCTGCTTCCGCGAGCATTTTGATTTCGTTATTAACGGCAAGGAAGGTCTGTTTGGCCTTGCTCATAACCTCGGTAATCACAATGGTCTCGCCCGGCAGGACATCCATGTCAACGGAAAAGTCGCCTTTGGCATATTGAGTGACGATGCCGAGCAATTTTCTATTGATTGCAATGCGCGATTGAATCAATTCATTAACTTCATGAGCCATCTTGGCATAGGTGCCGGAGAATTTTGCAACATCGAGCTGCTCGTTAACCCAGCCTTCGGCATGTTTTTGCGCCATGAAGTCCAGGCCGGTAACGAAAGCGTTAATCGCATCCTGCATGGTTTTCATCGAGCGCAGTAGATCCCCGATCTCATCTTTTTGATCAATGTCAATGCTGGAATGCAGTTCTCCAACCGCAATCGCCCCGGCTACCTGCTGGACGGTTTTGAGCGAGCGTAAAATGCTGCGGCTGACCAGGGCTGTCAAGACAACGGCCATTGCGATGCTGAATATAAAAATGCCGATCAAGAGGATTTCGTACCCGTATATTGTGTCTTGCGCCTGAGTCTCGTTTTCCAGGTTGCGAGTATTGGTAGACCTGACGACCTCATCAATAGCCGCACGATGTTGTTCATAAGCATGGCGCATTTGCACAAGGCTGGCCATTGAGCCGTCACGGTTGCCGGCCAGGATGCCGGGTAGGAAGCGCTGTTCGGCTTCATGGTAAAAACTTTGTGCCGCTTGGTAAGAGCGCTCAAGTAAGGATGCATGGAGTTCCTGACTCAAAGACTGGCTTAACCAGAAATTATGGCGAGATTCGTATTCCGCTTTTAGCGTTTGAAAGCGCGCCGCTAAGGCGTTGATTTCATCGGGGCTGGCGGCTTGAGTCAATTGCAGCGCCACCAGGTAGGATTCGATGATATATTCAGGCGGCGGCAGCACGTCGGCAATAATATCTTTACCCTGAACAATACTTTGATAAATGGGGCCATTAACATTAACGGTGTTTATGACCTTGAATGTTGCCAAACCGAACAACGAAAAACCAATGACCAAGGTGCTCACAATGATCGTAAAGCGCATTTTGATCGTTAACAGGCCGGAATTTTTCAAGTTATTTAGCATGATGTATTTCCTTCTTGGGTTTCCCCGTTTAAGGCGGGACGGTTTAAGGTTAAGTCGTTCGTGGCAGGCCTGTCGAAAGGGCGAACGGATGGCGTTTGGGCCGCCAACTTAAACTGGAACAGATAACATCCCTTTGAGGAATGTTATCTGTAATTCAAATTGGGAGGCCTTGTAAGGTGTTCTGCTAAGCGGAAAGATTGTTAGCTGTGACTGTCGAACGTTAATCGATTCGAGTGGGTTTGCCGAGTAATGCATTGATTAGCTCGACTGCCTGGATTTATATCCACTCGGCGGCAATGTCGATTAATAAAATACGCTGATCGTCGAGTCTAAGCGACAGGGTTTTGCACAGCCTATCGGTGTTGAAATCGCGATAACGCTCGGAAGTTACAATACGATAGCTGTCTTTTGCCGATTCAAGCGACAGTAATTGATAAAAATAAGGTCGCCATGCCCAGTTAAAGCCGAGTTGCTCGGCGTCTTCGAACCATTTGCCCTCGGCAAAATTAAAATTGGATGAGATTTGATCGCCTTCGTTATTGCACAAATAAAACCGCAATACGCCACTACCTTCAAACGGGGATGCCGATAAAGTGTCGATATTAAACTCGGTGTCCAGGGCTTTTTTCAGCAGCTCGATCAAACCCTTGATGTTGGCGATAAATTGTATTTTGTGGGCTTCTTTGGCTAAGGTTTTGGTCAGGAAGGTCTTTCTTAACGAACTGATCTGCTGCTGATAATGCTTAGGGTCCTTAAAATCTGCGGTGGCCGGCGAAAACAGGTAGCCCTGCATAAACTGGGCGCCGCAGCTTAAACCGAAATGGAAGTCTTCAACGGTTTCCACGCCTTCGCAAACGATACGACAACCGGTGCGTTTCGCTAGGCGCGACAGCAAATGCACTATATCGCTGGCAATTCCGCCTTTAGCCGCGCTTTGAAATAATTGCATGTCCAGTTTGATGATGTCGGGCTGTATCGACATGACGCGTTCCAGCTGGGAAAAACCTGCGCCGAAATCATCAATCGCTATTTTTAAGCCGTGCTGCCGGTACACCTCGGCAATTTCAACGAGTTTGTCCAGATCGCCTTTCGATTCGGTTATTTCAATAATAATGCGGCTTCGGTCGATATTAAACTCGTCCAGCATCTGTAGCGTCGGTAATGAATTAAAGTCGGCGAGTTGGTCGATCCAGGCGGCGGAGATATTGATGGTTAAGTAGCCGTTATAATTGGATTGACTGAATTGCTCCAGCGCCTGCCTGCGAACCATTCGGTCCCATGCTATTAATTGTTCGACAGCAATATCGGGAGAACAAAATAACTCGCCTGCCGAAATAACCCGACCGGTTGCGTCGTGTTGCCTGGCTAATGCCTCATAACCGATGATAGTGCCGCTGGCGGCGCCAACAATAGGTTGAAAATAAGGGAATAGGTTTTTTTGTGATTCCATAGATAGGTGTTGCCGGGCTGATGTCTCATAACCGATGATAGTGCCGCCGACAGCCCCAACAATAGTCTGAATAGAAGGAAGTGGTTTCTTTGCCGGATTCATATGGGTGGTGTATTTCAAGGAGTTTAGTTATGGAAATAACGTTTTTTTGCCATTTCCTTCAGTCATTGCCGGTTTAGTGTGTAGAAATTATTATCTCTAGTTGATACCCGTTTTTCTAATTCGAATTAATTTATGCTCAAATGTTAAGTCAGGCAAAAAACACTTTTAGGCGGAAAGTTCGATACCTTTAGCCTGGTTGGACGCCTTGATTAATAGGGTTGGCTATTGCATCAAAAACGCCAGCATTGCTCCAGGCGGGCTTTTGCAAGATCCAAAGCAAGCGTTATGCCAAACTGATTGCATGGTTTTTTTATAAAATAAATCAACAAATACAAATGGTTATGGGGTGTTGTTTTTAGCGGTAAAGGATAGGGTTTTTGGATGGCTTGCATTTATTTGGTGCATTTATTAACTTGTTTTGCACCATAATGGGTCTTGTGTCGTAATGCATACACAGGAAAAATCGTCTACGAAAAGCACGGCAACGCAATTTTCGGCTACTTTTTCGTGTCTTTCGTGATTTTCGTGGACATGTTTTTCTGCCTAGATTCGGGTTCTTACTGGGATGTACTCTCTCGGAAGCCTCCTTATTTAAGGAGTTCCGCCATGGCGATAACATTTTTCGCCATTTCCCCGATGGCGATATTGCGATCCATCGCCAGTTTTCTGAGGGTATGATAAGCATCGTCTTCGGTAAAACCACGGGTTTTGATCAAAATACCTTTTGCCCGGTCTATCGATTTTCGTTCTTCAAGCTTGGATTTTGTTTTTTCCAATTCAATTTTTAGCCGTTGCTGTTCCTTAAATCGTGCCATCGCGATAGTGATGATGCTGTTAATACGGCCCGCCTCCAGGCCGTTGACCACATAAGCGCTGACGCCGACATTGACGATTTGATTGATGGTGTCGGGTGCGTCATCCGTTGCAAAAATAATAATCGGAAGCGGATGATCTAAATTAAGGGAATGGATGTATTGAAGATATTTTATCGGGCTGTCTATATTAAAAATAACCAGGTCGGCGTTGCTGTTTGCCGCTAAAGATGGAATGCTTGTTTTTGACTTTGCAGTATTTGTGATTGAGTAGCCCTGATCAATCAGTATTTTTTCCAATAACTGACCAGCTGTTTCATTTTCGATAAGTAATATATTTAAGGCATTCATTCTTAAAACAATTAGCACAAACTACGCCATTTACTGAGGTAAGCGCTTGAATAACCGAACAGCGTAGGCGAGTAGGCGCCGCTGCCAAGTCATTCTGTTATTGATTAATGTCATGCATTGTCCATGAAAGGTCGGCTCTTGCCTAGGGATACTTTGTCGTAGGACGCGCCTAAGCGTCTAAGGTGCGAACGTCACGTCTTACTTACATAGATTGCACGGTTAACGAGCATTATTTGTTTTTATGCACCACCTTGGCCCATAGAAATGATTGACTTTTAGGGTAATAAATTAACAAGTCATCATAATCATTGGTTTGGTCATTATGGCACAGGCATTGCTCTACAAGCTCAAACAACAAACATCGCTATCGAGGTTGTATATGAGCGTAAAACAAACAATAGTCGTCATTGGTAATGGCATGGTCGGGCAGCATTTTCTGGCGAACTTGGTCGAAAGCGCCATGAAAGAGCAGTATGAAATTATTACTTTTTGCGAAGAACCCAGAGCGGCCTATGACCGGGTGCATTTGTCGGCATTTTTCACCGGCACGACGGCGCAGGAGCTGTCTTTAGTCGAAGACGGCTTTTTTGAACAGCATGGCATTACCATTCATCTGGGCGATAAAGCCGTAAGCATCGACAGGGCCGCTAAAACCGTCACCTCGGCAAAAGGCCTAACTATCGCTTACGACAAGCTGGTATTGGCGACCGGTTCTTATCCGTTCGTGCCGCCCGTTCCTGGGCATGACCGGGCGCAATGCCTGGTTTACCGCACCATTGAGGATCTTGAAGCGATTGCCGCCGCTGCAAAAACGGGCAAGGTCGGCACCGTGGTCGGCGGCGGTTTGCTGGGTCTTGAGGCTGCCAAAGCCTTAATGGATTTAGGGCTGGAAACTCATGTGGTCGAATTCGCCCCGCGCTTGATGGCTGTGCAGCTTGATGATGCAGGCGGCGCGATGCTGAGGCTCAAGATTGAGAATTTGGGCGTTACCGTGCATACAGGCAAGAACACCAGCGTCATCACCGACGGCGAGCAGTGCGTGAATAAAATGTGCTTTGCCGACGGCGAAGAGTTGGAAACCGACATCGTGCTGTTTTCGGCCGGGATTCGTCCGCGCGACGATCTTGCTAGGGCTTGCGGCTTGGAAGTCGGACAGCGCGGCGGCATCGTCATCGATAACCAATGCCGCACCTCCGACGAAAATATTTATGCAATTGGCGAGTGTGCGTTGTGGAACGGTATGATTTACGGACTGGTCGCACCTGGTTATACGATGGCGCGCACTGTAGTAGCCGATTTGGCAGGTAATGACGCCAGCTTTACCGGCGCGGACATGAGCACCAAGCTGAAACTGATGGGCGTCGATGTCGCCAGCATCGGCGACGCCCACGCCAAAACCCAGGGCGCAATGGTGTACAGCTACCAAAATGGCGACAGCGAAATCTATAAACGCCTGGTCGTCAGCCAGGATAAAAAACAACTGCTCGGCGCGGTGCTGGTCGGCGACGCGTCGGGTTACAGCACTTTATTGCAATATTGCCTGAACGGTATTGAACTACCGGAGAATCCCGACGCGTTGATACTACCGCATCGCTCCGATGAATCGGTCGGCTTGGGGCCTGATGCGTTGCCGGCTTCGGCGCAAATCTGTTCCTGTTACGACGTGACCAAAGGCGCGATTTGCTCGGCAATCGAAGGTGGTTGCATGACGATGGGCGCACTGAAAGCCGAAACCAAAGCTGCAACCGGTTGCGGCGGTTGTTCGGCATTGCTTAAGTCGGTGCTGGATTCGGAATTGTCGAAACAGGGTTTTGAAGTCAATACCGATATTTGCGAGCATTTCGCTTATACCCGGCAAGATCTTCACAACCTGATCCGGGTTGAAGAGATTAAAACCTTTGCCGACTTGCTGCACAAACACGGCAAAGGCCAAGGCTGCGAAATCTGCAAACCGACCGTTGGCAATATCCTCGCTTCACAGTGGAATGAGCACATCCTGGAAAAAGATCATTTAGGCCTACAGGACACCAACGATACCTATTTAGCCAACATGCAAAAAGACGGCACTTATTCGGTCGTGCCGCGCATCACCGGCGGCGAAATCAGCCCGGACATGCTGATTGCATTAGGGCAGGTCGGCAAAAAATACAAACTGTACACCAAAATTACCGGAGGCCAGCGAGTCGATTTATTCGGTGCGCGGGTCGATCAATTGCCGCATATCTGGAAAGAACTGATAGCTGCCGGTTTCGAATCTGGCCATGCTTACGGCAAATCCCTGCGCACGGTTAAATCCTGCGTCGGCAGCACTTGGTGCCGTTACGGCGTCGATGACAGCGTCGGTCTGGCGATAGAATTGGAAAACCGCTACAAAGGTTTGCGCTCGCCGCATAAGATCAAGTTTGCAGTGTCCGGCTGCACCCGCGAATGCGCCGAAGCGCAAGGCAAGGATGTTGGCGTGATCGCGACCGAAAACGGCTGGAACTTGTATGTCTGCGGCAACGGCGGCATGAAACCCCGCCATGCGGATTTATTCGCGACCGGCTTGGATAAAGCAACCCTGATCAAATACATTGACCGCTTTTTGAGCTTTTATGTGTACACCGCCGACCGTCTGCAACGCACCTCGGTGTGGATGGAAAACATGGAAGGCGGACTGGATTACCTGAAATCGGTAGTGATTGAAGACAAGCTGGGGCTCTGCGATCAGCTGGAGCAGCAAATGCAGTATGTGATCGATACCTATCAATGCGAATGGAAAACCGCGATTGAAGATGAAGCCAAACTCAAGCGCTTCCGGCATTTCATCAACAGCGACCAGCCGGATGACAATATAGTTTTTGTCGAAGAACGCGGCCAGATCCGCCCTGCCGATGACAACGAGCGGAAACATTTTAAACTGATGGAGATAGCGTAAATGGCTAAGTGGATAGACGTTTGCAGTATTGACGATTTACAGCCGAATTCCGGTGTTTGCGCATTGCTCGAAGGCGAGCAGGTGGCGATTTTCTGGATGCCTGTCTTGAGCGGAGCCAAAGGCCCGGATGCAAAAATTTATGCGGTCGGTAATTACGACCCGTTCGGCAACGCCAATGTGCTGTCGCGCGGTTTAATCGGCGACATCGGCGGCCAGCCGGTGGTCGCGTCTCCGCTATATAAACAACACTACAACCTGCAAACCGGCGTTTGCCTGGAAGATGAAACCGTGAAAATCCCCGTTTATGCGATCCGCATTGACAACGGCAGCGTTCAAGTCGACCTATCATCATTGCCGCAGGACGGAGCACAAGCGTTATGAAATACAACTACTACATCGCCGATGTATTTACCAAACAGATTTTCAGCGGCGCGCAAATAGCCGTGTTCCCGAATGCCGAGGGCTTAAGCAAAGAACAAATGCAACTGGTCGCCAGGGAGTTGAACCTATCGGAAACGGTGTTTGTCTTTCATCCCGATAAACAAAATACCAAACGCGTGATGCGGATTTTTTCACCGCAAAGCGAAATCGATTTTGCCGGACATCCGATTATCGCCACCGCGTTTGTGTTGGCGAGTTGCGGCGACATTCAGTTGGATACCGCGATTACGCCGATGGTTTTCGAGCAAAATACCGGCCCGGTTAACGTCAATATTTCCGCAGAAGACGGCAAACCCAGTTTTGTGCAGTTCACTCGCAAAGTGACTTCGGTCATTGATTACTTCACCCCCAGCGATGACGAGTTGGCGAGCTTTCTGACCATACAGCCGTCGGAACTCGACCATAAAAAATATGCGATGCGGTTGGTGTCTTGCGGCGTTCCATACCTGATTGTCCCGGTTTGGCGTTATGAAAGTGTCAGAAATGCAAAATTCAATTACGCGGCCTGGAGCCAATCGATTGCCCCGCAAACTGCCGCTCAGGAAATCCTGCTTTTTTCCCCGAAAACGCCGTATGCGGATGCGGATTTTAACGCCCGCCTGCTCGGTCCGCGGATCGGTATTCATGATGATCCGCCGGTCGGTAGCGCGATGCCTGCGTTTGCTTCGTATTTGTGCTCATTTGATTTTATGCAAAAAGGCACCTACACCTTTACCGTGGATCGCGGCGATGAAACTAACCGCCGCAGTGTGCTAAACCTGGAAATGGATCATAAAGGTGAAAATACCCTGACTATCCGGGTTGGAGGCGCAGCGGTCATGGTGGCGGAAGGGGTAATGACTATTCCCGATTAGGGATTTTTATGATCATATTCCGGAAAATATAAAAATGATTAACATACGAACCGCAAAATCCGATGATGTTCCGCAACTGGTGGCGCTTTTAAAAGCCTTGTTTGCTATTGAAGCGGATTTTGATTTTGACCCGGACAAACAAACGCGGGGATTGCAACTATTGTTAAACAACAGCCAGGCGTGTATTTTGGTGGCCGAGTCGACTGAGGATAACAAACTGCGGGGCATGTGCAGCATACAGGTTTTGATTTCCACAGCGGAAGGCGGCGCGGTAGGCCTGCTTGAGGATCTGGTTGTGACGGCTGATTGCCGCAATCAGGGTATTGGCGCAAAACTGCTTGCCGAGGCCGTTTGCTGGGCTGAACGGCAAGGACTTAAACGTTTGCAGTTGCTAGCGGATAAAAATAACTCACCTGCATTGGTATTTTATGAAAAACAGGACTGGCAATCGACGCAGTTGGTTTGTTTAAAGCGACCGTTAGAAAAGTAGAACTACTCCGGGCTAAATTTTATAATAGAACACGGATGCCAAAAGTAAGCGCCTCTACGGCCGCATGGATGCAGTCGTGGATCCCTGCAATCCCTGCCGGTATGACGGTGTCCCGCTGGCACTTATGTATAAAGATGAGCGCTCCGGCGTGGGAACTATTAGGGCTGAGGGAGGGGGTATTTATTGCGAGTTACCTTACTTGATTTTATAGCCCATTCTAAAGTTAAACGGTTTTAGAGTAAGATGGGAGCAAGATACATTCAGAAGAAAAATTACTACACGCCCGATTACGCCGTCTCTGCAATCCGCTCAACCAGCCCGAATCACTTATCATCACCCCTACTGTTTTTGTAAAAAAACCGCAGTAAAATGAATTTTAAAATCAGGAGTATTAATCAGACAGAAGAATTACTGCGTGCCGCAGCAAAAACAAAAAATGGAATTTTTAAACTAATCTAGTAATTAATGCAGTTTATCAACAGCCAATTTACAGCCACCGACTAAACAATTTTGAAATCTTTATGAATTAAAGGTCTATATGGCGGAGAGTGAGGGATTCGAACCCTCGATGCGCTTTTGGCACATACTCCCTTAGCAGGGGAGCGCCTTCGGCCTCTCGGCCAACTCTCCAAATAGATTATCTATCCCTTTAGGCTACGGCCTTGTGCCTAGAGATAATTTTGAGAGGAAACCTCCCAAAAAACTAACATAAATCCTTTTTAGCTAATCGCTAAACGACTTCAAAATAACATGTTACGAAGTCTTTTATATCTTACTTAACTATTAAAGTTTACCACCAGCTGCTGAATGCCTATGGCGTTCAACTATAATTTTATTCTTCAGCCCCTGTCAAGCCTACAGATCCATTTTGCTCTTTCTTGATCCTCTCATAGATCTCTTCCCTGTGTACAGAGACTTCTTTTGGTGCGTTAACACCTATGCGAACCTGATTTCCTTTAACCCCAAGAACAGTGACTGTAACTTCATCACCAATCATCAAAGTCTCCCCTACCCGACGAGTCAAGATAAGCATGGCTACTCCCTATATATGTTAAAAACGTACTGCTTTTTAAACAGTACCCAACCAAGACGGGCAATTATAGCAGATTTTTCTTATAAATAAAGCCTAAGATTCGATTTCCTGATCTAATTTAAATGCGGCGTGTAGCGCCCTGACCGCAAGCTCTAAATATTTTTCATCGACAACGACCGATATTTTAATCTCGGATGTTGAAATCATCCTAATGTTAATGCCTTCATCAGCCAGCGCCTTAAACATGGTGCTGGCAATACCAGCATGAGAGCGCATACCTACACCGACAATCGACACTTTTACGATGCTGTCGTCGCCGGTAACGTTTCTGGCACCCAGTTCCGCACAGGTTTGATCAAGCAAGGCTTTCGCCCGCTGATAATCATTGCGATGCACGGTAAAGGTAAAATCGGTAGTCGCATCATCGGCGATATTCTGGATGATCATATCGATCTCGATATTGGCATCGGCAATCGGTCCCAAAATTTTAAATGCAACTCCCGGCAAATCAGGCACGCCGGTGATGGTTAATTTAGCCTCATCCCGATTAAACGCGATTCCTGAAATTAAAGCACTTTCCACTTGTGATTCCTCGTAGGTAATGAGCGTACCCTTACCTTCTGTAAATGATGATAATACGCGCAATGCAACGTTATATTTGCCGGCAAATTCCACCGACCTGATCTGCAATACTTTCGAGCCCAGGCTGGCCATTTCCAGCATTTCCTCAAAGGTGATTTTATCCAGCCTGCGGGCTTTCGGCTCCACTCTGGGATCGGTGGTGTAAACGCCGTCGACATCGGTATAAATATGGCATTCATCGGCTTTTAAGGCTGCCGCCAACGCCACCGCAGTGGTATCCGACCCGCCGCGCCCCAGTGTGGTGATGTTGCCGTGTTCATCCACGCCCTGAAAACCCGCAACCACGACCACCTTGCCTTCGTTAAGATGAGCTCGGATGCGCGCATCGTCTATCTTGCGTATCCGCGCTTTGGTGTGGCTGCTGTCGGTCAGGATTTTCACCTGGCTGCCGGTATAAGAACAGGCATCGCAGTCCAGCTCATGCAAAGCCATGCTTAACAGCGAAACGGTGACCTGCTCGCCGGTTGACAACAACACGTCCATTTCCCGCTCGTTAGGGGTTTTCTGCATGTCTTTCGCCAATGCAACCAGTCGGTTGGTTTCACCACTCATCGCAGAAACTACGACAACGATTTGATCGCCTAGGTCGTGAGCTTGTTTAACCTTTTCGGCGACCGCTTTGATGCGCTCGACATTTCCTACCGAGGTGCCGCCAAATTTGTATACGTATAATGCCATTTAATAAATCCTTCTTACGCGCCAAGTTGCGTTTGCACCCAAGCCGGAACCTGCGCCAATGCATCAGCCAAGCCGGATGGATCATTACCACCAGCCTGAGCCATATCCGGCCTGCCGCCGCCCTTTCCGCCGACTTGAGTAGCGACAAAATTCACCAAATCACCGGCTTTTATTTGAGCCATCCGGTCTTTAGTCACACCGGCAATCAGACTAACCTTGTCACCGTCGACGACCGCCAAAACAATCGCCGCACTGCCTAGTTTATTCTTTAACTGATCGACCATGTCTTTCAGGGATTTGGCATCGACGCCTTCCAACTTGACCGCCAATACCTTGATGCCATCGACATCGACAGCCTGAGCGCCCAGCTCGTTACCCGCAGAACTGGCAAGCTTTGCATTCAAGCGCTCCAACTGTTTTTCCAGAAGCCGGTTTTTCTCTATCAGCTGCTCGACTTTTTCCGGCGCTTTTTCCGGCGCGCTTTTGACCAATCCGGCAACATTGGCAAGCGCCTGGTCGCGACCAGCTATCCAGTCAATACAACCGCCGCCGGTTACCGCTTCGATACGCCTGACGCCCGAGGCCACACCGGTTTCGTTAATAATTTTAAAACAACCTATATCCCCTGCCCTTTCAACATGGGTGCCACCGCAAAGTTCGGTTGAAAATTCGCCGATTTTCAACACCCGGACTTCATCGCCGTATTTTTCGCCGAACAAGGCCATCGCACCGGCTTTAACCGCGTCATCTTTTGCCATGACTTGCGAGATAACAGGATTATTTGCCCGAATCTGCTCGTTAACGATGCGTTCAACGGTACTGATTTCGGAAGCTGTTACCGGCTCAAAGTGGGAAAAGTCGAAGCGCAAGCGTTCGGGATTAACCAATGATCCTTTCTGCGCAACATGATCCCCCAAGACCTGCCTGAGTGCGGCATGAAGCAAATGGGTCGCAGAATGGTTAAGCTCGGTCGCCTTTCTGTATGCCGCACTGACACGGGCATCGCATAACTGGCCGTTAGTCAAAATCCCCGAAATCAACCTGCCTTTATGCAAGAACAGATTGCCGCCCTGTTTTTGGGTGTCGGTGACTTCAAACACCGTGCCATCCGCCTCGATTTTTCCGCAGTCGCCGATCTGGCCGCCGGACTCTGCATAGAACGGCGTCTTGTCCAAAATAACAACGCCCTCTTCGCCGTCTTGCAAGCTGTCTACCGGCTGGCCTTGTTTAAAAAGGCCGATGATATGCACTTGGTCATCCAGATGCTCGTAGCCGGTAAATTCGGTCTGCGCATCGAGCTTTATATCCTGGTCGTAATCGGCGCCAAAACTGCTTGCAGAGCGCGCTCTGTCTCGCTGAGCCGACATCGCCGTTTCAAATCCGTCATGATCGACGGTCAGCTGGTGTTCACGGGCAAAATCGGCGGTCAAATCGACAGGAAAACCATAAGTATCGTAAAGCTGGAATACGGTATCACCAGGAATAACCGTACCTTCCATCTTAGCGACGCAGGCTTCCAGAATCTTCATACCCTGCTCCAGGGTTTCCGCAAAACGCTCTTCTTCTTTTTTCAAGACGCGCTCAACCTGGGCTTGCGCGGCTTTAAGCTCGGGGAAAGCCTCGCCCATTTCCTCGGCCAACGGCGCAACCAGTTTATAAAAGAACACATCGCGGATGCCCAAACGATAGCCGTGCCGAATCGCGCGACGGATAATGCGGCGCACCACATAACCGCGCCCCTCGTTGGACGGCATCACGCCATCCGCCACCAGGAATGCGCAAGAACGTATGTGATCGGCAATTACCCGTAATGAACTAAGCGTCAAATCGTTAGTACCGGCCAATTCGGCCGCCGCTTTTAACAATTTTTGGAATAAATCGATCTCGTAATTACTGTGTACGCCTTGCAACACTGCTGCAATACGCTCCAGGCCCATGCCGGTATCGACCGATGGTTTCGGCAACTGCGTCAACGTGCCGTCAGCGGAACGGTCGTATTGCATGAATACTAAGTTCCAGATTTCAATATAGCGGTCGCCGTCTTCATCCGGCGAGCCGGGAGGACCACCGGCAATGCCCTCGCCATGATCGTAGAATATTTCGGTGCAAGGCCCGCAAGGCCCGACATCGCCCATCGACCAGAAATTATCCTTGGCACCGATTCTGGAGAACCGGTTCTTATCTATGCCGACATCGTCCAGCCAGATTTTTTCCGCTTCCGAATCTTCATCGAAAACGGTAACCCATAATTTTTCCGCCGGAATTTCCAACTCCTTGGTCAAAAAATCCCAAGCAAAATGTATCGCTTCTTTTTTGAAATAATCGCCGAAACTGAAATTACCCAGCATTTCAAAAAAAGTATGATGCCTTGCGGTATAGCCGACGTTTTCCAGGTCGTTATGCTTGCCGCCCGCCCGTACGCAACGCTGACTGGTCGCGGCCTTGTTATAGTCGCGATGGTCTCTGCCCAAAAACACATCCTTAAACTGCACCATACCCGCATTGGTGAACAACAAAGTCGGATCATTGCCCGGAATCAGCGAACTTGAAGGCTGTACGGAATGCCCACGCTCGCGAAAAAACTCCAGAAAGGCGGTGCGCAACTCGGCGCTAGTCATCTTTTTCATAATAAATGCTTTTAAAATAATCGGGTTACGCTAACCCTATCTATAACTTATGGTGTTAATATTCAAATGATCAAATAACGCCCCGATCATTGCGCCGGAAAAGCCGCGCTGCAATAAAAAACGGCTGCGTTTTGCCCACTCATTGCGCTCCAACACAGTGTCATGGGGATATTTTTTACGGTAAACCTGTTCCAGCAGTTCCATCCAGCTACCGGCCTCTTTTTGCACTATGCCATCAAGATCGAACACTGTTATGCCGTTTTGTTTGAGCTCATAGTCTACGCGTATAGGTCCGTAGCCCTTCTGGATACGGAATCTGGCATAGCTTTCCGCGTACCGTAGATCGTCTTGCCAACCCTGTTCGGCCAGCTCATCAATCACCGGCAACGCGTCATCCCTATCAAAACCTCTTAACGCCAATTTAGCCAACAATTCCTTCTGACTGTGCTCTCTTCGCGCCAGTAGACGCAGGCAAACTTCCTTGATTTCCTTTACGACCTGAGGCCTTGCATCCTTACTTTCTTCAATCAAAACCGGCTACTCGTCCTCGTCAACAACAACCGAAGGCTCATCAATCAACGGAGCGACTTTTTTAGCAAAAGCCTCAGCCCTTATTTTAGCTTCAATTTCTTTGGCTTTTTCAGGATGCTCTTTCAAGAAGGTTTTTACATTATCCTTGCCTTGGCCGATTTTTTCACTGCCGTAACTGTACCAAGAACCCGATTTCTGGATAAATCCGTAACTTACGCCAAGATCAACCAATTCACCCAAAAAGGAAATACCTTCGCCGTATAAAATCTCAAACTCGGCCTGCCTGAAAGGCGGCGCGACTTTATTCTTGACGACTTTTACCCGCGTTTCATTGCCGATAACTTCTTCGCCCTTTTTAACCGAACCAATACGCCGAATATCCAGCCGCACTGAAGCGTAAAACTTAAGCGCATTACCGCCGGTGGTAGTTTCCGGGCTGCCGAACATCACGCCGATTTTCATCCTGATCTGGTTAATAAAAATAACCAGCGTATTGGAACGCTTGATATTACCGGTTAATTTCCGTAAAGCCTGGGACATCAACCGCGCCTGCAAGCCCATATGGGAATCGCCCATATCACCTTCGATCTCGGCTTTAGGCGTAAGCGCCGCCACCGAATCGACCACAACCACATCAACCGCGCCGGAACGCACCAGCATGTCGGTAATTTCCAACGCCTGTTCGCCGGTATCCGGCTGGGAAACCAGCAAGTCATCAACATTAACGCCGATTTTTTCGGCATAACTCGGATCCAAAGCATGTTCGGCATCGACAAATGCCGCCGTGCCGCCGAGCTTTTGCATCTCGGCAATCACTTGCAGCGTCAACGTGGTTTTACCGGACGATTCAGGGCCGTAAATTTCAATAACACGACCGCGAGGCAAACCGCCGCAGCCCAACGCAATATCCAAGCCTAAAGAACCGGTAGAAACCACATCGATGTCACGCGAAGCCGCCACATCGCCCATGCGCATCACCGAGCCCTTGCCGAATTGCTTTTCAATCTGCATCAGCGCCGCGCCTAGCGCTTTCTTTTTGTTCTCATCCATTATGTAGTGCCCTTTACGCCCTGCGGCTATGTCGGTTAGAAAGAAATATCGCCAAAATCAAACTGTTCATTATCACATACAGGCCGGGCTTCGGATAGTCTTGATTTACCGGAAAGCATTAAGATGGCGACATCTGTAGGTTGAACATCCCTGTTTATGCACATACGCATCAAGCCAAAAACAACCGAACAAAACAAAAACCCTATCTTGCCTACCCGTTGCCATTCAGTACGGCCAAATCAGCTGCGCTAAGTTTCAAATCAAGCGCTCCGACATTCTCCTCAAGGTGACGGAGTGAACTGGTGCCGGGAATCGGGAGCATGACCGGTGAGGAACATAAACACCAAGCCAAAATAACTTGTGCTTCAGTCGCCCCCAAATCCTTTGCTATTTTTTTCACCTGAGTCAATTTGTTGTTTACCGTGTTGGGGTTTAAATGCTCTCCCCCGGAAAATGGATACCACGGTATAAAAGCAATCCCCTCATGCTCGCAAATCTTTAATACTTCTGCGGAATCCCTATCCAGCATGTTGTACCGGTTCTGAACGCTAGCAACATCGACAAGCTCTTGCACCTCTAGCAGTTGTTTAACATCAACATTCGATACGCCGATATGACGAATTTTCCCCTCTTTCTGTAAATCCGCCAATGCGCCTATTGATTCACGTAAAGGCACATTCGGATCCGGCGCATGAAGTTGATATAAACCGATGCAATCGAGTTTTAATCGCCGCAAACTCGCTTCACATGCCGAACGCAATCGCTCCGGCCTAGCATCCCTGTCCCAAATGCTTGGCCCCGGCCTTACCAAGCCGCCTTTAGTTGCGATCAGCACATGTTCAGGGTATGGATACAACGCTTCACAAATAAGTTCTTCGTTACAATAAGGGCCATAGGAATCGGCGGTATCAATAAAATTCACGCCTAGCTCAAGCGCTTTCCTGAGCACCGATATGGCCTCGCTTTTATTCGAAGGATAGCCCCAAATGCCCGCCCCGGTTAAGCGCATAGCCCCGTATCCAAGCCTGCAAACTTTTATCTCTCCAATTTGGATCTCATTTTGTACATTCATGGCAAAGCTACTCCTTTAAAGATAAATCATGGTTCGATTGATAGATACACTACAAGTTGGCTGATTGCAATGAATTATGGGAAGGATTTAAATTTGACATGTGCTTGATTTATTTTGAATAGAAGACTGCATCAAAAGCCAGGAGATATTTACAGATGGAATGTTATCTGTTCAAGTTATTTAGCTTTCATTGCTAAGCGCTCAAGCGCAATAAGGCGTACCCTATGGTCCATTCCCCTTAACAAAACAGCGAAGATGCTGATGAAAAAAATACTGGTAACCGGTGCAACCGGGCAAATCGGCTTGGAATTAACAATAGCCTTGCGCAATAAATATGGCGCCGAAAATGTGCTGGCGGCAGGACACAAAAGACCCGCCTTGACCGAACTGACCCAATCGGGGCCTTATTACCGCCTGGATGTGCGCGATGCATCGGCACTCCATCAAATCGTAGAAACACACAATGTCGATACGATTTTTCATCTCGCCTCCTTGCTTTCCGCCGTTGCCGAACAAAACCCGCAGCAAGCCTGGGACGTCAATATAAACGGTTTGATCAATGTACTGGAAACATCCAGAACACATCAATGCGCGCTGTTCTTCCCCAGCTCCATAGCGGCTTTCGGCCCGAAAACCCCGCCCCTGGATACACCGCAGGATACTATCCAGAGACCAACAACCATCTACGGTATAACCAAGGTTTCAGGCGAACTGCTGTGCAATTATTATCATCATCGTTTTGGCGTCGATGCACGCGGCTTACGGTATCCGGGGCTGATTTCCAGCAAAACCCTGCCCGGCGGAGGCACCACCGATTATGCAGTGGATATTTTTTATGCGGCGATAAAAGCGCAGCATTACGAATGTTTCCTGCGAGCCGATACGCAACTGGATATGATGTACATGCCCGACGCTATCGATGCCGCTATTCACTTGATGTCAGCGGACAGCAAACAGCTAACGCACCGAAACGCGTTTAATGTGACGGCCATGAGCTTCACCCCGCACCAGCTGGCGACGGAAATACAAAAGCATATTCCCCAATTCACCATCGCTTACAACGTCGATCCATTACGGCAGGCGATTGCCGATTCCTGGCCCAGGCACATGAACGACAGCGCCGCCAAAGCCGAATGGGGCTGGCAGGCTCAGTTCGATTTACCGGCAATGGTCGAGGATATGCTGGAGAAGATTACGCTCAAATAAACGGAGGCGTTTATGTCACTGAAAAAACTAGAACCGTTGCTCACCGCTAAATTAACCCAATTGCAACAGCAAGGTCTATGCAAAGGTAATGAAAAAGTCATTACCGGCATGAAAGCCGCTGCTGACGGTTTCGGCCCCCGCTATTTTCTTGAAGGATACGGAAACAGGGCTTTTTTGCGGATGAATTCCAACTCCTACCTCGGACTTGCCACACATTCGCAGCTTATCAAGGCGGAAGCCAAAGCCGCCGAACAATTCGGCGCCGGTCCCGGAGCGGTGCGTTTTATCAGCGGCACTTACCGGCCTCATATTGAACTGGAACAAAAACTAGCCGAATTTCATGGCCGCGAATCGGCAATGCTGTTCAGTTCCGCTTATACGACGATGACCGGCGTATTGCCCCAGTTTATTTCCGAGGACACCTTAGTCGTCAGCGATGCGTTGAACCATAACTGCATTATCAATGCGATACGGCTCTCCCATCCGGCAAGCAAAGAAATTTATGCTCATGCAGACATTAATGCCCTGGATAAAATTCTTGAAGCCTACCAAGGCCGGGTCAAGCGGGTTTGCCTGGTTACTGACGGCATTTTCAGTATGCGCGGCGATTACGCGCCGCTCGATAAACTAAACGCCTGTTGTAATCGGCATGAACATGCGTATGAACAAGGCATCATCACCCTAATCGACGATTCCCACGGCGTCGGAGCCTTTGGCCGAACCGGTCGGGGCACCGAAGAATATAGCCAGGGCAAGGCGGATATTTTAATCGCCACGCTCGGCAAAGCCTTTGGCGTCAATGGCGGCTACGTCGTTTCCAGTTCGGCGGCGATAGCTTATTTGCGGGAAACCTCGCCGTTTTATATTTATTCCAATCCGATTACGCCCGCCGAAGCAGTCGCGGCGAGCGTCGCTTTAGACATTGTTAGCAGCGATGAAGGCTTGCGCCTGCTGGAAAAACTGCGGGGGTTTAGCGTCCGTCTTAGATCAGGACTTGAACAGCTGGGTTTTGAAACCCTTCCCGGAGAACACCCTATCGTGCCTATCCTGATCAGGGATACGGAAAAAACATCTGCCTTGGTCGCGCATTTATTGGCGAATAACATCCTGGTTACCGGGCTAAATTACCCGGTTGTTCCTCAAGGCGAACAGGAAATCAGGTTACAGGTTTCCGCCGAGCATAGCGAAAAAGACTTGGACTATTTATTGGCAACACTGGCTCTACAATGAATGTCACTCCCCGTAAATCCGGCATGAAAGCAAATCCACCGACCCAAAATCTATCCGCCGAGCATTTATTGCAACACATGCCGGTGTCCACATTCGTATTGAATGCCAAGCATCAAGTAGTGCTTTGGAACAAAGCCTGCGAGCAATTGACCGGCCTGAACGCCGAAGAGATGATAGGCACCGACCAGCATTGGCGCGGCTTTTACACCGAAAAACGCCCGTGCCTGGCGGACTTGCTGCTGGATCGCAGCTTGGGCGAAGTATCCAGCCTTTACGAGCAAGCCAGCGACTTTACGGCCTATAGCGACATTTGCCATACCGAAAACTGGTGCCTAATGCCGGACGGACGCAGGCTTTACCTAGTCATCGATGCCGGAACCATCAGCAACGAGCAAGGCGAAGTGGTCGCGATAGTCGAAACCCAGCGCGACCGCACCGAGCAAAGACTGACAATGCAGGCGCTGACCGAAAGCGAACAGCGGATCTCCTCTATTCTCGGCTCTGCGATGGACGCCATCATTACCGTTGATCAGCAACACCGCATCACCCTGTTCAATGCAGCGGCAGCCAGGATCTTCCGTTGCGCCGCCGATTTTGCGCTCTGCCAGCCGGTCGAGCTGTTTATCGCGCCGCATTGCAGCAAGCTGTTCAAGCAATTTATCGATTTCAATACCGCTAGCGCCAAAGCCTGGGCGCCGGAAGGCCTCAGCGCACGGCGCGCCGACGGCGAAGAATTCCCAATCGAAGCTACCTTTTCGCCGCTGGAAGCCCACGAGCAAAAACTCTACACCATCATCCTGCGCGACGTGAACGACCGACGCCTCGCCGAACAGAAACTGGATAGGCTGCAACAGGAAAAAGGCTATTTGCAGGAAGTGCTCAACGACGATCACAATCCCGGCGATTTTATCAGCGGCTCCAAACTGATGCGGGCAGTCATGGAACAGGTGCGCATGGTGGCGCGCACCGATACGCCGGTATTACTGCTCGGCGAAACCGGCACCGGCAAGGAATTGCTGGCCCGCGCCATCCACGAGTTCAGCGAACGTAGCGCGGTAATCATGGTCAAAGTCAATTGCGCGGCGCTGCCCGCCGAGCTGATCGAGAGCGAACTTTTCGGTCATGAAAAAGGCGCGTTCACCGGCGCGACCCAGCAGCGCAAAGGCCGATTCGAGCTGGCCGACGGCGGCAGCCTGTTCATGGACGAACTCGGCGAACTGTCCCAATCGGCGCAGGCCAAGCTGTTGCGAGTGTTGCAGGAACAGGAATTCGAGCGAGTGGGCGGCAGCGAAACCATCAAAGTCGATGTACGGGTGATTGCCGCAACCAACCGCAATCTGGCCGAAGAAGTCAGTTTGGGCCGTTTTCGTTCCGACCTGTATTACCGGCTAAATGTGTTTCCTGTCGAAGTGCCTGCGTTGCGGCAGCGGGTGACCGATATTCCGTTGCTGGCGCGATTTTTCCTGAGCAAATATGCCAAAAAATTCGGCAAGAGATTTGACGATATTGATCCCGCCGGACTGGACTATTTACGCCAATACGCGTGGCCCGGCAACGTCCGCGAATTGCAGAATGTCATCGAGCGAGCGGTGATTCTATCCCAAGGCTCGCTACTGGACATCGCGCCATTGCAGCCCGCTCATGCACACCCCGCAGTCGCTACCGGCAAGTTACGCACCTTGGAAGCCGTGGAACGGGAACACATAACGCGCACCCTCGAAGCAACCAACTGGCAGATTTCCGGTATCAAGGGCGCGGCGGCGATTTTGGGCATGAATCCGAATACCTTGCGGTCCAGGATGTTGAAGTTGGGGATTTGCCGGGTGGAATGATGCATGTCGGAGATGTCATCAACCTACGGTTCTTGCCCCTTTGTTCCAAAGGAAAAATAGCCTGACCAATAGTTTGTTGGGCATAAGAAATAAGATCAATTTATTGACTTTAGAGCTTAATGGCTTATCATTAAGATTAATAAATTGATCTTAATGAAAGATGTTATGCTAACTATATCTCAAACAGAAATAAAAAATCGGCTTCATTTTGATAATCCTTGGTGGGAAACAGGCAGCATAGAGAAACGTTATAATGACTATCCGAGACGCTTTTATTTTGATTCATTTTTCAATTTGATTAAAGAATCGTCTATCAATAGAGCCGCGGTTCTCATGGGCCCAAGACGGGTTGGAAAAACCGTAATGGTTTATCATGCGATAGACGGATTATTAGATAACGGCATTTCATCAACAAACATCTTATATGTTTCACTTGAAACCCCTTTATATACCGGGCTTTCGTTGGAAAAAATTGTCAATATTTTTCAAGGTGAATTCGGTCATAAAAGAGATGCGAATCTATTTATTATATTTGATGAAATACAGTATCTGCCGGAATGGGAAGTGCATTTAAAATCTTTAGTCGACTCTTATCCGTCTTATAAATACATAGC
The DNA here is from genome assembly GCA_004299305.1 of Methylobacter sp. Lineage (GTDB taxonomy): Bacteria > Pseudomonadota > Gammaproteobacteria > Methylococcales > Methylomonadaceae > Methylobacter_A. Next base: position 31,770 of record SCPZ01000070.1, read on the forward strand.
AACAGGGTCAGCTGCGGCTGCTTTAAAGCTTAAAAGCCGAGAATCTGGAGCTGGGCGCTTTACAGATTTTTTATTGCCACCATTAACATTTGCAGAGTACCTATCGTTCATTGGAAGAGTCGACGATTTAATTATTTCTATCGGGGATAGTAACTGGCACGCTAAGGATATAAATGAGTTAAATAAAGAGTTTATTAATTATTTGAATTTTGGCGGATATCCGGAAGCTGTCTTTTCAAATCTAATACAAAGCGATAGCTCTAGGTATATTAAAAGTGACATTATTGATAAAGTTTTATTAAGAGATTTACCTAGTCTTTATGGAATTAATGATGTTCAAGAACTCAATAAGTTATTTACTACGATTGCCTATAACACGGGCAATGAAATCACATTAGAGAATCTATCGAAATCATCAGGTGTTTCTAAAAATACGATAAAAAAATATATCGAGTACTTAGAAGCCGCATTTTTAATAAAAATAGTAAACCGCGTTGATTTATCGTCAAAGAAGTTTATTAGAGCGACGACTTTTAAAGTTTATTTAACAAATCCATCAATGCGGGCGGCTTTATTTGGGCCTGTTTCTGCTGACCATGAAGCAATGGGGGCATTGACTGAAACCGCTATCTTTAGTCAATGGTTTCATAGTCATACTATCGATAATTTACACTACGCTCGATGGAAAACAGGAGAGGTTGACATTGTATGGGTTGATATTGTTAAGCAAAGACCGTTTTGGTGTGTGGAAGTGAAGTGGTCAGACCTTCCGTGCTCTGATTCAAGAATGTTAAAAGGCATCATAGAATATGCGAAAAATAATGGAATAAATGATATTCGCGTGACAACTAAGACGATTTCAAAGAAAGTTATTATTGACGATATAGAAGTAGAGTTTCAGCCTAGCGCTGCATATACCTATACCTTAGGAGCTAATATTTTAAGTGAAAATGCACTCAAGCTGAGACTAATAAACGCATCTAATTGAGTCTAAAGGCGTTGCTTACACTTTCGTGTGTGCAACGAAAATATGTTGCACTCTCCCACGTCTACTTGCTCTACCGGCGAATTCCTTTTTACACAGGATGGGCAGCTAATCACCCGACTTCGCCGCTTTAAAACTGGCAGACGCTCCCAGCAAACCAACCATGAAGAAAGCCGTGCCGACAAGGGTGAAACGCAGGTTCGTCTCCTGTATGTTCATGTCGCCGGTCGCATAAAGCATGATAATGACGGCGACCAATCTCCAGCCGATAAAACGCAACACCGCAGCTATAACCAGTTTACCTAGCGCCTCCGATTCGCTAACCAGCGTGTCCATTCGGTAAGCCACGAAACCGCACATCAGCGTCGGCAGAATGCCCCAGCCCGGTAGGGTACGCTGCGCGTACCTTAAAGTCTAGCGCACCGCGCACCATTAAGAATGCCAGAATGATTTGGCTATTTTAAACAGCATTCCAACGAACAATCCATTTCAGGTATCAATATCGTTAGTACTATTGGACCCTGAAAAGGGGCGCGATGCACCCCTACGGGGCTTCTTATTTTTACGTTAATTGTTTGGCTTCATTGCATTCAGCCCGACCTACGGCCCTTTGATTCCTTGGTTTCATACATTGCTATATCCGCATGATGCAACAGTGTTTTAGCGTCGGTTCCATGGTTGGGGTAAATGCTTATTCCGGCGCTTACGCCAATTTCTATATCGTAATCATCTATATGATAAGCCTTGGATATTGCATCGATAATCTGCTTAAGCAGTTTTTCAACCATGCCCTGGTCGTTAACATTCTCGAGCAGTATGACAAATTCGTCACCGCCCAAGCGGGTGACTGTGTCGGTTTCGCGGACGCTTCGAGTGAGCCTGCCAGCAACTTTCTGCAATAGCTTGTCTCCGATCTTATGCCCGAAAAGATCGTTAACCGGCTTGAATTTGTCTAAATCCAGGAATAACACGGCAAATTGGCTATGGTTGCGCGCCGCCATTTTAATGGCCCGCTCAAGCCGGTCATCGAACAGCACCCGGTTCGCCAATCCGGTCAAAGGGTCATGATGAGCGATATGGCGCAGATGCTCTTCTTCCGCCTTGCGTTCGGAAATATCCGACAGGATGGCGACATAATGCGTGAGTTGATTGTCGGCGTTTTTTACTTGGTTAATGCTGACTCTCATCGGTATTAACGCGCCGTCTTTCTTACGATCAATAATATCGCCCTGCCATTGGCCGCTGCTATTCAGCGACTCCCACATCCTATGATATTCTTCGTCGGTGGTATAACCCGATTGTAAGATTGACGGCGGCTGGCCCACTAATTCGCTTTCATCGTATCCGGTCATAGCGCACAACGCTTGATTGACCGACACGATGCGCATTGATGAATCGGTAATCAAAATCCCATCGCTGCTACCGGCAAAAACCGTTGCCGCCAATTTTAATTGTTGCTCCGCTTTTTTACGTTCGCTCAGATCCATCACATAGGCAATGCCTTGCTCCTGGTTGCCGTTGAGCATCGCCGCGCCAATATATATCGGCACCCAATGTCCCTGTTTATGTATCAAGGCTTTCTCGAAAGGCTCGCATCGGCCCTGCGCCAAAAGCTCATTGATGGCTTGTTGGTCCCGGTGCCGAAGTTCAACCGGGGTGATTTCCCGCCAGTTAATGGCGCCGGCCAAAAAATCCGACCTGTCGTAGCCGATCATGGTTAAAAACAGCTCGTTCGCTTCCTCGATCACGCCATCCATCCGCCAGGAAATAATGCCTATCGTATTCGACTCTTTGAGCCTGCGAAACCGTGACTCGCTGATAATGAGTTCATGTTCGGCTTTGGTGATCCCCTTGATTATCTGGCGACTGACCCATAACCCGATACCGGTAAAGATGACCAGCGCCAATACGGTAACGCGCCATGCCGTTTGTTTAACCCATCTTGCCCCTGCACTCAGAACTAATGAAAAGCGGTTTTCCAGCTGATAAAGTTCATTATTGAGCTGCTGCAAGCGTTCTCTCAATTCGATTATTGTTTCGGTGTTTGGGTTTGACGCCTTGATTTCAATTCGAATAAGCTCGCTTAGCTGCTTCAATTCGTCGATGCTTTGATCGGCAGATTGCCATATAGAGATAGCGTCGCGCATGTAGGAAATACGCTGGAATGTTAAAAAGAACCCTATCAGTGAATCTATATCGTCCGGGTGGTTTTGTCCCTGCAAAAAGCCATTCCTGGCTTCTTCGTAGTTCGGCGGAGATTCCAATAAGGCCAGCCGGGCCTTTTTGTCGCCGCTAATAACCGTTAGGGCATCCTGATAAGCGTTGTAATCGGTTTCCGAATGATTATAGGAATAACTGCCCAGGTAGAAGACGGCATCTTTTTGCGCTTTGGCCCACAAACCTTCGCCCCTGACATAGGAGCGAACGCCGTCGAAAATATTACCGTATCCAAAAACCATACCACCCAGCAATACCGAAATCAGTACGAACAGGGAAATAATAAAAACAACTTTGCCTCCGGTTGACAATATTGGAAGCCTTGGCTTGTTTGTTTTATTAGTTACCATAGGCTTCTGGAAACTGTGTATTGCCTAGCGCATCGGTGCATAATCCTGTTGTTCATTGGAAGGCGTCCTTAATCTTGTGTAAACGGAAATTTAAAAACTAACGGCCAACGGCCCGGTATCCTGTCTTCTCATTGAATAGTAAACCGCTTCAGTGCCGCTTTCCAGTCTTGTAGCCCTATAAGCCGGAATAATGCCCCCAATAGCGCGGCAACTAAGAAATGTGCGTGAAATAACTTATGCATTTTATTCTCCTCAGCCCATCCCTCTCGGCAACTGCTCCTGCGTCGCCTAAAGCGCCTACTTTTGGTGCTCTACCTCCTGCATCCATACAAGTCGTCCAGCAGGAGAGGGAGCTAGGCAACTCGCAATAAATAAAATACCGTGTTAAATACAATAGAACACGGATGACACAGATAGAACGGATAATCACTGATTAAAGACGCAGAATATTCTAAAAAATCCGTGTGAATCCGTCTTATCTGTGTCGCCTAGAGGCGCCTACTTTTGGCATCCGTGTTCCATTTTTCTAGCTGCTGAGTTGCCAAGATTATCAGGACTCGGTAGTTTATTTTCTGCGCGTTGCCCTAGTTGTCGAAGTTATTTCGTGCGCATTCCTAAGTGTTCCAGAATGAAAGGCTTGCATTCATTATGTCGGCCTTCGCGCCTCGCGGAACCAGATCCGGTATTGCTCCATTTTCGCGCGCTGTTCCGTCGGCGCGTGGCGGCGGCAGGTGGAATATTCCTCGGCGCCCGGCTTCGCGCCCCACCGCAGTTCGGCGCAGTCGTTTGGATTATAGGTCATTTCATAGGCCGATTTCCGCGCCAGCACCTCGGCCACGGAAAGCTCCCACGGGCTGCCGTCGGTGCGCGTATAGCGGATGCTGCGTTCCTGAATGCGCCTTGCGTGATACTGCTCGATCTCGGCCTTGGCCTGTTCGGGGCTCTTGCCGTTCATCACGAACAATTCGGGATGGAGCACGATCTTCTCAGGCAAGTCGTTCAGCACATTGATGGCGATAATCAGGCGCATGTCGCGGGACGGCGTGGAGTAATCCTCCCAAGGGCCGATGGTCTGAAAAATCGCCGCGCCGCCAGGCATGGGGATGACGCTGCCTGGGTTCTTGCGAAAATACGCCTCGCCGTTATCCACCGAGGTCACGCGGGTTTCGATTTGTTCCACCAAGGCATCCAGGGTGGCTTCGTAAGCCTGCTTGGGATCGAGGCCTTTGGGGTTGGCGAGCTTGGCAAGCCTGGCGTAGAAATCGCCGGGCGACAGTTGATCTTGCTCCGAAGAGAAGGGAGCAAAGCCGGGGTTGTCGACCAATTCATCATTGGAGAGCGCCCGCAAACTGCCCGATGCAGTGCGAACTAAAGGCCGAAACGCCTTGAAGCCCGGCCCTGCGCTTTTGATATTGGCGAACAGGAAAGTGCCTTCCCAAAAGCGCTTGCGGGTGACCGAGTTGTCAGGTTGGGCATCGACAGCCAACAAGATGCCGGGACTATCCCCCGTCTGCGGCACCCATTCAACCAACACCAACACATGACCGTAGGGATCGGCATAGACCGTCCCCGGCCAGAGCGTCTCCCGGCTGAGAGGGATGGGATACAGATCCGTGGACTCGTCCTCAAGCCCGGTCCGAGCCGAACCCGAATGGACGGCATCCGCCAACTGCCTGCTGACAATCTTGAAGGCGGCCTGCGCGCTGCTACCGTGGGTGAACTCGGTGTTGACCGTGGCCGCGCCACAATGCGGCGGCGCGTTGGCCGAGCCGCGCCCGCAAGCACGAAAAGCGATTGGCAAGCCGACTTTCCAGGCAAAATAAGCCCGCAAGGTGTAGGGCAGATCGGCGCAGTCGGGAGTTAGCGGCAAGCCTTTGTCTTCGTTGAGGCCGAGATGGTTGTACAGGAAGTTGCGTTCGGTGTTGCGCAACACCGGCTCCAGGGAAGGAAGGCTGATATTGTCCTCGGGCGGCGCACCAAATAACTCTTCAATCCAGGCGGCATAAAAGGCTTCGCTGGCAAGTCCCCAGGCTTTAGGTCTAGACTGTGTGCCTGACCCGCCGATACTGAGCGGATGACAGGCGGCAAGCTCACCATCCCGGCTCGCCACCACCCGGTAATTACCCTCGTCGCCCCCGTCCAAAGACGCGACCAGACTCCAAGGCGGGCCGCCTCGACGATGGAATTGCAAAGGCACGCGCCGATCTTGGCTGTCGATCAGGGCCAGTTCCGACAAGGGGCCGTCCGTGGACACGGCCATGATCTTGACCTGCCCATCGGCTTTGGGCTTGAGAGGCGAGATCCAGATATGCGTTTCGCCGGTTTCTTCGCATGAAGCGGCTTCGGCCAGCGCTGCCGAAATGCCGGGCCATGCCAGCAGACAAGCGAGTAAATACCCCATAGACCGGGTTGACAGTTTTTCCATAATTGATTTTGAAAAGCTTAGCGTTGTCATTCATGTACTCCAGTGAGGGCTTTTTCTCGGCAAATATGAGAGCCGTAGGTGATTTGATATAAGGCGATTACCAACAATAAATATACCCAAATGACGCAGGATTTTTGTTCGTCTGCAACGACTGTACGAGTATCAACAGTAGGCGCTTTAGGAGACGGACAAAAAGACCAGTCAGGTGACTGGTATATTTTTCGCAGAAAATCGCCTAACTATGCTTGACAGGATTATAGCCCGTAGCTTGGACTGAGGGAGTGCTGATGCCGGTTTCCCGTTTAAACCGGGGACTGTACAGATATACGGGTCAACTTGCAACCCATTGTATTTATGATATAAAAAAGTTATGTAGATAGCTATGCCCTTCAGGAGAGGGATGGGGTGAGGGGATTCAAAAAGCGCAAATCGTGACCGTTCACAGATAACATCCCTTGAAGGGATGTTATCTGTCCCGGCTTAAGTTGGTAGCCGTTAATTTAAGCAATTGCCATAAAAAACATGACGAGTTAAGTCTTTCATATTTTTCATAGTTTAAAATAAACCTTACAATTCTGTCAGCGACGGACGCTTACTCAGCCGTGCATAATAAAACCCGTCCATAGCCGAGTCACCGGTCAAAATCTGGCGACCGCATACACCGGCGGTTCCCCAGTCTGCTTCGATAGGCAGCTCGACCGCATCGTTGCGTTCGGACAAAAAGGCTTGTACCTGCTGCTCGTTTTCCTGTTTCAAAATAGAACAGGTCGCATATAGCAGTAGTCCGCCGGGCGCCAACAACGGCCAAACGGCTTGCAGGATGGCTTTTTGCAAGGCTTGCAACTGATCGATGTCTTCGACCCTGCGCAATAACTTAATATCGGGATGACGGCGGATAACGCCTAAAGCCGAACACGGCGCGTCCAATAGAATCCTGTCGAAGGGCTTGCCGTCCCACCAGTTTGCCGGATTGGCCGCATCGCCAACCACCAGCTCGGCTTGCAAATTTAAACGCTGCAAATTTTCGCCGACCCGCTGCATTCTGGACTCGTCTATATCGACGGCGACCAGCTCCTTTAGTTGCGGTTGACTCTCAAGAATATGCGCGGTTTTGCCACCCGGCGCGGCACACACATCCAATACCCGCTGCCCCGGTTGCACATCCAGTAATCCGGCCGCCAATTGCGCGGCGGTATCCTGAATGGATGCCAAGCCATCGGCAAAGCCGGGCAGCAAGTCCACAGGCACCGGCCTATCTAACACAATAGAAGATGCGCAAAAACCGACTATTTTGCCCGCTATCTCTTGCTCGGCTAATCGTTGCAGATAATCTTCGCGGCTGATTTTTGCCAAATTGACCCGCAACGCCATCGGCGGTTGTTGATTGTTTTCCTGCAATATTGTTAGCGCCTGTTCCGGCCAATCCTGCTCAATTTGCTTAATCAACCAATCGGGATGACTCAAGGCCGCAATCTGGAATTTATCGGCTTTGTGTTCGAGCCCTTCCTGCTCGCGCAGATACGTCCGAAGCACGGCATTGATCAGCGACTTGGCCCACGGTTTTTTGCGTGCCGCCAACACTGTTTCGGATACCGCCGCGTGGGGTTTTACCCGCATAAAGTTAAGCTGGTACAAACCCACCAAAGCCAGCGACTTAACGTCGGCATCCTTAAGCGGTTTATCCAGCAACTGGCTTAAAATAAAATCCAGCCGGTGATATTGCCTGCAAACGCCGTAGCAGAGCGCCTGAATGAAAGCCCGGTCTTTAGCGGATTCGACGGCTAAAAAGGCATTATCCAGGGCGGCGGTTAAAGACTGCCCGTCCTGCAAAACACGGGACAATACTTTGGCCGCGACTAGTCGTGTATTCAACCGAGTTTCACCCCGTCAGCATTGTGGGCGCTCAAAAAAGCCTGAACCGGCATACGTTTTCCGCCCGGCAGCTGCACTTCCAGTAACCTTAAAAAACCTTTGCCGGTCGCCACATCAAGGTGTTTATCGGCACAACGCACGACGCCGGGTTCCAGGGAGGCCTCATCATCAACAGGCACGGCCTGCCAGATGCGCAACACGTTATCCTGATAAAGCGTTTGGGCGACCGGCCATGCATTTAAGCCCCTGACTTTTCTGGCAATATCCGCCGCCGTTTGCGTCCAGTCGATAACCGCTTCGCTTTTTTCCAGTTTTTCGGCGTATGTCACCAGCGCCTCATCCTGCGCTTCGGGATGAACGCTTCCGGCCTCAATTTGCGCGAGCACTTTGGCTAAGCCTATTGCGCCCAACACGGACAATTTGTCATGTAAATCACCGGCTGTATCGGTATCCGCAATCGCGCATTCTTCCTTGTGCAACATGTCACCGGCATCCAGTTTGCGCACTATCTGCATAATGGTCACGCCGGTTTTTTGATCGGCGGCCATCAATGCCCGTTGAATAGGGGCTGCTCCGCGCCAGCGCGGCAGCAATGAGGCATGTACATTGATACAGCCCAGTTTGGGCACATCCAGGACGGCTTGCGTTAAAATCATGCCGTAAGCGACCACCACCATCAAATCGGCATTAAATGCGCTGATCTGCTGCAAGTCCTCACTGGTTTTCATGGTAAGCGGCTGAAAAACGGGGATGTCGGCAGATAAAGCCAGCTCTTTGACAGGGCTCGGTTGCAACTTACGCCCCCTGCCCGCTGGGCGGTCGGGCTGGGTATAAACAGCGCAAACCTCGTGTTCCGAATCCAGCAACATCTGTAGACAAGGCACAGCAAATTCAGGGGTTCCGGCAAAAATTATCTTCATGCTCAACTCGCTTCCATTTTATGAATTTTTTCCAATTTTTTCCTAATCCGCTGCCGTTTTAACGGTGAAATATAATCGACAAACAGTTTTCCGTTCAGATGATCCAATTCATGCTGAATGCACACGGCCAGCAAATCCATGGCGCTTAATTCGAAAGGCTCTCCGGCCCTGTCGAGCGCCTTAACTACGATATGTTCAGCCCTGGTCACCTTTTCAAAAAAACCAGGCACCGAAAGACAGCCTTCTTCAGATTCTTTAACACCGTCTTTTTCGATAATTTCAGGATTGATTAAACATAAGGGGGCGTCCTTTTCCTCACTGACATCAATGACGACTATCCGCTGATGCACATTGACCTGCGTAGCCGCCAATCCTACGCCATGCGACTTGTACATGGTTTCAAGCATATCATCGACCAACTTTTTGACTTTATCATCAACCGTTTTTACGATTTCAGCCTTCTTGCGTAACCGTTCATCCGGAAACTCGAGAATAGATAGAATACTCAACAAACTCTCCACTACAATAATTGAATATTGGGATTCTATATGATTAGGGACAATCTGGAAACTCTCAGTCATTGCCTGTTTGCAGGCTTAAACGCATCCGGCGCCGCGCTTTAGGGAGGCTTAGTTATTAAATAAGCGGGGCGATACAGATAACATCCCTTCAAAGGATGTTATCTGTACCCTTGATGTCTACTGCTCTACGCGTATAAGTTGGCTTCTCAGCTCCTGGGGGACGTCATTCAAACTTATGACTTTAAGCGCGTCCGGCGATGCAGCCTTACTGCTAACTTGGGCTGTTAAGTCTGCACTAAAGGTTTCCGGCAATCTAAACATTGCGCCGGTTGCCGGATCAATAATCAAGAAACCAAGAGGCCCCCAAGAAACCAGATTCCCCCAGTACCAAGGACTCAAGCTGGTATCTAAAGTGGCTGTTTTTTCCTGGAAACCGTTCTTTGTAAAATGCAGTGTATAAGTTTCGTCGTCAAAAAAACCGGCGCCACCTGCTAAATAGACGGTTGACGGAGTGGTTCCAGTGTGGATTTTTTCACCTTTTTTGTTAGTGACTGTGAAAACGGCTCCTCCGGGAGTGCTTTTTATCGCAACAGGCCAATCCGATTGGCTGGCGAAGCTTGCGCAACCGGCCATTAACGTAGCGCCTACGGCTAATGCAATTATTCTTTTATGGTTTTTCATGATTTTTATTTAGTAAGTTAGATGATCGTCAGGGGATTGTAACGCACAAGTAATTTAATGCCCAAAGTAGATATATTCATGGCGGAGTGTACGCATTTTGCGAGACCGTATTTTAAAAGGTGACTACTCAGCCTACGCTAATGCTGGCTTCTGTCATGTTCATAGCCAGCTTTGAACGCCTATAGCACATTTTTCCGATCGGGCCGGGGTAACGGGATTGCGCCTCGGGACAAGCGCATATAAATGTCAGCTTGAAAGGACCACTTTCTCTCTAAGGGATGAAAATTAAACTCATACAGCGGATTTACAGATAACATCTTTTGAAGGGATGTTATCTGTTCAAGTCTCAACACCTATCAGCTTTAATGAGAATTCCCAACACCTCATTCCGGCAGGGATTGCCGGAATGAGGCGCTATTTAAACAAAGTGATAGGTGGTAAGCTGTTCAATCGCCTAAATAACCTTCGCAGCTACTCAAGCTTTTGCTTGGAATCACAAAACATGATACTTAAAAACTTCAAAGCAGGCTTTGATCTCCGGCCTTTTAATTATTGGAATCCGAAAATTTAGCGATAGCCCGAGTCATTACCGCCTCCAAGAGAAAAGTTTTTTAACCCCACAAAATCAATACCTTATTTTTTTCAACTAGACTTCTATCCGAATTCATCTAAACTCTGAATTCAGATAGCATAAAAAGACTCGACAGGAATCCAACATGGCTTTTCGAACAATCACCGGATTGATAGCTTCCCTTCTCATCAGCTTAAACGTATGGGCCGCCCGTGATGAAATACAACTAAACCCGTCCCACCCCGATCAATATACCGTCGCCCAAGGCGATACCTTATGGGACCTATCCAGTAAATTTTTAATACACCCGTGGCAATGGCCTGAATTATGGCCCCATAACTCCCAAATTAATAATCCTCACCTGATTTACCCCGGCGATACGATTTATTTTTCGATGATCAACGGCAAACCGCAACTCAGTCTTTCCAGAAGTAATCAACCCGCGCCTCAAGCCCAAAACAATTCTAGCTGTGTGCTTCAGGAAGACGACTATAAACGGGGACGCAAAGACTTTGCGGTCTCCGAAGATGGCAAGGTGCTGCCTTGTATTCGTGAAATCAAGCTACAACAAGCAATCAGGCTGATCCCTACCGACACCATAACAAGTTTCCTGTCCTCGCCCAAAGTGATGGACGAAAGCGAACTGGACAACGCTTCTTATGTTGTTGACTTTGCCGGTGAACACCTGATAGCAGGCAGTGGCGACCGTATTTATGTGCGTTCGATAACCGACTCTGAAAACACGGCATACACAGTTTACCGGACAGGAAAGACCTATGTCAGCCCGGAAAATGGGGAAATTCTGGGCTATGAAGCCCAATATATTGCCGATGCTTCATTGCAACAACCCGGCGATCCGGCGACCTTAGTCCTAAGCAAAGCAGCCAGCGAAATCCGCATCGGCGACCGGCTTATGCCCAATATTGAAGAGGATATCGCCTTACATTACTTCCCCCGTCCGCCTGAGCAAAGTATAAAAGGCAGTATTATCAGCGTACTTGCCGGCGTTTCCCAAATCGGTCGATATAATGTGGTGGTGATAGATAAAGGCACTGACGATGGCCTTTTAACCGGGCACGAACTGAATATCTATCGACGCGGCGATACTGTCAGGGATTCGTATAGCCAGATTAAAAATGATCAGGTTAATCTTCCCGATGAACTGGCCGGCACGCTGATGGTTTTCCGCCCGTTTAAGCGCATCAGTTACGCCCTGGTCATGAAAGCGACCCAGACCCTTCACGTTTTAGACATCGTTAAAACCCCCTGAACATTACCTACGAACAAGACATAAAATACTGGCTTGCGTTATTGCGCACGCCAGGCGTCGGTTGCAGAACATTTCTCCGCTTACTGGTCAGCCATACCCCGGCACAGTTATTTGCAGAATCATCATCCGCACTTAGCGCCCTGGGCTTAAAAAGCGACATCGTCAATTCGATCAGGAATCCTGATTGGACGCTTATCGACTATGACCTGAGCTGGCTCAGCCAGGAGAATAACTGTGCAATCACCCTCCACGACGCACATTATCCTGCGCAATTAAAGGAAATCGCCGATCCGCCGCCGCTTCTGTTTGTACGCGGCAACCCCGAACTGCTATCGCTGCCGCAGATCGCCATCGTGGGCAGCCGCAATCCTTCGTCTTCCGGCCTGGAAATCGCCTTTAACTTTGCCAAAACCCTGAGCCATTGCGGCTTTGCGATCACCAGCGGTTTGGCGCTAGGCATAGACGCCGCCAGTCATCAGGGCGCATTAAAAGCCAAAGGTTATACTATTGCGGTAGCCGGAACCGGCCTGGATAGGGTCTATCCCGCTAGGCATAAAGAGTTGGCCACTGAAATTGTCAATACCGGCGCGATGATTTCGGAGTTTCCGCCCGGCACGACAGCTAAAGCCAACCACTTTCCCAGACGCAACCGTATTATCAGCGGTCTTTGCCAGGGCTTGTTAGTGGTTGAAGCCGCCAAACAAAGCGGCTCGCTGATTACTGCGCGCATGGCGCTCGAACAAAACCGTGAAGTTTTTGCCATCCCCGGCTCTATTCATAACCCGCTGGCCCGAGGTTGCAACGCGCTAATCCGTGAAGGGGCAAAACTTGTCGAAACCACACAAGATATTCTTGAGGAACTAAATCAATATAATCAACAAGATGAATATTTCACCCCACTACCAATGCAATCAACACTTGACCTGGAGCAACAAACATTATTGAATCTTGTCATGTTTAGCCCAACTTCTATCGATACTCTGGTTGAAAATGCCAACGAATCCGTCGAAGTTATTTCGTCAATGTTACTGATTTTGGAACTGCAAGGTTACATAGAAGCAACCCCCGGCGGTTGCTATACTCGGATCAAATAAACAACTAAAAGTCTATGAAAGAAAATATTTTTGATGTCCTGATGTACTTATTCGAAAACTATATGGAAGATGAAATTGAAATACTTCCAGATAGCGATGTCGTCAGGACTGAATTGCTGGAAGCCGGCTTTGAACAAATCGAAGTCAATAAAGCTTTCGACTGGCTCGAGTCGCTTAGCCTGCAACGGGCAATAAAAGCATCTGTATCGCCTGCATTCCGCATTTTTTGCAGCCAAGAGATAGCCAGACTGGATCTTGAATGCCGCAATTTACTTATGTTTCTTGAACATAGCGGCATCTTAAGCTCAGCCAACCGGGAAATTGTCATCGACCGGGCCATGGCGCTGGAAAATGAAGAGATATCGATGGAAAAACTAAAATGGATAGTATTAATGGTATTGCTAAGCCAACCTAATGAAGAAATCGCTTTCTCCAGGATGGAAGATATTGTTTATGACCTTATTCCAACGTATTTGCACTAAGGTAAAAGATTCAAGGTGAAAGGTTCAAGGTTAAAAACTACGCACCTTGAACCTTTCACCTTTTTACCTTTCACCTTTTTACCTTTCACCTTGAACCTCAAATGAGCAAAAATCTCGTCATTGTAGAATCGCCTGCAAAAGCCAAAACCATAGAAAAATATTTAGGCAAGGACTTTCAGGTTCTCGCCTCTTATGGACACGTGCGCGACCTGATCCCCAAAGAAGGCGCAGTCGACCCGAACAACGATTTTGCGATGAAATATGAAGTCATCGAGCGCAACCAAAAACACGTGCAAGCTATCGCCAAAGCCCTTAAAGCCGCAGACACTTTGTATCTGGCGACTGACCCTGATAGAGAAGGGGAAGCCATTTCCTGGCATTTGCTTGAGCTGCTGAAAGAAAAAAAACTGCTCAAAGACAAGCCAGTGCATCGGGTGGTATTCCATGAAATCACCAAAAAAGCCGTCACCGAAGCCATAGCCAACCCAGAGGAAGTTGCCATTAATTTGGTCAACGCCCAGCAGGCGCGCCGTGCGTTGGATTATCTGGTCGGCTTTAACCTGTCGCCGTTGCTATGGAAAAAAATTCGCCGTGGCTTGTCGGCAGGCCGCGTACAAAGCCCTGCCCTGCGCATGATCGTCGAGCGCGAACTGGAAATTGAGGCCTTTAAATCTCGCGAATACTGGACTATCGATGCCGCATTGACCGCCCAGGATCAAGTCTTTAAAGCCAAACTGACCCAGTTTGACGGCGAAAAAGTCACGCAATTTAGCATCACTAATGAAGAGCTGGCCGAGAAAACCAAGCAAACCTTGCTGGATGCCGCCGACGGCCAATTAATGGTCGCCAAGCTGGAAAAGAAACAGCAAAAGCGCAACCCTGCCCCGCCGTTCATCACCTCAACGCTGCAACAGGAAGCCTCGCGCAAATTAGGATTCACTACCAAACGCACCATGATAGTTGCCCAGCAACTTTATGAAGGCATCGACATTGGCGGCGAAACCGCCGGTTTGATTACCTACATGCGTACCGACTCGGTTAACCTGTCGGTTGACGCTGTCGAGGAAATCCGCGCACTGATCGCCGAAAACTACGGCGCTGAAAATGTGCCCAAAGAACCCAGACTGTTTAAAACCAAGTCGAAAAATGCTCAGGAAGCGCACGAAGCGATACGCCCAACCTATCCCCGACACTTGCCGAGCCAATTAAAAGAGCACTTGAGCATCGAGCAGTTCAAGCTCTACGAACTGATCTGGAAGCGCACCATCGCCTGCCAGATGATTCATGCCACGCTGAATGTGGTGGGCGTCGATTTGACTTGCGGTGACGGCAAGCACGTATTTCGGGCGACCGGTTCCACGATAGCTTCGCCCGGATTTATGACCGTCTATCTGGAAGGAAAAGACGACAGCAACGAGAGCGACGACAAGGAAAGCTTCCTGCCGCCGATGGAGGAAGGCCGCCCCGTCCAGCTTAACGATATTAATGCCGGGCAACATTTCACCGAGCCGCCGCCGCGCTACGGCGAAGCCAGCTTGGTGAAATCCCTGGAAGAACACGGTATCGGCAGGCCATCAACTTATGCGTCGATTATTTCGACCTTGCAAAACCGTGAATATGTCACTCTGGACAGCAAACGCTTCTACCCGACCGATGTCGGTAGAATCGTTAACAAATTCCTGACCGAACATTTCACCAAATACGTCGATTACGATTTTACCGCCAATCTGGAAGATGAACTGGATGCGGTGTCGCGAGGGGAAAAAGACTGGGTTCCATTGATGCACGACTTCTGGAAACCTTTCACCACACTGATTCACGAAAAAGAAGAAAGCGTCCAGCGCAAAGATGTCACCCAGGAAGCCATTGACGAAAAATGCCCCGATTGCGGCAGTCCGCTGTCCATCCGTTTGGGGCGTAATGGCCGGTTTATCGGCTGCACCAACTATCCCGAGTGCTCCTATACCCGAAACCTGAACGATGATGCGAGCGCCAGCGACGAACCTGAAGTCGTTGAAGGCAGAACCTGCCCTAAATGCGAATCGCCTTTAGTAATCAAAACCGGGCGCTACGGCAAATTTATCGGTTGCAGCGGTTACCCCAAATGCAAGCACATCGAGCCCTTGGAAAAACCGATGGACACCGGCGTCGAGTGTCCGCAATGCAAAAAAGGCAACATCCTCAAACGCAAATCGCGGAACAGCAAGATATTTTATTCCTGCTCGGAATACCCTAAATGCGATTACGCATTATGGAACGCGCCGATAAAAGAAAGCTGCCCGGAATGCGCATGGCCTATTTTGACTGTCAAAGAGACCAAACGGCGCGGCGTGGAAAAGGTCTGTCCACAAAAAGACTGTAAATACGCAACGCCGTATGAAGGCGATCCTGCGGATGTGCAGGGCCCTAAAGAGCCTGGAACTTTGTAGGAAAAAGGCGACTCGCTTCCAATCTCCAGGCCGTGAACTAACTCAACCACACCGCCGTCATTCCGGCGGGGATTTGCTACGCGCTCTGACGGGTCACCTCAGGCTATCCTGCCTGATGCCCTTTGGGTTAATGCAAATCCGTTCCAGACGGATTTGTGCCGGAATCCATAGCATAAGGATGTGAAAAAACAGATCAACTCTGGTCAACTGGTCGCATGAATACACAACAAGACATTCGCTGGAAACAGCGTTTCGATAATCTGCAATCGGCTTATCAACGGCTACAACACGCCGTACAAGCCAACGCGCAAACTCCCAACAATGACCTGATCCAAATGGCGCTGATCAAGGCGTTTGAAATGACGTTTGAACTGTCATGGAAAACCATGAAGGACTACCTCAAGTACAACGGCATCGACGCAAAACTGCCGCGAGAAGCCATCAAACAGGCTTTTGCCAATGACATCATCATTGATGGCCAACTGTGGATAGACATGCTCGAAGATCGCAACCTGATGGCTCATACCTACGATGAAGCCCGCGCACTCAAGGCGGTGAGTCACATTTGTCAGCGTTATATGGAAGGACTGGAACAGCTTCATCAATACCTGCTAGCAAGGCTGGCCTGATGTTCGGCTTAAGCGCAAAGACGCTGGCGGCTATTCAGACTTGCTTGCAGCAATACCCGGAAATTGTCTGGGCCAAGATTTACGGCTCCCGCGCCAAGGGCGACTATGAGCGCGGCTCGGACATTGACTTGGCTTTTGGCAGCCCTACCGACTGTTCGGCAAATTTGCTCGAAGCATTGGACAACCTGCCCACCCCTTATCTGTTTGACGTAACGCATTACGAAAGCCTGAAACACGAAGGCTTGAAGGCCCATATAGATCGGATCGGCGTAGTAATTTATCAGCGCGGTGAATTGAATGACGTGTTGATGACCTGATAGGTGAGTTTCAAGCGCCTCAATGAACATGTAACTTAGCCCCCCATATCCCCCAAAATGCCCCATCACTCCCTGTTCAAAATAAAAAACGCCGTCCGTCATCTTAAAGCCGGAGCGGTAATTGCCTACCCCACAGAAGCCGTCTACGGCTTAGGCTGCGACCCGCTCAATGAAGCGGCGGTCATGACCCTGCTCGACATCAAACAACGCCCGATAGAAAAAGGCCTGATACTTATTGCCTCATCCCTGGAGCAACTGCGCCCCTACCTCGTTTTAGATCAAACCATCATTACTCGCATAACACCCACTTGGCCCGGCCCTGTCACCTGGGTTATCCCAGTCCAGCCCTGGGTGCCAAAATGGTTGAGCGGCGAACATCAATCGCTGGCCGTCAGAGTGACCGATCACCCAATAGCCCACGATTTATGCGCCCAATTCGGCAGCCCGTTGGTCTCCACCAGCGCCAATCCCACCACCCGCCCTGCTATCAAAGAATCGAGAAAATTGTTAAAAACCTTTGCCGACGCCGATATTTTTATCGTTCACGGCAAAGTCGGCAAGCTTGAACAGGAAACAGCTATTTATGATGCAGTAAGCGGAAAGCGGTTGCGTTGATCATAAAAGCACGAAAGCCCAAAGTAGGATGCACGAGATAATTCAAAGCCTGTTCCGTTAACTTAATTATTTGAATATCGATACAACCGTTGAGCTGTTCGTCTGCGTTTGCCAGGCAGGGCGGCATCGTTCTCCAACCAGAATTGCAACAGGTCGAGTATAGTGAGCCCCAGTCACTAAAAAATTTAAGTAATAGACTTATCCGCCGCTACATTGGCATACCGACACAGGAGTAAATACCGTGAACATTAAATATTTAAAACCAGCATTCGCTGCACCTACTCCCAACAAAGGTGTGGCGCATACGCCGTTCTTGGCGGTAGCAGGGTTGGCTGTCAGCTTATTGGTGACTGCTTGCACTACGACGAAGGCGCCGCCGCTTGCATTTTTTCCGCAGAAGACCATAAGCGCCACAGGTTATGGCACGGTCGAAAAAAGCGATCGCTATTCACGCTCGCAAATTAAATTAATGGCCATGAGGGCGTCCAAAATGGATGCTTACAGGAGTTTGGCCGAGCAGCTTACCGGCATCCAGTTGCGCGGACAGACCACGCTCGAAGATATGGAAGTCACCCATGACAGTTATCAGGTTTATCTTAATGCTTATTTGCGCGGAGCAAGGGTAAAAAGAACCTCGGCTATCGGCAGCGACATCTATGCCGGCGATGATACTTTTGAAACGGTTGTTGAACTTGACTTGACACCAAGATTCTATGAATGCATTAACGGCTCAAGTGAATTGATTAATCAATGTCTACAACAAAATCAGGAAAGTCCAACGCCAGGTTTTGAGCCTAATCCCCCAAAGGTGTCCAGCATTGACTCAGGCTGTAATGCCGCTGATTGCTACAACTACCCTAATACCAAGGGATTTAATCGAAAATAACCCGAACTGGTATTGTGTAACCTTTTCACATTCCTGGCCTCATTTATAAAGCGGTTACTGCTGCACACATACGCTTTAAAAATCCCCATAGGAACAACAAACCGGTTGAATGGATGGCAAAAATATTATTCAAATATCTATGGGTCGCCTGCTTATTAAGTCAGTCATGCACTACTGTTCAACCCCATGCTGATACTAATGTGGTAACCGTCGAAGGTCAGGCGGCTATTAGCAAGAGTATGCCGTTATTAGCTAAAAAACAGGCCTTGCAGGATGCTATCCGTCAGGCATCCATGCAATCGTCTGTTAATATTCACAGCCAGACTTTAGTCAGCCAAAATAATGTTTCACTGGATACTCTTTCGATGCGCACCGCTGCTGCGGTGAGCAACACTAAAATAATCAAGGAATGGACTACCGATAATATCTATCATGTTGTAGCCATGGTGGAGTTATCTACAGACAGTTCCTGCACACCCCATTATCGCAAACGCATTATTTCAACCGCCTTCCCTTTAGTTAAACAAGAACAGCTGAGCGCTTACGAAACACAGGACTTATACGCCGGCATTCCACGCGAGCTTAATAATCTTTTAATCGAGTCCGGCGATTTTATCGGCAGCAATGCTACCAATATTAACCTATACCCAAGAGCCGACTTGGCCCCGGAAGAACAAGACCGCACCGCCTATCGACCATCAAAAGTAATGCAAATAACCGCATCAAACGGGGTCCAATTTGTATTGTCAGGTGTAATTAGGGATCTGGAAGTCGAATCCAGCGAATACATGAGAGGCGCAGGGCCCCTGGCATTCGCCAGAAGTTTAGCGCGCGATGTCGTCGCCAGGCGCGGAATTGGCATTGATGTTTATGTACATGACGGGTTCACCGGGGCATTACTGTTCCAGCAGCGCTATGTTGATGATGTCATCGGCGATGTGTGGATTCCCGCGACCTATACAGTAGGCAGCGAGCGCTTTAACGCTACCTCGACCGGCGCGAAAATAGCTCAAATTATAGACCGGGCAAGCACCGATATTCGTAAATCCTTAAGTTGCCACCCTTTTGCAACGCGTATTATTGACATTAAGGAGGATAAAGTATTTATTGATGCGGGGGCACAGGAAAGACTTAATGTCGGCGATCAGCTGGTGGTTTACAGCTCGGGCAATAATGACTTGAATCTTGATGGCGGCTTCAGTTTTATAGGTAAAGACAAGCAACCGGCCGGTGTATTAACCATCCGCACTATCACACCCCGTTACGCCATAGGTAGTTTGGAGGTCCCTGCCCGTGAACTGGGTGTCAAAGCTGGCGACTGGGTGAAATCCTGGTAAATAGCTTATTACAAGCTAGCCTTGCTATACTGACGGTTTTAGACTATATGTTTACTTTTTATATTCACCTTTAGCGGAGTTTATTATGGAAATCAAATCAAGTTTTTTCGGCGAACAAACCATTGATCCCAACACTATCATTAACTTTCCCAACGGGATTCCAGGCTTTGAAGATCAAACCCGTTTCAAGCTATTTCATCAGGAAGGCAGCGACTCCCTCATTTACTGGCTGCAATCGTTAGATGATGAATCCCTTACTTTTTCAGTTGCACAACCGTCTATTTTCAATATCGATTACAACCTTGTGTTAAACGATGCAGAAGAAGCCACACTGGGCATTGAAGATACCGCTGACGCACTTGTCCTGATCATTCTACATAAAGACGAATCCGACCAGCCTACTATTAAAGGATCCATTAAATCCCCATTGGTGATTAACAGTGCAAAGCGAATAGGCTTGCAAAAAGTGCTTACTCAAGTAGAACAAAGCACAACACTGACTGACATTGGCAGTGGCAGTGAGGTGAATATTTCTGAAGGCGCATAAAGCCTGCAAAAAATAAATATCTCTTAGAAATAAAGCGCTTTACCCAATTTTCGGCAAACGCAGATGTTATAGGTTACTGCCGCTTTTAGCGGCAGTTTTTATAGGTGGGAATGAGCGTAAATGTATGAGAAAAACAGCGTAGCGGTGTACAGGAGGCTTGCATAAGCAGCGGCCTAAATAAACCGACATCCTGTTATTTAAGACTTTATGAATTTCAGCGGATATTCAAAAAACAGTTTTATGCATATTGAAATCGCACGGATAAGACCGATCATCAAACAGAGGCCGCCTGAACCGGAATAGAACTAGCTGAACGCTGCACCTGATTTTTTTCATTAAAATAAATCAAGGTAGGCTTATGGCTTTCCGCTTCCTTTTGCTCCAATATTGCAAATGCGCAAACAATAATCAGGTCGCCGGGACACGCCAACCGAGCAGCCGCTCCATTAACTGAAAACAACCCCGAGCCTGCTTCAGCACGAATGGCGTAGGTCGTAAAACGCGCGCCGTTATTGATATTGTAAATCTGTATCTGCTCGTATTCCCTGATACCCGATAAATCGAGAATATTGCTGTCAATCGCACAAGAACCCTCGTAACCCAATTCCGAATGGGTCACCGTGGCTCTATGTAATTTCGCTTTAAGCATCGTGATTTGCATAATAAAACACTATAAATACCTTTGAGAACCGCGCATTATCCATTAATTACGACAATGCATCAACTTTTAGCACTTTTCAAATTTTCCAAATCCTGCTATTGCTTATCTGGAAAAATAAATATTATCGATTAGCCGGGTTTTGTTTAAGCGTGCCGCCGCCAACAAAACCAGTTCCACGTCATCTGCGCCTGCTTTTTTTAAATCACCCATCCTGCACACGCTAAAATAATCCGGTTGAAAACCGGATTCCTGCAAAAACAACAGCGCCCTACGCTCTATTTCCTGATAAGACTGCTTTCCCGCCAAAACGGCCTCGCGCGCGACGCATAAGGACTGATATAGTTTTGCTGCAACCGTTTTTTCCTCTGCGGTTAAATAACCATTTCTGGAACTCATCGCCAATCCGCTTGCTTCCCGAACTGTTTCCACACCGGTTATTTCAATCGGAATATTCAAATCCCTAACCATCGTCCGTATCACCGTCAACTGCTGAAAATCTTTTAACCCGAACAAGGCAATGTCCGGCTGTACCATATTAAATAACTTACAAACAACTGTCGCAACACCGTTAAAATGTCCCGGCCTAAACGCACCGCAATACTGTTCAGATATACCGGTTACCGAGACGACTGTTTTGGCCGCTGGCGCGTAAACTTCTGAAACGGCCGGTTGAAACAGCAAATCCACACACGCAGCATCGAGTTTTTGCTGATCTTCGCGCTCGGTACGAGGATAGGTCTCAAAATCCTCACCAACTCCAAACTGGGTTGGATTTACAAAAATACTGACGACCACACGATCCGCTTTGTTTTTAGCGTCATCCACCAGCGCCAGATGCCCGGCATGCAGATTGCCCATCGTCGGCACCAATGCAACGCTCTGTCCCGCCAAACGCCACGCCCTAACGGCATCGCGTAATTCCGATACAGTACTAACTATGTACATAAATATTAAAAACCATGCTCAGCCGCTGGAAACAGGGACTGCTTGACCGCTTGGTGATAGGCATTAATGGCCTCCTCAATATTTGCTGCGTCACTCATGAAATTCCTGGAAAAACGCGGACGCTTGCCAACTCCGATATTGAGCATATCGTAAAGCACCAGCACCTGTGCATCGCAGTCTACGCCTGCTCCGATGCCTATCACTGGAATCGTTAATTGCGTACTGATGTCTCTTGCCAAACTTGCTGGGACGCACTCCAGCAGCAGCAGACCTGCACCCGCCTGTTGCAATTGATGAGCATCGACCAGCATTTTTTCGGCTGCCGCGCGCTCCTTGCCCTGAACCTTATAACTGCCCAATTGATTAATCGATTGCGGCAATAGACCCAAATGCCCGCAAACCGGAATGCCTTGATCGACCAGAAAGCTGACGCAATCGATTCTCGCCCCTTCCAGCTTAACCATTTGAGCGCCGCCAGCCTGCATCAGTTTAGCGGCATTTTTGGCCGCCATAACAGGCGTGGCATAAGTCATAAACGGCAAATCAGCAATAATAAACGCCCGCCGCCGGGCATTGCTAACGCACCGAGTATGATAGACCATGTCCCTGATAGTAACCGGCAACGTCGTATCATGGCCCTGAATAACCATACCCAGGGAATCCCCCACCAGCATCACATCAACACCAACTTTATCGATTAACGCGCTAAAACTCGCATCGTAGACAGTTAAGCAGGAGATTTTCTCGCCGCGTTGTTTCATGGCGGCCAAATCGGTAATTGACAACGGTTTTAGCGCAGCTGTAGAAGAATATTGATTCATTTTAATTGGATGGACTTAGGCTTGAAGACAAGGGCAAGAATCAATCCAGCCGTTTCAATCCATTCATGGAACACTGGGCAAGCAGGTCGGCAATATCGCCTTTTCCAGGCACCCGTATGTGCGGAGCGATCTCATATAAGGGATACAAGACAAAAGCCCGCTCAGCCAGACCCGGATGCGGCACGCTTAAATCAGGCAATTCAATAAGCTGGTCGCCATAGATCAACACATCCAAATCCAGCGTTCTTGCTCCCCAACGCTCAGCTTTTCTAATCCGGCCCTGATCGTTTTCGATGCGTTGTAGGCACCTCAGCAAATCCATCGGCGGCAAATCGGTTGCAACACACATCACCGCATTAACGTAGTCAGGCTGATCCTTGGGCCCCATAGGCAAACTATGATACAAACTGGAAAACGCCAGCTCTTTAACTCCGGCTATCTGCGTTATTGCTGTGCGCGCTGATTTTATTTGCTCAGCAGGGTTTGCAAGGTTACTACCCAAACCTATGTAAGCAGCGACCCAATCAATTTCTGAGTTTTTCATGACTAAATGCTTTAAGAACCTGTTTTTGGCGCGCTATCGCCAGCTTTTTTATGATAGCTTTTTTTACGTCCTGACTTGCTATTTTGGGTGCGGCGCGGCGGCTGGGTCATTTTTCTTTGTTCATTTTCATCGGCATTCTGGTACCTAGTCCACCACTCAGCCAACTCTGGATTAGCTCCTCCGGTCTCTGCGCGCAATAACAAAAAGTCATAGCCCGCTCTAAAGCGAGGATGCCCGATCAAGCGGCTGGGTTTAGAACCGATACGCGCATTAAATTTGGGCTGCAAACTCCAAACCTCACGCATAGCCATACTGATATGGCGCGGCAAAGCCGTACTTCTGATCTGCCTGGCAATAACCTCACTGGCAGCATCCTGATAGGCGATGTACTCAACCTCGCCTTGCGCCATTTTTTCTTTGGCCTGCATCCGCACTGGTTCCCACAAAAAAGCCGCCAACAAAAAGTAAGCCGTAACCGTTTTACCCTCGGCTATCCTGTTATCCGAATTTTCCAGCGCTCTAATCAACAGCAACCGGGGAAAACCGTTTTCTTCAACTGCCAGACTGTTTTCCGTAGCAGGAAACAGCACCTGAAAAAGTCCGTAATGCCTGAGTGTTTCAAAAGTTTGCAACGCATAGCCGGATAAAAACAGCTTTAACGCTTCATCATAAAGTCTGGCAGAGGGTATGCTTGCGAGTAAAGGGGCATCATTATGTATCGCCTTCTCGCAATCATGATCCAACTTGAAACCGAGTTTTATGGCAAACCGCACCGCTCTTAACATACGCACCGGGTCTTCTCGAAAACGCATTTCGGGATCGCCGATCAGTCTGAGTGTCCCGGTTTTATGGTCGGCCATACCGCCGACAAAATCCACTACCGAAAAATCCTTGATATTATAATAGAGCGCATTAACCGTAAAATCCCTGCGCCAAACATCCTCCTCAATCGTACCGTAGACATTATCCCGCAACAAACGCCCTTCCTTGTTAAGCACCTGCTTGTCGTTTTGCTCCTCTCCTGCTCCTCGAAAAGTCGCAACTTCAATAATTTCCCGGCCAAAATGCACATGGGCCAGACGAAACCTGCGCCCGATTAACCGACAATTACGGAATACTTTTCTGACTTGATCAGGATCGGCATTGGTGACAACATCAAAATCCTTGGGCTCTCGTCCCAACAACAAATCACGTACACAACCGCCGACCAAATAAGCATCGAACCCCTCTTTTTGCAAGCGATACAAAACTTTCAACGCGTTCTCACTGATCATAGATCGAGAGATATTGTGTTCCGCACGCGAATATATTTTGACTTGCGCCCCAACGGGCTCGGTTTCATGCCTTGCTGACGCGTCAATCCTGCGCAGTGCAGGCTTAATAATTTTTTTAAAGAAGTTTAAAATGATATCCACACCCTGTTTATTTTTCTAAATTGTATTAATTATATCATTGCTGATGAATTGTAACCCATTAGGTAAGTTTCTTTTACATTCCCCTTTTGAATGGAGTAGAATCACCATTCTGATTTTTACCGGCAATTCTAATGACATCGTATTGCACATACCAGATAAAAGATCAGACAACCATTTTTTAAACACTCGCACAAACATTAGCGTGCTTGACTGGAATTTGTTATGTTCAAAAAGATTCTTAATAGTTTAATTGACCAACCCTTGTTAACCAGCCTTTTTGCAACAGATTTTTTCATTCTTCTGTTTCATAGACCGCCATTCCTTTTTTCCCTCGTAATGCTGGGAGCGCTAATGGCCATGTGCATGTATTTTGGTCAAAAACTAGCCTTATTTAAATAATTGCTCGGGTCAACAAAGAATACACCGGAAGAACCAGGCAATGCCCCTATATCAAAGCCTGGTTTTTTACGTCGCCTCGCAGCAATACTTTACGACCTCCTACTGCTGATCGCCGTTTTATTTGTCGCAACCGCCCTGTTGCTTCCTTTAAACGCCGGCGAGGCTTTCACTGCCCAACAATTTTTTTTCCCACTGTATCTACTGCTGGTCAGCTTTCTCTTTTACGCTTGGTTCTGGACTCATGGCGGGCAAACACTGGGCCTACGCGCATGGAAAATAAAATTACTCACGTTGGAGGGGAAACCCATCAGCTGGAAACAGGCTTTGCTCCGTTTCATGGCTGCCATCCTGTCATGGGGATTCTGCGGACTGGGCTTCTTATGGATTCTTGTCGACGAAAACCAGCGTAGCTGGCACGATCGGCTGTCCAAAACAGAACTCTTTTTTGACGATCACGACACACATCCTTAATCTATTGCAAAATATACCAATCCACACACCTTCCAAACAATAAATTTATTAGTGATGTCATCATGAATTGGTTTACTAAACTATTTTCCCGTCGCCCCAAAAACAACCTCCCCCCAAAAAAGCCCGACATCACCCCCGATCCTTCAAATAATCCGCTGACCTGCTGCTCAGAACCCATCTTCACCGAATATAAAAAACTACCGCTGACAACGCTAAAAAAACTAGCTCCTCTTAGAGACATGGACGACGTCTACGTCGGGCAACTGGCTCACACGACGCTAAGCTATACGCAAGGATCTGTAATTTTCAGGCTAGGCCAAAAAACCAATTCAGTTTTTTATCTGCTTGAAGGAAGCGTTGAACTTCAACCGAATAGTGATAACCGCTACACCCTATCATCTGAGTCATCGTTAGCCAATCTGCCGCTCAATAGCGGCAAGGTTTGCGGAGCAACGGCATTCGCTAAAACAGACATTACTATTTTGGCGATTTCAGGTGAATTTATTTGTCGGTGGTCGGGTAAGAGCCTGCAACAGCCTGTTGCCGTTGAGCTTATTGATATTGAATTGCCTAAACAAATTGCCGGCAACCGTTTTTTTACCAGCTTTTCGAATGCCTATCGGGAAAACAAGCTAAGCTTGCCCTCATTACCTAATGTCGCTTTAAAATTGAAAGAAGCAATGGAGAAAGATTTAGGTATCAGGGAGGTTGTTAAAATTATCGAGGTAGATGTATCTATCGTAGCCAAGCTGATCCAACTTGCCAACAGCCCGCTATACTCGCCCATATCGCCGATCACTAACTGCCAATCGGCTGTTACCCGATTAGGTTTGGACCAAACGCGAAAACTGGTCATGAGCATCAGCTTGAAACAATTGTTCCGGTGCAAAAACCCGGAACTGATGGAAAAAATGCAAAACTTATGGAAAAACAGTCTCTACGTATCCAGCTTAAGTTTTATACTTGCACAGGAAGACGGCACGGTTAACCCGGAAGATGCCTTATTAGCCGGACTGGTCAGCGATATTGGAACAATACCGATATTGCATTTTGCCGAGCAATATCCAAATGAATACCCGAATTTAGATGTATTAGACTCAGCTATCCCATTTTTGAGCCCGTCGGTCGGCTCACTCGTCTTACACACATTAGGCTTTGCGCCGGAATTAGCCAGCATCCCCAAGTACGCCGAAGACTGGTTCTACGACAGTGATAGCGATCGGCTGGATCTAATTGATATCGTCATACTGGCCAAATTGCACAGCTATTTCGGCACCAGTAGAGCAAAAGAAATACCGTACCTGAACTCCATACCTGCCTACACTAAACTTAAAAACAGCAAACTAACCCCAGACTTTTCTTTAGATGTACTGCACAAAGCGAAGTATCGCATCAATGCAGTCATGAACTTTCTTTCTTGATACCATTATGAATAACCCTTTATTAGCCAACTCCACGCTGCCGTTGTTTTCCCAAATAAAGCCGGAACACGTCGTACCGGCCATCGACCAACTCTTGGCCGAAGCCCGTTCATCTGTAGAACAGCATCTCGCAGCCACGCAACACTACACCTGGAAAAACCTGATCGAACCGTTGGAAGATGCTGACGATAAGCTCAATAAAGCCTGGTCTCCAGTCAGCCATATCAATTCCGTGCTCAACAGCGATGAACTGCGCGATGCCTACAACGCCTGCCTGCCCAAACTCAGCGCCTACTCGACTGAAATGGGGCAAAACGAAGCCCTATTTAAGGCTTATCGCTTTATCGCCGAAAGCGATGAATTTGCGACGCTCGACACCGCCCAGCAAAAAATCATCCACAACGCCCTAAGAGATTTCAAATTATCCGGCATAGACCTGGATAACGAAAAAAAACAACGCTACAAGGACATCAGCCAGGAATTATCCGCCCTTGCCAGCAACTATGAAGAAAACCTGCTTGATGCAACCAATGCCTGGAGCAAACTAATCAGGGACAAACAGGATCTGGCCGGATTGCCCGAATCCGCCTTGGCCCAAGCCAAACAGACAGCAGAGAGTCACAATGAAGACGGCTGGATGATCACTCTGCAATTTCCGTCCTACATTTCGGTCATGACTTACGCCGACAACCGCGAATTGCGCCGAGAACACTACGAAGCCTTCGCAACCCGCGCTTCCGACCACGGCCCACATGCAGGACAGTGGGACAACAGCGAAAACATGGAAAAAATCCTGGCCTTGCGTCATGAAAAAGCCCGTTTACTGGGATTCAAAAATTATGCAGAACTGTCGTTGGCGACCAAAATGGCCGAAAAACCGGATGACGTGACCCATTTTCTCGAAGATTTGGCCGACCGATCCTGGCGACATGCTCGCAAGGATTTAGCCGAACTGCGTGAATTCGCCAAACATCACGGCATTCACGACCTACAAGCCTGGGACATGGCTTATTATTCGGAAAAAATGCGCCAGTATTTCTATCAGTTGTCTCAGGAAGAAGTTAAAGCCTATTTTCCGATCACCCGCGTCCTGCCCGGCCTATTTGCAATCGTAGAAAAACTGTACGGCCTGCAAATATCCGAGATCAGCGATTTCGACAGCTGGCATCCCGATGTGCGTTTTTTCCAGATCCATGACCAAAACGGTTCCGTCCGCGGTCAGTTTTATCTCGACCTCTATGCCCGCGCCAAAAAACGCGGCGGCGCCTGGATGGACGATTGCGTCAACCGCAAGCGATTCGACGATACCATTCAAACCCCGGTCGCCTACCTAACCTGCAACTTTACGCCCCCGACCGACGATACACCGGCCTTGCTGACCCATGACGAGGTTACCACCCTGTTCCATGAATTCGGTCACGGCTTACACCACATGCTGACCCAGGTCGATCACCTCGGCGTTTCCGGCATTAACGGCGTGGAATGGGACGCAGTCGAACTGCCCAGCCAATTCATGGAAAACTGGTGTTGGGAAAAAGAAGCGCTGGCGCTGATGTCCGGCCATTATCAAAGCGACGAGAAATTGCCGGACGCGTTGTTCGATAAAATGATCGCCGCCAAAAACTTTCAAGCCGGCATGATCATGGTACGGCAACTGGAATTCAGCTTATTCGATTTCAGGATACACCGCGACTACGACTCTGAAAAAGGCGGTCGAATCTATGAAACCCTGGAACAAGTCAGGGAGCAAGTCGCCGTTGTTCGCCCGCCAGAATTCAACCGCTTTGCGCACAGCTTCTCGCATATCTTTGCGGGCGGTTATGCGGCGGGTTATTACAGCTACAAATGGGCCGAAGTCTTGTCCAGCGACGCTTTTTCGCTGTTCGAGGAACAAGGCATTTTCGACCGGGAAACCGGCAAAGCTTTTTTAACCAACATCCTTGAACAAGGCGGCAGCCAAACCGCAATGGAATTATTTATCAACTTCCGCGGTCGCAAACCCACCATCGACGCGTTACTCAGACATAACGGCATCGCGGCATGATCTACAAAGACCTGCGCGACTTTATCAAGCAGCTGGAAAAACAGGGAGAGCTCAGACGCATTAGCGTTGAAGTCGATCCTTACCTGGAAATGACCGAAATTTGCGACCGCACCCTAAAACGGGGCGGTCCCGCATTGCTGTTCGAAAATCCCAAAGGTGCAAATATTCCAGTGCTGGCCAACCTGTTCGGCACGCCGCGACGTGTCGCAATGGGCATGGGTGCGGAATCCGTCACCGAGCTGCGCGGCATCGGCGAGTTGCTGGCTTACCTGAAAGAACCCGAGCCGCCCAAAGGCATGAAAGACGCTTGGGAGAAATTCCCGGTATTCAAGCAAGTGCTGAATATGGCGCCCAAAATAGTCACGTCCCCGCTCTGCCAGGAACTGGTCCGGGAGGGCGACGAGATTGATCTTGGCGATTACCCTATCCAAACCTGCTGGCCGGAAGATGCTGCGCCGTTAATTACTTGGCCGCTGGTCATTACCAAGGGTCCTAACAAGGAGAGGCAGAACCTTGGCATCTACCGAATGCAGGTCATAGCCAAAAACAAAGTCATCATGCGCTGGCTGGCGCACCGGGGCGGCGCACTGGATTTCAAGGAATTCCAGGCCGCCCATCCCGGCCAGCCCTTCCCTGTTTCAGTAGCCTTGGGCGCTGATCCGGCTACGATACTGGCCGCCGTCACGCCAGTGCCGGACTCCCTGTCCGAATACGCATTTGCCGGTTTATTGCGCGGCAGCAAAACCGAAGTCGCCAAATCGCTGCTGAACGATTTACAGGTTCCGGCCAGCGCCGAAATCGTGCTGGAAGGCTTTATTTATCCCGGCGAATTCGCCGCCGAAGGCCCTTACGGCGATCACACCGGCTATTACAATGAAGTCGCCGACTTCCCGGTATTCACTATCGAACGGATCACCCAGCGCCAGGCGCCGATTTATCACAGCACCTATACCGGCAGGCCGCCCGACGAACCGGCCATCCTCGGCGTTGCGTTAAACGAGGTCTTCGTACCCATTTTGCAAAAACAATTCCCGGAAATCGTCGATTTTTACCTGCCCCCGGAAGGTTGCTCCTACCGCATGGCCGTGATCAGCATGAAAAAACAATACGCCGGTCACGCCAAACGCGTGATGCTGGGCACCTGGTCGTTCCTGCGCCAATTCATGTATACCAAGTTTGTGATTGTCGTCGATGACGATGTCGACGTCCGCAACTGGCAGGACGTAATCTGGGCAATGACCACCCGTATGGACCCGGCCAGGGATTTGACGATACTGGAAAACACGCCGATCGATTATCTCGACTTCGCCTCGCCGGTTTCAGGCTTAGGCTCTAAAGTGGGATTTGACGCGACCAATAAATGGCCAGGGGAAACCAACCGCGAATGGGGCAGGACTATCCAGATGTCCCCGGAGGTAGTCAAAAAGGTAGACCAGATATGGGATAGCTTGTTTTAAATACAAGCGAAAGTTGAATTAACCCAAGGTTAAAACCAACTTAAGAAGAACAAATGGCAGATAACACCCTCAAAGGGATGTTATCTGCCCTAACTTAAGTGGGTAGCTTCGTTTTGTTATTCCGTTTCTTGCTTTACCACTTCAACCGGTTTTGGCGCCGGTTCAGCGATAGTCGCTGTTTGTTTAACGTCTGAATCCTGACTGTCGATTTTAACCGGACTCGGGATATTAGCCTGAGACTCCGGCTGCTCGGCTCTTTCCGTTCTTTTGGCAAAGTCATTATCATAAGAACGAGGCTCAGCCGGGCGCGACTCGTCGTTGTTTTCACTAAACGCGTCATTTGTGGCGCTTGAGTCGGAATCTGCTTCAGGTTTTTTGTAGTTGGGGTTACGTGGTCTTCTACGGTTCGGCCCCCTTCTGGCATTGTTTCTTTTCGGATACTCTCCAGCGGCAACAGGAGCAACAAGTTCCGGCACAGTTGCAATAACTTCGCTCACATCAACAGCGTCACTTTTAACCTGTTCGACTTTCGCTATAGGCATATTGGCTGGGTCAAGATTGCGCTTTACGTTTCTGCCTTGACCACGCGGAGCGCGATTTGGGCGGGGTGAATCCGATTGTTGCTCCGGCTTTTGTTTTGGCACATGTCCTTGTTCAGGCGCTTGAGCTTGAGCTTGCTCTTGGTTTGGACCACGCCCTTGTCCACGGCCTCGTCCACGCCCCCTATCCTGATTTTGACCCTGCCTGTTACTGTTACTCCTATTCCTGTTCGGCTGAGCCTCATCGGCAGGTTTAGTTCTTTCAGCGGCCTGTGTCGCCGTTACCGTTACTTTGGGCTCTGCACTGGAACCCACCAGTTTATGCCAGAAGCGCTGAATCAGGCTGGCTGCTTCATTTTTGCTTTGCACCGGAGCAGGAGAATCATGCAGAAATTCCTTCACTGCCGCTTTTGCCACACTCGGTTTTACCTGCTGGGCAAATTCAGGAATAGTAATATCTTCCGCTTTTATCTGTAAGTAGCTGGCTTTGCTATCGCCGAACTCTTTTTCCTTGATGCGCTCAATATCATAAGCCGGTGTTTCCAAATGCTTGCTGGGCAGGATCACAATGCCGACTTTTAACCGACTTTCAATTTGCTCAATGGCGCTACGTTTCTCATTTAACAAGAAAGTCGCACATTCGATTGGCAAATGGGCAATCACTTTTTCCGTGCCTTTTTTCATCGCTTCTTCTTCAAGAATACGCAGTACGGAAAGTGCGACCGATTCTACGTTGCGAATCGTGCCCTGCCCTTTACAGCGCGGACACGGCAGCTGCGTGGAGTCGCCCAAAGAAGGACGCATCCGTTGTCTGGACATTTCCAGCAGGCCGAAACGTGAGATACGGCTGGTCTGAATGCGGGCGCGGTCGATTTTAAGCGCGTCGCGTAGGTGATTTTCTACGGTTTTCTGGTTCTTATTGGACATCATATCGATAAAATCGATAACGAACAGACCACCCAAATCGCGCAGCCTCAGTTGTCGGGCAATTTCATCGGCCGCTTCCAGATTAGTATTCAGCGCGGTTTCTTCAATATCACTGCCTTTGGTGGCGCGCGCCGAGTTGATGTCGATAGAGGTCAGCGCTTCGGTATGATCGATAACCAGCGATCCGCCGGACGGCAAGGATACTTCCCGGCCATAAGCCACTTCAATTTGGGACTCAATCTGGTAACGGTTAAACAGGGGAACCGCATCTTGATACAACCGTGCCTTAGGCAAAAAGTGCGGCATAACTTGCTTTAAGAAGTTTTGCACCAGCTTGAAGGCATCTTCGCTGTCGATCAAAATCTCATCAATATTGCCGCGCAAATGGTCTCGCAAGGCCCTAATGATGACGTTGCTTTCCTGAAACACCAAAAACGGCGCTGAATGCTCTTCGGCAGAGCGCTCAATGGCCTCCCAGAGTTGCAACAAATAATTCAAGTCCCATTGCAATTCTTCGGCGTTTTTACCGCAGCCGGCCGTTCTAACAATGAGCCCCATGCTCTCGGGGATCTCAAGCGCTTCCATAACTTCACGCAGGTCACTGCGGGTTTCGCCTTCTATACGCCTTGAAATACCGCCCGCTTTAGGGTTGTTGGGCATCAACACCAAATAGGTGCCGGCCAAGCTGATATAGGTGGTTAAAGCTGCGCCTTTATTGCCGCGTTCTTCTTTTTCAATCTGAACAACGATTTCCTGGCCTTCTTTGATCAGGTCTTTTATGGCTGGACGACGGCCATCGTTTTCGACGCCATCTTGTAGTTGACGGTAGAGCGGAGAGATTTCTTTGAAAGGTAAAAAGCCGTGTTTTTCAGCGCCGTAGTTGACGAAGGCTGCTTCCAAACTCGGTTCTACGTGGGTTACTATGCCTTTGTAAATATTTGACTTTTTTTGTTCTTTCGAAGGTACTTCTATGTCAAAATCATATAGTTTTTGACCGTCTACCAAAGCGACTCGCAGTTCTTCCGGCTGCGTAGCGTTGATAAGCATTCTTTTCATTCAATATTCCTTGTTGTTTCCTGCTCCATGGTCAGATTTTACTGAACAGACTGGTTTGGGTCATCGTGTTTGTGTAGGGGTACTAAAGCCACTTCTACATAACTTAGTTTTTACGGTCTTAAATTCCGTTTCTGCGTGTTGTAGTTTGTATCTTAGGTCTCCACTTGAGTAAAGATCGAAGATAGTTGCACGGACAGAGCCTAAGCAAATAAATATTCTTTTTCAGTCTTAGTTGTAAATTCCGTCTTAAACAGGAGTTATAAATCGTTCGTCTAGGGTCGAACGATGAACCCGAAAATCTTACAATGATGAGCCTGCCTGGTCATCCAACGCAGTTTTAATCACCATCAATACTCCAAGGCAGCTTTATTAGTAAAACCGCAGAGCAAAAGTATGTTTTTTATATAAAAAACCTGCTTAATATAGCAATCTTATTGCTATACATCAATTTAAAGAATCAATCACCAGCAGATGCTGGTATTATTTGCACTATGAATAGTGAACAAAAAATCATAACCCCCCAAGTCCAACTGGTCGAAATTACCGAAGAACATTGCGATCAACGCTTGGATAATTTTTTAATTGCCCGCTTAAAGGGCGTGCCTAAAAGCCGAATTTACCGAATCGTGCGAAAAGGCGAAGTGCGGGTCAATAAAGGCCGCGCCGATGTCAAATACCGCTTGGTTACCGGCGATATAGTCAGGATTCCGCCAGTCAGGGTCGCTGAACGTAGCGAAGAATCCTATGTGCCACAGGGTTTACAAGCCGCATTGCAACAGGGTATTTTGTTTGAAGACGAAGGTTTCATGATCGTCAACAAACCGGCAGGTTACGCTGTGCATGGCGGCAGCGGCGTCAGCTCCGGCATTATCGAAGGATTGCGCCTGCTAAGACCCGAAGCGCATTTTTTAGAGCTGGTGCATCGGCTCGATAAAGATACCTCCGGCTGTTTGATCATCGCCAAAAAACGTAGCGCGCTGAAACTATTGCATGAACTGTTTCGCGACAATCACATCCATAAAACTTATCTGGCCCTGCTGGCGGGACAATGGGCCAGGAAAAAACTGGTGGTCGACGCGCCCTTGCTAAAAAATGTCAGCAAGGGCGGCGAACGCATGGTTGTGATCAGCCAGGCCGGCAAAGAGGCTGAAACCTTATTCCGGCGCTTGAAATTATTTGGCGATTCGACGCTGGTCGAGGCCTCGCCAAAAACCGGGCGCACCCATCAAATACGCGTACATGCCGCAAGCCTTGGACATCCCATCGTCGGTGACGAACGTTATGGACGGGATGATATTAACCAGAAATTTAAAGGCCGAGGTTACAAACGCATGTTCCTACATGCGGAAAAGTTAAAATTTCACCACCCTGTTACCGGGGAGCCGTTAACCATTTTGGCGCCTTTGCCACAGCCATTGGAAGATTTATTGAAACATGAAGAACAAGTTTGATTTAATCATATTCGACTGGGACGGCACCCTGATCGACTCGATAGACTGGATCGTACATTGCCTGCAAACGGCGGGGCAACAATGCGGCTGCGCTATTCCAGAGCCCCAGGCGGCAAAAGACGTGATCGGCCTGAGCATTACAAACGCCTGCGCCAAGCTATTTCCCGACGTCGATCAGCCTACGCTGCCCCGACTGACGGCCAGTTACCAACAAACCTATTTGTCCAGACAGCTAAGCCGCGAAGATTTGTTCCCCGGCGTTTACCAGATGCTGGTGGAACTGAAACAATCGGGTTATCAGCTAGCCGTTGCCACCGGTAAAACCCGGACCGGTTTGCAAGAAGCATTACAGGCGACAGGGACAGAGGATTTATTCTCTATTACCCGTTGCTCCGATGAGACCGCCTCCAAACCCGATCCGCTGATGCTGCATCAAATTATGCAGCACACCAATACGGCGAATGAACGCAGTTTAATGGTCGGCGATTCCACCCATGACTTGCAAATGGCGATGAACGCCCAAATATCGGCCATAGCGGTGTCATGCGGAGCGCATCCTGAAGACATATTACAACAATACAATCCCTTGATATGCTTACAGCAACCTGCGGAACTACTGAATATTATTAGAGGCTAACAAGTCATGAACAACCAGAACAAAACAGAAGAGACACACGAACCCGGCTGGGAGCGAGAGGTCATCGAAAAGCTGGCTCTAGCCGCAGTCACCGAGCAAACCAGGGCAAGGCGTTGGGGCGTTTTTTTTAAAAGCTTGATGTTTGTATACTTGCTCGCCGTGCTTGGCGTGGCCATGTATCCCAAATTCAGCAAGGATATTGGCGTTGACGGCAAGGATCATACCGCCGTTATCGACGTGGTCGGCATGATTGCCGAAGGCCAAAATGCCAATGCGGACAGCATTATCGAAAGCTTAAGAGATGCCGTCAAAGACGAGCACACCAAAGGCATTATCCTACATGCCAATTCGCCGGGCGGCAGCCCCGTGCAGTCCTCTTATGTGTATGAGGAAATCAGGAAAATCAAAAAAGAACACCCCAAATTGCCTATTTATGCCGTAGTCAGCGACATTTGCGCATCGGGTTGCTATTTTATCGTATCGGCCAGCGACAAAATTTTTGTTAACCCCTCCAGCCTAGTTGGCTCTATAGGCGTATTGATGGACGGCTTCGGTTTTGTAGACATCATGCAAAAGCTGGGCGTAGAGCGTAGGCTATTCACAGCGGGTGCGCATAAAGCCATGCTCGACCCTTTTTCACCGCCTAAAGAAGACGAAACACGCTATATACAAGGCCTGTTAAACCAAGTACATCAGCAATTTATCGGCGCGGTTAAAGCCGGTCGCGGCGACAGGCTTAAAGAAACCCCCGAATTATTTTCAGGACTGGTCTGGACAGGTGAAGAAGGCGTTAAGCTGGGTATAGTTGATGCCGTTGGCAATCAAGATTACGTCGCCAAGGAATTGATTGGCGCAGAAACACGGGTTGACTTTAGTCGACAGGAACATTTGCTCGATAAAATCGCCGGTAAGCTGGGCGCATCTTTCGGGCAAGCTATCGGCAGCATGGTTCAAGGCGTGTCGTTACGTTAAAAGTTCAGGGTGATGATTTAAAGTTTTTATAACATTTAGCCACAAATTGCGCAGATTAAACGGATTGCTGTTGTTTTATGTCGGATTGCCCCATGACTTTTTAAAATAAGCCAACGCCGCCTACCAACAGTAGGCGCCTTAGGCGAAGCGCCTACTGTTGATTAAATGACTCGTTTACAATAAACGGCAAAAAACAATCCGTTTAATCTGCGTCAATTTGTGGCTAAATAGTTATAAATCTTTTTCTAATTGGATTGCCCATGAAAAATTTGATTAAAGTAGTTGCGGTCATCTTGCTGTTTTCCAACAGCTGTTTTGCAGCAAGCACTCTACTGGCAGACATCAGTTTGGACGAGGCGACCAAACAAATAATCGAAGGCACTTACAACAAGGTGCTTGGCGCGCAAACAGAACTCATCAATGGCAGGACAATATATGTCATTAAGGTATTAACGCCCGATGGCCGTATCCAATATTACAAAATTGACGCCGAAACCGGCCAATTAGTCAGCTAAGCTCGACAGACGAAAAACATGCGTATTCTAGTTGTTGAAGATGAACCAAAACTCTGCGAACAAATCCAGCAGTTCTTTGCCGATAAAGGTTTTGCCGTCGATACCGCAAATACCGGTCGCGACGGCTATTACATGGGCAAGGAATATCCGATTGATGCAGCCATTATCGATATTGGCCTGCCCGATTTTTCCGGCATCGAACTGATCAAGCGCTTGCGTAAAGACAAAGTGACAATCCCCATCCTGATTTTAACCGCCCGTAGCCGCTGGCAGGAAAAAGTAGAGGGACTGGAAGCAGGAGCGGATGATTACCTGGTCAAACCATTTCATTATGAAGAGTTACTGGCCAGGATTAACGCCTTGATAAGACGGTCAGCCGGACTGGCTCACCCGGTGTTGACCCACGACAATATTGAACTGGATACCGTAGCCCAGGAAGTCACCGTATCCGGCGTCAAACAGGACTTAACCGCTTACGAATACAAGGTACTGGAATACCTGATGTTCCGAAAAGGCGAAGTGGTTTCAAAATCCGTTTTGACCGCTCATATTTACGATGAAGATTTTGATCGCGACAGCAATGTGCTTGAGGTTTTTATCGGTCGATTAAGAAAAAAACTCGATCCCGACGGCACCCGTAAACCCATCGAAACCTTGCGGGGCCGGGGCTACCTGATTCATGCCAAGCGCGATTGATTCGATGCTTAAGTCATATTTCCGGCTAGTAACATAAGCCGGGACAGATAACATCCCTTGAAGGGATGTTATCTGTAAAATCGTCGTAACTACTCAGGGATAATTTTATAATAGAACACGGATGCCAAAAGTAGGCGCCTCTACGACTGCATGGATGCAGGAGGTAGAGCAATGCAGGAGCAATTGCCGAGGCGACACAGATAGTACGGATTTACACGAATTTTTAGTCCGAATCCAGTTTGTTTTCGTTTTTAAATCAGTGTTCCATTTTCTATCTAAATTGGAAGCCTTATTTCCCGTAATTCTGAGCCAGATAATTGATGATGACCCGCTTGTCGGCATCATCGATCGGCGCTCCCATACTATTAATCATCTTACCGACTGTTTTTTCCCAACCGGCCCTATCCAGGATCGTGGCGTGTGCGGTGATATAGTCCAGGCTGTGACACATTGCGCACTGCGCAACAACTTGGTTTTTGCCCGGCCTGTCTTTTAGAAATACCTGGCCTTCCCCGGCTGTTGCCGTGGCGGCAAAAAACGATAACAACAAAATCGGCATTCGCATCATATTCTCCTTAAGCCAAGTGTATGGTGATTTTCTGTACGGCGTTGTGGTGGTAGCCGGAAGGATTCGGGATCGGCTCCAGCGGTTGGCTGACACCGGAATGACTGGTGGCTCGCGCCATAATCCGGTATTGTCCGGGATGTTTAGGCTCAAAGACCCAGCGCCATTGCCGCCAGGAAAAGCGACCGTAATCCTGCTTCAACGCGGCCTGATGCCAATTGACGCCGCCATCCGTGGAAACCTCCACTCGTGCGATGCCATCGCCGCAATCCCAAGCTACGCCCTTAATTTCGATGGATTTAGCGTTAGTCATGGCCTGTCCGTCCGCCAAGTTGGTGATCAATGAATTGACCAGTATTTCCGTGATCGGCATAGCCGTCTCGGTTTCCTGGGAGCTAAATTGTCCGCTTGGGAATCTATCCTTGGGGATGCGGTAAGCGGTCTTCATCCAATAGCCGTCGAAGGGTTTGGATAGGACATTAAGCGCAGTCAGATGCTTGATCCAATAGGTGGCGGTCCAGCCGGGAATGATCAGGCGGGCGGGAAAGCCGTTCCAATGCGGCAACGGTTCGCCGTTCATCTCAAAAGCGATCAGGGTATTCTCATCCAGCGCTTTCGCCAGCGGCAAGCTTTTGACAAAATTCGGCGTCGTTGGCAGTACGCCGGAATCGGCGCCTGCCAAACTTACTTCCAGGGCGGATTTGTCGATTCCAGCCCCCGCAAGCACATCTTTCAGGCGAACGCCGCGCCAAAGCGCATTGCCCATCGCACCGAAACCCCATTGTAATCCGGGAACAGGCGGCTCAAACAATCCCCGGCGATTACCGGAGCATAGACAAAGAGCGGCGATTTCGACCTGTTCGAAATCCTTACGCAATTGGTCAAGACTGAACTCCAACGGCGTGCGAGCCGCATCGCCGCCGATGCGCAGTCGCCAATCGCCGATTTTCACCTCGGGAATGACGGCGTTATGGTAACGCACAAAGAACTGATTATTGGGCGTAAATGGCGCATCGAAATAATGGGTCGGCGTTTCGTAATTGGGTGGACGGGAAGTTTGCTTAATCAGCGCCTCTTTGCCGGAAAGCGCATCCACAATCGTTGATGCTTCGGCACGCGTAGCCGCAGCAAGCCCTGATCGTTGCAACAAAGCCAAACCCCCTAGCGCTGCCAGACTGCTTGCGGTCTTCTTAATAAAGTCTCTTCTGTCGACCATAAAATATCTCCTAGGTTGAGTGCGCAGCTATACGCGAACGATCTGTCGGCTTAGTGTAACGTAATTTGACGGCGCTTTGTTAGGCCAGGCTATCGCTAAACGAACCTTATTGTTGTATTGTTTAATCCCTTGGCGGCGCTCAGTGACGGCGGTTAATTTAGAAGACTATGGACGCTGTAGGGAATCAATGCTGAGCCGAATATTTTTCCGTTTTGAAACCGGCGCCCTGCTTCCCCTAACCTTGAATGACTTTTTCTTGAATTTGCTGCAAATTACTGGACTTTACAATGACCACAACTAAAGCTTTATCAAAGGTCCTCCCTTGTTATCACAGCAAGAAAAGCCCGGTTGGATTGACGGTTTTTTTGAGTCTATTGCTCTTGCTGAGCGGCTGTCAGGCCGTATTAAGCCCGGAACAGGTGACTACGGCATTTTGGCAAGCCATGGCGGAAGGCAATCTCGATTCCGCCAGTGAATACGCTACCCAGGAAACTCAACATCTGGTGACTAAACAGCAAAACCTGGAAGATGCGACAGTAAAGACCGGGGCGATTTTAATCGACGGTTCCAAGGCAACGGTAGCAACGATCATGACCTTAAAAAAACCTGTGAGCAACAACGTTTGGTCTTTTGATACCGTCTTATTAAAAGAACACGAGCTATGGAAAGTCGATTATCAGCGAACGTTGAATAATCTTTCAATCCTGCCTTTCGGAGATATTTTTAAAAGCTTGCAAGCGATAGGCGAAACCATTAACAAGGGCTTGGAGCAGCAAATTCCCTTGTTTGAGAAACAAATAAAATCCTTCAATGATGAGTTAATACGGCAATTGGACGAATTCCGCCGCCAGCTGGAAAAACCTGCCCCGCCTGAAAAACAGCAACCTCATTCCAATACCCTATAACATTGCGTTCTACTACTGACTTTTATCCGTTTATCAACAAGGTGTTTTTTATGCGCTCTAAAACTATATTTCTCTTCATCGCTTTTATTTTCATCGTTACCGGCTGCGGCTTTCAAAAGCCGGACTATCTGAAAATGATAAGCGCGCCTGAATTAAACCGAATCATGCAAAATGCGGATATATTCCTGGTCGACGTGCACACGCCTGAACAACAGCATATCAAAGGCACAGACCTTTTTATTCCCTACAACGAAATCGAGAAATACCAAGACAAACTTCCTAAAGATAAAAATACA
The DNA here is from genome assembly GCA_004299305.1 of Methylobacter sp. Lineage (GTDB taxonomy): Bacteria > Pseudomonadota > Gammaproteobacteria > Methylococcales > Methylomonadaceae > Methylobacter_A. Next base: position 71,871 of record SCPZ01000070.1, read on the forward strand.
GTTATTTACCTGTATTGCGAGGGCGGCCCTATGGGCAATGCAGCGGCAAGGTCTCTGCATGAATTAGGCTACACTAACTTACTCAATCTTGAGGGGGGAGCAAAGGCTTGGCGAAAGGCGGGGCTTGGTTTTGAATAAGCGGGTGAGGTGTATTAGTCTTACCACCTATCACTTTATTTAAATAGCACGTCATACCGGCATGGACTGCCGGAATGACGTATTGGGAATTCCCATTAAAACTGATAGGTGGTAAGGTGTATTAGTTCGACTTGATGTGATGCCCTAGAAAAATCAGACCTTACTTTGACGGCAGCGAAAGGCCGAAATCGACCCTAAGCAGTCATTGAAACATAACCGGAAAATTAAGAGCGCAACGAGTAATTTTTCCGAGTGCAGCAAATTGTTATAACCCATACTCGCCTCTCAATTTTTCCTTGATTTTATCGAGATACTCAGTTCCTTTAGCAATCTTATCGTTGCCGCCAAGCTCCCTATACATGTCGTAGCAAACATCAATAGCTGCATCAATATTAGCTTCAGGCAAATCTGCCGTAACTAGACTTTCAATCTTATTATTGCTTGGATATAGACTATTTACTTTTACACAAGACAAGTAATACAAAACATAGAACTTAATGTCGCTATTTTCCGCAGTTTCATACTTCTTGGTCACTTTCAAACGCAACTCAACTTCTCTCCCCCAAGATGCAACTACAAAATAGGTGTTCAACGTAGTATTTTCGTGGAACAGTTTTTCATACGAATCGTCATTTTCAAGCAGGGTCGAAGGTCTCGCTCTGGCCGTATCAGGTCGTTGAAGAAGCACTGACATTAGACACTGAGACAGAAAAGGGATGCTAATTATTTCTTTGGGCTTTCTACCGTCATTTTTGTAGAAGTTCTTCCTGCGATCATAAAATAGTCCTCGTGGCTTGAAGTAATCTTCTATCTTCCTGTGTATATTATCCGTAGCCCTTAAAGATGATTTGGGGATCGGAGTCTGGCTGTTCGTAGCCCTTATTATCTTGTCTCGCGTTTCTTCGTCTTCTGGAACAATTATTCGAAGAAGAACAGACCTTTCTTCATTTTCAAGCCTGTCAGGATTATCAGTAAAGAATCTATGAATTTCAGATGATGTCTGCAACCCATTTACAATTTGCGGATTGTGTACAATTAGCTCCTTTCCACCTGGAGTTGACGCATCGGTGCCGAGAATAGTTACGCCGTTGTTAAGCCACCAGAACTCTTCTTTACTTTCGCCCTTAAGAGTAGCTTGGATTTCCTTATTAACATTAGTTTTCCCTTGGTAATCTCTTACATTCGATTCGAAGATGTGGCGCAGCAACTTCCCGTTTTCGTCTGTAATAAATTTGAAATAATCTCTAATATTAGAAAGCGACACAAACACTTTTTCTGATGTTGACAATGGGTTTGTGACTGTAGGCAACCTAAACACCTCATTTGGTCTCTCTTGACTTAACGCCACTAACTCTTTCGCACCGACAAAATTAACAGTTACCTCTGAAGCAGGGAGCATAGCTTTAACGTCTGCTATAAGGTCGTCAGCTTGCTTTACAACGTTTGGGTAGGCATCAATACCCATAGATGCGTAATAAAAACTAATTTTCAAAGAAGGGCGTTTTGTCACTAAAGAAACATATGTGTCTTTAAATAGTTCAAATGAGGCAAGCACAGCCTCGTTATATCGGCCAGAGAACTTTTGCCTTTTAAACTCCAGATCCAGTAAGTTCTTACATAGTCTTGAGAGTTTTAAAAGGGCATCTTCCCCAAAACCATACTCTCTTTTGCTTTGTATAATGACGAGTTCAATATCAGGGTTCTTTTTATATTTTTCTTTTACATCTGAATCCTCTTTAATCAAATCGCCGTTGACGAATATAAAAACGGAGTCAGCGCCTCCATCCAAACTTTCACCAGCAATTCCAGCCTTAATCTCATCGTAGCTAAGCTCGTACTCTTTGAGTATCTGAACTGCTGAATAAAATTCGAAAAACTCACTTTCTGTAAAGGATTCCTGAAATTCATCCGCCTCTTGCCTCAGTAGTTCACTCAAGAGGATTTGATCATTATTCGACATTTCTATTTAACCATTTAGTTGATGATTGAATCTTACAGCAGGGGTTATAACAAGTGTAACTATCAGACCCCGACCGGTATTTAGACCGTCCAGGTTTTTAAAACCTGGAAAGTCTTGGCGTAACACTATATTTTTCAATAGGATGAATTAGCCATAAAATTCTAAACGAACCGTTTAATGGCTAAGCCAACCGTATGGCGCTAAGGGGTCTGAATATTTACTAAAAAGTTATTATCTAGGTCTCGATAACATACACTATTTTTAACCTTAGTTGATAAAAATACCTTTTAACGACAGTTATCTAAGCTGGATAACATGCAATACGCGTAAAAAATAGTTTCCAGATAACATCGACCATAGTTAATCATCAATTCTCAATGGCAGGTTTTAGCCGATTTCGGCTACTCGAAACAACGGTCAAACAACCATCCGGTTACCCAAAAAAATCATATATCGTCCAAGACAAAGTATGCTATTTCTTGAAGGCCTGACCATGCGTATTGACCCGCAGCTATTAAAAGCCAACGACCGGAATTTAATTACGATATTACGTAAAAATTCACGATATTTAGTAATTTTGCGTTTACATAGCGTTCGACTCTCTATTACTTAATTTCTTAAGCACATGATTTGAATAGACGTAATCAGCTTGTATCAACCCCGGCACGGCACTTGCTTTTCTTTGGATAACATCCTTTTTTGCGAGCCCCAAAAAACGCCAAAGCCATGACCTCAACCGATAAAAACGCCCGCGCCGCCTGGGCGACATTAACCCACGACAGCCTTAACGCACAGATCGGCAAGCGCACACTGTCCGGCGTGCCGTTTTTCTTTCTCAACTTCGGCCTGCTGTTAGGCAACATTCTAGTGTTATTCAATACCGGCGCGTTTGCCTCGGTCAGTCTACATGCTACCGGCGATCTGGGCGTCAGCCCCAGTCACGCCGGTTGGATGCAGAGCTACTATTTCATTAGTCTGGCCCTGGCGCTGCCGGTCAGTTCCTGGCTGGCCGCCGCTATCGGCGAAGTCCGTCTGTATTTGGCCGCCATGATCGCGATGACGCTGGCCTCCCTGCTCTGTGCCGTTACCGGAGATTTGTTCTGGTTTTTGTCGGGCCGGGCGTTGCAGGGCTTTTTCGGCGGTTTGACCATCCCGCTGTCGCAAACCCTGCTGATGCGCGAATACCCGGAATCATCCAAATCCTTCGCGGTATCATTGTGGAGCATAGCCGCGTTGAGTCCGTTCACGCTGGGTCCTGCCGCCGGCGGCTGGATCGCCGACCACTTGGGCTGGCGCTGGCTGTTCTACCTGAATGTGCCTTTGCCGTTGCTGGCTGCCGCGCTGGTTTGGGCTTTGCTGTTCGACAGGCAATCGCCGCAGCGGAAAACGCCCTTCGATAGCGTAGGTTTTTTGTTGCTGGCCGCCACGCTGGTTTGTTTGCAGACCGTGTTGAATCAGGGCCAGGATGAGGACTGGTTCAACTCAAATCGGTTAATCGGCATGGCCCTGATCGGGTTGCTGATGCTGGCTTACTTGGTCGTTTGGGAATTGGCGGAACCTTCGCCGTTGCTGGATTTACGGCTGTTCGCCCGGCGTAATTTCGCAATCGGCAGCATCATGCTCAGCCTGAGCTTCATGTTAATGTACGGTTTGTTGTCGGTACTGCTGGTGCGCTTGCAGGTGGCAGCCGGTTATACCTCGTTTCTGGCCGGCAGCGCATTATTGCCGCTGGTGTTTTTGGCTAAACCGATGGCCAGTGTGATGCATAGGATCGTCCATAAATTCGATGCCCGTCTGCTAGTCAGCTTAAACATGCTGTTGTTTGCGGTGTACTGCGGCTGGATCAGTCGCTATGATTTTTTCGGTCGCAGCGGTTGGTTTACGCAACCGTTGTGGGCGCAAGTACTGGAAGGTTTTTGTTTGGGCGGCTTATTCGTGCCGCTGACCACGCTGTTTCTTTCCGGCCTGACGCCGAGACGGCAAACCCAAGCGGTGGAACTGAGTGGTATGCTGCGGGTATTGGGCGGCAGCGTCGCTTCGCCCTTATTAGGCGTATTTTGGGAACGGCGCACTGCTTTCCACCAAAGCCGGTTGATTGAAAACTTTTCGCTATACGACGGCTTTGCCGGTGACATTATCACCCGTTTACATGCCGCCGGTCTGCACGATCAGCTGGCTACCGCCAAGCTGACGGCAATGGCGAATCAACATGCGGCGATTCTCGGTCTGGACGATACCTTCCAGATGGCGGCTTGGCTGTTTCTGGGCTTGGCGGCAGTAGTTTGGTTGGCAGATCCGGTCGAGCCGAAAATGCCGGTTACGGCTAAAGAAAATCGCCGCCAAGCGGCTCTGGAAGAACTGATGGAGGAACCGTAGTCATGTTCCATATCAACAAACTAAGCTTGTTGGCGGCGAGTCTGTGGCTGTTGAATGGCTGCGCATTACTGCCGGAAGACGGAACGCGAGCCAAACTGCTGGAAATGCCCAGCCTGAATCAAACCTTGGACGGCGATTACCAAGCCGCCAAAATCCTCAGGGAATGGCCGAAAGCCCAATGGTGGCAGGATTTTCACAGCGCCGAATTGAACCGGCTGATCGAAACCGCACTCAAAGACAGCCCCAGCCTTCACGCGGCAGCGGCGCGTTTGGCTCAGGCGGAAGCGGTAGCTGATTTTCAAGCCGCCGAGATGCTGCCCAGCATCAACGCCAGCGTCGAATTTCATCAACGCCGCTTTTCCGCAACCGATTTTTACGGCCCGAACGGAGGCAAGACTTTCACCGGTGCGTACATTGACCCTGCGGTATTTCGCTACCACCTCGATTTATGGGGCAAGGATAAGGCGACTTTGGAAGCGGCGTTGGGCAAGGAGCGCGCCCAGGCTTCGGAATTGGCGATGACGAGGCTGATGCTGAGTACAGCGATTGCCCGCAGCTATATCCGGCTGAGCGCGTCCGAGGAAAACATCGAATTAGCCCATGGACTGACTAAGCAAGCCGGGGCAAAAATGCACTTGGCCGAGCTGCGCTGGCAGCGCGGATTAACCAGCCAGGATTCGGTTTACGTCGGCGAACAGCAGTTGGAAGCGGCGCGACAGCGCGAAACCCGCGTACGCAGCCAGGCGCAAGTGTTGCGTAACCGTCTGGCGACTCTGGCCGGACAGGGGCCTGATTGGGGAAAAAGCCTTCATGCTGAATTGATAGAGCTTGCCGGACATTTGCCGCAGCCGAAAGCGTTATCGCTGGGCTTGCTGGCCCATCGCCCGGACGTAGCGGCGGCGTTATGGCAGGTGGAGGCGGCTGCGCAATTAGTCAAAGTGGCGAAAACCAATTTTTATCCAGACCTCAATTTGGTCGGGTTTGCCGGTTTGCGCAGCCTTAACCTGAAAGATTTATTCTTGTCGCATGGCGCCAGCGTGGCTTATGGAATGGGGCCAACGATTACCCTGCCGATTTTTGAAGGCGGACGACTGGAAGCGGAATTGAAGAATCAGCAGGCGGCTTACGATGCCGCCGCCGAAAGCTACAACGGCACACTGCTGGCTGCGGTGCAGCAAGTCGCCGACAGTCTGGCCGAATGGCGAAAAACGCTGGAACATGATGCGGCTCAGGAAGATGCGCTAAAAGCCGCCGAGGCGGCATCGAAACTGGCCGGAAAACGGTATCAGGCCGGTCTCAGCGACCGCGATGGGATTATCGACGCCGAAACAGCGTTACTTCAACAGCGGCTGACCGCCAGCGAGCTGCGTAGCGCGCATTTGTTGGCTGCGGTCGGATTGATCGAAGCGCTGGGCGGCGGCTACGAAAATACCAACTTGATTCATGCCAGTAAGGCAGGCAACCATGACTAATACCCAAACCAAACCCCAACGTCACTTCGGCTACCAACAGCGTCAGCAACACCGGGGCTATCGGCTGTTGCTGGTGACTATAGTCGCGTTGCTGGTCGGATTGATTTACCTGCTTTACTGGTGGAGTTTTTCCAGCCGTTTCGTGGTCACTAACGATGCCTATATTACCGGCAACCTGACCCCGCTGAAGGCGCAAACCAGCGGCACGGCGGTGGATGTGCGAGTCGATAACACCCAGTATGTTCATCAGGGCGATATGCTGGTGCGTCTCGACGGCTTGCAGGCGCAAGTAGCGCTGGAACGGGCCGAAGCCAATTTGGCGGATAGCGTGCGACAGATAGAAACGGCGTTCAGTCAGGCTGATATGCTGCGCCAGCAACTGGCCGCCAAGGAGGCAATCTTGAATCGCAGCCAGAAAGACTTGGCCCGCTATCGTAGCGTAGCCGACGACGGGGCTGTGTCGGCTCAGCAGATTGAGGACAGCGAGTTCCAAGTCCGCGAACAGGAAGCCTACGTTCGCCAGATTCGCGCCGAATTGGGCGGAGCCGAGGCGCTGATCCAAAACACCAGCCCAGCCAATAACCCGAAGGTATTGCAGGCGGTCGCCGCGCTGAAACAGGCTTACCTGGACAACGCCCGGCAGCGGATTGTCGCGCCTGTTTCGGGTTTCGTCGCTAAACGCAGCATCCAGCCCGGCGAGCAGGTGCGCCCTGAGACGCCGCTGTTGGCTATCGTGCCGCTGGATTATTTATGGGTGGAGGCTAATTTTCTGGAAAATGAACTGGCCGAGGTGCAGCCCGGCCAGCCGGTGGAAATCACTGTCGATCTGTACGGATCCGACGTAGTTTACCATGGCGAAGTGCAAGGCTTGAGCGCCGGTACCGGCAGCGTGTTCGGCCTGTTACCGCCGGATAACGCGACCGGCAACTATATTCATATCGTCGAGCGGGTGCCGGTCAGGGTTGGCCTGCGCGCCGAGGAACTAAAGGCCAACCCGCTGCGTCCGGGGCTATCGGCAGTAGTGCGAATCGATACCAGCAACCCCGGTCGCTCGGTGTTGGAGCCGTTAACTACGACGCCTGCGACGGCCTATAAAACCGACGTATTCGATCATCAGCTGGATGGTGCTGATGAGCTGGTTCAGAAGATTATTGAAAGAAACCGGCAGTCAACAAATTGGGTAGCTAAGGAACGAGCATGAAATAAAATGGACAACTGTGTGCCTGCTCTCCGACTATTAGCAACTTGTCTAAGTTATTCCATGCTCATTCCTAAGTGAAATTATGCAGGGATAACTGCTCGATAAACCAGTGCAAAACCTTGCCTTTATTGCTTGTTTTCCAAGCCATGTGGCAGAACTCTATCGGTATCTCATCTTCTACCGGCAGCGCGACCAGCAGGCCTTGTTCAAGCAGACCCTGAATCCGGTGAGCCGGTAAAAAGCCGACACCTAACCCCGAGCATAAGGCATGTATTTTTTCCTCTATCGACGGAACGCTCAATACCGGGCGCTTGCTGAACACCCGATGGCTTTGCGAAGCTTGGTTTCTTGATGAGTCTCTTACCACAATAAATCGGTGTTGCTCAATTTGTTGCCGGGATAATGGTAAGGCGGCTTTGGTCAGCTCGTGTCCCGGAGCAACGGCGAAAATCCATTCGATCTGCCGGATTTTTTGGTATTTAATGCCTTGATTCGGTATAGGTTCAGCGCCCGCGCCTATGATCAGGTCAGCCCGGTTGCTGGTTATCGCTTCTTGTGCGCCGCCCAATACTTCTTCATAAATATTGATCTCGATATTCGGCAGCACTTCGTAAAACCTAGCTATTAACGGATAGATGAAATCAAAATTCAAAATTGAATCTATCGCGATATTGAAAACAGGTTCCCAGCCGCTATGGGTTTTTTTGGTGGCTATAGCCAAGCGTTCCGTTGCATCCAGAATTCCCCGGCCCTGCTCAAGCAACACTTTTCCTGCCTCGGTCAATACGGCTTTTCTGCCTTCCTTCCGAAACAAGACCACATCCAAGTCCTGTTCCAGTTTCTGTACGGTATAAGAGATTGCCGACGGAACTCTAAACAGTTCATTCGCTGCAGCGGCAAAGCTGCCTTTCCGGTCAATTGCATCCAGCACTTCCAGTGCGTCGAGGGTGATAGGATATTTCATGTTGCCTGTTCATTTATTAATTGTTGACTAGCAGATTAATGCGGGATACATGCAAGGCTTAACCGCCTTAAGTCGGTAGCCTTATTATTCAAATATTTTGAACTTATTAGACAAAATCTATCGCTTTTTATTCTTTAGGGCAAACCTATAATGAATCTGAGGTTTCAAATTATTAAACATTTAAGAGGTTGTTATGAAAAATCTAATCCATAAAACACTGACTTCTAACACGGGTTTGGAAGCGCTGATACTGCGAGTTCCTATCGGCTTGATCCTGGCGGCACATGGCAGTCAAAAATTATTCGCGTGGTTTGGCGGTTACGGCTTGGAGGGAACAGGACAATGGATGGCGTCGGTAGGTTTACATCCAGGTTTTTTGATGGCCTTATTGGCAGGCAACGCTGAATTTTTTGGCGGGATCGCGTTAATTCTGGGTTTATTGACACGTCCGGCAGCGGCGATTAATGCGCTGACGATGCTGGTCGCGCTGTTTTGGGTGCATTGGGGACAGGGGTTTTTCCTGGATACCCATGGTATTGAATATGCACTGGCTTTATTATCGGCAACTACGGCGCTGATATTTATCGGTGGAGGATCGTACTCGCTGGATGCCCTGATCGAAACAAAATTATTGGAGGCTAAAGATGAATAAGCAAACACGACAACTCGCCGCTGTAATAAGTGGGCAAGATACGTCTGATGGCGTCGGCGTCAGACTGAAGCGTATCGTCAGCCAGCAGCAGAAAAACGCTTTCGATCCGTTTATCTTATTGGATGAATTCGGTTCCGATGAGCCAACGGACTATATCGGCGGCTTTCCCGATCATCCGCATCGCGGCTTTGAAACGGTGACTTATATGTTGGCAGGCGCGATGTTGCATCGCGATCATCTGGGTAATGAAGGACATTTGCGGGCAGGCGATGTGCAGTGGATGACCGCCGCGCACGGCATTATTCATTCGGAAATGCCGGAACAGGAAAACGGCTTGTTACACGGCTTTCAGCTATGGATTAACCTGCCCGCCAAAGAAAAGATGAAACCGCCGCATTACCAGGATTTTGCCGCCGAGAAAATCCCTCGCCTTGCCTTGGCGGACGGCGGTTACATCAAAGTCATCGCCGGAGACTATGTGACCGAAACGCAAACAATATCCGGCCCGGTAACCGGCGTAACCACGCAGCCCTTGTATTTCGATGTATTGTTAAGCCCCAAGCAACAGCTTGATATACCGATAAACCCGCAACACACGGCTTTAATCTATGTTTACCAAGGCGAGCTGGCTATCGGCGCATCGGACAGGATTTTGCAGGCCGGACAACTGGGGCAGTTCATTAACGGCGATAACATACAGCTGGCAACGCAACAACAGTCGGCGCAGTTTTTGGTGCTGGCCGCATTGCCGTTAAACGAGCCTGTGGTGCAATCAGGCCCGTTTGTCATGAATAGCAGCGAAGAAATTGAACAAGCGTTCCGCGATTACCGTAACGGCGTCTTAACCTAGAAAGCTCAGTTTAGCCACGGATGAACACAAATGACGGGGGCCAATTCCAAAAAACAAGCTATAAACAGCGTACTGCATCGGCACACGCCAATAGCCTAACACAATGTTTTATTAGTATTTATCCGAAAAAATCCGTGGCTAACCCATTAACGCAGCAATCAAATTAATAAAGGAGCTGAACATGCAGCAAAAACCGGCAACAACCCGCGTAAAAATCCACGATATTATCCAGGCGCGCTGGAGTCCGCGAGCTTTTAACGCCGACAAACAGGTGCGCCATGACGATCTGCTGGCGCTGCTGGAAGCCGCGCATTGGGCGCCGTCTTGTTTTAATGACCAGCCTTGGCGTTTTGTGGTGTGCAATAAAGCCACCGATGAAACCGGCTGGCAACATGCGTTTTCAACCCTGGCCGAAAAAAACAAGTTATGGGCCAAGAACGCGCCAGTATTGATACTTTCCGTTGCAATGGAAAATTTTACTCATAACGGCCAGCCTAATCGCTGGGCGATGTATGACACCGGCGCAGCCAGCGTTAGCTTGTGTTTGCAGGCTACAGCGTTGGGAATGTGCGTACATCAAATGGGCGGCTTTGATGCTGAAAAAGCCCGCGAGGTTTTTAATCTTCCCGGCGATTGCAGGCCGATGGCGATGATGGCCGTCGGCTATCAGGCCGATGTCGATGTGCTTGCCGATGATTTTAAGGAAGCCGAATTAGCCGCACGTTCCAGGGCGGCGCTGAATGAACGGTTCTATGCGGGACGATGGGGTAAGGGAATTGAATGAATGAATGAATGAATGAATGATTGGTTGATATCTATGGCCTTTATTCATCGGTTTCATCAGTAAGTTTTCCGTTCCCATCGCTACGCAAGGCGGTTACCGTTTCGTGTAAGGAACAAGCATGAAATAAAGTGGACAACTGTGTGCGGCAGGAGTGCAAGCTTCGCCTAAAGCGCCTACTGTTGGTGCTTGCGCATGCAGGCGAAGCCTGCACTCCGACTATTGGCAACTTGACTAAGTTATTTCGTGCTCATTCCTAAGCGCCTCAGGACGCCTTCAAGATTAGCTATATCCGCCGGGGAATAATCATTACCCGGCTTAAGCAGGTAGCCGGTTTTTCTGAACAGCAATGACCTTCAGACAACACCGTCATACCGGATCCAAATGCAAAATGTAAGACCTTACATTAAAAACAGCCTTTTCCGGCAATACATAACAAACCGCTGTCGGTTCAGCCATTTCCGGCGCATACTTGCTTTCGATACGGAAGTAAAGACTCGTACAGCTCCAAGCGATTTTTTAAGATTATTTAAATTAAAATAGGAAAGCGAACATGAAAAGAATAAATCTAGCGGCAATGTTATTGATTTTATCCGTATTTACAAGCGCGGTTTATGCCGATATTACCCTGCAATCCAAGGAAGAAGTGGAAGGCACTTGGAAGCTGCAATCCACCAAAAACTCTTTAACCGATAAAGAAGCCATCCCGAGGGAAGATACCTGGGTATTTAAAGACGGTAAAGTAACGATTTTACATATTCCGCGCGAAGGGAAATTCTATGACCAACCGCCGGTCAATTACGAAATAGAAGACGGTAAATTAAAAATTGCCCTGGTGGGTAACAGCAGGTTCGACGTATTTTCTTTAACTGAAAAAGACGACAAGACCATGACCTTAAAAGGCAAGTTCGGCGGCTATTATTACTTTATTAAAAAATAGTCTTTTAACGAATTTAAGGTGGCGATGGCTCATCCCTTCGCCACAAATCATAGGCGCCAGTCAGTAGGACTTAAGGTAAATCCCGCCCTGCAAAATATCGCCGTTTATCCTGGAAAAATCATTTCGACCACGAAAAGCAATAAAATCTCAAAGAGAACCATCTTCAGCTAATCCCTTAACACCTATCACTTTGTTTAAATGGCACGTCATACCGGCAGACTGCCGGTATCCAAAACACATGGATGTGATCTAAGCCTCGCCATCCCTGGCTTCTGGATTCCGGAAATCCCTGCCGGAATGACGTATTGGGAATTCTCATTAAAACTGATAGGTGTTAAGAGCTAATCCCTAAGGCGATACATTTAAGAGCAAACTGTATAAAATTAAGACCAACACCTAATCCACTTTCGATTTTTTTGGAAAATTTAAAATTAGTCAATCCGTAGCTATTTTATGCTATGTTCTAAACATTATATAAACGCCTATACGGCTCAGCGCACCACCGACGCTTTAGGCAGGTAGAATTAATCGCTTTTTCCGAAGCAAACAGGAAACCCGATGGAACCCGATAACCAATCAGCCGAACCTATGCCTACCATTCTGGTAGTAGATGACGATTTCTTCAATCTCTCGGTGTTCAAGCAATGCCTGACGCCTGATTATGAGATCTTGACCGCCACGTCGGGAGAGCTGACCTTGCAGCTGGCTAACGGCGCACCGAAACCGGACCTGATACTACTGGATGTGATGATGCCCGGCATGGACGGTTACGAGACACTCAGCCATCTAAAAACCAATCCCCATACCCAGGACATTCCGGTCATATTCGTCACTGGCCTGAGTTCGGATATAGATGAAGAACGCGGGCTACAATTAGGCGCGGCCGATTACATCTACAAACCTTACCATTTGTCTATCCTATTAGCACGGATTCGCACCCAGCTGGAACTTAAAAAAGCGCGCGATTGGCTGAAAAATCAAAATGCCTTCCTGGAAGCCGAGCTTGAACGCCGCCACCAGGAAAATCAACAGGTCCATTTGCAGTTGCTGCAATCGGAAAAACTGGCGGCGATCGGTCAACTCGCTGCCGGTATCGCCCATGAAATCAACAACCCCATTGGTTTCGTCAATTCCAACCTCAATACTCTCAATGCGTATTTATGTGACATTTTTACGGTATTGGACGCTGACGATGCACTGATTGCCGGTAGCCCAATAACACCGGATGCCTTGCAAAAATTGCTCGAACTGAAACAGCAAAAGAATATTGACTACCTGCGTAGCGACATTCCTGAGCTGATCGCCGAATCACAAGAAGGGTTATCGCGGGTGCGTAACATAATTCAGGATCTCAAGGACTTTTCCCATGCCAAAAGCAATGACTGGGAATTGAGCGATTTGCATAAAGGCATCGATTTGACGCTTAACATTATATGCAACGAACTCAAATACCATTGTACCGTTCACAAAGAATACGGCGATATTCCCAAGATAGTTTGCCTGCCATCCCAACTTAACCAGGTATTCATGAATTTGCTGATCAATGCCGCCCAAGCCATCGAAACCAAAGGCGACATCACCATACGCACCGGTCACAATGCCAAGGAAGTTTGGGTGGAAATTAGCGATAACGGCAAGGGCATTGATCCCGAACACCTAACGCATCTGTTCGAACCGTTTTTTACCACCAAACCGATAGGCAAAGGCACAGGACTCGGATTGTCGATTTCTCAAAACATTGTCTGCAAACACGGCGGCCGGATAGAGGTTAGCAGCAAAGTCGGATTAGGCAGCACCTTCCAAGTCTGGCTGCCGATTCGCCGGGAATAAAGAAAGATCGGGCAATGCCAAAAAGGACTATTAAAATTGAGGCGCTTCCCTGGAATCCAAGTCGGACACTCCGGTTAATTCCACTAACGCTTGTTCAGACTTGGTATACAGTCGGCTAAATGCATTATGCAATGCTTCCCATCCCTCAAATGAGATAACCTGCCATTGGCTGGTTCTACGATCCCAATCGGTGTCTAACAACGCACCAAGCTTCACCAGTCGAATAAATGCTTCATCCGATGGTGAAGCTATATAGGCTTGCACGGCATCAAGTTGATCAGCCGATATTAATCTTGCCACAGGCTTATCATTACTTGCATGGCAGTTTGTGTACAGCACGTACCCCTGGTCAATCCCCATTCGCTGTAAGCCATTGACGTAACTTTCAAAATTTTTAATTTGAAACGATAATTGACGAGGCATTTTTAATCTCCATAGGTGCTCTTGGCTTTGTCGGTTTGATGATTATACAACCTCACCGACTCAAACCTGAGACATTATGCAAGCATATTAATTCGCCCCAAACTTGCTACAGTCTGTTCACAGTTCGTTCCCTCGCGCTACGCTCGTCTTTATAGACATACTGCAACGTCCCGCCTGTTCAGAACCTTGCAAGTTAGACCTTCCAGGTTTTAAAAACCTGGAAGGTCTGGCTATCGGCACGTTTCTCGCCTAACGCCAGGAAGCTAAGGTGCGCACGGCACGCCCTTGTTGCAAAATATGCCGATGGCGTTAATGATCACTGCAACGATAGAAACGCTGATACAATCAGGAAGGATTTTTTTCGCAGGAAATCGCCTTAATAGTGATGCATAAGTTTTCTTAGCTTTGTTGCACGCAAACACTAATAAGGCAGGAGATAAAACCCTGGAAAACTTTCGCCTACCCACTCCTACTTATGCAGAGATTGTGTATGAAAAAACGGCACGCCAACATCAGTACAAAGCGCTTCTTTGCGACTTTTTTTGTTTCATAACTAGTCAATATTTTAATGCTCTCTTCAAAAATGCAGAATTCAGTGCAAAGCTTCTGTAACGCATTGGAATCGCTTGACCGAATTCAGGTCGAAGTATTATTTCAACAGGCTTTATCTGGAGGTTCGGCAATCGAAGTGGTGGAACAGCTCGTCGTGCCGGCTTTGGAACAAATCGGCCTACGCTGGAATGAAGGCCATATTGCGCTTTCCCAGATATACATGAGCGGTAAACTTTGCGAGGAACTCGTTGATAGAGTCCTACCGCCCTGCGATCCCGACCGTAAACTCCAGCCACGTCAAGCGATCGTGGTTCTCAACGATTATCACATGCTTGGCAAGCGTATTGTCTATTCGGTGATGAGGGCCAGCGGCTTTGAACTGTTCGATTATGGACGCATGGATGTGGCCGAACTAGTAGAGCGCATCATAAGGGATCAAATCCGCATTCTGTTGATTTCGGTGCTGATGCTGCCCTCGGCGCTGAAGATACGAGAGCTGCGCAACGCGCTGAATGCTCGCGGTATTCAGCTCAAGATATTAGTGGGCGGCGCGCCTTTTCAATTCGATCCTCAACTCTGGCAGGAGGTCGAGGCCGATGCGATGGGCTTATCGGCCGCCGATGCCGTGGCAATAGTGCAGCGTTGGGCAGGGGAAATGACATGAATTCCATGCAACGAGTTCTGACGACGATGAGCTTTAATGAGCCCGACCGTGTCCCATTATTTTTGTTCACTGGGCTGCAAGGCGCTAGAGAGCTGGATTTGTCGATTGAGGAGTATTTTTCCCGATCCGATTATGTGGTTGAAGGACAAATGCGACTTCTAAAAAAATACCGTGGCGACTGTATCAGCTGTTCGTTTTACGCCGCTATTGAGTTGGAAGCCTGGGGCGGAGACGTTATTTTCCAGCCGGATTGTCCGCCCAATGCGGGACCTGCAATCATTCGGCGTCCCGAAGATATTGATCGTCTACAGGCGCCTCACGTTTCGGATTCTCCCGTTTTATTACGGGTTCTCGAAACGATTCAAACGCTGAAAGCACGGGTGGGGGATACCGTACCGATAGTCGGTACGGCGATATCGCCATTTTCGCTGCCGGTCATGCAAATGGGCTTTGACCATTACCTCGAATTGATTTACGAACAGCCCGACCGCTTGGCTAAGTTGATGCGAATTAACGAAGATTTTTGCGTCGAATGGGCTAATGCTCAACTTACGGCCGGGGCAACCGCTATCGGCTATGCCGACCCGGTTTCTTCGGTGACCGTGATCCCTCGCGAACTTTACCTGAAAACAGGACAGCAAGTCGCCAAGCGAACAATAGCTCGCATCAACGGATCGACCGCCACTCATCTAGCTTCCGGCCGGAGCTTACCTATCATTGACGACATTGCCGCCACCGGGACTGCGGGACTGGGTGTCAGCGCGCTGGAAGACTTGGCAACGCTCAAAACCGCCGCCAGAGGCAAGCTGACCTTGATAGGCAATCTCAATGGCGTCGAAATGCGACGTTGGACGGTTCAACAGGCCGAACAAGCAGTGAAATGCGCCATCGCCAAAGCCGGGCGTGGCGGTGGTTTTATCCTCTCTGATAACCACGGTGAAATTCCATGGCAAGTGCCGGATGAAATACTGCTGGCTATCGTCGATGCCTGCGAACGTTGGGGTAACTATCCCCTGGACTGGATCGAGTAACATCCGGTTATGAACAACAACGCTAAGCTCTGCATTCTTTGCTGTCATAACTTTCACCGCGAGCTCGCTGCCGCCGTTAGCGCAGAAGGTTGGGACGACGTCAACATTGCCTTATTCCCTACACGTTGCGACTGCCTTCCAATAAGTTGGGCTGAGCTGAGCCCATTGGTCGGCGACGACTGCACTCAAGTTGTGATATTGGGGATGGCCTGCCTAAGGACGCTAGGTAATCCTCCTGCTAGTTGGCCTCCAGTCCGCTTATTATATTTGGAGCAATGTTTCCATCTAGTCGCCGGGGACGCATTGCTATCCGAAGCCATTGAGCGCGGCACCTATCTGATGACGCCGACGTGGCTGGAACACTGGCCGGAGCGCTTGGCCGATATGGGTTTTAGGCCAGAAACTGCCGGTGAGTTTTTTCAGGATGTCGCTCGGGAGTTGTTACTACTCGATACCGGCATAGACCCCAAGGCAAGCGCAAACCTGACCGAGTTCGCAACAGCGGTGGCGCTTCCTGCCAGCCGAATTGCCGTCGGCATAGATCATACTCGACTGTACCTGAGCAAGATTGTCATGGAATGGCGCTTAGAACAGTCGCAACACGCCGTACGGAAGTTGAATAACCGGCACACGCGAGAACTGAGCGATCAAATGATGGCTATCGATTGCCTATCTCGTCTTGGCCGAATCATGACCGAGGCGCAAGCGATCGCCGCTATCGAAGAACTGTTCCGTATGCTGTTTGCTCCTGAACAATTACACTATTTGCGCATCGAAGACGGGAAAATCGATCCTAAACACACAGTTCCTCCCGCTCTGTTAGCGCAAATGCTTGAGTTGAGTTCCGATTATGCCTGGACTTCAAGCCAACAAGGATTTTTATTACGGATCAGGCGTAATGGGCTGCTTCTGGGGCTGGTTGCCATCGAACAATTGGCCTTCCCTGAGTATCGCGAGCATTACCTCAATCTGGCGCTGGCGATAGCGGATGTCTGTGGTCTGGCAATTGAAAATGCCCGCGCCTACCAGCGAACCAAAGCGGTAGAACAAGAACTACAGGAAAAAGAAGAGCGCCTGTCGTTAGCTACATTGGTTAACGGCGTTGGCATCTGGGACTGGAATTTGGAAACCCAGGACATGATCTGGGACGACTCTATGTATGCGCTCTATCATATTCGCCGCGAAGATTTTTCAGGCACCGAGGACGCTTGGCGGACGGCTTTGCATCCAGATGATCTTGCCCGTGGCGACCGGGAGGTTGAGGCCGCACTTTCTGGCGAAAAGCCTTTCGACACGGAATTTAGGGTCTGCTGGCCAAATGCTGAAGTACATTACATTAAGGCGGTTGCAAATGTATTTCGCGACGATAGTGGAAAACCGTTGCGTATGCTCGGCACCAATATTGATATTACCGAACACAAACGCATAGAAGATGCGTTGCGTAAGGCCTCGCTGTATACACGCAGCCTGATAGAGGCCAGTCTCGATCCTCTTATAACCATCAGCCCGGAAGGTAAAATTACCGATGTCAACCAAGCGACAGAAAACGTTACCGGTCGGACGCGGGATGAACTGATCGGCAGTGATTTCTGCGCTTACTTTACCGAACCGGAGAATGCGCGAGCCGCTTACCGGAAAGTATTTTCCGAAGGCAGCGTGATCGACTACCCCTTATCGATCCGCCATGTTTCCGGGCTAATCACCGATGTTATTTACAACGCCTCAGGTTATCGTAATGAACAAGGGGAAGTCGAGGGGGTGTTTGCCGCTGCGCGTGACATTACCGAGCGAAAACGAGTCGAAGCCGAACTCGACCAGTATCGCCATCATCTGGAAGAACTGGTAAAGCAACGCACCCTTGCGCTCTCAATCGCCAAGGATGCCGCCGAAGCCGCCAATCGCGCTAAAAGTATATTTCTAGCCAACATGAGCCATGAATTACGCACGCCTATGAACGCTATTCTCGGCTTTGCCCAGTTGATGGCAAGAGATCAGCGTATTCCTGAAGAGGTACTCCGAAATATCGCCACCATTAATAGAAGCGGCCAACATCTTTTATCGCTGATTAATGACGTACTGGAAATATCTCGTATCGAATCCGGCCGAAATCAGGTGATTCAAGAGTCGTTCAATCTGGTCAAATCGTTAGAAGTCGTCAGGGAGATGATAGTAGTCCGCGCCAACGATAAGAAGCTAGCTTTCAATGTGGAATATGGCAATGACTTACCGCGATATGTGCTAGGGGACGCGCATCGCTTGCAACAAGTATTGATCAATTTGCTCGGCAATGCTGTTAAGTTTACCGAACAAGGTGAAATTCGCCTGCTTGTTGGTATCCAGCCGGATCAGAGGATTCTTTTTTCAGTGCTCGACACCGGACCGGGTATTTCCAAGGAAGAACAAGAGCATATTTTCGATGCGTTTTACCAGGTTCACGGCAGTGTTTCCAAAGGGGAAGGCTCAGGCCTCGGACTTGCGATTAGCCGGGAATTTGTTCGCCTGATGGGCGGCGAACTTACCTTAAAGAGCAAACTTAATGACGGTTGCACCTTTAGTTTTTCCCTGCCGCTCCCCATCACAGACAACCGGCCTAGTGAGACAAAAAGCTTATGGGTTACGGGTTTGACGCCAGGACAAAGCGCTCCGCGCATATTAGTTGCAGAAGACCAGGTCGACAATCAAGGCCTCATTGAGCAATTGTTACAACAAATAGGCAGTGAAGTTTGTATTGCTTCCAATGGGCTGGAGGCTGTGGAGTTGTTCCAAAGTTGGCGACCGCAGTTAATTTTAATGGATATTCGGATGCCGGTAATGGATGGCTATGAGGCCACTCGTTGTATTCGTAAATTGCCCGGCGGCGACACGCTGCCTATCATCGCGTTAACGGCTTCCGTATTTGAAGAGGACAAGGTGCAGCTGCTGGATGCCGGTTGCAATGAAATGATAACCAAGCCAATCCAGGCTGAACTCCTATTCGATGTCATCGGTCGGCTGCTCGGATTGACATTCGACTATACGCATCAAGACGTATTAGAGACTCGGCAAGAAGCAACTCAAGTGAAAACAGGATTGACGCTAGCTACATTACCGGAGGCGTTACGCGAGGAATTGGCGAAATCAGCCGCTGTTTTAGATGTGGAGGCGACTCAAACTATTGCCGACCAAATCCGCGAGAATTACCCTGAGGAGGCTAAATTGATTGTCGGCCTGATCGAAAACTATTCTTTTGAAAAGCTGATTGACCTGTGTAAATGAAAGTAATCGATAATCCTAAAAACCGCAGCTTATCCACGAAAAGCACGAAAGACACTAAATAAAACAATATGTTGTATTGACTTAGGTAACTCACCCTTTGGGTAACGACCTACGGTTTGATAAACTTTTGAAATTTTTCGTGTTTTTCGTGTCGCCTAAAGCGCCTACTGTTGGTTTTCGTGGACAAAATGATTTTTCTAGGTTGATCGCCGACTTTCGACAGGGCGGATACGCCGACTCATGCTGCATCTTCCTATCGGCAAAGAATGTTCGCCAATTGATCAGCGGAACGATGGTCTGGTCGTCCAGAATAATGAGAGCCGACATTACCTGTACGCCTGCCCCCCTACCCTGTTTTATGCGCTCTACAGGAACAGTAACGATGCCGCGTACACCGTCGGCGCCAAGAGCGCACCCATCATCACCATCGACAGCGATGATAACAACCCGCCTTTGTAAGTCCGTGAGCAGTTCTTGCGTCGAATCGAACAGTTTCAACAGTTCTGCGAGCGTTGTGTTCTTTGATTCTAGGATGGTATGCAAAGCATCGCTGTTTTGCCCTGTCTCGACCAGCCCCAGCAGGCGGTCAGCCAATTGATGAATCTCGGTATGGGGCCGCTCAAAGTAACGCATTACCGATAAAAGCCGCCGATTTCCGGTGTTGTAGCTGTAATACCATTTACCGAAGGCGCATTCGCGGGGACTGCGAGCTTTCGAGAATGTCGTGTTATTCCGAATTGCGTCTTCAAGCGCGCTTATCCAATCGATATGATCCTGTCGGCGCTGCACTAACATGGCCTGCATTTCCTCGTATTCAGCATACTCGGATTTCAAGCCCATCAAATTCCACAACGAGATATAGGGCAAAGGTTTGCCCTGAAAGACAAAATGATCCTCCACCTTTGCACCATAACTGGCGAAGTTAGGCGATATACCGCAAATGTGACGAACCTTCGAGAGAGGAAGACCGAAACATCGACCGCCCAACTTGATTAGCAGCACATCCAGGTTATTGGCTAGCGGACTAGCGACACAAGCAATGGGAACGCTAGATTGTAAAGAGGTCATATATATTTCCGATTCTTAATAGAAGTAACGCATTTGCGCATACCGATTAATTTGAATGAGTGCTTCCGACCGAACTTGAACACCACCTAAAACCTAAGGCATCAGTGAAAGTGAATTTTTACTCCAAGTGTTCAACATAGGTCAAGGAATTCATTTTTTCGCATAGATTATCCTATCAAGCTCATCGCACTGTGTTAATCATGGTCATCTGTTTAAGCCGGGACATCCAGCAACGGCAAACCTTCCAGGTTTTATCCCGGCTTATGTGGGTAGCCTTGATAACAATAAAAATAGGAAATATCCGGCTATTAGCGTATAAAGCACTATTCATTAGCATCCAAAGTCAACCGCTTTGGCAAGCGCTCGCTGTTCTCTGATGCAACAAAATAGACATCAGTCATGAGTCACCTCATCCCCCTGATGAATCAAGCCGAATTAACGATTACCTGATATTTTTTATATACACTTGGAGAAAACAACATGGCATTGCCTAAAATCACCTTTTCCCCCGGCACATCGCCTATCGAAGGCGCAACCGGCACTTATCTGATCACCTTAGACACCGCCGCGCCTGTCGGCGGTTTAACGGTGAACTACAACACCAGAG
Organism: Methylobacter sp.; assembly: GCA_004299305.1. Taxonomy (GTDB): domain Bacteria; phylum Pseudomonadota; class Gammaproteobacteria; order Methylococcales; family Methylomonadaceae; genus Methylobacter_A. The sequence goes on from SCPZ01000070.1 coordinate 92,635, forward strand.
GTAGCACCGCTACACTGAACAGTGATTACAATTTTGCGGTCGGGGAAAATCTTAGCGCGGTTACGGCTGACAGTTTCACCATTGCCGCCGGTGCAACCACGGCTACATTAAAGCTCATGGCGGTTGCCGACAGCGTTATCGAGCTTAATGAAACCGTGATAGTTGAGCTGACGGCAGGGACGGGCTATGATTTAGTCGGCAACAAAACCGACTTTGCCTTATCCACAAACGTTGCGGTGGACGATACCGTCGCCCCGATCATCAGCGCCGACTTCAACGGCGATGGCAACGCGGATTTAGCCACTGCAAGTCAAGTGGGTAATGTCTCGGTACGCTTAGGCAACGGTAAAGGAGGGTTTACCGGTGACACCCGCGTTGCGGTGGGCAGATCCGATTCGATCACCAGCGCCGACTTCAACGGCGATGGTAACGCGGATTTAGCCATAGCAAATTCTGTCGATAACACCGTCTCGATACGCTTAGGCAACGGTAGCGGAGGGTTTACCGGTGACACCAGCGTTGCTGTGGGTGCTGGTAGTGAACGCTTGTCGATCATCAGCGCCGACTTCAACGGCGATGGCAATGCGGATTTAGCCACAGCGAATTATTACGATGACACGGTCTCGGTGCGCTTAGGCGACGGTAGCGGAGGGTTTACCGGTGACACAACCATTGCGGTGGGCGATTATCCCAGTTCGATCACCATCGCCGACTTCAACGGCGATGGCAACGCGGATTTAGCCACAGCGAATTATTACGATGACACGGTCTCGGTGCGCTTAGGCGACGGTAGCGGAGGGTTTACCGGTGACACCAGCGTTGCGGTGGGCGATCATCCCTATTCGATCACCACCGCCGACTTCAACGACGATGGCAACGCGGATTTAGCCACAGCGAATTATTTGGATAACACCGTCTCGGTGCGCTTAGGCGACGGTAGCGGAGGGTTTACCGGTGACACCAGCGTTGCGGTGGGCGTTCATCCCGATTCGATCACCACCGCCGACTTCAACAGCGATGGCAACGCGGATTTAGCCACAGCGAATATGAACGATAACACCGTCTCAGTACGCTTAGGCGACGGTAGCGGGGGTTTTACCGATAACACCAGCGTTGCGGTAGGGGACCGCTATCCCGATTCGATCATCACCGCCGACTTCAACGGCGATGGCAACGCGGATTTAGCCACTGCGCGTTGGGACGGTGGCGCTATCTCGGTACTGTTAAATACCGGCAACATCACCACCGCCAAGTTGACCATTGCTGATGATGGCTTGTACCTACCACTGAACTTAGTCGGTGATCAAGGCGGTGCAAAAAATGATGTCTTAACCGGTAGAAACGCTACGGACTATCTACATGGCAAGGATATGTCCGATACTTTATCAGGCGGCATCGGTAATGATTCACTATGGGGAGGTCATGGCGCCGATAGTTTGTTGGGTGACTCGGGCGATGATGGGCTATCCGGTGGTTGGAACAACGACATACTGAATGGCGGTAGCGGTAACGATAGTCTCAACGGCGGAAGAGGTCATGACGTACTGACGGGTGGCGCAGGTTCAGATGTATTTAGCTTCACCAGCAAACCAGTCGCCGCCAATGCCGATAAAATCACCGACTTCAATGTAGCCGATGACACGATCCAATTAGCCGGTTCAAAATTTACCCAACTTACGACACCAGGCGAGTTAAATGCCGATAATTTTGTGAAAGGCGCGGCGGCAATAGATGCCAATGATTATGTTATTTATAACGATGTGACCGGCGCACTTACTTATGATGCCGATGGTAGCGGTGCAGGCATAGGGATTAAAATTGCCATGATAGGCTTAAATTTAGCATTGACGGCAACGGATTTTGTTGTCATTTAAATACTGAAGCCACAGACCGCCCATTCTCTAACCTAGGCTATCGACTTAAGGCAACTCGCAATAAATAATCCCCCACAGCTATCGTTCCCACGCTCCGGCGTCACTGCCATTAAGTTAAGGATGGACAGTCCCTTCTCCCTCAGGGAGAAGGTTAGGATGAGGGGATCAAATAAAGCTTTTTGCCTTATTTTTATTCTCCTCACCCCAACCCTCTCCAACAGGAGAGGGAGCCAGGTCAACTTGCAACCCATTGTATTTATAATGTAAAAAAGCTGTGTAGATAGTTATGCTCCAGCAGGAGAGGGAGCTTTTTTTCTTAACTTAATGGCAGTGACGCTCCGGCGTGGGAACTATTCGGGCTGGGGAGTATTTATTGCGAGTTACCTAAGCTGGGACAGATCACATCCCTTTGAGGGATGTGATCCGCACAGTCGTCCCGGCTTAAATTGGAAGCCTGTTATAGGATTGCCAGAATAAACAAAACGGCCATCAAACCGTAGAATGCCGCGATGTAGGCAAAATATGCCCGCCATAGAAATCTGGAAGTTCGGCGCGAATATACAACAGGACTTTGACGCTTGAAGTCATAAACCTGCCTTTTACTGACACTACGAGAACTTCTCTTAGCATCATAAATCATTCTGTTGCGGGCATCGGCAAGGCTTTGTTGCCGGACATCATAAGACTTTCTCTTACCTACATCGGATAGCACCGCGTAAGCCTGATTGATTTCATTGAGCCTGTTTGGCGAACTTCGGTATTTCCGGGCTAAAGCGTCATAAGCCACACGAATCATCTGGGCATCAACGTGAGGCAGCACTCCCAGAATCCGATACCAATCCAAGCCTGTTGTAAAAGCCTGAGCATACCGGGCTTTCAACACTGGCCCTGACAAGTGTTGGTAGGCTTCATTAATGTCCGACATCATACGGTTAGCTTGTTCTTTGTCTTCCAGCCGTTTGTCGGGGTGGTGTCGATGAGCAAGCAGCCTAAAAACAGCATGAATAACCACGTCTTCAGCATTATCCGACACCCCTAAAATACGGTGATAATCTTTAACCATAAAAAATCAATCTGGGATTAGCAGTGCCGATGTGAAATACACTTCAAGGTATTGGCGTTCACTGGGCATAATAGGCTTAGGTTGATCAAGCTTAGCAAGTATCGCAAAAAAGTGGGCGCAATTATCGACCGGCTTTCAGGGGGATAAGTTTTAGGCGGCAATATGCTTCTATATTAATGACATCAGTTTTGAAATTTTATCTCTCAATAATCGAGGAGTCCTATAGGGATGAAAATAAAATAACTCAACCATTTGAGCTCTAATTTAAAGGGCACAATTTACAGATAATTGAAAAATATATTGTTACGCCAAGACCTTCCAGGTTTTAAAAACCTGGAAGGTCTAAATACGGTCGGGATCTGAATAGTTACAAGTTATTTAGTTTTCATAGTACGTAACGATTATGTTGTCGCATAACCTTTTTTAATGCGCAGCGTCATGATGCCATCTTGGCATTAAAATAATGCAATTAGGGTTAAGCCCTTGCTTCTTAAATGTATCGATAGTGGCTTTTACTTCCTGTTTATTCAAGTCGATCACGGTAATTGAACCGTCACTCATATCCGGTAAATTTAAAAAACTGTTCTGCACAATGGCATACTGTTCATCGGGCGAAATGACCAGATGGTGAGCGCCGCCCGCAGTCGGAATAGCTTTTATTAACGTCGGTTTCAGCTTGGATTGGCCGATGTCAAAGATATTCAGATAACCGGGATTGGCCGTGGTAATGTACATGCGGTCATTTTCGTCATTAAAGTAGATTTCCAAGGGCACGCCCTGTTTAACCGCGTTAAAGTCAAATACTTGCTGGAAGTCGAAGTTCTTGTTGCCCGCATTCCATGTACCGGTCCATAGTTCGCCGCCGAACATGGTGTTGATATAAGCCGTCGGCGGATTCGATCCGGGCAGGAACACCGCCTCTACGGGCGACACGCCGGAAGGGGAGGATTTATCGCTCAGTTTATGACTGGACAATACTTTGCCGCTGGAAGCCTCGATAACGGTCACGGTTTCACCGGCATCGCCCAAATCAGACGGACGCACGGTGCTGGTGACCATGATACGGTCGATGTCTTCATTTATGCTGATGCCGTGCGGATAACGGATAAAAGCGTTTTCCGCATCGGCGGCAATCACTTTGATCTGCTTATCGGTTTGGGCATCACCGACAATTACGTTGCTCGAACCCATGCAGGTCATGTACCAGGTCTTGTTGTCCTTGGAAAAGACCACGTCTTCAGCAACTTTACAGTCAGGCATGTCGACTTTTTTGGGGCGATAAGGAACATGGGTCATGTCCATTACATGCAGCGCACCATTGCCTAATGAGGTGATGTAGGCCTTGCTGAGATCTTTGTTGTAGAAAATATGATGGGCGACTAAATCGTCCGGCAGCGGGATGTCATTGAGGATTTTGGCAAAACTTTTCGATGCTGGATCGACGTCGATAATCGCGATGCCTTCACGTCTTGGGATTTGGCCCGGCTTGCTTTCGTAATTAACCATCGCCAATATTTCCGCATGGCCTAGCACCGGGCTAAACAGCGCCGCACAGACCAGCGCGGAACGAGCGGTTTTTATTAGTTTTCTTGTTTTCATCGCAGTTTCTCTGAGATTATGGGTTAGTTGACCGGCCTGACTACCGACCGGTCTTCCAAGTGCTACGGCAGGAGCGGGATCATTCTGCGGTAGTGGGATCGATTATGGATCTGACCAGGGAAATACGGTTGGCCGGAAATCCGCCTTTTTCGGCATGTTCTCTAACTGTTGCTTCATCCGGTGCGATATAGATGCAATAGACTTTATCATCTGTCACATAGCTCTCCAGCCACTGGATTTTGGGTCCCATTTCGCAAAGAATGCCGCATGATTTCTGCGAAATGTCTTGTAACTCGCGATAAGCTAATGAACCCGCAGCGGGAATTTCACGTTCGATAATATATTTTGGCATGTGTGTCTCCTGGTTGATGGTAAAAATGATGGGCCGGTTTTTTAAAGCGTAATCAAAATCACGCTTTAAAAAAATCCCCTAACAATTCTTGGCAACACTGCTTAAGCGGTGCGGAGGATTTTTCAATCTTCATTCTTAATAAGGCGCCCTGCCAGGCGTTTACCAGCAGATCGGCCATGTCTTTGGCCGATTTATCGGTTCTTATCGCGCCTTGTTGCTGCGCTTTGGCTAGGCCTGATTGCAGTAAATCCCGATAACGGTTTGCCGCAGATTGCAGGGATTTTTGACAAAGATCGCTGGTATCTCCGATTTCCCCCATTAAATTCCCCAACAAACAGCCGCCTTTGAAATCCGCCTTCTCAAGCTCGGCAATCCCCTCATTAAAATAACGCTGTAGCGCGCCTAACGCGTCACCTTCGGACTGCTGTAAATGAGCGGTCAACTGCTTAATAAATGGCTCGATATAGTGCTGAATGACTTCCGCACCGAATTTTTCTTTGCTGCCGAAGTAATTATAAAAAGAGCCTTTGGGAATCTGCACCGCATCCAGAATCTCTTTCAGTCCGGTGCCGTGATAGCCCTGCTCCATAAGCAAAGCTACACCTTGATTTAACAGGTTTTCTCTATTGATTTGTTTTTTTGTGGTTTCTGACATGGCTAAATAATACGACCGGTTGTCTTATATTGTCAAATAGGTTCAAGGTTCAAGGCTTAACACCTATCAGTTTTAATGAAAATTCCCAGTACGTCATTCCAGCAGGGATTGCCGGGATCCAGAAGCCAAGGATGGCAAGCTTAGGAACGAGTATGAAATAAAGTGGACAACTGTGTGCGGCAGGAGTGCAAGCTTTGCTTGCGCATGCAGGCGAAGCCTGCACTCCGACTATTGGCAACTTGCCTAAGTTATTTCGTGCTCATTCCTTAGATCACATCCATGTGTTCTGGATACCGGCAGTCCATGCCGGTATGACGTGAAAGTGATAGGTGGTAAGAGGTTCACCTTTCACCTTTCACCTTTCACCTTTCACTTGGTATCATAGACCGCTACATCCACTTCACAGGAAGCAACATGGGGAATCAGGCTGAACACGAACAATTAAAGTCCGATCTTATCCTGCCCTGGATCATTGTAGGCATAATGCTTACGATGCTGGCGGCTTATATCATTTTGTGCCATACCTTGGGCGAACAACTACAACAACCGTTACCGGAAGACCAGCGGGTGCTTATCAGGACGATGTTTTATGCTATTGCAATCGTAACATTCCCATTGACCAACCTGATCCGGCACATTCAGCTGCGTTTGAATCAAACCATGCCTTGTCACCTCGCAACACATGATGCCGCAGAGCGCCGTGCTACGGCAAAAAGCCGTTATCTGGTAACCGTCCTCGTTTCCATGGCGCAAATTGAAGCTGTCGGGATTTTCGGCCTGATCATGTTTGTGTTGGGCGACGATTTCAATACCTTATATATATTCACAGGACTATCCGCGCTGGGACTGTTTTTATACCGGCCAAAAATCGAAGAGTATTCCGAAATAATTGACGCAATCGCCGCACAACGCCATGAATAACTTATTAGCCGACGCAGATATCTGCGTTAAATGCGGTTTATGCCTGCCGCATTGCCCCACCTACAATAAAACCCAAAACGAAAATGAATCGCCCCGCGGTCGCATTGCATTAATTCAAGCCTGGGCAGGCAGGCATCTGGAAACCTCAAAAAAACTGCTTGAACATATCGACAACTGCCTGCTGTGCCGCTCCTGTGAACGGGCCTGCCCTGCGCTGGTGCCTTACGGCCGGTTGATTAATAATTTTCGCGAACAAATAAAGGGTGATCGCGAGACTACGCTGGCGGTATCGCTATTAAAGAAAGTGTCCCACAATAAAACCGCTAATCATCTGGCGCAATCGGGCTTAAGGTTTTATCAAACCACGCGTTTACAAAAAACGGCGAGGTTACTCAAATTACCCGGATTGTTGGGACTGGGTAAAATTGATCGCCTATTACCCGATTATCATGAACAAAGCCCTTTGGCTCCGCATTACCCGGCAACAGCTGAACCAAAGGGCAATGTAGGCTTGTTTATCGGTTGCATGGGGACTTTGTTGGACCATGAGACTGTTAACTCGGCAATCAAGGTATTAACTGCGGCGGGATTTAATGTATCCATACCCGAGCGGCAAACCTGTTGCGGTGCGCTGGATTTGCATGACGGCGACAATGAAACATCCGAACAACTGGCCGCAACCAATTGCAGCGCTTTTGCAGATAAAAGCCTGGATGCGATAGTGACCATCGCCAGCGGTTGCGGTAGTCAGATGAAGGAATATCAGCAAGCTGAACTTGCCGGAAAGGTGGTCGATATTAGCCAGTTTTTAATCAAATCAGGCTGCGATCTCAGCGACCGATTGATGCCATTAACCGCATCGGTATGCCTGCATACGCCATGCTCGTTAAAAAACGTCATGCGTGAGGAGCAAGGAGCAGCGAAGCTGCTGCAACAAATCCCTGATATTAAAATAAAACCGCTGCCTGCGGCTATACAATGCTGCGGTTCGGCAGGCAGTTATATGCTGGATCATCCGCAAATGGCTCAAGCGTTATTAAATGATTTATTGAATGCGACCTTAGAAGATAAGCCTGGGTATCTGGTCAGCTCCAACATAGGCTGCACCTTACATATCTCGGCGGGCCTAAGAGAGAGGGGGGTAACACTGGAAGTACTGCACCCGATTACGTTAATCGCGCGGCAATTGAAAGATAAAGCTATTGATTAATTTACCATGAAGAACACGAAGTTTTTTGCTTGGTGTTCTTCATGGTTTTATACCTTAACGGAATTTAGGGCTTAACTTCCTCATAACGCTGACGATAGTTGTGACCATAAAAAATTTCAGTTACTTCCTTGTGCAGCTTGCTTTCTATTTCCGCCTTTTGATCGGCGGACAAGTCGCATTCCTTCTCGAACAAATAGTTTTCCAGCTCGGTTTCCTTGAGCATCATTTTGGTGTGGAAAATATTTTCCTGATACACATTCACATCAATCATCTGGTAACTTTCTTGCGTATCTATCGCAATATAGTCCTGAATAGACGTAATTTTATGATCGATGTAATGTTTTTTGCCTGAAATATCGCGGGTAAAACCGCGCACTTTATAATCCATGGTCACCACATCGGATTCAAAACTATGAATCAGGTAATTGAGCGCTTTCAACGGCGAAATACGGCCGCAGGTGGAAACGTCAATATCGGCGCGAAAGGTGCTGATGCCGTTATCGGGATGACTTTCAGGATACGTATGCACCGTAATATGGCTCTTATCCAAATGCGCCAGCACCGTTTCAGGCAAGGGGCCCGGCGATTGGCTGTTCATGCTGGGCGGCGGCGGCGCTTCGCCCTCGGAGATCAGCATGGTAACACTGGCGCCTTGCGGCTCATAGTCCTGGCGGGCAATATTAAGAACTTGTGCTCCAATGATTTCGGCGACATCCTTAAGGATTTGGGTCAGTTTGTCGGCGTTATAAGCTTCATCGATATACTCGATATAAGCCTGCTGTTGTTCAGCCGGTGCATAACAGATGTCATAGATATTGAAACTGAGCGACTTTGTTAAATTATTAAAGCCGTGTAATTGCAATTTATTCAAAATAGTTAAACCTCGATAACTTCAAAATCATGGGTGATTTCCACCGCTTTGCTTAGCATTATAGATGCAGAGCAATATTTCTCTGCGGATAATTTTACTGCCCTTTCAACAGCTGATGCCTTTAAATCATGACCGGTGACGATAAAATGTAGATGAATCTTGCTAAACACACTCGGAACGGCATCAACCCGTTCGGCGGTGACCTCAGCCACGCATTTTACAATGTCGTTCCTGCCTTTTTGCAAAATCTGCACCACATCAAAAGATGAACACCCACCCACGCCCAGCAAAAGCATTTCCATGGGACGTACTCCCATGTTACGACCGCCATGGTCAGGAGGGCCGTCTATAACGACAGCATGACCACTGCCGGTTTCGCCGACGAACATCACGCCATCGACCCATTTGACTGTTACTTGCATTTGTTTTCCCAGTTAAAAATGACGCATAGAGTAGCATAAAAACGCTTATTGACAGAGTGACAATGTTGATTTTTTTGTTAAAATCCTGCATTGTTAACAAAACTTACCACCGTATTTACAATAGACGAATTGTTGTTATGACACTTAAAATCCAAGAAAACCCCTATAAAGATGCGCTGGAGCATTTCTTACGTTTTTGTCATATAAAAAAATATCCAGCTAAAACCACCATTATTCGGCCTGGCGACACCGGCGACCGGCTCTATTTTATTATAGACGGATCGGTCAGCGTTTGCGTGGAAGATCCAGAAGGCGACCATGAACTGATTCTCGCGTATTTAAATAAAAATGAATTTATTGGTGAAATTGGCGTTTTTAAGGAAGCTGAAACGCGAAAAGTCAGCGTTATAACGCGCGGCGAATGCCATTTAGCTGAAATAAGCTACGCACGACTCCGCCAGATCTTGAAAAAAGAACTCAAGGACTATGGACCTGACATATTCTACATGATAGGTGAACAACTATCGTCCCGATTATTAAACACCAGCCGGAACTTATGTGACCTGGCGTTTATGGATGTAGAAGGGCGAATTGCCCGGACTTTGCTGGAGCTGTGTAAAAGTCCCGATGCCATAACCCACCCTGATGGCATGCAACTGCATATCTCCAGGCAAGAAATCGGCCACATGGTCAGCTGCTCAAGAGAAATGGCCGGACGCGTGTTAAAAGAACTGGAAAATAAAAAACTGATTACCGCGCACGGCAAAACCATCGTAGTGTTTGGCACACGTTAAAACTATTTGCACAAGACAACTCGCCCAAATAAACCGCCACAGATTAGACTTAATTATGATCGGTTAATCTGTGGCAACGTTGACAAGGGGCTAAGCAGTTACCATTTTGAATGCTTAGCTATTCTTTTAAATCAACCCACCCTTCAACCAACAGGCGCAATTTATTTTGAATCATGCGGGTGTTTTCAGGCCCCATGCGCAACATCTGTTTATGTACCGGATTTAATGCCTCAAGCTGTTGATCGGCAAATTTATAATGTATTGAGTGCCTCACCAATGCAATTTGTCCGTCTATAACAGGCGCAGCAAGAATTACCGCCGCCGATTTTGTGAAAATATCCTCCAGACTGTACTCATCAGGATAACTAAACTCCTTAAAAACCTGCACTAATAAGGGCCTGAATTTTTTATATACAGCCAGTGTTGCCGGTACATCCAGCGCATTTATTGCCGCTGCCAGCCGGTCATAGCGCCGATAACTCTTGGTCGCGATAAACAGGCTTTCGTTTTCCTGGTCAACGGCAAACGGCTGGTCCAGCTCAAGAAAGCGCATGTGCTTTTCAAGTCGCAATCCCTGCGAAAAATCGTTAGCAATAACAACATATTTCCTGATCAGCTGGTCTGTATTCAGCCAACCGGCAAGCCCGGAAGAAATACCCAATATTTCCTCTCGCAACAAGGCATCGCTATGATCAAGATCAGGCAAAATAAACGAGTTATCCTGCGGCAGCACTACAATATTATCAGGGGAGGCTTCTGTATTTATCCCCCCGCTAACCAGCAGCGAATCAACTGCCCCCGTCTCCCTGGAACCTGAAGGAAGAGCCAAAACGTGTGTTTCTGACCTTATTACGGCATCGCCTTGCCTATACTTAAAATAAAACCAACCAGCGCTCGCCAAAATGATCAACATAATCACCCAAACTACACTTCCACCGGTTTTTTTATCTTTAACTTGGCTGTATCGATTCATGTTTAATACCTTGTAACTATTCAGCACATAGAAAAATGGAACACGGATGACACGGATAGGACTGATTTACACGGATTTTTAGTTCGCCCCCAGTTTGTTTGCACTCTTAAATCAGTGTTTATCCGTTTAATCGGTGTCATCCGTGTTCTATTGTGCATACGCTGAATA